>CAVRIQ010000012.1:0-279153 GCA_963721275.1 uncultured Alphaproteobacteria bacterium | reverse complement strand
AACGCCGGCTCGTCGCCTTCGTTGTGGCCATGCCTGCGATCACCAGAACATGTCGATCACGACGGGCTTGTGGGTTCTTGCCGGAATTGGATTCGCGACCTTGGCCGCGAACACCACGGCTTCCGGATCGTCGCCGTTCACGTGGAAGATCGGCGCGTCGATCGTCTTCGCCACGTCCGAGGGGTAGGGCGAGGAGCGCGAATAGCGCGGTATAGGTGGTGAAGCCGATCTGATTGTTGACGATGAAATGCACCGAACCGCCGGTGCGATAGCCCTTCAAGTCGGACAGACCGAAGCATTCGGCCACCACGCCCTGCCCCGCGAACGCGGCGTCGCCGTGCATTCAGAAGCGGCAGCGCGGATGCACCATGTCCAGAGCAGATCGCCATGCTGATCCTGCTTGGCGCGCGCCCTTGCCGAGCACCACGGGATCGACGATCTCCAGATGTGACGGGTTGGCGGTGAGCGACAGGTGGATGCGGTTGTTGTCGAACTCGCGGTCCGACGAAGCGCCGAGATGGTATTTGACGTCGCCCGAGCCCTCGACCGCGTCGGGGTTGGCCGAGCCGCCCTTGAATTCGTGGAACAGCGCGCGGTGCGGCTTGCCCATCACCTGCGTCAGCACGTTGAGGCGGCCGCGGTGCGGCATGCCGACCACGATTTCCTTGCGCCGCCGAAGTTGCCGCCGCGCTTGATGATCTGCTCGAGCGCCGGAATCGAGCAATTCGCCGCCATCCAGACCGAACCGCTTGGTCCCGGTGAATTTGATGTCGCAGAATTTCTTCGAAGCCTTCGGCCTCGACCAGCTTCATCAAGATGGCGCGCCGGCCTGCGCAGGGTGAAGCTGATTTCCTTGTCCGGACCCTCGATGCGCTCCTCGATCCAGGCCTTCTGCGCGGCGTTGGTGATGTGCATGAATTCGACGCCGAGCGTCTGGCAGTAGGTGCGCTCGCAGATCGCTACGATCTCGCGCAACGTCCATCTTCGAGGCCGAGCACGTGATCGAGGAAGATCTTCAGGTCGAAATCGGTCTCCTGGAAGCCGTAGGAGCGCGGGATCGAGTTCCTCAGCGATTGCGCGGCGAGCACTCGATCCCGAGCGGGTCGAGCTTGGCGTGGAAGTGGCCGCGCATGCGGTAGGCCCTGATCGTCGGCGCGACGAAATCCCGCGTCGCCTGATGGATGTAGGCCGCCGTCAGCTGGCGCCTTTCACCTGCGCCTTGGCGGGCGCTCCTTGAACTGTTGCAGCCAATTGACTTCCGCCCAGTTGCCGTCGAGCGCGGAGGTCAGTTCGTCGCGCGACGTCAGCGGCCACGACGACCCAGGTCGCCCTCGGCATTCTCAGGAACATCCACGAGGATATCCTTCAGGCTCTTGAAGAACGCCAGCTGGGCGTCCGGACCAAACGGGTCCTGTTCGTAGCGGGCGTAGATTTTCGTCGATATAGGTGGCGTTTGTGCCCTGCAAAACAAGGGGAAGGGCAAGGCGGCGTTCGCGTCTTGGCGAGACATGATTAGCGTTCGCTGGCGATTTCGTTAGCGCATGGAAAACGGCGCAACAGCCATAGGACGCCGGATAAGCGTGATAGAAGGCCTACCCTATTTCAAATGAATGTTCGCGCCGAAAAGAACGAAAGAATCAATTAACCCCTCAATTTTTCGGCAAGATTGTGGCCGAGCCCCGCTGGCGACGGCGAGACCGTAAATCCGGCCAATTCCATCGCCGCGGTCTTGGAACCGGCGTCGCCCTTGCCGCCGGAAATGATCGCACCGGCATGGCCCATGCAGCGGCCGGGAGGGGCGGTGACGCCGGCGATAAAGCCGACCATCGGCTTCTTGCGGCCGCGCCTGGCCTCGAAGTCCTTCGAGGAACTCGGCGGCCCTCCTGCTCGGCCGAACCGCCAGTTCGCCGATCATGACGATCGAGGTGGTCTTGGGGTCGGCCAGGAACGCTGCCGCACGTCGATGAATTCGGTGCCCTTGACCGGATCGCCGCCGATGCCGACCGCGGTGGTCTGGACGAGGCCCTCCTGGGAGGTCTGGAACACCGCCTCATAGGTCAGCGTGCCCGACCGCGAGACGATGCCGACATTGCCGGGCTTGAATCTCGCCGGCATGATGCCGATCTTGCCTTCGCCTGGTCATCACCCCCGGGCAGTTCGGCCGATCAGCCGCGACTTCGATCCCGAAAGCGAGCGCTTCACCCGGACCATGTCGAGCACCGGAATGCCCTCGGTGATGCAAACGATCAGCGGAATTTCGGCGTCGATCGCCTCGCAGATCGCGTCCGCCGCTCCCGGCGGCGGCACGTAGATCACGGATGCGTCGGCGCCGGTCTGCTCGCGAGGCCCTCGGCCACGGTGTCGAACACCGGCAGGCCGAAATGCGTAGCACCCCCTTTGCCGCGAGGTACCGCCGACCATCTTGGTGCCATAGGCGATCACAGCCTCCGAGTGGAACGTGCCGTTCTAGGTAAAACCTGGCAGATGACTTTGGTATTCTTGCCGATCAGGATGGACATGGTTGGGATTGCTTTCGCGAGACGGTAGGTCGAGGGGTCAGTGGATCCGCCGGTAGACGCCGGTGAGCACGTCGGCCCACCCTTCCGCGTCAGGCGAGAACTGGATTTTCATGGAATAGCTGTTGTCGTCGATGACTTCGTAGACATGGCGTGCGTTGCCGCGCAGCGAGCCGCGAACAAGCGTCAGGGGCGTTCCGGTCCAGCCGCCGGAGGCCGGCGACGGCGGGTAGTAGCCGAGCGAATCGTGCCAGAACAGTTTGTAGAGCCGGTCTTCGCGGTCATAGGTGAACACGCCGTGGGTCGCGAAGGTTTCCTTGCCGTCGCGCATCTGACGGGTGTCCTGGATCAGATAGAAGCCGTTGAGGTCGATACGGGCCACCACATGCGAGGTGGCGGGGCCGCCTTCGGTCCAGCGCGAGGGATACACCATCTCCTCACCGCTCCACTCGCCCGCGAACGCCGCGAGCTTGCGGTGCTCCTCGAGCGGCGTCGGTGCGGCGAGATGGTCCTCGGGCATGGCCTAGCCTCCCTTGACGGCCTTGACGATTTTTTGCGCAGCGTCGTCGAGATTATCCGCGGGCAGCACGTTGAGGCCGCTTTCGCGGATGATCTTCTTGCCGGCCTCGACATTGGTGCCCTCGAGCCGCACCACCAGCGGCACTTTCAGGCCGACTTCCTTCACCGCGGCGACCACGCCTTCGGCGATGACGTCGCATTTCATGATGCCGCCGAAGATGTTGACCAGGATACCCTTCACGTTGGGATCGGCGGTGATGATCTTGAACGCCGCTGCGACCTTTTCCTTGCTGGCGCTGCCGCCGACATCGAGGAAGTTCGCCGGCGCCATGCCGTAGAGCTTGATGATGTCCATCGTCGCCATGGCAAGCCCGGCGCCGTTGACCATGCAGCCGATGGTGCCGTCCAGCGTCACGTAGTTCAATTCGTATTTCGACGCCTCGATCTCCTTGGCATCCTCTTCGGTCTCGTCGCGCAGCACCACGATCTCGGGGTGGCGGAACAGCGCGTTGTCGTCGAACGACACCTTGGCGTCGAGCACCCGCAACTCGCCCTGCCTGGTGACGACCAGCGGGTTGATTTCCAGCATCGCCATGTCTTTGGCGACGAAGGCGTTATAGAGCTGCGCCACTAGCCTTTCCGCCTGCTTGGCGAGATCGCCTGACAGTTTCAGCGCTTTCGCAACGGTGCGGCCGTGGTGGGCCATGATGCCGGTGGCCGGATCGACCGAGAAGGTCACGATCTTTTCCGGCGAATTGTGCGCGACGTCCTCGATATTGACGCCGCCTTCGGTGGAGACCACGAACGACACTTCGGAGGTTTCGCGATCGACCAGGATCGACAGGTAAAACTCCTTGTCGATGTCGGAGCCTTCCTCGATGTAGATCCGGTTGACCTGCTTGCCCTGTGGCCCGGTCTGCACCGTGACCAGCGTCGCGCCGAGCATCTGCTTGACGTAGTCATTGACCTCGGCGACCGACTTGGCGATGCGCACGCCGCCCTTGTCGCCGGCGCTGGCCTCCTTGAACTTGCCCTTGCCGCGGCCGCCGGCGTGGATCTGGCTCTTCACCACCCAGATCGGACCGGGAAGCGCTTTTGCGGCAGCGTCGGAATCGGCCGGCCGCAGCACCGGCACGCCCTTCGAGATCGGCACGCCGAATTCGTGCAGCAGCGACTTGGCCTGGTATTCATGGATGTTCATCTGGACGTTTCCCGAACCCTCGTGCGGTGAATTTTGGAGTTCACACCGGTTTTGCAACTGGCATACCATATACCACGGATCGATTCAAATCGCTTGCGAACCCCCTTGAGGGGGCTCTAAAACCAAGTGAAATCAGCGGCCTAGCAGATCTGGCGCGATTTTCTTGCAGGCATCGACCAGACCCTGCACCGCGCCGACCGACTTGTCGAACGCTTCGCGGTCCTTGCCGGCCAGCTCGATCTCGACAATGCGCTCGACGCCCTTCGATCCGATCACCACGGGCACGCCGACATACATGTCCTTCACGCCGTATTCGCCGTTGAGGTAGGCGGCGCAGGGCAGCACGCGCTTCTTGTCCCGGAGATAGCTCTCGGCCATCGCCACCGCGGAGGCGGCCGGCGCATAGAACGCCGAACCGGTCTTCAGGAGGTTGACGATCTCGGCGCCGCCATTGCGGGTACGATCGACGATCTCGTCGATCCGCGCCTGCGAGGTCCAGCCCATCTTGACCAGATCGGGCAAGGGAATGCCGGCCACCGTGGAATAGCGCACCAGCGGCACCATGGTGTCGCCGTGACCGCCCAGCACGAAGGCGGTGACGTCTTCGACCGAGACGTTGAATTCGTCGGCGAGGAAATAGCGGAAGCGCGAGGAATCCAGCACGCCCGCCATGCCCACCACCTTCTTGTGCGGCATCCCGGAGGCCTTCTGCAGCGCCCACACCATGGCGTCGAGCGGGTTGGTGATGCAGATGACGAAGGCATCGGGCGCGTATTTCTTGATGCCGGCGCCGACCTGCTCCATGACCTTGAGATTGATGCTGAGCAGATCGTCGCGGCTCATGCCGGGCTTGCGCGGCACGCCGGCGGTGACGATGCAGACCTTGGCGTTGTCCAGCGCCTCATAGGAATTGGCGCCGGTGAAATGCGCGTCGAAACCGTCGACCGGGGAAGATTGCGCGATATCGAGCGATTTGCCCTGCGGCACGCCCTCGGCGATGTCGAACATCACGACGTCGCCGAGCTCCTTCAAGCCGATGAGGTGAGCCAACGTGCCGCCGATCTGGCCGGAGCCAATCAAAGCAATCTTGTCGCGCGCCATGGGAAATCTGTCCTTTGAAGGTCAAGCAGGAGGATAGGAAGGAAGCTGGACGGCTGGTTATCCCTTTCGACCGACCCGTTCAAGTCAGGGTATGCTCAATTGTCGACCCTGCCTTGATTTCGATCATCCGACCTTCGTCATTCCGGCGCCCTTGCGCGAACCCGCAATACGGCTAGGTTTCGACCAACCCCGTACTCGACCCGCTGGCCGCGGAATCCTTGCGGCCGTGCGGCAGCGCCAGGTAGGATTCCGAACTCATCTCGATCAGCCGCGACGAGGTCCGCTTGAACTCGTTCGCCTCATGGCCGTCGGCGGCCAGGTACAGCGACAGCGGATCGGCCTCGGCGGTGGCCATCAGCTTCACCGCGTTGTCATAGAGCGTGTCGATCAGCGTGATGAAGCGCCTGGCGGCGTTGCGCGCGGGGTAGTCCATCACAGGAATGCGGTCGACCATGATGGTATGATAGTCGTGCGCGAGCCGCAGGTAATCGGACGCCGCGAGCGGCTTTTCGCACAGATCCATGAAGGAAAATCGCGCGACGCCGTCCGCCGAGCACGGCACGTGCAGGATGCGGCCCTTGATCGAAATATCGCGCGGCCTGCACCTGGCATTGCCGGTCATGCTGGCCCAGGCCTTGTCGAGCGCGGCGTCGGCGGCGCCGTCCGCCGGCACCAGCCACATCTTCACGCCCGCGAGCTTTTCCAGCCGGAAATCGGTGCGGGCATCGAGCCGCAGCACCTCCATGTGATCGGATATCTGCGCGATGAAGGGCACGAACAGCGCCCGGTTCAGCCCGCCCTTGTAGAGATCCTCGGGCGCGACGTTGGAGGTCGCCACCACCACGGTGCCGAGTTCGAACAGCTTCTTGAACAGCCGCCCCAGGATCATCGCATCCGCGATGTCGGTGACATGGAATTCGTCGAAGCACAAAAGCCAGGCCTCGTCGAAGATCGCCGCCGCGGTCAGCGCGATCACGTCGCCGTCGGCGATCTCGCCGCGCGTGATATTCTGGCGGTAGCCGTAGATCCGCTCATGCACCTCGGCCATGAATTCGTGGAAATGCGCGCGGCGCTTGTGCGCGACCGAACTGTGCTGGAAGAACAGGTCCATCAGCATGGTCTTGCCGCGGCCGACCTCGCCGTGAATGTAGAGGCCGCGCGGCGGCGGCTCGTCCTTGTCGGCAAACAGCCGGCCGAGCAGGCCCTGCTTGCGGAACGGCTTGTAGTTCGAAAGCCGCTGCTCGAGGTCGGCCAGGGCCTCGGCGGCCTCCTCCTGCGCGGCGTCGGGCTCGATCGCGCCGGAGGAAACGAGGGCCTGATAATGGGCGCGGAACGAGGCGGAGGCGGGAGAGAGCATGGCCCTCTTACGGCCTCAACAGGACGGAAAATGCAAGCCGAGAATTGGTGCAGCGGCTATGCGCTTTGTTCTCTCTCCCGGACTTCTCGTGTCCTGGACCCGGCATAGCGTCCCTTCGGCGGTGCACGGCAGGGCCGGACAAAATATCGCGAAAACAACCCCATGCAAAGTAGAACGGACCCCGGCTCGCAGCACTCTTGCTGCGCTGCGTCCGGGACAGGAGAAAAAAAGACCCCAGCCTGATCTCATCGCGCTCCAAGGAGTGATCCCATAAAACCAGAGACGTTAGCGAACGTCCGCTTTGGTGCGCATAACGAACTCGAGTCGGACATTGCGCCATGTCCGAAAGTGCCAGAACTCGGAAGTGGCGGCACGTCCACATCAAGCTCGCTCGTTGAGCACTTGAAGACAGCTCTCTGCGACACTCCCGAAATGATGCCGCCAGAGCCGAACGCCTAGCGCCCCACTAGGGTCTAGTGACGAACCCACCACCGTGTCCGCAACGATCGTCGGTTGGAGACCAGCATCAAATAGCGCAAAGCCTGCCGCGAGGACGCATGTCTCAGCCTGAAGGCCGCAAACAAAGACGCGATCAACCGCTTGGGTTCGCAGATAGGATACAAGTTGCGGTGGAGGCAAATAGCCATGCTTGATAAACACGCATTCTACATCAACAAGACAGTCGTCGGACGCGCCGGGGTTCCAGCCAAGCTGCTTTTGAAACGGGACTTCGGATTCGTCGTGGCGCTCAACGGTCGCTACTGACATCATGTTCGGAAGCAAGACATTGATTTGATCCGTGAGCCACGTCGGAGGAGAAAAGCTCTTTTGAACGTCAACCACCAATAATGCAGCCTTCATAAACACCTCCCAATTGTATTCACCCCTCTACAAGACTAGCCGCCCCTCGTCACTCTACTGACTGACGTCGGTTTCGGGTCAAACTGAGACCTCAACCCGCCGGTGCGGCATGTCCGCTCCACCACGGATAGCAGACATTATCAGCCTACACGCACAGGTCCGTTTGGTGCCAATAGCGGAAGTGATGCCTACTCGCGATCAAGGCGTCGCGAAACGCGCGATTGCACTAAACCGCTATCGCGGTAACCCTCACTTGGAGCGCGTCGTGCTCCGATGGGAAGTCTCATTTCACTACAATCGGCGCGCGAGAAAACTGGACTGTGCGTGCAACCTCAAGGCAACAGCCTCTTGAGATAGACAGCATACGGTACTCCGTAGACAGCAGGCGCATCGTGATGCCATTCGAAGCCCATCCGGAGATACATCGCAAAGGCTACCTTCAATATCGCACTTGTGTGAAGGGCAATGACTGGAGATCTATCCCGTCTTGCTCGCTTGATGCATTCCTGCGTTAGCGCCCGACCAACACCAACCCCTCTACTCTTGGGGTCCACGACCAGGGACCGAATGACGGGCCAAGCCTGGTCAAAATAGGCTGGCTTCCCCCGGTGCGGCGGTATGTAAGCGACTGCACCTACAATGTTTGCAGCAATCTCGGCTACCACTATCTCCCCACTCTTTGCGAGGTCAGACATTTTTCCATAAAATGCCGCAAGCGCCGGCCAATCAGAATAGTTACAGCCGAACTCCTCAAACGCAGTGACCGCGAGGCGATTGATTTCTTGCGCGTCAGCCTCGCAGAACTCTCTAAGTACCGTTGATGACATCGTCCGAGCTCCCGGAGGAAATGCCGCCATTTGCGATTGCTTAAGCCTAGCACTTTGCGACGGGGCGGTGAGTGAGAAAGGGCAAACAATCGACCTCGACGCTGCGACCCAAGGTCCGGTGTGGGTCAAACTCGGCCCCGACGGCCCGGGAACGCGACTTCAGCTATGCCCCCGAGACCGGACTTAACTCGGACAAGACTGCAGGTCCGTTGCGTGCCAATACCGGAATTCGCCGATCCGCCTGCTCACCACGTATATCGCAGGACACCCTTGCCGGCATAGCTGCGGGTGACGTTGGAGAACTCGCCCTCGAACGTTGCAGCCGCGGACCAGCCATTCATCCATTTCATTTCGGCTGAGGCGGTCGTCAGCGCGGAGTCGCTCGCTTGCCGTGCGCCGTTCACGACGAAGCTCGCGCCGGGCAGCGTCTGGAAGGTCGCGCCGATGGCGCGATCCGGATTGAAGTCGTGCGCCCAGGCAAAACGGGTACGCAGCGTGAAGATGCCATTCGGCATCGCGAAGGATTTGTCGGTGCGCAGGCCGAGTTCGCTGCGCGTGTCGGTCACGCTTTTCGAGCCGTAGGCCAGCGCGAAGGTGTTGGCGCCCGCCACCGCCTGCTCGGCGTAGGCCGGCAGGTCGAAGGTGGTGAACTGGCCGGCGGCATAAGGCGTGAGGCCGATACCGCCGATCCAAGGCGAAACGAAACGATAGCCGCCCTCGACGCGGCCCGACCAGGCGTTGGCCTTGAACTCCGCGCGCAATTGATCGACGCCGATGACCGTCACGGTGCGATTGGTGGTGATGTCCTGCCAGCCATAGGCCAGCGCGGCCGGAGAGATAGGCCGGCCCAACGGTGTGGCGAATGAAGGCGCCGGCCTGGAACAGGTCGGAGCGGCCACTGCCCAGCGTGTTGACACTGAAATTGGTGCCGCCGCCGGCCAGCGCGAAGCCCGCGATCGTGAACGGCGAGATACGATAGTCGGCGCCCACCGCCATGCCGGCAATGCGTGAGGTCGCGGTGTTGGAGCCGAGCGCAGCATTGCCGTCCGTCGTCTGAGAGCCGCCATACCCCGCCGCCCACACGCTCCAGCGCTGCGCGAAGGGGATGACGGCCGGCGGCGCCTTGGTGAACATCGCATAGGCGTCGCGCGCGGCAGCAGGCTTTTGCGTCGAAGCGTAACCGGTAGCGGTACTCGTGCCGCCGCCAGCGCCTGGGCCATCGCCGCGGCCGTCGATAAAGGGATCGGTGAGCAGGCCCATGAACAGGCCCATCGCATTGAATGTGGTCTGCTGCGAACCGGTCGCGGACTCGCCCGACACCTGGGACAGGCCGTTGGCATTCAATGAGCCGAACACCGCCGGGATGCTGCCGTTGCTGTTGAAGAAGTTGGTCAGCGTATCGGCGACGGCCTGCTGATTGTCGTTGAGGCCGCCCGGCGGTTGAAAGGCCAGCGTCAGATTGAGATAGGCGTGGGTGGCGTCGTAACTGAGCGTGTCATGAAAGTTGGTGGGCAGATTGGTGTTGGTCAGCGTGCCGAAGGTGCCGCTCCGCGTGCCGGCGGTAAGGATGGTGTAGCGCTGGGAGATGCCGTTGGCGAAGATCGCGTTCACCGTCGCGCTGCCGAGCGTCGCAGTGCCGGTGACGCTGGCGAACGACGACGTGGCCGAATCGAGATGGACCGCATAAGTCGCAGCCGAATTAAACCCGAGCGTGCCGTTCACCGTCATCGACGAGCCGGGCGAGCCGGAGCCCGGCGCGAAGGTGCCGCCCGCATTGATCTGCGTGTTGCCTACGGTGCCGGTGCCGCCGAGCGTGCCGCCGTTCACCGTGAAAGCCGCGTTGCTCAGGCTGCCGTTGACGAACAGCGTGCCGCCGCCGACCGAGAACGCGGTGATGCCGGTATTGGCGCCGGTAAGCGTCCAGCTACCGCTGCCGGTCTTCGCGCCGGCCTCGAACGAGGAGAGCTGGGCGACATTGAAGCCTCCCGTGCCGCTGCCGCTCAGCCCCAATGTATCGGTGCCGGGGCCGCCGAGCACGTTGCCGTTGACGACGGCGCCGGTCACTAGTTCGAGGCGGTTGGCGAAGACGCCCGCCTGGTCGAACTTGATGGCGCCGCCGCCCCCGCCGTTCACCGTGCCGGCCACCGTCACCGTCGCCGCGGCACCTTTGGTCTCGATGGCGGCGGCGCCAGTGCTGCTCACGGTGCCTGTGGCGGCGACGGTGATGGCGAGCGGGCCGCCGGCGCTCTGCGCATAGATGCCGTCGCCACTGCTGCCGGTAACCGTGCCGTTGGCGGTGACGCCGATCGTGCCGCTGCCAGAGTTGACCGCGAGGATGCCGGTCGTGCCCGAGACGTGCCCGCGGTCACGTTGACGTGCCCGCACCCGCAGCGCTGGTCTGCTGCGCGAAGATCGCGGTGTTGCCGCTCGAGGTGACGTTGCCCGCGGTCACCGTGACCACGCCCCCGGTGGTCAGCGCGAAGATGCCGTTGCCGCTGGTCACATTGACCGGGCCGACCGTGGTCACACTGGTCGAGCCTGACCCGAAGTTCTCGGCGTCGATCCCGAACCGCGCGGTAATCGACCCGTTGGCGGTCACGCCGATGTTGCCGGTCGCGGCCCCGGGCAAGATCGCCGCCACCAGCCCGGCATTGCCCGCCTGGACGTTGCCGTTCGCCACCTCGGTCACATTGCCGGTCAGAGACTGGCTCTGAACGTCGATCCCGTTCCTGCCCGCCGTCAGCGCGGTCACCGCGCCGGTGGTGACGCTGATGCCGCCGCCGGCCGCGGTATCGCGCACGACGAAGCCGTTGCCGCCGGTCGAGTTGCTCGCGCCCGAGATGTTGACCGTGGTCGTGCCCGACCCGTTGTTGAGGATGTTCGCCGCGTCGCCGGTGCCGCCGGCGAACCCGCCGGTGCCGGTCACCGAGATGTTGCCAGTCCCGCCGGTTCCGCCGATCAGGCTCAGGCCGAGCGTTGCGCCGGTCACGGTGCCGGCGGTCGTCACGCTTACCGCGCCGTTGCCGGTCGCCTTGATGCCCTCGGCATTGCTGCCGGTAACCGTGCCGTTGGCGGTGACGCTGATCGCGCCGCTGCCAGAGTTGACCGCGAAGATGCCGGTCGTGCCCGAGACAGTGCCCGCGGTCACGTTGACCGCGCCCGTACCCGCAGCGCTGGCCTGTTGCGCGAAGATCGCGGTGTTGCCGCTCGAGGTGACGTTGCCCGCGGTCACCGTGACCACGCCCCCGGTGGTCAGCGCGAAGATGCCGTTGCCGCTGGTCACATTGACCGGGCCGACCGTGGTCACACTGGTCGAGCCTGACCCGAAGTTCTCGGCGTCGATCCCGAACCGCGCGGTAATCGACCCGTTGGCGGTCACGCCGATGTTGCCGGTCGCGGCCCCGGGCAAGATCGCCGCCACCAGCCCGGCATTGCCCGCCTGGACGTTGCCGTTCGCCACCTCGGTCACATTGCCGGTCAGAGACTGGCTCTGAACGTCGATCCCGTTCCTGCCCGCGGTCAGCGCGGTCACCGCGCCGGTGGTCACGCTGATGCCGCCGCCGGCCGCGGTATCGCGCACGACGAAGCCGTTGCCGCCGGTCGAGTTGCTCGCGCCCGAGATGTTGACCGTGGTCGTGCCCGACCCGTTGTTGAGGATGTTCGCCGCGTCGCCGGTGCCGCCGGCGAACCCGCCGGTGCCGGTCACCGAGATGTTGCCAGTCCCGCCGGTTCCGCCGATCAGGCTCAGGCCGAGCGTTGCGCCGGTCACGGTGCCGGCGGTCGTCACGCTTACCGCGCCGTTGCCGGTCGCCTTGATGCCCTCGGCATTGCTGCCGGTAACCGTGCCGTTGGCGGTGACGCTGATCGCGCCGCTGCCAGAGTTGACCGCGAAGATGCCGGTCGTGCCCGAGACAGTGCCCGCGGTCACGTTGACCGCGCCCGTACCCGCAGCGCTGGCCTGTTGCGCGAAGATCGCGGTGTTGCCGCTCGAGGTGACGTTGCCCGCGGTCACCGTGACCACGCCCCCGGTGGTCAGCGCGAAGATGCCGTTGCCGCTGGTCACATTGACCGGGCCGACCGTGGTCACACTGGTCGAGCCTGACCCGAAGTTCTCGGCGTCGATCCCGAACCGCGCGGTAATCGACCCGTTGGCGGTCACGCCGATGTTGCCGGTCGCCGTGCCCTGAAGGATCGCCGCGAGCATGCCGGCATTGCCCGCCTGGAGATTGCCGTTGGCGACCTCGGTCAAATTGCCAGTGAGCGACTGGCTCTGGACATTGATCGTGTCCTGGCCCGCGGTCAGCGCGGTGACGGTGCCATTCGTGACGACCTGCACACCCGTGCTGGCCGCCACGTCGCGAACCGTGATGCCTTCGCCGGTCGCCGCCAAAATATTGCCGCTGACAGTGATCCCGGTCGAACCGCCGCCGGTCTGCACCACATCGAACGCGTTGCCGACGCCATTATTGGTGACGGCGCCGCCCGTGTAGGTGATCGGCCCGCCCGCGGCGGTGACGCTCAGCGCCGCGGTACCGCCGGCCGTTGGGGTATTACCGACATCGACGCTGATCGTGCCGCCGTTGGTGACCGCGATGCCGCCGCTACCGGTATTGGTTATCGCGAGGCCGTATCCGCTTACGGTTTTGGCGGGATCGACCGTGAGTTGGATCTGGGATCCGGATGCAGCTTGATAATCTCGATCGAGGGGGGAATTGGTCGGAAACGTCGTGTTGGTGGTGGAGGTATCGTTGCATTGCACGACGACTGCGCCCACCGTACAGCTGGCCCATGCCTCTGTGGAAACGAGCAGGGTCGAGCCCGCGATGGCGACCACACCGATGGCGGATCGCAGCGCAAGCCTACTGGTCTGCGAGAGAGAACTCCTGCGCAATTGGCCGGTTCTGGAAGCTTGGCTGGCCGAAATTGCATAGAGTTGCATGAATATCCATTTCCAGAATGGCGGCCTCTTTACTTTTCAATAGTAGGACACATTTGTAACCCGAAGCGTTGCCGAACGGCCACATTTGAGAACTAATCTGACCGAACGAATTTGTTTCCTCGTAGAGATGCAATCCGTGGTTGCAGTACCTTTGGCGTCATTAGCGGAAGTGAAACGGGACATCACGCACCCGTAACGTCGGACATGTGCCGGAACCGGAGCGGTCATCGATTGATCGCCAAATGAGGGTTGCGCCGCCGCAATGCACTATGCCAGCGTTCCGCCATCGATAGGCATCGCTATGCCGGTCACGAACAACTCCTTGTCAGACAACAGGAACACCGCCACCTCGGCGATCTCCTCGGGACGCGCCGCCCGGCCCATCGGATTGCGCGTCACCGCAGCTTTGATGAGTTGCTCGGTATCGGCCTCGTTGTGGCCCGGCTGGTCCGGCCGGTTGACGAACACCCGGAGCATCGGCGTGTCGATCACGCCGAGGCAGATCGCATTCACGCGCACGCCGTCCTTGGCATATCGCTTGGCGAGGCGGCGCGCCAAGCCGATCACGCCGGCTTTTGCCGCCGAATAGGTCGGGCTCCATGGCGAGCCGGGGAGACCCGAGGTCGATGCCGTGAACAGAATGCTGCCGGCGCGGCGCGGCGCACCGTCATGTGAGAGAGGGCCGCATTGGTGGTGATAAGCTGCGAGCGCAGATTGCGATCGATACTGAGGTCCCAGCCGTCCATATCGTCGATCGCAGCCGGACCCGGCACCCCGAGATGGTTCCAAAGGCAGTCGAGCCCGCCAAATTCCTTGACCGTGGCAGCAGCGATGTCACGAGCGAAGGGTCGTCGCGCAGGTCGCCAGCCAGGGCGAGAGCACGGCCGCCGGCTTCCGGTCCCCGATAGTGGACACTGTTTATATGCCGGCGAAGAGTCCCCCGCGCAGCGTCGCAATATATTTGCGACCAATGTCTCAGTTGGGGTCAAAAAGCGTAATACTGGCCGCGAGCAGATGTTTCCGCTGTCCACCCCGATAGCGGACATGGCCAGCAACGTTTATGAGCTAGGCTATCCAATATCTTCGACCCGCCCGCGCAGCGATTGCGCGCCTCACGCGCTCAGCGCGTAGGAATCCTCGACCACATAGGGCCCGCCGCCGGTCGAGGCGCGCGACGAGAACAGCACGAAGCGCGACGCGGTGAAAACCCGGGTCGGAAAATAGCCGCGCACCGACAGATAATCGGCGACGTCCTGATTGGAGGCGTCGCGCAGCCGCGCCAGCGTCACGTGCGGGGTGAATTTGCGCCCCTCCGGATCGAGCCCGATCCGCTGCATCAGCCGCTCGAGTTCGGCCTGCAACTCGATCAGCGGCCGGCTCGGCAGCACCTGGGCCACCACCGCGCGCGGCTTTTTTCCGCCGAAGCTGGAGAGGCCCTGCAAAGCCACCTCGAACGGCTTGCGGTTGATCCGAAACAGCAGCGAGGCGATTTCGTTGGCAGCGATGCCATCGATATCGCCGATGAAGCGCAAGGTGACATGATAATTTTCGGGATCGATCCAGCGGGCGCCGGGAAGGCCACCCCGCAAGCTGGAAAGCGTCTCGCCGATCTCGGCCGGAATTTCCAGTCCCGTGAACAGACGCGGCATCAGCGTGACTCCCGATGCTGGGGCAGGATCTTTTGGGAAGATCGTGCCCTGTAACAACCCCGGTGACGAATCACCGATCGCTAATTTCTACCGTAGTTATGTGACTCTGCGAAGCATTCGCCGTTAACGGATCGAAAAACTCCCGGGAAAACACGATGTTAGGGTTGCTGCTGCCCGGTTTTCAACTGCGTTGCCCGGATATCGTGCCGAGAAATGCCTGCACCGTGGGCAGAATATTTTTGACGATCACGTCGACGCCCTCCGCGGTCGGATGCATGCCGTCCGCCTGGTTGAGCCTGGCTTCCGCCGCAACGCCTTCCAGGAAGAACGGATAGAGCGGCACCCCGAAGGATCCTGGCGAGATCGGGGTAGATGGCGTTGAAGCGCGCCGAATAGTCGGCGCCATAATTCGGCGGCGCAACCATGCCGCACAACAACACCGCGATTCCTCGCGCCTTCAGCCGGTTCAGAATGTCCGACAAGGCCGATCGGGTGACGGCGGGATCGGTGCCGCGCAGGGCGTCGTTGGCGCCGAGTTCCAGGATCACCGCCTGGGTGCCGTCGGGCACCGACCAGTCGAGCCGGTCGCGGCCGCCGGAACTGGTGTCGCCGGACACCCCGGCATTGACGATGTCGACCGCTATACCCTTGGATTCCAAGGTTTTTTGAAGCCGTTCCGGGAATGCCGCCGACGCCGAAAGGCCGAGGCCGGCACTCAGCGAATCACCCAATACGACCATCTTGACCGGCTTTGCCTCGGCCACGGCCTGGGTTTGTGCGAAAACTGTCCCGGCCGTCATCAAAGTCACGCCCAACACGAGTATGTGCACGAACATCCGCGCCCGCCCCTCGACCCCGCGGGCGGAAGTGCCATATGACCGAGCCATGGACAGTCTCATCGAACCCTCTTCACTAGCCGGCGTCGAGCCGGACACCATTTCCATCTCGAACGTCAATCTTTCGCTCGGCTCGGGGGCTGCCCGCGTTCATATCCTGAAAGATATCAGCCTGCGCGTGGCGCCGGGCGAAGCGGTCGGCCTGATCGGGCCGTCGGGGTCGGGAAAATCCACTCTTCTGATGGTGATGGCCGGACTGGAGCGTCCCGACAGCGGAGAGGTGGTGGTGAGCGGCACTCCTTTCAATGCTCTCGACGAGGACGCGCTGGCGCGATTTCGCGGCCGTCAGGTCGGCATCGTGTTCCAGTCCTTCCATCTGATCCCGACCATGACGGCGCTGGAAAATGTCGCGGTGCCGCTCGAACTCGCCGGCAACCCCGATGCGGCGCGGCGCGCGGCGCAGGAACTGAACGCCGTCGGCCTCGGCGACCGCCTGCATCACTATCCCATGCAATTGTCGGGCGGCGAGCAGCAGCGCGTCGCGCTTGCCCGCGCGCTGGCGCCCGATCCCGCCATCCTGGTGGCGGACGAGCCCACCGGCAACCTCGATGAAGCCACCGGCAAGCAGATCGTCGATCTCCTGTTCACCAAGCACGCCGAGCGCGGCATGACGCTGGTGCTCGTCACCCATGACAGTTCGCTGGCGCAGCGCTGCGACCGCGTGGTGCGGCTGCGCTCGGGCCGGATCGACGGACCGGCTGCCAATCGCAAAGCCGCTTCATGAGCGTTGCTACCGGCTCGATCGACGGCAGGCGGACGACATCGCTGGCGCTGCGCTACGCCTTGCGCGAACTGCGCGGGGGCCTGCGCGGCTTCTACGTGTTCATCGCCTGCATCGCGCTCGGCGTGATGGCTATTGCCGGCGTCGGCTCGGTCGCGGCCAGCCTCGGCGAGGGATTGGCGCGCGAGGGCCGCACGCTGCTCGGCGGCGATGTCGCCTTCTCCCTGATCCAGCGCGAGGCCAAACCGGATGAGGTCGCGTATCTTCGCTCGCGCGGACAATTGTCGGTGGTGGCGACGTTGCGCGCGATGGCGCGCACGGGCGACGGCCGGCTGGCTCTGGTCGAACTCAAGGCGGTCGATGGCGCCTACCCGACGCTCGGCGAGTTGACGCTGGAACCGAAGATGCCGGTGGCCGACATGTTGGCCGAGCATGACGGCGCATTCGGCGCGGCGGCCGATTCCACGCTGCTGGCGCGGCTCGATCTGAAGATCGGCGACCGGGTCGGCGTCGGCGGCGCGAGCTTTCAGATCCGCAGCGTCGTCAATGCCGAACCGGACAAGCTCGCCGGCGGCATCGGTCTCGGTCCGCGGTTCCTGGTCAGCCAAGCCGGCTTGCGCGCGACCGGATTGCTGCAGCCCGGCAGCCTGGTGCGCTGGATCTACCGGCTTAAACTGCCTGACAACGCGACCGACGATCGCGCCGCCGCAGCCCTCATCAACGATGTGAGGAAGGCGTTGCCCGAAGCCGGCTGGGAGATTCGCAGCCGCAGCAACGCTTCCCCGCAGCTTGAGCGCACCATCAGCCGCTTCACCCAGTTCCTCACGCTGGTCGGCCTCGCCGCGCTTTTGGTCGGCGGCGTCGGCGTCGCCAACGCGGTCAAGAGCCATATCGATCGCCGCAGCGACGTCATCGCGACCTTCAAGGCACTCGGCGCCACCGGCCGCGACGTCTTCACGATCTACCTCACGCAAGTGATCGTGCTCGCAGGAATTGGCTCGGTGATCGGGTTGGCCGCCGGCGCCGCGCTGCCGTTCATCATCGTCGACGTGTTCGGCAAACTGCTGCCGCTGCCCGTGGTGCCGGCGCTGCACCCGGATGAACTCGCGCTGTCATTCGTCTACGGCCTTCTGACCGCGCTCGCCTTCGGATTGTGGCCGCTCGGCCGGGTGCATGACGTGCCGGTGGCGGCGCTGTTCCGCGAAGCGGTGAGCAGCGAATGGCATCGCCCGCGCTGGCGCTATCTCGCGCTGATGGCCGTGGTGATCGCGCTGTTGATCGCGGTCGTGATCGGGCTCGCCTATGACAGGCGCGTCGCCGCCGTGTTCGTTGTGTCCTCGGTCGTGGTATTCGCCCTGCTGCGCGGCATCGCGGCCGGCCTGATGGCGCTGGCGCGCCGGCTGCCGCGCTCCCGCTTCACCATGCTGCGGCTCGCGATCGCCAACATCTACCGGCCCGGCGCATTGACGCCGTCGGTGGTGATGTCGCTCGGACTTGGGCTGGCGGTACTGGTCACGATCACCCAGATCGACGGCAATCTGCGGCGGCAATTCCTGGCGGCGCTGCCGGATCGCGCGCCATCGTTTTATTTCATCGATATTCCCGCCAGCGAGGCCGGCCGGTTCGGCGATTTCCTGAAAGCAACCGCCGGCCCGCAATCCGGCGTCGAGGATGTGCCGATGCTGCGCGGGCGGATCGTCTCGGCCCGCGGCGTCAAGGCGGAAGACCTCAAGGCCTCTTCCGACAGCGAATGGGTGCTGCAGAGCGACCGCGGCCTGACCTATACCGGTGAAATCCCCAAGGGCTCGAAGCTGGTCGAAGGCCGATGGTGGGGGCCCGGCTATAACGGCCCGCCGCTGGTCTCGATGGAAAAGAAGATCGCCGACGGGCTGGGACTGAAGATCGGCGATCCGATCGTCATCAACGTGCTCGGCCGCGATATCCCGGCCACCATCGGCAATCTGCGCACCGTCGACTGGCAAAGCCTCGGCATCAATTTCGTGCTGGTGTTCTCGCCCAATGCCTTCAAGGGCGCGCCGCATACCCATATCGCGACATTGACCGAACCCCATCCGGACTCGGCCGGCGACGCAAGGATCATCAAGGCGGTAGCCGACGCCTTTCCGACGGTGACGAGCGTGCGGGTCCGCGAGGCGCTGGAAACCATCGGCACCGTCGTCACCAATCTGGTGCTGGCGATCCGCGGCGCCAGCGCGGTGACCCTGATCTCGGCCATTCTGGTGCTGGGCGGCGCGCTCGCCGCCGGCCATCGCCACCGGGTCTATGACGCGGTCATTCTCAAAACCCTGGGTGCCACCCGCGCCCGGCTGCTCGGCGCCTATGCGCTCGAATATCTGATGATCGGCTTTGCGACCGCCGTTTTCGGCGTGATCGCGGGTTCCGTCGCGGCGTGGCTGATCGTGACCCGGCTGATGACGCTGAGCTTCGTCTGGCAGGCCGGCAGCGCCGCCGCCGTGGTCGCGGCGGCGCTGGTCGTCACGGTGGGACTGGGGCTCGCCGGCACGCTCCTGGCCCTGAACCAGAAGCCGGCGACCGTGCTGCGAAATCTATGATAAATTGAACCGGCCCGCAGCCGGCTTGGTTAAGTCAAACGATCGAGACCCCGGTGGCGGGCGCCAACTCACGGCCCCGTTATCGGCTTTGGCCGAAGAATTCAGCTGGCGGAGCGACATTCAGCCGCGCATGGAAGCTTGCAGCGAATGTGTTAGTTTCCCACATACCAATCGGGTCAGACGCCGCTTGATGTCTTAAAATTAATGTCAGCAGATGGCGGTATCTGAGATAGATTTCTTCAACCGGCGACGCAAACCCTTTGCCCTCCGCCGGGCCAACCAACGGGAATTCGACCATGTCGGACCTTGACCGCAACTATTCTTCTCCTTTCGGCCGGGCCGCCGGGCGCGTTGACGCCGCGGCCGTCGACGCCGGTCTGCGCGCCTACATGCTGCGCATCTACAACTACATGAGCATCGGGCTGGCCATCACCGGCCTCGCCGCGCTCGGCGTGTATATGGCGGCAGTGACCAGCGATCCCTCCGGCGACGCAGTTCGCGTCGGCAAGATCTTTCTGACGCCGTTCGGCTACGCGATGTTCGTGAGCCCCCTCAAATGGCTGTTCATCCTGGCGCCTCTGGCGATGGTGTTCGCGATCTCGGCCGGCATCAACCGGCTGCAGCCGGCGACGGCGCAGCTCCTGTTCTGGGCGTTCTCGGCGCTGATGGGCGTTTCGATGTCCTCGATCTTCCTGGTGTATACGCACACCTCGATCGTACGGGTGTTCTTCATCACCGCGGCGACCTTCGGCGCGCTCAGCCTCTACGGCTACACCACCAAGCGTGACATGACCGGGATCGGATCGTTCCTGTTCATGGGCCTGATCGGCATCGTGATCGCGAGCCTGGTCAATCTCTTCCTCGCCAGCTCGATGCTGCAGTTCTTTGTCTCGGTGATCGGCGTACTGGTGTTCGCGGGCCTCACCGCCTACGACACCCAGCGGCTGAAGAACGACTACATCTACGGCTATGCCTCGCAGGGCGGCGCCGTGGCGGAGCGGGCGTCCATCCTCGGTGCGCTGTCGCTCTACTTGAACTTCATCAACCTGTTCACGCTGCTGCTGCAACTGCTCGGTCAGCGCGACTGATCGCTGTTCCAGCGGACGAATTCGAGCCCCGGCGTCGCCGCCGGGGCTTTTCTTTTGCGGCAAGCGAAAATAATGTCCGCATCATGCGCTCACTCGACATCAGGCCCGCCACCGCGGCCGACCTGCCCTTCATTACCGAAATCTATCAGCACGCGGTCCGTTACGGCACCGCGACCTTCGAACTGATCCCGCCGGATCTGGCCGAGATGACGCGGCGCTATGACGCGCTGGTGGATGGCGGCTTTCCCTATTTCGTCGCCGTCCTCGAAGGCAGCGTGGTCGGATACGCCTATGCGGGCGCCTACCGGCCGCGGCCGGCCTATCGGTTCACGGTGGAGAATTCGGTCTATCTGCAGCCCGCGATCCACCGGCGCGGCATCGGCCTGCAGTTGCTGCAGCGGCTGATCGCGGAATCCGAGGCGCGGGGCTACCGGCAGATGATCGCGGTGATCGGCGATTCCGCCAACGCCGGATCGGTCGGCGTGCACACCAAATGCGGATTCCAGATGATCGGGACCCACCCCGATGTCGGCTTCAAGTTCGGCCGCTGGCTCGACACCGTGATGATGCAGCTCGCGCTCGGCGACGGAGGAAGCACGCTGCCGACCGGCTGATGTTCTTACGTCATTCCGGGGCGGCGCGCGGCGCCGAACCCGGAATCTCGCGCGGCAGATTTGCAGATCAACTTCTCGATTCCGGATCCGGCGCTGAGCGCCGGTCCGGAATGCCGGGATATCGGCTCAAACTACCGCCAGCTTGCGGTCGATCGCCAGCAGCACGCGGTCGAGTTCGTGGCCGCGGCGCAGGATCAGCCCGCTTGCCGAGATCACGCTGTAGATGCCCTGCTTGCGCGCGAGCCGCGGATCTTTTTCGATGCGGTAGATCGGCACTTCCGAAGCGCGGCGGAACACCGAGAACACCGCGCGATCCCTGAGGAAATCGATGGCATAGTCGCGCCATTCGCCATCGGCGACCATGCGTCCGTACAGATTGAGGATTCGATTGAGCTCGAAACGATTGAACGTCACCCGGCTTGGCGATGGGCCCACAGCGGCGATGCGCGCCGCTGTGCGAGCCTCGCTTGGATCGGCTTCCTCCGACATCGAACTCATGGAGCGCCTCCTGTCATGTATATTACATGATTGCGCCAACGGCCCGCGGCTGCAAGAGGGGGCCGTGGCGGCTGGGTCAATATTCGCGCCCGACGGTCCTCCCGCGCCCCTCACCGGTCAGAAATATGCCGTCACGGGATCGTTAGCGGAATCATAATACCGCCCCACTTCTGCCCAGCCACCGCCCTGCTGGATTGCGACAAGATAATCCTGCGTTGGCCCGGTCCTTTCGGTTCCGGATTCCTCAGCCCCCAGCCCCCCGGGGTCGTCAGGATCGGGCCTGTTCCGCAGCTAGTTTATCCCTAGCCTGGACCAACGAAAGTTGGTCCTTTTTGTTTTTGGGCAGTGTCTTGTTTTTGGGCATGTCGGTGCGATAGGCCCCGCCGCGTTCTGCCATCACACACATAGGTCGTCATTCCGGCGCGCGAACG
Organism: uncultured Alphaproteobacteria bacterium; assembly: GCA_963721275.1. Classification (GTDB taxonomy): domain Bacteria; phylum Pseudomonadota; class Alphaproteobacteria; order Rhizobiales; family Xanthobacteraceae; genus Bradyrhizobium. The sequence goes on along the minus strand of CAVRIQ010000012.1, from coordinate 257,362 downwards.
AAACGAGCGAGCCCTGGAAAACGAGCGAGCCCTGGAATCGATACCATGATGGGGAGTGTGGATTCCGGGCCTGCGCATCCCGGAAAAACAAAAACTGCCGGCGAGAACCGGTAACTCAGTGCAGCGGCGTGAAGGCCGCCCCAAACATCGCGCCGGGCTTGTCGCGACTGCCGTCCTGGACATAGACCACCGCGCCATCGACGCCCTCGCGCGAAACATTCTCCAGCGGCACCGTCCAGTGGCCCGCAGTTCCGTTCCAGTCGCCCACCTTGAGCAGGTTGCGCACCACATTGTGATAGGTGACCTGGCGACCGCCGTTCTCGCCGCGTCCGATCGAGATCGGCACCGCCTTCGAGATCGAGCAGATCCAGACTTCGCCGTGCATCGCCGCCGGCCCCTTGCTGGAGGCCGCGACCGAAACATTGATCTCCTTGCCGGACTGCGTCATCGTCACCGGCACCGACATGACGCCCTCGGTTTTCTTGGTGGCGTCGATGGCGTTCTCGATGCCGGCGCGGTCGCTGCCGATCACATGCACCGATCCATTGATCACGGCTTGCGGCGTATAAACCTCGCGATCGCCGCGCACCTGGGAGTAGGCTTTCTGGCGGGCGCTGAAGCGCGCATCCGCCAGCGTATCCTTCCAGCCCAGATAATCCCAGTAATCGATCGGCATGCTCATCGCGATCACCGACGGATCCTTGGCCAACTCACCGAGAATCTTGTCGGCGGGCGGACAGGACGAACATCCTTGCGACGTGAACAGCTCCACCACCGCGCGCGGGTCGGCGTGGGCCGGCCGGACGATGGCGATAATCGCGCAGACGCCAAGCGCGCCTGACCACCGCGAAATCAAATGATAGGCCATCGTCCCTGTCATGCTCGAAACCGAAACCCGCCCGCAGCGGCGCCGTTAACGCTTTTACCGTCCCTGATACCGTCGCTGGACGGCCGCCCTCGAACGCAAGAAGGCGGCCCTTTCATAGGCCGCCTGCCGCTTAGCCGCTACTCACTTCGCAGTGAGCCATCGATCGCAACCGGCGTCACGCCGCAAGCTTGCGCAGCACGTAGTGCAGGATGCCGCCGTTACGATAATATTCCAGTTCGTCGAGCGTATCGATCCGGCAAAGCAGGGAAACCCGTTGCAGCGAACCGTCGCCCGACACGATCTCCGCCGTCAGCTTCTGGCGCGGTTTCAGATCGCCCTGCAGGCCCCGGATCGTCACCTTCTCATCGCCCTTCATGCCGATCGACTGCCAGGATGCGCCGTCCTCGAAGGTCAGCGGCAGCACGCCCATGCCGACGAGGTTGGAGCGATGGATACGCTCGAAGCTCTGGCAGATCACGGCGCGGACGCCGAGCAGCCGCGTTCCCTTCGCGGCCCAGTCGCGTGACGATCCATTGCCGTATTCGGCGCCGGCAAAAACCACCAGCGGCACCTGCTCGGCCTGATACTTCATCGCCGCGTCGTAGATCGACATCTGCTCGCCGTCGGGCCAGTGCTTTGTGAGGCCGCCCTCCGGGATATTGCCGTCGGCGCCCTTCAGCATGAAGTTCTTGATGCGGATATTGGCGAAAGTGCCGCGCATCATCACTTCGTGATTGCCGCGCCGCGTGCCGTACTGGTTGAAGTCGGCCGGACGCACCTGATGCTCGGACAGATACTTTCCGGCGGGCGAGGTCAGCTTGATCGAGCCGGCCGGCGAGATGTGGTCGGTGGTGATCTTGTCGCCGAACATCGCCAGAATCCGCGCATCGACCACATCGACGATCGGTTCCGGCTGCTTCTTCATGCCTTCGAAATAGGGCGGGTTCTGCACATAGGTCGAGCTCATGTTCCAGCGATAGGTTTCGCTCTCCACGGTCTTGATCTTGCGCCAGTTGGTGTCGCCCTTGAACACGTCGGCGTAGCGCTTCTTGAAGATCGCCGAGGTGACGTATTTCTTCATGTAGGCGTTGATCTCCTTCGTCGTCGGCCAGATGTCCTTGAGGTACACCGGCTTGCCGTCCCTGCCGTTGCCGATCGGCTCGACCGCGAGATTCCTGGTCACCGTTCCTGCCAGCGCATAGGCCACGACCAGCGGAGGAGAGGCCAGATAATTGGCCTGCACGTCGGGACTGACGCGGCCTTCGAAATTGCGGTTACCCGACAGCACGGCGGCAGCGACGATGCCGTTGTCGTTGATCGACTTCGAAATATCTTCCGGCAGCGGGCCGGAGTTGCCGATGCAGGTGGTGCAGCCGAAACCGACCAGGTTGAAGCCGACCTTGTCGAGCTCGAGCTGCAGGCCCGAATTGGAGAGATATTCCGCGACCACCTGGCTGCCGGGCGCCAGCGAGGTTTTCACCCAGGGCTTTGCGGTCAGGCCCCTGGCCGCGGCGTTGCGGGCCAGAAGTCCCGCGCCGATCAGCACGCTCGGGTTGGAGGTGTTGGTGCAGGAGGTGATCGCCGCGATCACCACATCGCCATGGCCGAGATCGAAATTGCGGTTCTCGACCGGATAACGCGTCGATGCGTCGGCGGCCTTTTTGTATTCGCTGGTCATCGCCGCGGAAAAGCCTTCGGCGACCGCGGGCAGCGCGACACGGCCCTCGGGGCGCTTCGGTCCGGCCATCGAGGGCACCACATCGCCGAGATCGAGCGTCAACTTTTCGGTGAAGACCGGATCGGGCGATTTGGCGGTACGGAACAGGCCCTGCGCCTTGGCGTAGGCGCTCACCAGCGCGACCCGCGCCGGCGCGCGGCCTGAGGTCTTGAGATAATCGAGGGTCTCGGCGTCGACCGGGAAGAAGCCGCAGGTCGCGCCGTATTCCGGCGCCATGTTGCCGATGGTCGCCTTGTCCGCCACCGAGAGATGATCGAGACCGGGACCGAAGAATTCGACGAATTTTCCGACTACGCCCTGCTTGCGCAGCATTTGAGTGACCGTCAGCACCAGGTCGGTGGCGGTAACGCCTTCCTTCATCTGGCCCTTGAGCTTGAAGCCGACCACTTCCGGCAGCAGCATCGACAGCGGCTGGCCGAGCATCGCGGCTTCCGCCTCGATGCCGCCGACGCCCCAGCCGAGCACGGCCAGGCCGTTGACCATGGTGGTGTGCGAATCGGTGCCGACCAGCGAATCCGGATAGGCGACCTCGAAGGTGCCCTTCTTCTTGCCGACCGTCATCTTCTCCTTGCGGGTCCAGACCGTCTGCGCGAGATATTCGAGATTGACCTGATGGCAGATGCCGGTGCCGGGCGGCACCACGGAGAAATTCGAAAACGCCTTCTGGCCCCATTTGAGGAATTCGTAGCGTTCCTGGTTCTGCTTGTATTCCTCGACCACGTTCTTGCCGAAGGCCTTGTTGTCGCCGAAGAAGTTCACGATCACGGAGTGGTCGATGACGAGGTCGACCGGAACCAGCGGATTGATCTTTTCCGCGTCGCCGCCGAGCGCCTGCATCGCGTTGCGCATCGCCGCGAGATCGACCACCGCCGGCACGCCGGTGAAGTCCTGCATCAGCACCCGCGCCGGGCGGAATGCGATTTCATGCTCGAGCTTGCGCTTCCTCATCCATTTCGAGACCGCGACGATGTCTTCCTTCTTGACGGTGCGGCCGTCTTCGTTGCGCAGCAGGTTTTCCAGCAGCACCTTCATCGAATAGGGCAGCTTCGAGATCCCCTTCAGACCGTTTTTCTCGGCGGCGGGCAGGCTGTAATAGACGTAGGTCTTGGCGCCGACCTTGAGGGTCTTCTGGCTTTTGAAGCTGTCGAGCGAGGTCATATGAGGAATTCCCAATTGTCAGTTATACCCATCAAGGGTATTTAAACACCGTCAGCGAGGCTGGCCTGATGGCTTGCAGACACCGATTGTGTGCTGCATCAAGTTCCGGCTTATAGAATCATTCCAGTGGCACCGCCACATCGACAATCGTGCCGCAGCGTTGCCTCACCCAAAAATTCTGCTGCGGTACCCTTAGGATTCCAGAGGGCTGTGAAAGGGCAAAATGCGGCTCTCGGGACGCGGCGTCAAATGTGTGAGGGGTGGCCGGGAGGTGTTCTCGGGTCTCGATTTCGAGGCGTCCTCGGGCGAGGCGCTGGCCATCATCGGGGCCAATGGATCGGGCAAGACTTCGCTGTTGCGGATGATCGCCGGCCTGCTGGCGATCGCGGACGGATCGATCGGCCTGGACGGTGGCGAGGCTGAGCTGACTTTGCCCGAACAGGCCCACTATCTCGGTCACCGCGACGCGCTGAAGCCCGCCTTGAGCGTGCTCGAAAACCTGTGCTTCTGGCGGGATTTTCTCGGCGGCGAGCCGTCCGACGGCCGTGAGAGCCTTTCGTCGGTCGGGCTCGATCACGCGGTCCATCTGCCGGCGGCGTATCTGTCGGCCGGCCAGCGGCGACGGCTCTCGATCGCCCGGCTGCTCACGGTCCGGCGGCCGATCTGGCTCCTGGATGAGCCGACCAACGCGCTCGATGTCGCCGGCCAGAGCCTGTTTGCCCGCCTGATGACCGATCATCTCGAGAGCGGCGGCCTGATCGTCGCCGCAACCCACGCGCCGCTGGGCATTGCCGCGCGCGAATTGCGGATCGGGGGCGTGAAATGACCGCACTTGGCGCGCTGATTCGCCGGGACATCAAGATCGCGCTGCGGGTCGGCGGCGGGGCCCTGATCGGCGTCCTGTTCTTTCTTACCGTGGTGGTGCTGATGCCATTCGCGGTCGGACCCGATCTCGCGCTGCTGACCCGGCTCGGACCCGCGATCCTCTGGCTCGGCGCGCTGCTGGCAAGCCTGCTGACCCTCGACCGGCTGTTTACGGCCGACCATGACGACGGTTCGCTCGATCTGATCGTGATGGGCCGCACGCCGCTGGAACTCGCCTGCGCCGCCAAGGCGCTGGCGCACTGGCTGGCCGCCGGATTGCCGCTGGTGATCGCCACCCCGGTGCTGGGGCTGCTATTGAACCTCGATGCGCTCTCGACCTCAGCGGTCGCCTTGACCCTGCTGGCGGGAACACCGGCCCTCACCTTTACCGGCATGATCGGCGCCGCCCTGGCCGTGACGCTGCATCGCGGCGGGCTGTTGCTGGCGGTGCTGGTGCTGCCGCTCTCCATCCCGGTGCTGATCTTCGGCGTCGCCGCATCGCAGGCCGCGATTACCGGATTGTCGTTCGGGGCGCCGTTTTCGATCCTGTGCGCGCTGTCGCTGATCAGTTTCGTTATCGGGCCATTCGCCGCCGCCGCCAGCCTGCGGCACGGGCTGGACTGACCGGGCCCACTATTGACGTCGATCAACTCTCGCGGAGCGCATTCATGCTGATTGCCTCCAACGGCCGCGACCATTAACAGGGTGCCATGACGCTGATCGATCTCGCCAACCCGACCCGGTTCCTGAAGCTGACCGCGCGCGTGTTGCCGTGGCTGGCGGGCGCAACCGCGATCCTGCTGCTGATCGGCCTGTACCAATCGGCCATGGCGCCGGACGACTACCAGCAGGGCGCCACCGTCAAGATCATGTTCATCCACGTGCCGAATGCCTGGCTTTCGATGTTCGTCTGGGGCGTGATGAGCCTGGCTTCGCTGGGTACGCTGGTGTGGCGGCATCCGCTGGCGGACGTCGCCGCCAAGGCCGCCGCCCCGATCGGCGCCTCCTTCACGTTTCTCGCGCTGGTGACGGGCTCGCTGTGGGGCCGGCCGATGTGGGGCACCTATTGGGAATGGGATGCGCGGCTGACCTCGGTGCTGATCCTGTTTCTGATGTATCTCGGCCTGATCGCGCTGTGGCGGGCGGTCGAGGATCCCTCGCGCGCCGCGCGCGCCGCAGCCGTGCTGACGCTGGTCGGCGCCATCAACCTGCCGATCATCAAATTCTCGGTGGACTGGTGGAACACGCTGCATCAGCCGGCGTCGGTGCTGCGGATGGGCGGGCCTGCGCTCGATCGCGCCTTCCTGATTCCTCTGTTGGTGATGGCGCTGGCGTTTTCGCTGTTGTTCCTTACCCTGCATCTGGCGGCGATGCGCAACGAGATCCTGCGCCGCCGGGTGCGGAGCTTGCAGATGATGCAAGCCAGCCAGCGATCGGCGTGAACACGATGTCGCTCGGTCCCTACGCTTCCTTCATCGTGACGTCCTATGCGCTGGTCGCAGCGGTGGTGCTTATTCTCATTGTCTGGATCGCGATCGACTATCGTCGCCAGAAGACGCGCCTGCGTGAACTCGACGCGTCAGGCGTGGTCAGGCGTTCCGGACGCAGCGCGGCGGATATAAAATGAGCGAGACCTCGACAACCGATACACCGCCGGCCCGCCGGTCCTGGCTGATGGCGCTGCCGCTGATCGCCTTCGCAGCACTGGCCGCGCTGTTCTGGTTCAGGCTGGGCGATGGCGACCCCTCGCGAATCCCCTCCGCCCTGATCGGCCATCCGGCGCCGCAAACGCCGCTGCCGCCGCTGGCTGGGCTCGTCGATGGCGGCACCCAGGTGCCCGGACTCGATCCGGCCGTTTTCAAGGGCAAGGTCAGCGTCGTCAACGTCTGGGCCTCGTGGTGCATACCGTGCCATGACGAAGCACCGCTGCTGACGCAGATCGGCCACGACAAGCGGCTGCAGCTGATCGGCATCAACTACAAGGACACGCCGGACAATGCGCGGCGCTTTCTCGGCCGCTACGGCAATCCCTACGGCATCGTCGGCGTCGACGGCAACGGCCGCGCCGGGATCGAATGGGGCGTCTACGGCGTGCCGGAGACCTTCATCGTCGGCCGCGAAGGCACCATCGTCTACAAGCTGGTCGGTCCCGTGACGCCTGACAACATCGACACCGTGCTCAAGGTCGAGATCGACAAGGCGCTGAAGGCGGGGTCGTAGATTCAGTCCCCGTCATTCCGGGGCATCGCGCGGCGATGAACCCGGAACGACATTCGGCTTCAAATAATTCCTTGCTTTTATCTGCCGTTCATTCGGCGGCCATGGCGCCGCCATGAATTCAAAGCTAGCTTGATCGCGTTGCTTAATCAGTCCTTGGAGGGACACACCCAATGCGTCATTTCACGCTCGCTTCACTTGCTGCCGCCGCGCTCACGTTTGGCCTGCTGACGGCTTCGCCGTCGATGGCTCAATCGACCCAGCCCGCCGCCAAATCCGAAAAGATGGCACCGGCGCCGAAGGCCGATTCGAAGATGGCGCCCGCCGCCAAGACCGATCTGCTCGACATCAACTCCGCCACGGCCGACCAGCTCGACGCGCTGCCGGGAATCGGCAAGGCCTATTCGGCCGCGATCATCAAGGGCCGCCCCTACAAGGGCAAGGACGAGCTGGTGCAGAAGAACATCGTTCCGCAGGCGACCTACGACAAGATCAAGGACAAGGTCATCGCCAAACAGAAGTGAGTTCGGCTTTTCCGTCTCGCAAGCCTGAACTCCTGGAAACGCATCGGCGCCCCGCGCCGGTGCGTTTTCAAGTCACCCCTTGCTCACATCCCCCTCCGCCGCTTCGCTCGCATCCAGCGAAGCCGGCTCGAGATGGTAGCGCCTGGTCAGCGGCATCTGCGCGATCGCAAAAATCATGGTCAGCGGGATCACGCCGAACGCCTTGAACGCGACCCAGAAATCGGTGGTCTGGGTGCGCCAGATGATCTCGTTCAGGATCGCCATTCCGAAAAAGAACAGCGCCCAGCGCGCCGTGAGGATGCGCCAGCCCTGCGGCGTCAGGTTGAACATCTGATCGAACATGATCGCGATGAAGGAGCGGCCGAACAGCAGGCCGCCGCCGAGGATCGCGGCGAACAGGCCGTAGATGATGGTCGGTTTCACCTTGATGAAGGTTTCGTCGTGCAGCACCAGCGTCAGCGTGCCGAACACGATGACGACGACGCCGGTGACCAGCGCCATCAGCGGCACATGCCGTGTCACCACGTAGGACGCGATAATCGCGGCTACGATCGCCACCATGAAGGTGCCGGTGGCGACGAACAGGCCGAATTTGGCGTTGGCGCCGAAGAAGACCAGCAGCGGACCGAGCTCGGTCGCCAGCTTGAACAGCGGATGCGGCGTGGTTTTGTCCATCATTCTATTCCTGCGATCGCCTGGGCAAAATCCCGCGCGGTGAAGGCCGCGAGATCGTCGACGCCCTCGCCGACGCCGATGAAATGCACCGGCAATTTGTGTTTTTCGGCCAGCGCCACCAGGATGCCGCCGCGCGCGGTGCCATCCAGCTTTGTCATGACGAGGCCGGTGACGCCAGCGGTACGGTGGAACGCCTCGACCTGCGATAGCGCATTTTGTCCCACCGTGGCGTCCAGCACCAGCAGCACCGCGTGCGGCGCCGAGGCGTCGACCTTCTTGATGACGCGGACGACCTTCTCCAGCTCGTTCATCAATTCGGCCTTGTTCTGCAGCCGGCCGGCGGTGTCGACCAGGAGCACGTCGAGCATGCCCTCGCGCGCCGCGGTCAGCGCGGTGAAGGCAAGGCTCGCGGAATCCGACCCCTGCGCGCCGGCAATGACCGGCGATTTGGTGCGCTCGCCCCAGATCTTCAACTGCTCGATCGCGGCGGCGCGAAAAGTGTCGCCGGCGGCCAGCATCACCTTGCGGCCTTCGGCGGAAAGCTTTGCCGCAAGCTTGCCGATGGTGGTGGTCTTGCCGGAGCCGTTGACGCCGACCACGAGAATGACGAACGGTTTTTGCGTCTCGTCGATGACAAGCGGCCTGGCCACCGGCCCAAGCACCTTCTCGACTTCGGTCGCGACCACCGATTTCACGTCGTCCGCCGAGATCGACTTGTCGTAGCGGCCGTGGCCTACCGCCGCCGAAATGCGCGCCGCCACCTCGGTTCCCAGATCGGCGCGCAGCAGCACGTCCTCGATATCCTCGAGCATCGCGCGGTCGAGCTTGCGCTTGGTGACGAGATCGGCCACCGCCGTCCCGAGCGAGCTCGAGGTGCGCTTCAGGCCGCTGGACAATCGCCGCCACCAGCTCAGTTTTGTCTTTTCCGGAGTGGTATCGTTCATGCCGGGTGTGTTAGCGGTTTCGCGCCATGAGCGAAAGTCTTGACCGAAGCATCGAAGTTCCCGAACTGACCGCGGAGCAAATCCAGGCCCGCGTGCTCCATCGCGACGGGCTGATGCTGGTGATCGACAAGCCGGCCGGGCTGCCGGTGCATCGCGGCCCCAAGGGCGGCGCCAACCTGGAATCCTCCTTCGATGCGCTGCGATTCGGGCTGCCGCGCCCGCCGGTTCTGGCCCACCGGCTCGACCGCGATACGTCCGGCTGCCTGGTGCTCGGCCGCCACCGCAAGGCCACCGCCTCGCTCGGCCTGTTGTTCAAGCACGGCAAAATTTCAAAAACCTATTGGGCGGTGGTCGAGGGCGGCCCTGCCGAAGATGAAGGCACCATCGACATGGCGCTCGGCCGCCTCAATGCCGAGCGCGGCTGGTGGCAGAAGCCGGATCCGGAAGGACAGAAGGCGGTCACCAACTGGAAGGTACTGGGACGCGGCGACGGCCTCGCCTGGCTCGCGCTGGAGCCGGTCACCGGCCGCACCCATCAATTGCGCGTGCACTCGGCCGCCACGGGCTGGCCGATCGTTGGCGACAATATCTACGGCAACGGCCCCCGTTTCGGCGAACCGCGCCTGCATTTGCACTCCCGCGAGATCGTGATCCCGATTTCCAGAAACAAGGACCCGGTGCGCGTGGTTGCGCCGGCGCCGAAGCATTTGCAGGAGCGGCTCAGGGCTTGCGGCTGGAACGGGGAGTGAAGCGGCCGCCACAGCGCGGCACCCTCCGCTCGTCATCATCCGCGCAAGCGGATGATCCAGTATTCCAGAGAAATTCGTGATCGGCCGAGAGGCCGCGGCGTACTGGGTCGCCCGGTCAAGCCGGGCGACGACAGCTTATGTGGGGCGAGCGCGCGCATTTCGCCTCACACTGTCAGCCGCGCGCCATCATTCCCGGTGATCGTCAGCGCCAGCACCGCGCCGGGCGTTCCGCCGCTAACCGCGACAGGCACAAAATGTTCGGTGCGGCCCTGCGTGGCGCTCTCGATCAGCACCTGCCGCGTATGGCCCAGCTCCGATGTCAGGCGCTTTTGCAGCGCAGCCGCTGCCGTGGCGCGCAGCCGCCCGGCGCGTTCCCGGATTTCGGTTCCCTTGACCTGCGGCATCCGCGCCGCCGGCGTGCCCGGCCGCGGCGAATAGGGAAACACGTGCAGGAAGGTGAGGCCGCATTCCTCGACCAGATCCTGCGAACCGCAAAACATTGGCTCGGTCTCGGTCGGAAAACCCGCGATGATATCGGCGCCGAGCGCGATGTCCGGCCTCAAGCGCCGCACCTGCGCGCAGAACTCAATGGCATCCTTTCGCGAATGCCGCCGCTTCATCCGCTTCAGAATCAAATCGTCGCCGGACTGCAGCGACAGATGCAGATGCGGCATCAGGCGCTCGTCGCCGGCGATGACGTCGAGCAGATCGCGATCGGCCTCGATGGAATCGATCGATGAAATCCGCAACCGCCGCAATTCCGGCACATGCCGCAGGATCTGCTTCGTCAGCTGGCCTAGTTTTGGAGTGCCCGGCAGATCTGCGCCATAGCTGGTGAGGTCGACGCCGGTCAGCACGATCTCGGCATGGCCGCGCTCGACCAGCTCGCGGACCTGATCAACCACCGCGCCCATCGGCACCGAGCGCGAATTGCCGCGGCCATAGGGGATGATGCAGAAGGTGCAGCGGTGATCGCAGCCGTTCTGCACCTGCACGAACACCCGCGGCAGGCCTTTTGCGAATCCTTCCACCAGATGCGGAGCCATCTGCCTGACGGCCATGATGTCGGTAACCGCGATCTTGTCGCTGGCTTCGACGCCGAATTTCGCGGCGCCCTCGAGCGCCGCACGCGCCGCGCGCCAGGCTTCGCCGCGCATCTTGTCGTCATTGCCGAGCACGCGATCGACCTCGGCCATATCGGCGAACATCGCCGCCTGGGTCTGCGCCGCGCAGCCGGTCACCACGATGCGCGCTTCCGGCCGCTCGCGCTTCAGCCGGCGGATCGATTGCCGCGCCTGCGCCACGGCTTCATTGGTGACCGCGCAGCTATTGATGACGATGGTGTCGGTAAGCCCGGCACTCCCGGCCTCGTGCAAAATCACCTCGGATTCGAAGGCGTTGAGGCGGCAGCCGAAGGTGACGATTTCGACGCTCATCTTACGCGACGGAGGCAAACAGCGCCGGATCGAAGCGGCCTTCATATTCGAAAGTCGCCGTGCCCGTCATCAGAACGTGGTCGTCGCCCTCGCGCCACTCGATTCCGAGTTCGCCACCGGGCAGCGTGATCTGCACGATGCGGTTGGCGCGCTTCAGCCGCGCCGCCGCTACCGCGGTGGCGCAGGCGGCCGAGCCGCAGGCTTTTGTGAGTCCTGCGCCGCGCTCCCAGGTGCGTATGGTGATGTGATCGCGATCGACGACATGGGCGAGCGTGATGTTGGCGCGATCGGGGAAGATCGGATGATTTTCCAACAGCGGCCCGAAGCGGCCGAGATCGTAGGCGTCGACGTCATCGACCCAGAAGATCGCGTGCGGATTGCCCATGCTGACCACCGACGGCGTGTGCAGCACCGGCGAGTCGATCGGGCCGATCTGCAGCTCGATCGAACGGGTGTCGCGAAACTCCTCCGCCAGCGGAATATCCTTCCAGCCGAACTTCGGCGGGCCCATGTCGACGGTGTAGAGATCGGGACGCGGCCCCTGCCAGCAGTTCAACAGTCCGGCCCTGGTCTCGAAGGTGACGGCCGTCTGCCCGGTGGCTTCGAACAGCCGGCGCACCACGCAGCGCATGCCGTTGCCGCAGGCGGCGGCTTCCGAACCGTCATTGTTGTAGATGCGGATAAAGGCCTCGGTGCCGTTGAGGCGCGGCGGCTGCAGCACCATCAGCTGGTCGTAATGAACGCCGGCGGGCGAGGCCACCGCGCGCGCTTCCTCCGGCGTGACGGCGGCGGCGGGCTTGTCGCGCAGATCGACCACGACGATCTCGTTGCCGATGCCGTTCATCTTGGCAAAGCTGTGGTTGGCGAGCGCGCTCATGGAATTTCCCGAATTATGCCCGTCTTATATGGCGAATGACGGCGGGTTGGCCAGTGTGGTGAACCTGTGTCGACGGTCCCCTGCCCATGCAACGGACCCCCATGACGCATCTGTCATGGGACGAACGCCGCGCTTGCGTGTTAGCATGGCAGCCGCCTCGCCGACGTGAGCCGGGACACCCGGCGAGCCGCCACCACCGAATTTAGGGCTTTGGAGAATACCGAATGAATGGCCGCCGCTCGTTTCGCCTCGTCATGGTCGCGCTGATCCCGATAACAGCGATTTCGTTGGGCTGGGGCGATGCGCTGGCGCAATCGCCGACGCCGGCCGCCTCTCCCGCGGCACCGGCTGCATCGGAGACGCCCGCCCCGGCGCCGACGGCAACGCCTGCTCCGGCCGCCAGCCCCGCGCCCGCAGCCCCGGCCGCCGCCGCGGAGACCCCGGCAACGACGCCCCCCGCGGCCGCGCCGGTGCAGACCGCCGATCCCTTTGGCCAGGAAATCACGCTGGAGGCGAAGACGGTCGTCATCCTCAAGGGCAACGCCAACTGGGATTCGGCGTTCGACACCCTGATCGATTCCTTCAAGTCGCTGTCGGCGCTGCTCGACAAGCAGGGCATCAAGCCCTCAGGCAATCCGATGATCGTGTACACCTCCACCGACGATACCGGGTTCACCTTCCTGGCTGAAATTCCGGTCGATCAGGATCCGAAAAACCTGACCAAGGCGATGAGCATGGGCAAATCGCCCGAGGGCAAGGCGCTGAAGTTCGTCCATCGCGGGTCCTACGACAACATGGACAATACCTATGAGGCCATCACCAACCACCTCGACGACAAGAAGCTCGAGGCCAAGGACACGTTTATCGAGGAATACATCACCGACCCCCTGAAGACCGCGGAAGACAAGCTGGTCATCAACGTCTACGTGCCGCTGAAATGAGACTCATGAAACATCGCACTCTGCTCGCCGCCGCTATCGCCGCCACCCCGATGGCCGCGCCTGCACTGGCGGAGACCGTGCCGCCGCCGATGATCACCGTCGGCGGCGAGGCCACCCTGTCGGTGGCGCCGGATCAGGCGGAGATCGAGGCCGGCGTCACCTCGGACGCCAAGACCGCGCGCGAGGCCTCCGAGGCCAACAACGCCGCGATGGGCAAGCTGCTGCTGGCGCTAAAGGCCGCCAATATCGGACAAAAGGACATCCAGACCTCGCAGTTGTCGCTGCAGCCGCAATACGCACCGAACCGTCCCGGGCCGTCTCCCGTCGTCGGCTATCGCGCCAGCAATCGCGTCACCGTCCGGCTGCACGACATCCTCAAGGTCGCAAGCACCATCGACATGCTGGTGGGCGCCGGAGCGACAGATATCGGCGGCATCGGTTTCTCGGTGTCCAACGCATCGACGCTTCTGGATGAAGCCCGCGGACAGGCTGTCGCCGACGCCCGCCGCAAGGCGGATATCTACGCCAGGGCCGCCGGCGTCACGCTCGGCGCGCCGCTTTCCATCTCCGAGGAAGGCGCCCCGGGGCCGATGCCCTACCGCAAGATGGCCGTCGGCATGGCGGTGTCCGCAACGCCGGTGGCGCCGGGCGAAGAAACGCTTCGGGTCACGGTGAGCGTGTCCTGGGCGATCAAGCCGGCGGGACCGTAAACGGTCCACTTCCCGCCCCGCTCGCAGGAGAGGCTAGAGTTCGAACACCTGTCCCGGCTTGAGCGCGACAAAACGCTCGCGCGGAATCCTGGCTTCATCGAGGGCGGCATGCAGCGCGGTGAGCGGCGCGTCGATGGCTTCATCGGTCAGTTGAAAGGTGCCGTGGTGATGCGCCAGCGCAGCGTGCGCGCCGCAATCCTCGAGCGCCTTCACGGCATCCGACGGATTCATGTGCTGATCGCGCATGAACCAGCGCGGCTCATAGGCGCCGATCGGCAGGATCGCCAGCCGCAATGGACCGTGCGCCTGCCCGACATCGCGAAAATGCTTGCCGGTGCCGTAGCCGGAATCGCAGACGATGTAGATCTTGCCGGCCGGGGTCTCCAGCACGAAACTTGCCCATAGCGCCCGGTTGCGGTCGAACAATCCGCGCGCCGTCCAGTGCCGCGTCGGCACCAGCGTCACCGCGACGCCGCCGCCGAGTTCGACGCGGTCATGCCAGTCGAAGGCTTCGGCCTCGACCTTGTCGTCGGCGCGTCGCATGGCGACATCATTGCCGAGCGGCGTGATCACGCGCGGCGAGAATTTTGCCGCCAGTTTCGACAGCGTCGCGATATCGAGATGGTCGTAATGGCCGTGCGACACCAGCGCGACGTCGATCGGAGGCAGCGCGTCGAAGGCAATGCCGGGGTCGTTGCGGCGCTTCGGTCCGGCCCAGCGGACCGGCGATGCGCGCGCCGACCACACCGGGTCGATCAGGATGTTGAGCCCTGAGGTCTGGATCAGCCAGCTGACGTGACCGACAAACGACAGCCGCACCGCGTCGCCATCGATACGCGCGGGCGGGATGTCGGCATGGGGGCTCGGCGCCCATTTGGGCCAGGCCTGCCGCTGCCGGTCAGGGCCGAACTGCCAGCGCAGCACCTCGCGAAGCGATTTTGGCGGCGCGCCATCGGGATCGAAAAACTGCCTGCCGTCGAAATGATCGGAAATGGGCCGGGAATTGGTTTTCCTGGGAGAGGTCATGGCTCGATAGGCAACAAATATGCCTGCTTTTGCAAGGGGGTAGGCCGGCCGCCAGGCTTCGTGAAACCTCCATGAGGCAGTGACTTTCCTTGACTTTTGGGGCCTGCGGGGGTTTAACGCCGGCAATTCATCGGAAAGACGTTCTTTTCGACCCGCCGCCCGGTCCCTGAGGCCGGAGGTCAACGCCCGACAGCGCGATGCGCCCTCGGGCGCAAAATTGTTTGGAATGCCGTCATTCGCGGATGACGGTTTCTTCTCCCTCGCCCCGCTCTTGCGGGGAGAGGGTCGGCGTGAGGGGCTCTGCTTGCTTCTCGCTCCGGGACCCCCTCACCCGGATCGCCGAGGGCGATCCGACCTCTCCCCGCAAGCGGGGAGAGGTGAAGAAGGACTACGGAATTGTTCGACAATCTGTCGGAAAAGCTTGGTGGCATCCTCGATCGGCTGACGGGGCGCGGGTCGCTGTCCGAGGCCGACGTCGACGCCGCGATGCGCGAGGTGCGCCGCGCGCTGCTCGAGGCCGACGTCTCGCTCGACGTCGTCCGCAGCTTCACCGATCGCGTCCGCGAGCAGGCGGTCGGAGCTACCGTCGTCAAGTCGGTGACGCCCGGCCAGATGGTGGTGAAGATCGTTCACGACGAACTGGTCGCCACGCTGGGCTCCGATGGCCAGACCATCGACCTCAACGCGGTGCCGCCGGTCGCGATCATGATGGTCGGCCTGCAGGGCTCGGGCAAGACCACCACCACCGCCAAGCTCGCCCGCCGCCTGACCCAGCGCGACAAGCGCAAGGTGCTGATGGCTTCGCTCGACATCTATCGCCCGGCGGCGATGGAGCAGCTCGCGGTGCTGGGGCGCGACCTCGATATCCAGACCCTGCCGATCGTCGCCGGCCAGAAGCCGGCGCAGATCGCCAGGCGCGCGCTGGAAGCCGCCAAGCTCGGCGGCTATGACGTGGTGCTGCTCGACACCGCCGGCCGCACCACGCTCGACGAAGAGATGATGACGGAAGCGGCCGAGATCAAAGCCGCGGCCAATCCGCATGAAGTGCTGCTGGTCGCGGATGCCCTGACCGGCCAGGACGCCGTGAATCTCGCACGCGCTTTCGACCAGCGCGTCGGGCTGACCGGCATCGTGCTGACGCGGGTCGACGGCGATGGCCGTGGCGGCGCCGCGCTGTCGATGCGCGCGGTTACGGGCAAGCCCATCAAACTGATCGGCACCGGCGAAAAAACCGACGCGCTGGAGGATTTTCACCCCAGCCGGATCGCCGGCCGCATTCTCGGCATGGGCGACGTGGTGTCGCTGGTCGAGAAGGCCGCCGCCAATATCGACGCCGAGAAGGCCGCGCGCACCGCCGAGCGGATGCGCAAGGGTCAGTTCGACCTCACCGACATGCGTGAACAATTGCTGCAGATGGCGAATATGGGCGGCATCAGCGGCCTGATGGGCATGATGCCCGGCATCGCCAAGATGAAGAACCAGATTGCCAACGCCGGGATCGACGACAAAATTCTAAAACGTCAGGTCGCGCTGATCGATTCGATGACGCGGCAGGAACGCAAACACCCCGATATCCTCAAGGCCAGCCGCAAGAAGCGCATCGCGGCCGGCGCCGGCGGCAAGGTCGAGGACCTCAACAAGCTCCTGAAGATGCACCGGAACATGGCCGACATGATGAAGGCCATGGGCTCCGGCAAGCGCGGCCCGATGGCCGGCATCGCGCAGGCGATGGGCTTTGGCGGCGGCGGCATGCCCTCGCCCGAACAGATGAAGGCGCTGGCCGAAAAGATGCCCGGCGGCGCCGGCCCCGGCGGCATGCCCGCGCTGCCGAAGGATCTTCCCGCAGGCCTGCGGCAGGGCCTGCCCAATTTGCCCGGCCTCACCGGCCTGAGCGGCAAGCCGAATTTGCCGGGACTCGGCGGCTTTCCCGGCCTCGGCAAGAAGAAATAATCGCGATCCACTCACTCGACATTCGAACAGACACCTCAAAGGAGAACCAAATGTCAGTCGTTATCCGCCTCGCTCGCGCAGGCACCAAGAAGCGTCCGGTCTATCACGTCGTCGTCGCCGACTCGCGCTTTCCCCGCGACGGTCGCTTCATCGAGCGTCTCGGCCATTTCAATCCGCTGCTGCCGAAGGACAACGCCGAACGGCTGAAGCTCGACATGGACAAGGTCAAGGCCTGGCTCGCCAAGGGCGCGCAGCCGTCGGATCGCGTGACGCGATTCCTCGATGCCGCCGGCGTGGTGAAACGCGCCGCCCGCAACAATCCGGAAAAGGCCGTGCCGCGCAAGGAGCGCAAGGCGCAGGCCGAAGCCGCCGCGAAGGCGTAACGGCGCGCGACGGTGGCAGCACCGATTTGCGTTGCCCGGATCGGCGCCGCGCACGGCGTGCGCGGCGCGGTAAAACTGTGGACGTTTACGGAAGACCCGCTGGCCGTTCAGACTTACGGGCAGCTGATGACAAAAGACGGCGCGCGTCAGTTCGAAGTGACGAGCGCCCGCGAAGCCAGGGGCCATCTGGTCGCGACGCTGAAGGGCGTTGCGACCCGCGAGGAGGCCGAGCGCCTCAATGGCATCGAACTCTATGTAGCCCGCGAAAAACTGCCCGCGACCGACGAGGATGAATATTACCACGCCGACTTGATCGGGCTCGCGGCGGTGAACGCCGCCAACGAACCGCTCGGCCGCGTCATCGCGATCCACAATTTCGGCGCCGGCGACATCATCGAGATCGCGCCGCCCAGCGGGTCGACCTTGCTGCTGCCGTTCACCAACGCCGTGGTGCCGTCAGTCGATATCGCCGGCGGACGCGTGGTGATCGAATTGCCTGCGGAGATCGAGGGCGACGGGCCCTCCAGCGCGGACGCCTGAGCATGGCTGCCGAAACAAAACCTTCTGAACCGACGATCTGGCGCGCGACCGTCCTCACCCTGTTTCCGGAGATGTTCCCGGGGCCGCTCGGCGTCAGCCTTGCCGGCAAGGCGCTGGCGTCGGGGCTGTGGGCGCTGGAGACGCGCGACATCAGGGACTCGGCCACGGACCGCCACCGCAGCGTCGACGATACGCCGGCCGGTGGCGGGCCCGGCATGGTGCTGCGCGCCGACGTGCTCGCGGCCGCCATCGATGCGGCGGATGGTGTCCCCGACCGTCACGCGGATCGACCACGGCTGCTGATGAGCCCGCGGGGTCGGCCATTGACCCAGTCGCGGGTCAAGGAGCTCGCCGCCGGGCCCGGGCCCCTGATCGTCTGCGGCCGGTTCGAGGGCATCGACCAGCGGGTCATCGAGGCCCGCCGGCTCGAGGAGGTTTCGATCGGCGATTACGTGCTGTCGGGCGGTGAAATCGCAGCGATGGCGGTGATCGACGCCTGTGTCCGGCTCTTGCCGGGCGTCATGGGAAAGCTCGCTTCCGGGACGGAGGAGAGCTTTTCGGAAGGACTACTGGAATACCCTCAATATACCCGCCCCCAGGAGTTCGAGGGCCGCACCATCCCGGAAATCCTGTTGTCCGGCGACCACGCCAAGGTAGCGGCCTGGCGCCAGGCCGAGGCCGAGGCGCTGACGCGGGCGCGGCGGCCCGATCTCTGGGCCGCATGGCAAGTCCCAACGGGGCCTGGCCGAAAACGCCCAAAAAACACGACGGAAGGGTGACAAGCCGCCGCCTTTGCCGTATACGAGCGCCAAATCCGCGCACCGAGCAGTTTCCGGCAAAGTGGCATTCCGGTTTGCCGCCAGAAAATGCTCGATTGTTTGAACGGCGCGTATTCTTTCCGCAAGACCGGTGTCCACTTTTGCGGAATACGCGCTACAGGATAAACGAACACCCGCGCAGCCCGCGCTCTTCACGGCTGGGGCGCGACGCCGATGGAGATTTGCGATGAACCTTATTCAAGAGCTCGAAAAAGAGCAGTTCGATAAACTGGCCGCCACCAAGACCATTCCGGAATTCGGCCCCGGCGACACCGTGATCGTCAACGTCAAGGTGGTCGAAGGCGATCGCTCGCGCGTGCAGGCCTATGAGGGCGTCTGCATCGGCCGTTCCGGCGGCGGGCTCAACGAGAGCTTCACGGTGCGCAAGATTTCCTACGGCGAAGGCGTGGAACGCGTATTCCCGGTGATGTCGCCGATGATCGATTCGATCACGGTGGTGCGCCGCGGCAAGGTGCGCCGCGCCAAGCTGTATTACCTGCGCAATCTGCGCGGCAAGTCGGCCCGCATCGTCGAGAAGAAGTCCGATCGCCCGGCTGCCGCTGCCGTCGGCGAGTAGTCCCGGCGCATCATGGATTTGACGAAAGGCGCGGGCTCAACCCCGCGCTTTTTTGTTGCGCTCGGCGTCATTGCGATTTTGCCGCGGCGCAAAAAGCCGGATTGCGCCGCTTCGCTCGCATTGACGGTGGCAGCTGTGCTATAAGGCTCACATGTTCAGCGCTCGCCAAACCATCGCGTCCCGCGTCGTTCTCGACGACCGCAGCCGCTTGCCGTGGCGCTTCTTCGGCCGGTTGACGACGGCTGCGCTTGCGGCTTGACGCCCCGGTGCGCCGCCCAGGCGCGCGATTGCATTTTCCGATCTTAAATCTCCGATTCAAGGCCTGACATCATGTCCGATAAAAAACCCACCACGCTGTACGACAAGATCTGGAACGACCATCTGGTGCACGAAGCCGATGACGGCACCTGCCTGCTCTATATCGACCGCCATCTCGTCCATGAGGTGACCTCGCCGCAGGCCTTCGAAGGCCTGCGCGCGACCGGGCGCAAGGTTCACGCGCCGGAGAAGACGCTGGCGGTGGTCGACCACAACATCCCGACCACCGACCGCTCCAAGCCCAATCCCGATCCGGAAAGCATCGAGCAGATGCGGGTGATGGCGGAGAACGCGAAGGAATTCGGCATCGAATATTACAACGAATTCGACAAGCGCCAGGGCATCGTCCATGTCATCGGCCCCGAACAGGGTTTTACCTTGCCCGGCACCACCATCGTCTGCGGCGATAGCCACACCTCCACGCATGGCGCGTTCGGCGCGCTGGCGCACGGCATCGGCACGTCGGAAGTCGAACATGTGCTGGCGACGCAAACCCTGATCCAGAAGAAGGCCAAGAACATGCGCGCCGTCGTCGACGGCAAATTGCCCGACGGCGTCACCGGCAAGGATATTATCCTGGCCATCATCGGCGAGATCGGCACCGCCGGCGGCACCGGCTATGTGCTGGAATATGCCGGCGACGCGATCCGCGCGCTCAGCATGGAAGGCCGCATGACGGTCTGCAACATGTCGATCGAGGGCGGCGCCCGCGCCGGCCTGGTCGCGCCGGACGAAAAGGCGTTTGAGTTCTTGAAGGGCCGCCCGAAGGCGCCGAAGGGCGCGGCCTGGGACGCCGCGATGCGCTACTGGGAGACGCTGCGCAGCGACGACGGCGCGCATTTCGACCACGAGATCCGGCTGGACGCCGCCAAGCTGCCGCCGATCGTGACCTGGGGCACCTCGCCCGAAGACGTGGTGTCGATCACCGGCTTCGTGCCCGATCCCGACAAGATCGCGGACGAGGCCAAGCGGCTGTCGAAGCACCGCGCGCTGAACTACATGGGCCTGAAGGCGGGGACAAAAATCACCGACATCAAGCTCGACCGCGTCTTCATCGGCTCCTGCACCAACGGCCGGATCGAGGATTTGCGCGCGGCGGCGAAGGTCGCCGAGGGCAAGACCGTCAACGGCCATGTCAACGCGATGATCGTGCCGGGCTCCGGCATCGTGAAGGAGCAGGCGGAAGCCGAAGGCCTCGACAAGATCTTCATCAAGGCCGGCTTCGAATGGCGCGAGCCGGGCTGCTCGATGTGCCTCGCCATGAACCCCGACAAGCTGAAGCCGGAAGAGCGCTGCGCCTCGACCTCGAACCGCAACTTCGAGGGCCGCCAGGGTTTTAAGGGCCGCACCCACCTGGTCTCGCCGGCGATGGCGGCGGCGGCGGCGATCGCCGGGCATTTCGTCGACATCAGGGAGTGGCGGTAGGCCGCTCCCTTGCCTCAACCTCGAGGCATTCGCGAAGCAAGTCGTTAAGGTGTTGGGGGCAGACTGGTTCGACGCAGGGTTGGCATCTCGCGAGGGTCGAACAATGGCCGACAAGCCCGAATTCGTCGATATGATCAGCGAGGCGACGCGGCAAAGCCGGCGCCGCATCGTGCGGCGCTCGGTCGAGCCCGAGGTCAAGGAAATCTCGCGTCTCAGTCACTGGCCGCCGGACCGGTGGGAGCAGTGGCGCGTGGAGACGCTGACGCCGTGGAAACTCCGATCCTGGAAATTCAAGGATTGGGATTGAGCGAAAAATTCCTTCGCAAACACATCAGGCACCCCCTTGGGTGCCTGATTCATTTCAGCCATGGCTCAACGCTCACCGATGGATGCGGTGATGCCGGTGGTGGTGGTGGTGGTCGCCAGTAGTAGTGGTGGCGCCAGTGGCGATAGTGGCAGACGCGCCGCGGACCGTAATAGGTCCAGATCACCCGGCACCGGCGATACGAATAATAATAGGGATAATCATCATACGGGTAGTAGGACGCGCCGTAGAAGAAGCGCCGGTGAAAATGACGGTGGTGCGCGAACCGATAGCCGCTGAACCGGTAGCCGCCTTGGCGAAGGCCGCTGTAGCGATAGCCGCCGCCGTGGAAGACCGGACCGGTGCGAAACCCGCCGCCATGGAATACGGCGCCGCCGCTGCGGAAGGCGCCACCGTGAAACACCGGGCCGCCAGCGCCGTGAAACATCGCGCCGCCGCCGTGAAAGCCTCCGCCGCCGTGGAAGCCGCCGCCACCATGAAAGCCTCCACCGCCGCCGTGGAAGCCTCCTTTACTACCGCCGCCGCCAGGGCCGACGATTTCGGTCGTCAGCCCGCCGGAGGCGGCCTTCGCCGTCGGCGCCGCGCCCGGGTTGATGAGCGACAGCGCTTGCGCGCGCTGAGGGACAACCGACAACGCCAGCATCGCGGCGGCCGCGGCCGCCAGCGAAACCACAAAGCCACGGACAATGCCGCGCGCGGGATTTGAAATCGTGATCATGTGCGAGACCTCCCTCAATCCAGGCAACCCTCAATCCAGGCAACGAAGACCCGGGCCACGAAATGGCCTGCCTTCGGCACGTTCATTTGCGTATTTGCGGTCGCTCCCAACATTAAATTAAAGAGGGACACGTGAACGCGCCATGAATGCGCGCGCCGCAATTTCGACCGAACCAGAACGGCAGCGGAAAGGATTTCGCGCTCATGCTGGAATAGGAATCGGCCGTGACTGTTTATGTGATCGTGCAATTGAAGATGACCGACCGCGCCGCCTACGATCGCTATCAGGCGCGATTCTTCGACGTGTTCAAAAAATTCAGCGGGCGGCTGCTGTCGGCGGATGAAAATCCGGCGATCCTCGAAGGCGCGTGGGATCGTGACAAGCTGGTATTGATGTCATTTCCCGACGAGCCCGCTTTTCACGCGTGGGCGAACTCGCCGGAATATCTGGAAATCTCGAAAGACCGCAAAGCCGGCGCGCAGGGCGTCGTGCTGCCGGCGAAAGGATTTGCGCCCGCAGCATGACGACCGTCGACCGTTACCACCCGAACCCGAACCCGAAAGCAAACGGGAACGGCGCCGGCGCGTAATACGGCGCATAGTACGGATAAGGCCTGTAATAATAGGGCCGCGCGTAATAGTAAGGCCGGTAGTACGGGCGATAGACGTGGCGATAACGATAATGCCGATAGTAGCGCCGCGCGCTGATATCGGTTGCCCTCGACGTTGCCGGCGTTGGTGCGGACGCCTGCGCGGGCGCCGCAACGGCCGGGTTGATCGTGGCCGAGCCGGCGAACAACAGGGTGACCGCCAGCAAGGCTGGACCGAACCATCTCATCATGAAAGCCTCCTACGTTCTTTCGCTCATCAACGCCGAGCCCGTCCGGCGGTTTCATGCCGGCGCAACAAACCGGTCGAGAAACAAGTCAGCTTCGCAGGCTCGTTCGATCCGCGGCATTCGATACCTCTGATCGGAAGCTGCATTGACCTGCATCAAGGCACCGGAGGTCCAGGCACCAAACAGCTTGCCGCGGATCGCAACGGCCATCCCGGCACCGGATTGGTCGGCGCGACGCGACGGCGTTTGCGCGGGTGTGCCGGGACCGAAGTCCGCTAGAACTAGCCGGGCCGCCAGAAGCAGGTCATGCGCGGCACGATCACCGTGCCGCTGGGCCGGTATTCCTGCACGTAGGTGGCGTTGCATTCGCGCACCGCGTTGCGGCCGGGATAATAGCGGGGGTAGACGCCCTCGGGGTTCGATTCGTAGTAGGGCTGGACGCGCAGGCGGGTCGGCGGCCGCCGAACCCGGTGCTGCGCGGAGACCTCGGTGGCGGCAGGCTGCGCCGCCTGCGCCGTCCGCAAGCCCTGCCGCACCGCGTCTCGCGCGCTTGCCCCGGCTGCCGGCAGCGAAAAAACACCTGCTAAAGCGACCAATATCGCCGCCGTCCCGATCCGCATCATCACGCCCACCATCGACCTGTTGCCGGCCGCAAGGTCTCCGATTGCCGCGCCGAGGTCAACTACCGGCGCACATTCCGCAACGGCTCACCTCGCACGTGATCCCTTGAAAACCGCATGCATGGGCGCCGAACCCGCGCTAGAACGGCAAAATGTGGCGAACCGCGAAAGCACCCTCGCTGGCCGAGATGGAGGCCATGGCGCACGACGTCTTCGGGCGCCTGCCCAAGACCTTTCGCGACCTGTCCGAGGGCGTGATCATCCGCGTCGACGATTTTCCGACCGACGACGTGCTCGAGGAAATGAGGTGCGAGAGCGAGTTCGACCTGCTCGGCCTGTTCCAGGGGGTCGGCCTGCCGCACCAGAGCAATGACGACATCGCCCGGCTGCCCAATATGATCTGGCTCTACCGCCGGCCGATCCTGGATTACTGGGCGGAACATGACGAGCCGCTGGGCCATATCGTCCGCCACGTGCTGATTCACGAGATCGGCCATCATTTCGGCCTCTCCGACGAGGATATGGAGGCGATCGAGGCCGACGCCGATTAAGGGAATTTGCCCTTTAACGCCGGCGGTATTCGCGATAAACCACCAAGGCAAAACGCTTTTCCCCAATCTCAAGCCACGAGTGCGATCGATGGACAAGTTCACCACGCTGGAAGGCGTCGCGGCGCCCCTGAAGATCATCAATGTCGATACCGACATGGTCATTCCCAAGCAGTACCTGAAAACCATCAAGCGCACCGGCCTCGGCAAGGGCCTGTTCTCGGAACAGCGCTACAGGGACGACGGCAGCGAGAACCCGGATTTCATCCTCAACAAGCCGGCCTATCGCAACGCCAAGATCCTGGTCGCCGGCGACAATTTCGGCTGCGGTTCGAGCCGCGAGCACGCGCCGTGGGCGCTGCTGGATTTCGGCATCCGCTGCGTGATCTCGACCTCGTTCGGCGACATCTTCTACAACAACTGCTTCAAGAACGGCATTTTGCCGATCCGCGTTGCCCAGGAAGACCTCGACAAACTGTTCGACGACGCCGAACGCGGCGCCAACGCGACGCTGACCATCGATCTCGCCAATCAGGAAATCCGCGGCCCCGACGGTGGCACGGTGAAATTCGAAATCGATCCCTACCGCAAGCACTGCCTGATGAACGGCCTCGACGACATCGGCCTGACCATGGAAAAGAAGTCCTCGATCGACGCTTACGAGGCAAAGGCCAAGACCGAGCGCGCCTGGGCCTGATCTGGCGAGAGTCGGCCGCTGATCGAAGGTGACGCGCATGCGGCCCGACGTCGTCACCTTCTGGCACGGCCCGCTCGATGCGCTGCGGCGGACGTGCCTGCGATCGCAGGTCGCCGCCGGCCACAAGGTCACCGTCTACAGTTTCGATCCGCTTCCGGGATTGCCCGACGGCGTCGGCAACGCCGAAGCCGAGGCGATCCTGCCGCACGCCTTCTCGGAAAAATTGCGTCCCCCGCAACCGGATGGCAGCTGGCGCGACTGGACCATCCTGCAGTTTTCCGATTTTTTCCGGATGCGGCTGATGGCCGAGAGCGCCGGGCTGTGGCTCGACGCCGACGTGCTGCTGCTCAGGCCGATCGAGATCGATTTGACGAAGCCCTATTTTGCCTGGGAGCGGCCAAGCCAGCTCGGCAATTCCGTGCTCTATCTGCCGCCGGACGACGCCATCGTTTCGGCGTTCGAGAACCTGATCGAACAGGAGGAACTGACGCCGGACTGGCTGGCGCTGCGACACCGCCTGACTTTTGCGCTGCGCCGCTTGCGCGGCGGATCGAGCCGCCTCTCCGATATCCGCGTCGCGATCTACGGGCCGGCGGCGCTGACGGCGCTCGCGAGCCGGACCGGCCAACTGCATCATGCCCTGCCGAAGAAGTCGTTTTATGCGGTTCACGCCGACCCGAAACGGTTCTTCGATCCCTCGGATTTTTCAGCCCTGATCGGCGATCCCGGCATTATCGGATTGCACATTTCTCCCAAAGGCCGCGGCAGCAGGCCACCCATTCCCGGCAGCCTTTATGCATGGGCGGCGGAGCGATTTGGCTGGCCTCAGGCATCCCTCGAAGAGCTGGGCAAGGTTGATCTACCGCAACAACGCTGACCTCCGTCCGTGCTTTATTGCAGCCATTCGGAGGTGTCCCATGACCGCCCAAACCAAACCTTATCCCGTTTTCGACACGCTGGTCACGGCGTTCAGCGACTGGCTGAAACACCGGCGGGAGATGAATGAGCTGCGCGAGCTCAACACATCGGAATTCGACCGCATCGCCAGCGAACTCAGGGTTTCCCCCGGCGATTTGACCGAGCTGGTTCGTCAGGGGCCGCATGCCGCCGACGAACTGCCGCAAATGCTCAAGGCTCTCGGAATCGACGAAGAAGCGCTGGCGCGCACGCAGCCTTTGGTGCTGCGCGATATGGAGCGCGTCTGCGCCCTATGCCATCAAAAAGGCGAATGCGTGCGCGATTTCGCCGCCGGCACCGCCGCCGAACATTATGAGGAATATTGCCCCAACGCGCCCACGATCGACGTTCTCGGCCCGGAGCTGCACAAATGAAAATCTCGCGTTCCGCCTGGATTCACATTTCGCTCGCCATCGTCGTTGCCATCGCGGCGCTGTTTTTGATCCGCATGCACAATGCCGGCGGGGGCATTTTCTAACGGGTCGTGGAATGGGTTGAGCCAACGGCTACCCAAAGACAGCCTTGCGGTGAACAATGAAGATGTCGCGCTCCGCCTCGATCCACCTTGCCCTGGCCGTCGTCATCGCTCTCGCTGCGCCGTTCCTTGTCCGCCCGCACGATGCGAGCGGGGCCATCTTGTCGCGAGACAGCGCCGCCGCGGGGCATCGCCTGGCCGGGGCGTGGTGCGAGGAATGTCACGCCATCGGGGCAACGCCGACGGGGAAAGCGAGCGACGCGCCTGATTTCGCCGACATAGCCAGCCGTCCGTCGACCACGGCGCTTTCGCTGAAAGTGTTCCTTCGGACCAATCATCCCAGCATGCCAAACATCGTCATCTCGCCTGATCAAACCGAGGACCTCGTGAATTACATCCTCAGTCTGAAGCGCAATTAATCCATCTATTGATGCGCCGTCGCCGCGATCGCGTCCGCGATCGCGATCGTGCGCCGCGCCATGTCGGCGTGCAGCCGCTCCACCATCTGCCCATCGAGCGAAATCGCGCCGCGCGAGGCATTTTCCGGCAGATCGAACGCCGCGATGATCTTGCGGGCGTGCGCGACGTCCTCCGCCGGCGGCGTGAAGATCGCGTTGCAGGCCTCGATCTGGCCCGGATGGATCAGCGTCTTGCCGTCGAAGCCGAGATCGCGCGCCTGCGTGCATTCCTGGCCAAAGCCATTGAAATTGCTGAAATCGCTGTAGGGTCCGTCGAGGATCTCGAGACCATAGGCGCGCGTCGCGAGGATGCAATGCGTGATCATCGGGATCATCGCCGCCCGGCCGGGCTGCATCCTGATCCGCGTCTCCCGTGAAATGTCGTTCGGCCCGAACACGAAACCTGCCAGCCGCATTTCGGAATCTCGCGAGGCGCTCGCCAGTTCCTCGGCATGCAGCACCGCGCGCGCGGTCTCGATCATCGCCCAGACCCTGATCGAGGTGTCGGCGTTGATGTCGCTGAGTCGGTCGGCGATGGCCGTGAGATCCTTCAGGCTGGAAATCTTCGGAACCAGGATGCCGTCGGGCCGGGCCTTGCCGGCCATCGTGACGTCGTCGATCCACCACGGCGAATCCAGCGCGTTGACGCGGATCAGGATCTCGCGCTTGCCGAAGCCCCTGGCCGCGACGGCCTGCGCGATCTGGTCGCGGGCCAGCGCCTTGGCCTCCGGGGCCACGGAATCCTCGAGGTCTAGGATGATGCCGTCGGCGGGAAGGTTCCGCGCCTTTTCCAGCGCCCGCGCGTTCGAACCGGGCATGAACAACAGGCTGCGACGCGGGCGGATCATGGGTTGGTTCCCTTAAGTTCCTGAACTTCTCGCGATAGCATCCCGGCTCCGAGTCCGAAAGGCTTGTTCCCGCTTCGCGCATATGGTTAGCAACACGCATGACAGGATTTCCGCAACGTCTGCTGGAGGGCTACCGCACCTTTACCTCACAGCGGCTGCCCACCGAACAATCGCGCTACCGCGAACTGTCCGAGCGCGGCCAGTCGCCCCAGGTGATGGTGATCGGCTGCTGCGATTCCCGGGTATCGCCGGAGGTGATCTTCGATGCCGGCCCCGGCGAATTGTTCGTGATGCGCAACATCGCCAATCTGGTGCCGGTCTATCAGCCCGACAGCGCCGCGCATGGCGTGTCGGCGGCGCTGGAATATGCGGTTACAGTCCTGCGCGTAAAGCACATCGTGGTGCTCGGCCACGCGCAATGCGGCGGCATCCGCGCCTTCATCGACAAGATCGAGCCGCTTTCGCCCGGCGACTTCATCGGCAAATGGATGGCGATGTTCATCAAGCCGGGCGAGACGGTTTCCCAGCGCGACCACGAGACGATGGCTGATTTCACCATCCGCATCGAGAAGGCCGCCGTGTTCCGCAGCCTGGAAAATCTGATGACGTTTCCGTTCGTCCGGGCGCTCGTCGAGCGCGGTGAGTTACAGCTGCACGGCGCCTATTTCGGCGTGAAGGAGGGCTCGCTGTTCCTGCTCGACCAGACGGCGAAGGAATTCCGCAGCGTAGGCGAAGCGGGCGAATAGCGGGTAGCGAATAGCGAATGGAAGTTATTCTCTATTCGCTACTCGCTACTCGCTTTTATGGTCGCCGCCCCAGCGGTCGGACAGCGCCAGCACCAAGGTCGAAATCACGAACACCAGGTGCACGCCGAGCAGCCAGCCCATCTTCTGGGCATCGAAGGCCGCGTCGATATTCATGAACGCCTTCAGCACCTGGATCGCCGAGATCGCGACGATCGAGGCCAGCAATTTTTGCTTGAGACCGGCGAAATCGACCTTGGTCATCCATTCCGGCCAGTCCGGGTGGCCGCCGGGATCGATCCGAGAGACGAAGTTCTCGTAGCCGGAGAACACCACGATCAGGATCAGATTGCCGGTCAGCGAGACGTCGATCAGCGAGAGCACGCCGAGGATGATGTCGGATTCCTTGGCGGCGGGCGCATGCAGGATGAACTCCCACAGCATCATGCCGAATTTAAAAAGCAGCACCGCGAGGCTGACGACGAGGCCGAGATAGAACGGCGCCATCAGCCAGCGGCTGTTGAACAACACGCTTTCGAGCCCTCGCTCGACATGTTTCAGCACCGGATTTGGCCGATAGGGAGCCGGCTGCTCGGTCATCGCGCTTTCGGCTCCTGCTATTTGCGCTCTCGCGCCGCCTCTTACGCCGCCTTTTTCTTGGCGCTGATCAGCTTGCGGTTGATCAGGCATTCGGCGATCTGGATCGCGTTCAGGGCGGCGCCCTTGCGCAGATTGTCCGAGACGCACCACAGCACGAGGCCGTTGTCCACCGTGGGGTCGGCCCGGATGCGGCTGATATACGTCGCGTCCTCGCCCGCCGCCTCGTAGGGCGTGACGTAGCCGCCGGGTTCGTGCTTGTCGATCACGAGGCATCCCGGCGCGTTGCGCAGGATCTCGCGCGCCTCGTCGGGCGAAATCGGATTTTCGAACTCGATGGTGACGGCTTCGGAATGACCGACGAACACCGGCACCCGCACGCAAGTCGCGGTCAGCTTGATTTTGGGATCAAGAATCTTCTTGGTCTCCATCATCATCTTCCACTCTTCCTTGGTGTAGCCGTCCTCCATGAACACGTCGATCTCGGGGATCACGTTGAAGGCGATGCGCTTGGCGAACTTCTTGTTGACGATGTCGCTGTTGGTGTAGACCGCCTTGGTCTGCGAAAACAGCTCGTCCATGGCGTCCTTGCCGGCGCCCGAGACCGATTGATAGGTCGAGACCACCACGCGCTTGATCACCGCCTTGTCGTGCAGCGGCTTCAGCGCGACCACGAGCTGCGCGGTCGAGCAGTTCGGATTGGCGATGATGTTCTTCTTGACGAAACCGGAGACGGCATCCGCGTTGACCTCGGGCACGATCAGCGGCACGTCCGGATCCATGCGCCAGGCCGACGAGTTGTCGATCACGACCGCGCCGGCGGCGCCGATTTTCGGCGACCATTCCTTCGACACCGCGCCGCCCGCCGACATCAGGCAGATATCGACGTCGGAGAAATCGTAGTTCTCGAGCGCTTTGACCTTCAGGGTGCGGTCGCCATAGGACACTTCGACGCCCATGCTGCGGCGTGACGCCAGCGGCACCACTTCGTCAGCCGGGAATTTGCGTTCGTCCAGAATGTTGAGCATTTCGCGCCCGACATTGCCGGTCGCACCGACCACCGCGACTTTGTAACCCATCGTTCACTCTCCGAAGAAAAATGCCTCCCCACCGCCTTTGGCGGAAAGGGAAGAGGCAGCGCTTCTATGCGAGAAACGCCATTAAGACAACGTTAGACCGTCTTAATCGGGCGTTTGATGCGATCGTTTTGGGCCCACCGGGCCCTCCCCTCATACCAGACCCGAATTCATCCGGCGCTCACGAGCTTCGCCGACGAATGCTGTGGCACGCTCGCGCGTCTCGTGGCCTATGTGGGTACTCTCGCGCTGGTTGCGATCCTCGGCATCCATCTATGGGACCAGTTGCCGGTCGGCGAATCCAACGACCCCCCGGCCAAAGCGGGCTGGAGCCTGGCCGAGCGTTCGCATCCGGCGTTCGCCGTCAGCCAGTTTGATTTGGCCGAAAAAACAGAGAGATACGAGATATTCCGGCATCCGTTGGGCGGTCGCAAGGACGTCATTAGCTGGGCGGCGGGCGGCGCGAAGCAGGCCGGAAAGCCGGTCGCGGAACTCGAAATTTATCGCCCCGGCAATGAATTCGGCCAATCGGGGCAGACCATCGACAATCTCGCCGCACGAATGGAACCCAGGGACGCGCACGAGCCCGAGACAGCCGGCGTCATCGACAGCAAATTCGGCAGCGTGACGCTGTTTCGTCATCCCGGTGACGCCGGATCCTGCCTCGGCTTCCGCAAATTTCTCGACGATCCAGGCCTGCAGATCTCCGGCTGGTCGTGCCAGGGCGACGCCTTGCCGGCCCAGCGGGCGGCGATCGGCTGCATGTTGAGCCGGCTGATTCTGCTCACGGCCGGAAACGACCCCCAACTGGCTGAATTTTTCGCCCGCGCCGAGCTCCGGCGGACGAACTGCGCGACCACTTCCCGGTCTGCCCCCTCGGCGGACTGGGTGACGTCGGCGGGAAACCCGCTTTTGCGCGGGACGCTGTAATCGGTGCTCCGGCCAAGCTGCTGGTTCTCAAGCAACTTTTCTCATTGCGCTGCATTATTCCGCGACAGTGTGGCCCGTTTGACCTTGTGGCTGTATAGGACCGCCAGCTAAGGTGACCGCCAGATCGGAAATGGCGGCCGGGCCGCCCGTGAGGACATGATGACCTTGAAATTCCCTGCTGCGAACAAGCTTGCGGTGTGGCTGGCTGCCTTCGCGGTCGTCGCCACTGGCTTCGACATGACATCGGCGAGCGCCGCCCCCAAGCGGCATTACGACAACCGCGGCCGGCCCTATTACGGGCCGAATGGTCCGAATGTGGTCTATCAGCAGGGACCGCATACCCGCATTTACGTCACCAAGCGCTCATGGCTCGACGCCGGCGTCGAGGTATTGCCGGGCGACCGCAAATTCACCGACTACGCATTTCCGCCTGACGTCGGGTACCCCTCGTTCGCGCGCGAGAACAACAATCGTCCGATCGACCGCCAGCCGCTCAACCCGCCGTCGGACATGGGCGGATACCCGCGGGGTTTTCCGCTGTATTGAGGCTGACGCAGATACGAAAAATGCCCGGCTTTGACCGGGCATTTTTTGTGTCAGGCGCGATTTGCGCGCTTACGCGTGCAGCTTCTGCAATTCCTTCAGGATCGCTTCGCCCATCTGCGTCGTGCTGACGGCAGTGGTGCCTTCGGATTTGATATCCGCGGTGCGCAGGCCGCTCGCCAGCACCGCCGATATCGCCGCATCGAGCTTGTCGGCGAGCGCGCCCATGTCGAAGGAATAGCGCAGCGCCATTCCGAACGACGCGATCATCGCGATCGGATTGGCGAGCCCCTTGCCGGCAATGTCGGGCGCCGAGCCGTGCACGGGCTCGTACAGCGCCCTGCGCTTTTTGGTCTTGACGTCGACCTCGCCGAGCGAGGCCGACGGCAGCATGCCGAGCGAACCCGTCAGCATCGCCGCGATATCCGACAGCATGTCGCCGAACAGATTGTCGGTGACGATGACGTCGAACTGCTTCGGCCATTTCACCAGGTTCATGCCGCCGGAATCGGCCAATTGATGCTCGAGCTCGACGTCCCTGTATTCGCGCCCGTGCACCTGGGTGACCACCTCGTTCCAGAGCACGCCCGATTTCATGACGTTGCGCTTTTCCATCGAGGTCACCTTGTTGCGGCGCTTGCGCGCCAGGTCGAAGGCGACGCGGGCGATGCGCTCGATCTCGTAGGTGTCGTAGACCTGGGTATCGATGGCGCGCTTCTGGCCGTTGCCGAGATCGGTGATGGTTTTCGGTTCGCCGAAATACACCCCGCCGGTGAGTTCGCGCACGATCATGATGTCGAGGCCCTCGACCACCTCGCGCTTCAGGCTCGATGCATCGGCAAGCGCCGGATAGCACACCGCCGGGCGCAGATTGGCGAACAGGCCGAGGTCCTTGCGCAAGCGAAGCAGCCCGGCCTCGGGCCGCGCCTCATAGGGAACACTGTCCCACTTCGGGCCGCCGACCGCGCCGAAGATCACGGCATCCGCCGCCATCGCCTTGGCCATGGTGGCGTCCGTGATGCTCTGCTTGCTCGCGTCATAGGCCGACCCGCCGACCAGCCCTTCCTCGGTCTCGAAATGCGCGATGCCTTGCGCATCGAGCCAGCCGATCAGGCGTTTCACCTCCGCCATCACTTCGGGGCCGATGCCGTCGCCGGGGAGAAGCAGCAGTTTATGGGTCGCCATGGTCGATTTGCCTTTTGCGGAATAGCGGACGCGCGCGGAGTGCTAAAGCGCCGTTGCGCCGATGGCAAGACACCATTGCATGTCGCACGCCTGTGCAAGGCTGGCCTCTCCTGCCACAATAGCGGCCCCTGCCGGAGAATCCCGTGAGAGCCCCCGTCCCTCCTTCGCCACCTGCGCATCCCGCGCGGCTGATCCTGATCCTGTCGCTGGCGCCGACCATCGGGCTCGGCATCGGCCGCTTCGCCTATTCGCTGGTGCTGCCGGACATGCGGGATTCGCTGGGCTGGTCGTATTCGGCCGCGGGCTTCATGAACACCATCAATGCCGCCGGCTATCTCGCCGGCGCGTTGCTGGCCTCGAAGCTGATCAAGCGATACGGCCTGTCCGCGGCGGCGCGCTGGGGCACGCTGGCCTGCGTGCTGGCGCTGGCGCTGAGCGCCATATCCGGCAATTTCGCCGTGCTTAGCTTCGCGCGGCTGCTGGTCGGCGTCGGCGCGGCGCTGGCATTCGTTTCCGGTGCCGCACTGGCCGCGACGATCGCGCAATCGCAGCCGGCGCGGGCGAATTTCCTGCTCAGTCTGTTTTATGCCGGGCCGGGGCTCGGCATCCTCGCCTCCGGCCTGATCGCGCCCTTCGTGCTGCAGGCGTTCGGCCCCGGCTCGTGGTGGATCGTGTGGTGGGTGATGACGTTGCTCACGATGGTGATGATCCTTCCGCTGCTGCTGACGCCGGTCGACGGCAACGCGGGCATCGCCGCCACGGCGCCGGCGAGCTTCGCGATTTCCCCGATCCTGATCTATCTCGCCGGCTACTTCCTGTTTGGCGCCGGCTACATCGCCTACATGACCTTCATGATCGCCTATATCCGCGACGCCGGCGGCGGCGCGGCGGCGCAGAGCGGGTTCTGGAGCCTGATCGGCGTCAGCGCCTTCGCGACGCCGTGGGTGTGGCGCCGCGTGCTGGCGCTCGACCGCGGCGGCCTCTCCACCGCGATCATTCTCGGCGTCAACGCGCTGGGCGCGGCGCTGCCGCTGTTCGGACATTCCGCGGCTTTGCTGGCGATCTCGGCGCTGGTATTCGGGGTCGCGTTCTTCGCGGTGGTGGGATCGACCACCGCCTTCGTCCGCCTCAACTATCCGCCTTCCGCCTGGCCGAAGGGAATTGCGGCGATGACGATCGCCTTCGGCATCGGCCAGACGCTGGGCCCGATCGCGGTCGGCGCCGTCACCGACGCCTTCGGCAGCCTGTCCTATGCGCTCAACGTCTCGGCGGCGATGCTGGCGATAGGCGCGATGGCGGCGGCGTTTCAAGGCAGACTGGTGCGGAAATCGTAGCGCGGGCCGGGCTTCTTGCGGGCGCACGACGAGCATCGGGTCGACCGCCCGGCTGCGCAATTGAGCCGGATTTGCGTTATCGTTGCGTCGATCCGGATATGGTATTGCGCCGACCCGTGCCGGCGCCATGGGTACCCCGACGATGAAATCCGCCACCGAACCCCCGCGCCCTTCCAGCCGCCGCTTCCTGACCGGTCTGCTCGGCGCGCCGATCGCGCAGTCGGCCGCGCCGGCCATGCATGAGCGGGCCGCCGAGGCGCTCGATCTTCGTTGCCATTATCAGCTCATCGAGGTCGCCGGCGCCGGGCGCGACGAGCTGAAGCTGTTGCTCGAAGGCGTTCGGCGGCTGGGTTTTGCCGGCATCAACGTGACCTTTCCCTACAAGGAGGCGGTTGTCGATCTGCTCGACGAATTGTCGCCGGGCGCGGCCATTATCGGCGCGGTCAATACGATCGTTGTCCGCGATCACAGGTTGATCGGCCACAACACCGATACGACCGGCTTTTCGCGCGCCGTCGCCGGCCTCGTCAGCGCCTCCTCGCACGGCCCGGTGGCGCTGATCGGCGCGGGCGGCGTCGGCAAGGCGATTGCGTTCGCGCTTGCGGGTCTCGGCGTCGCCGAACTGCGGGTCTTCGATAGCGAACCCGCCAAGGCCGCGAAGCTGGCCGCGCGGCTCGAGGGCCACGCCCGGGCAAACGTCGCCAGCAGCGTCGAGGAGGCGCTGCAAGGCGTCGTCGGGGTGGTCAACGCTTCCCCGGTCGGGATGCTGCCCAGCCTCGGCACACCGGTTCCCGACGGCCTGCTGCATGCCGGCCTGTGGGTCGCCGACGCCGTCTATTCGCCGCTCTGGACGCCGCTATTGACCGCCGCCAGGGCCAGGGGCGCCACCGTCATGACCGGGCGCGAGCTTGCGATCTATCAGGCCGCCGACGCGTTCGAACTGTTCACCGGCTTTGCGCCGTCCGCCGCCGAGATGGGAATTGCATTCGACGCCGTGATGGAAAAAACATACGCCGCTTCGCATGCCGCGTCACGACGCGCCCGAGTAGCGAGTAGCGAGTAGCGAGTAGCGAAGGTGACAGCGAAATAGCTTCACTACTCGCTATTCCCCATTCGCCATTCGCTGCTTACCAATCAGCTCCCGCTGAACGAATTATAGCCCTGGTCCTCCCAGTAGCCGCCCTTGTAGTCGTTGGTGACCTCCATCGAGATCACGTATTTCGGATTCTTGAAGCCGAGTTTGGTCGGCACCCGGATCTTCATCGGATAGCCATAGGCCCGCGGCAGGATCTCGTCGGCGAATTTGAACGTCATCTGGGTCTGCGGGTGCAGCGCGGTGGCCATGTCGAGCGGCGAGTTGTAGCCTTCGGCGTCGGCGCACTGGAACCAGCAATATTTGGCGCGGGTGTCGGCACCGATCAATTTAAGGAAATCGCGCAGCGGCGTGCCGGTCCAGCTTCCGATCGCGCTCCAGCCCTCGACGCAGATGTGGCGCGTGACCTGCTTGACCTGCGGCAGCTTGTAGAGCTCCTCCAGCGTCCAGGACTTCTTGTTGTCGACGAGGCCGCGCACCTCGAACTTCCACGCCTTGCCGTCGATGGTCGGCGCATCGTCGAGATCGTAATAGGCGTTGAACGGAAACGGCCTGGTGATGGCGCTTTCCGGGAATTCCGGCGCCAGCGCATTCGGATTGAAGATCAAGGCCTGCACCGCGTCGTTGAACTTCGAGACCTTCTTCAGCATCTCCTCGGCCGAGAAACTGTCGGAGACGTCGCAGCCGGTCAGAAGCGTCAGCGCGCCCAGGCTCGCGCCGCCGGCGATGAAACGCCGGCGCGCCAGATCCGGCATCACCTTGACCGCGTCGCGGACCAGGAGCTGCTTGTCGACGCCGGGGATCAGAAGCGAGCGAAGTCGGCCCATGATATGTCCTCCTCGTATTTTTCAGCGGCCGATGATCATGGCGCGCAGGCTTTTGGGCACCAGCACCGCCAGCGCGACATGCACCACCAGAAAGGCCACGATCGCCGACATGCAGATGAAGTGAACGTAGCGCGCCACGTCATAGCCGCCGAACAGCGCGGTCAGCCACTGCAGCTGCACCGGCTTCCAGATCGACAGTCCCGACAGCACGATGAGAACGCCGACCACGATGATGCCGGCATAGAGCAGCTTCTGCACGTAATTGTACCGGGTGAGGTCGTCATGCGACAGGTGGCCGGTCAGCGCCGCCCGGGCGTCCGAGATCACGCCGCCCGCGGTAATCGGCAGCAGCTTCCTGCGGAAGCGGCCGGTCGCCATACCCAGTGCCAGATAGACGAGGCCGTTGACCATCAACAGCCACATCGCCGCGAAATGCCAGAGCAGCGCGCCACCGAGCCAGTCGCCAAGGGTGATGGTCTTTGAAAATTTCAGGAAATTGAACAGCGGCGAGGCGTTATAGATCTGCCATCCCGACATGATCATCAGGATCATCGCCACGGCATTGATCCAGTGCACGGTCCGGACCCAGGCCGGCTGGATCGCCTTGGCCGTGGTCGGGACTGCACGTTCGTCGCTGGCGGCGAGGCTCGACATGGCGGTTCCTTGGCTGTTCCGTCTCTTGGAATGGTCGATACGTCCGATTATACGCCGGGAACTCCGGCTCCGTTACTGCCACACGGACTATAAAATCGATGCACGCCGGGTATGGCGGTCACAAAAAAGCGAGCCGGGCTGCCCCGGCTCGCGGTCGCGCATCGTGGTCGGGACCAGGAGCAGGACAGGCCGGGGGTTACGACGGCATCAGGACGGTATCGACCACGTGGATCACGCCGTTCGACTGGTTGACGTTCGGGATGGTGACGGTCGAGGAATCGCCCTTGGCGTCGATGATCATCACCGTGTTGCCGGAGCGCCTGACGGTCAGCTCCTCGCCCTGGACGGTCTTGAGCTTCTTGCCGTCGGTCAGGTCGGACGCCTCGAGCTTGCCCGGGACCACGTGATAGGTGAGGATCCTGGTCAGGGTCGCCTTGTTCTCGGGCTTCACCAGCGTGTCGACGGTGCCGGCCGGCAGCTTGCCGAAGGCGGCGTTGGTCGGCGCGAACACCGTGAACGGGCCCTTGCCTTCCAGCGTGCCCACGAGACCGGCGGCCTTCACCGCCGCGACCAGCGTGGTGTGGTCCTTCGAATTGACGGCGTTCTGGATGATGTTCTTCGACGGGAACATCGCCGCGCCGCCGACCATCACGGTCTTCTCGCCGGACATTTCGCTTTTCATCATCTTGTCTTTCGCGCTCACCGGCGCGACGACGGTTGCGGTCAGAGCCAGCGCGCCGAGGGCGGCGGCGGAAAGAAATGCAATACGCTTGGACATGGATCGTCTCCCGATGGATTGAGGTGACCGGCGGACCTCCGCCGGCGCTTGAGGCAACAACGACGCCTGTCCCTTGATGATCTGACTGCGTCGCCGTTGGCCCGAGCTACGGGAGGGTTTGGGGGCGGTTTCGAAGAATAACTTATCGTGATGCCTGAAACTTTTTGAGTCGGTGTCCGTGGGGGCCCCCAACGTCATTGCGAGCGCAGCGAAGCAATCCATTCTTTCTTGGCGCGGCGAGATGGATTGCTTCGCTGCGCTCGCAATGACGGCTTCGACACACGCGTTTAACTCTCGCGGCGCGGATTGCGCCCGAGGTGTTGATGAATCTTCCGCCCCGAACAGAGGGCGCAGGGAAAGACCGGGTGCGCGCTGCACCCGCGGTCTCGCGTGCAAGATTGTGCAAAAGAAACGCACACGAGCATACAGGTTCAGCGGAAGCAGTCCGGCCTTCCCTGCGCAATGGTTTTACGGCTTATGTCGTGATCTCCCCGGCGATCGGCTTTCTTGTCACCGTCGCTTGCGAAAATCGCTTCCCGCAAACTTGACGCCGGCGTCGAGGCGTCAGGACCACACGATTTTGCCGTCCGCCAGCAAAGCGCTCTCGTCAGAAGCGCCGCTCGCGGCCACCGCATCCAGCCCCGCGTCCGTGACGATCGCGATACGCCCCTCGAGTGGGGTGGACGGCGCGGGTATAAGGTGATTTGCGGTTTCGGAAAACCAGAATATTTTTTCGGAAGGGGCTGGACAGGTCAAATCAGCTTGATCCGGTTCCGGAAATTAGATTTTACGCGCAAGTCCGCGCGGCTTGCACGGGAGGTCCGTGGCCCGGATCAAGCACGAATCGGCGCGAGCGGCGTGCGCGAGGCGGGATTCGGCGACAAGATGTCCGCGAAGGCGCGACGGTCGATTGAGTGCACTGTCGACATCGGCGAGAGCGGAACTGATTTCGGAGAGCCGAGCCCGCCACCGCAGCCCGGATGAGCGAGTGTAGCCCGCATGAGCGCAGCGACATGCGGGTGCGGTGCGCCTCGAAACAGCACCCGGATATCGCTTCGCTCATCCGGGCTACGCTTGCTGCTATCGCTAATCCCGATTGTTCGGCGTCTGCACAAAACCCCGGTTCCAGGTCGGGCTGATCAGGATCTCGTTGACGCAGACCCGCGGCGGCATGCCGGCGACGAAGGCGATGGTGCGGCCGCAATCCTCGGGCTGCAGCATCCGCGCCTGCTCCTCTTCCGACGGCACCACCGGCCGCAATTTCAGGATCGGGGTCGCGACCTCGCCGGGCGACAGGCAGCAGGCGCGCAGGCCGTTGACGCATTCGTCCATGTTGAAGGAATGGGTCAGCGCCAGCACCGCGTGCTTGGTCGTGGTGTAGGCGGGTCCCGGCATTTTCGAGACATGGCGGCCGGCCCAGGACGCGACGTTGATGATGCAGCCGTCCTTTTGCTTGCGCATCGCCGGCAGCACCGCGCGCATGCAGTACAGCACGCCGTTGAGATTGATATCGACGAGCTTGTTCCAGCCTTCCAGTTCCATGTCGGCCCAGCTGCGCTTCGGTACGTTGATGCCGGCGCTGTTGACCAGCAGATCGATGCGGCCATGGCGGCTGAGGATCTGCCCGGCGGCCTTGTCGACGTCGGCGGCGATGCTGACATCCAGCGGGATCGCCTCGGCCTTGCCGCCGCTCTTGGTGATCTTCGCCACCACCGCATCCAGCGCGTCTTTCCGCCGCCCCGACACCACCACCGTCCAGCCATCCGCCGCCAGCGCCTCCGCCCCGGCCTCGCCGATCCCGCTGCCGCCGCCGGTCACCCAGGCCACGCGTTTCCCGTTATTTGACATGCCAACCGTCTCCGTTGCTTTGTGAAGGGCGTTTTTGCTATTGAACTGTCACATCGTCGCGGCCAGGCGGCCGCGGCGGCCCCTCCCGCAATGATGCATGAACGCGACCAGAAAACCATCATGAACGCCAACCTGTTCTCCCGCCTGTTCGACGGCCTCGACGATCCGGCGCGGCTTGCGATCGAAACCATCGACGGCCAGCGCATCAGTTATGGCGAGTTGATCGCCCGCGTCGGGCAGATGGCCAACGTGCTGGTCGACCGCGGCGTCAAGACCGGCGACCGCGTCGCCGCCCAGACCGAAAAATCGGTGCCGGGCCTCGTGCTGTATCTGGCCACGGTACGGGCCGGCGCGGTGTATCTGCCGCTCAACACCGCCTATACGCTGAACGAACTCGAATATTTCATCACCGACGCCGAGCCGTCGCTGGTGGTGTGCGATCCCTCGAGAGCCGAAGGCATCGGCAAGATCGCCGCGAAAGTCGCCGCCAGGGTCGAGACGCTGGGGGCCGACGGCAAGGGCTCGCTGACCGACGCCGCCGAAAAAGCAAAGCCCGAATTCGAGACCGTCGCGCGCGCCAACGACGACCTCGCCGCGATCCTCTACACCTCGGGCACCACGGGACGTTCCAAGGGCGCGATGCTCACGCCACGACAATCTGGCGTCGAATTCGCTGTCGCTGGTCGACTACTGGCGCTTCACCGACAGGGACGTGCTGATCCACGCGCTGCCGATCTACCACACCCACGGATTGTTCGTGGCGAGCAACGTCACGCTGTTCGCCCGCGCCTCGATGATCTTCCTGCCGAAATTCGATCCGGAAGCGATCATCAAGCTGATGGCGCGCGCCACCGTCCTGATGGGCGTGCCGACATTCTACACGCGGCTGCTGCAAAGCCCGGCGCTGACCAGGGAATCCACCAAACACATGCGGCTGTTCGTTTCGGGCTCGGCACCGCTGCTCGCCGATACCCATCGCGAATGGTTCGCGCGCACCGGCCACGCCGTGCTCGAGCGCTACGGCATGACCGAGACCAACATGAACACCTCGAACCCCTATGACGGCGAGCGCGTCCCCGGCGCGGTCGGCCATCCCCTGCCCGGCGTGTCGGTGCGCGTCACCGATCCCGAGACCGGCAAGGAGCTGGCGCGCGATGAAATCGGGATGATCGAGGTCAGGGGCTCCAACGTCTTCAAGGGCTACTGGCGGATGCCGGAGAAGACAAAGTCCGAATTCCGCGACGACGGCTTCTTCATCACCGGCGATCTCGGCAAGATCGACGCCAAGGGCTATGTGCATATCGTCGGCCGCGGCAAGGATCTCGTGATCTCCGGCGGCTTCAACGTCTATCCGAAGGAAATCGAGAGCGAGATCGACGCCATGCCGGGCGTGATCGAATCCGCCGTGATCGGCGTGCCGCATGCCGATTTCGGCGAGGGCGTCACCGCGGTCGTGGTCTGCGGCAAGGACGCCGGGGTCGACGAGACTTCGGTGCTGAAGGCGCTCGACGGCCGGATTGCAAAATTCAAGATGCCGAAGAAGGTGATCGTGGTCGAGGAATTGCCGCGCAACACCATGGGCAAGGTGCAGAAGAACATTTTGCGCGATACCTATTCGAACATCTACGCGAAAGCGAAGTAAGGCGGCACGCGACGCGTCATTCGATCACCTCGTCGGCACGGGCGAGCAACGTCGGCGGCAGCGTCAAATCGAGCGCCCTGGCGGTTTTCAGATTGACGACCAGCGCGAACCTCGTCGGCTGTGCCACCGGCAGATCGGCGGGTCGGGCGCCCTTCAGTATTTTGCCGACATAGACGGCCGCATCGCGCCACTGGTCGGAGCTGATCGCACCGTAGGACATGAGCCCGCCGGTCGCCGGGAGCTGCCTGAAGGTCGAGAACGACGGCAGGCCGTGTTTCAGCGCGAGCCCGGCGACGGTCGGGTTCAAGAGGCTCGGCTGCACAATCACGGCACTCGCCTGCTTTTGCCGCATGGCTTCGAAAGGCCCATCGAACCTGTCGGACGGATGGACCACGAACCTGTCGACGGCAATGCCCAGCCGCTGCGCTGCGCCCTCGATCTGGGCGAGGAACTGCGGTGTGAACGGATCCGCTGCATTGGCCAGAACCGCCACGCGCCGCGCCGACGGCAGCGTCTCGCGGACAAGTTCGACGACCTTCGTCACGATATCCGCCAGAAGGGCGGTATTCCCGGTAACGTTGCCACCCGGTTGGGCAAGGCTCCTGACTAGACCTGTTCCGATCGGGTCGGCCACCCCTGCCATCACGATCGGAATATCGCCGGTCGCTTGCTTCGCTGCCAGCGCGGGCGGGGTTTGCCACGCCGTGATGACGTCGACATGCAGGTCGACCAGCTCCGCTGCCAGTTTCGCAAGCCCGGCGGCTTTCCCGCCCGCCGACCGGAATTCCAATCGGATATCCTGACCCTCGACGTAGCCCGCATTCCGCAGGCCCGCGCGAAACGCTGCCATGAAGGGGCCGGGGTCGGGATCTCCCAAAACCAGGACGCCGACAATCGGCAGCTTGCCTTGCTGCTGCGCCCGCGCCGCGAGCGGCCAGCTTGCCGCCGCGACGCCGACAAGCCCGATGAATTCCCGCCGCTTCATTCCAATACCGTGTCTGCTTGCTGAAGGAGACGCCCCGGCACGTCGAAGCCGAGCGCCTTTGCGGTCCCGGCCCCTTCATCGTGCGGCGACATTCGGCCAAATCACCGCGGATTTCAACGACGCCAATCATTGGCTGCTGGTTGCAGCCAGATCGAATGCGCGTGCCGCTTCACAGCAAACTGACCACGAACCGGCTGCCGACGATCAACAGATAGGTGCCGAACGCCATTTCCAGCGTCCGTTTCGACATCGCGTGCGCGGCCCGCACGCCAAGCGGCGCGGTCAGCAGGCTCAACGGCATCACCAGCACGGCGCCGATCAGCGAGACGTAGCCGAGCGCGAACGGCCATTGCAGCGCCGCGACTTCGGGAAAGCGCGCGGCCGCGGGCCAGCCGGC
Organism: uncultured Alphaproteobacteria bacterium; assembly: GCA_963721275.1. Taxonomy (GTDB): domain Bacteria; phylum Pseudomonadota; class Alphaproteobacteria; order Rhizobiales; family Xanthobacteraceae; genus Bradyrhizobium. The sequence goes on along the minus strand of CAVRIQ010000012.1, from coordinate 215,509 downwards.
ATAGATGTAGCCGAGCGCGCCGGGAATCGAGATCAGGACGGCCAGCGCCGACGAGGTCGCGACCGCCTGATGGATCGGGCGGCCATAGAAGGTCATCAGCAGGTTCGAAAACAATCCGCCGCCGATGCCCATCAGCGTGGAGAGGAGACCAACGAAAAAACCGTAGATTTTCATCAGCGGCCCCCGCGGGAAGACGTCGCCGAATTTCCAGGTCGCTCGCGCCAGCAGCAGACGTGCCGCGGCTGAGTACGCCACCATCACGAACACGATCTTGAACAGCCGCTCCGGCGCATAGCGTGCGGTCACGCTGCCTGATATCACGCCAATCACCACCGGCAGCCACCAGTCCCTGAGGATTTCCATGTCCACCGCGCCACGATGGTAATGGGCGCGAAAAGAGCTGATCGAGGTCGGAATGATGATGGCGAGCGAGGTGCCGATGCACAGCGGCATCCGCACCTCCAGCGGCACGCCTGCCAGCCGGAAGCATTCGTAGAACACCGGGACCAGGATCGCCCCGCCGCCGATGCCGAATACGCCGGCGAGAAAACCCGAGAGCGCACCGACCGCCACGAGCAGCAGCGCCAGTTCGAACAAATCGGAGACATCAAGCCCAGCGGTCGCCATCCCCGGTTTTCCCCTCTGTCCGCGTCGAAACTGCGCGCGTTCATGAATTGTGCTTCAGGTATGCCAGCCAACAGGAGCCTCCGATCTTGTCAATGCCCTCAATTGCAAGGCTCATCCGAAGCTATGAACATTCATTCGCAAACGACCGATTTCGTCGTTGCGCTGAGTGATTCGACTTCGTAAATAGGCTTCGTCTACCGCGATCCCTCCAAGGGGTCCCTGCGTGGGCCCGCAACCGTCAAAGCCGCCAATGACCGCCAGGATCGAACGACCGCTTTCGCCGCATCTGCAGAGCTATCGCGTCACCTTGACGATGGCGATGTCGATCATCCATCGCATCACCGGCGTCGCGCTTTATTTCGGCACCCTGCTGCTGGCGTGGTGGTTGATCGCGGCAGCTTCCGGGCCCAACGCCTATGCCAACGTGCAGGCCTTCACCTCGAGCTTCATCGGCCGGCTGATCGTGTTCGGCTACACCTGGGCGCTGATGCATCATCTGCTCAGCGGCATCAGGCATTTCATCTGGGACCTCGGCTACGGCTTCAAGGCGAACGAGCGCGAAACCCTGACCTGGGGCGCGCTGATCGGCGGCATTTCGCTCACCGTGCTGCTGTGGATCGCAGCCTACGCGATCGGAGGCGGACGATGAGCGCCCCGAATTCCCAAAGCTCCAGCCAGGGCTCCAACCAGGGCTCCAAATCGATGCGCACGCCGCTCGGCCGCGTCCGCAACCTCGGCTCCTCGCATTCCGGCACTTCCGACTTCTGGCGCCAGCGCCTCACCGCGGTGGCGATGGTGCTCCTGATCCTGCCCGTGATCGTGGTGGTGATGATGCTGCTCGGCCGCAATCAGGCCGGCGCCGCTCAAATCCTGGGTTCGCCGCTGGTCGCGATCATCCTGCTGTTGTTCATCATCGCCAGCGTCTGGCACATGAAGATCGGCATGCAGGTGGTGATCGAGGACTACGTGCATGGCGAGACGGTGAAACTCGCCGCCATCATGGCCAACAACTTCTTCTCGGTTGCGGTGGCGCTGGCCTCGATCTACGCCATTCTCAAACTATCATCTGGAGTGTAGCCCATGGCCGGCGGCGGAAATGGCAAGGGGAACGGCGCCAGCAGCACCGCAACATTTGCCACCAATGGACAGGCCTATCCGATCGAGGACCACACCTATGACGTGGTCGTGGTCGGCGCCGGCGGCGCGGGCCTGCGCGCCGTGGTCGGCTGCGGCGAGGCGGGACTGCGCACCGCCTGCATTACCAAGGTATTCCCGACCCGTTCGCATACCGTGGCGGCGCAAGGCGGCATCTCGGCCGCGCTCGGCAACATGCACGAGGACAACTGGCGCTGGCACATGTACGACACCGTCAAGGGGTCGGACTGGCTCGGCGACCAGGATTCGATCGAATACATGGTGCGCCACGCGCCGGCCGCCGTCTACGAACTCGAGCACTGGGGCGTGCCGTTCTCGCGCACCGAGGACGGCCGCATCTACCAGCGGCCGTTCGGCGGCATGACGCTGGACTACGGCAAGGGCCAGGCGCAGCGCACCTGCGCCGCCGCCGACCGTACCGGCCACGCCATGCTGCACACCATGTACGGCCAGGCGCTGCGCCACTCCGCGGAATTCTACATCGAGTTCTTCGCCATCGACCTGATCATGGACGACCAGGGCACCTGCCGCGGGGTGATCGCGCTCAAGCTCGACGACGGCACGCTGCATCGCTTCCGCGCGCAAACCACCATTCTCGCCACCGGCGGCTATGGGCGCATCTATCATTCCTGCACCGGCGCCCACACCCAGACCGGCGACGGCAGCGCGATGGCGCTGCGCGCGGGCCTGCCGCTGCAGGACATGGAATTCGTGCAGTTCCACCCGACCGGCATTTACGGCGCCGGCTGTCTGGTCACCGAAGGCGCGCGCGGCGAGGGCGGCTATCTCGTCAATTCGGAAGGCGAGCGCTTCATGGAGCGCTATGCGCCCTCCGCCAAGGATCTCGCCTCGCGCGACGTGGTGTCGCGCGCGATGACCATCGAAATCCGCGAAGGCCGCGGCGTCGGCAAGAAGAAGGACCACATCTTCCTGCATCTCGACCATCTCGATCCCAAGGTGCTGCAGGAGCGGCTGCCGGGCATTTCGGAAACGGTGCGGATTTTCTCCAATGTCGACGTGACGCGCGAGCCGATCCCGATCGTGCCGACCGCGCATTACAACATGGGCGGGATTCCGACCAATTTCCACGGCGAAGCGCTGACCAAGAAGAACGGCGACGACAATTTCGTGGTGCCGGGCCTGATGGCGGTGGGCGAAGCGGCCTGCGTCTCCGTGCATGGCGCCAATCGCCTCGGCTCCAATTCGCTGATCGATCTGGTGGTGTTCGGCCGCGCCGCGGCGCTGCGCTGCGCGGAAAAGCTGACGCCGAACGGCACGCAGCCGGAACTGCCGGCGGGTTCGGCCGACAAGGCGCTCGGCAGGCTCGATCGTTATCGCTATGCCTCCGGCGGCACGTCGACCGCGAAGCTGCGCGACAGCATGCAGCATGTCATGCAGAACAACTGCGCGGTGTTCCGCACCGGCGAGGTGCTCACCGAGGGGCACAATCTGATTCACAAGGTCCATAGCGGCATCAGCGACGTCGCGGTGACCGACCGCTCGCTGATCTGGAATTCCGATCTGGTCGAGACGCTCGAGTTCGACAATCTGATCGTGCAGGCCGTGGTGACGATGGACTCGGCGGCGAACCGCACCGAGAGCCGCGGCGCGCATGCGCGCGAGGATTTCCCCGACCGCGACGACAAGAACTGGATGAAGCACACGCTGGCGTGGATCGACGATGCCGGCAACACGTCAATCGATTATCGTCCGGTGCACGACTACACGATGACCAATGACGTGCAGTACATCCCGCCGAAGGCGCGGGTGTATTGAGCACGGCTTGTCATGCGCGGGCTTGACCCGCGCATCCATCTTCTTCGCAGGATGGATTGCCGGGTCAAGCCCGGCAATGACGAGGTGAACCGCAAGGGCAAGACAAATGGTTGAATTCGCACTGCCGAAAAACTCCAGGATATCAGGCGGCAAGACCTGGCCGAGGCCGGCGGGCGCGGCGCAGACGCGCGAATTCAAGGTCTATCGCTGGAACCCGGACGACGGCAAGAATCCCGGCGTCGATACCTATTATGTCGATACCGCCGATTGCGGTCCGATGGTGCTCGACGCGCTGATCTGGATCAAGAACAACGTCGACCCGACGCTGACCTTCCGCCGCTCCTGCCGCGAAGGCGTCTGCGGCTCGTGCGCGATGAATATCGACGGCCAGAACACGCTGGCCTGCACCAAGTCGATGCACGACGTGAAAGAGGGCGCGGTGAAGGTCAATCCGCTGCCGCATCAGCCGGTGGTGAAGGACCTGGTGCCGGATCTCACCAATTTCTACGCGCAATATGCCTCGATCGAGCCGTGGCTGAAGACCACCTCGCCGACGCCGCAGAAGGAATGGCGGCAGAGCCATGCGGACCGCGAAAAGCTCGACGGCCTCTATGAATGCATCCTCTGCGCCTGCTGCTCGACCTCGTGCCCGAGCTATTGGTGGAACAGCGACCGCTATCTGGGACCTGCCGCCCTGCTGCAGGCGAACCGGTGGGTCAAGGACAGCCGCGACGAGGCCACCGGCGAGCGGCTCGACAATCTCGAGGACCCGTTCCGGCTCTATCGCTGCCACACCATCCTGAACTGCGCCAAGGCCTGCCCGAAGGGCCTCAATCCCGCCGAGGCGATCGCCGAACTCAAGCTGAAGATGGTCGAGCGCCAAGTCTAGAAAGTCTGAGCTGGAAAGTCTGGCCTGGAAAGTCTGGCCTGGAAAGTCTGACGGAGAAAGGTCCGAGGCGGCGCGCGCGGCGTTGGAGCCGCCGGCAAAGTCGGCTATCCAGAGGCCGCATTCGTTCTTCACCGGCGAGACCATCTTGGCACAATCAGGCCCTCTCCCCCGCACCGCCGCGGCCAACGATCCTTCGGCGCCGCCGTTCGGCGCTTTCGCGCCGACGCGCGCGCAACAAGCGATCATCTCGCTCGCGCAACGCTCGAGGCTGAAGCGCGGCGCGTTTCGCCCGATGCTGTCGCGGCTGGTCAGCCTGCTGCGCGCCGGCCCGGTCGATGTGCAATATCAGGGCGCGTCGTTCCGCTTCTACCATCAGACCAACGCCACCGAACGCGGTGCGCTGTTCAATCCCGATTACAACCTCGAGGAGCTGGATTTTCTGCGCGCGCACACTCCGGCTGGCGGCGTGTTCGTCGATGTCGGCGCCAATGTCGGCACCTATGCCATGGTGATGGCGCGCCATGTCGGCGCGAGCGGAAAAACGATCGCGGTCGAACCGCATCCCGTCGCCCATGCGCGGCTTGCGTTCAACCGCGCCGCAAACGGCTTCAGCCCATGTTATGCTGGTGGCGGCGGCGGCCGGAGCCGCCGACGGCGAGCTGACGATCGAAACCGACGGCGACAACCTCGGCGCCAGCCACATCGTTTCGGGCAATCCCGCCGGCCGCGCCATCCGGACGCCGTCATGGCGGCTGCAGCGCATTCTCGGCGATGCCGGCGTTACCCACGTCGATGCCCTGAAGATCGACGTCGAGGGGTTTGAAGACCGCGTCCTGACCGGCTTCTTCAGCGAAGCCCCGCAAGGCTTGTGGCCCCACGCGGTCGTGATCGAACATCTGTCGCGCCGCGAATGGCGGAACGACTGCATCGCCGACATGCTTGGGCGCGGCTATATTGAAGCCGGCAGAAACCGGAGCAACACGCTGTTGCTGCGCGGCTGAACTTCCGCCTGCATCTGGCGGTGCCTTCGTGCCCGATCCCGACGGGCACAATATCGAGGCGGTGTGCCACGCGCCGGAACGACGGTTCCATACATCCGGCGCGGAACATCGCCGTGGCCGGGCCGTTGTCGCTCAAGCAGCAATGGAGCGAAACATGGCCAACGACAACACCGCAAACGACATCCAGCGCGTCTGGGACCTCATGAGGAAGATCGGCTTTGCGATGCTGGTCACCCGCGACGGTGACAAATTACGCGCGCGGCCGATGAGCGCCTATCTCGATCGCGACAACAACGCGATTCTTTTCCTCACGGACGCGCGGCGCCACAAGGACGAGGAGATCGCCCGCGACCCCCATGTCAATCTGTCGTTCGCGGACGCCGGCAAACAGAAATACGTTTCGGTCACCGGCACCGCGGCGATTTCCAACGACCGCGCCAGGATCAGACAGCTGTTTTCGACGCCGGCTAAAGCCTGGTGGGACTCGGCCGAAGATCCGAACATTCGCGTGCTGGAAATCACGCCGGATGACGCCGAGTTCTGGGACTCGCCGGGCACCGTCATCAGCTATGTGAAGATGGCGGCGGCCGTGGCCACGGGTACGCGTCCGGACATGGGCGACGACAACCGCAAGGTGGCGATGTAGATGCCAATCGAACCGCCCGGGATTCCGCCGGCAACACCGGGCAATCCGACCGAGCCGCCGCAGGAAAGTCCCCCGGGCAGTCCGCGGCCGGAGGTGCCGCCGCCGATGCAGGAGCCCGGCGAACCGCGGCAGCCTGAGGAATTGCCCGGTCAGATGCCCGAAGAGTTGCCGGTGCGAGGACCGGAAGGCCCGCGCACGCCTTCACCCGCAACCGACGGCGGAATCACCGATCTGCCGGGCTCCGAGCCCGATCTGAATCCGGGCCAGCCGGACATGCCAGGGGGACAATGTGAAATGACGGTTTGAAACCATCGCCTGAATGCGCAATGAACAGGCGCGCATCGGGACTTCGCGCCTGCGGAAATAAATAGAGGTCCGCCTTTGCGGGCCGCCACAATCCGGCCTAACGTCTATTTGTTGATCGCCACACCTCATTTTTCAGGATTTCCGGGGATCCAGACCATCATGACAAACCTTCGTCTCGTGCTGCTCGCCACGACCGCGCTTACGGCGATGCAATTGATAGCTTCGCCGTCGCATGCGCAAACCGCCCCGCTGGTCATGGCGCAGGGCAAGGAAGACCTTGGGCCCGACGGAAAGCCCAAGCCACCGCCGAAGGGAGCCCCGGCGCCACGACCGGCGCCGCCCGCGGCCGCGCCGCCGCGGCCTGCACCCCCGCCGCCGCCTCATGCGGCTCCGCCGCCACCACCACCTCCGCACGTGGCGCCTCCTCCGCCGCCGCCTCCCCATGCGGCACCGCCGCCGCCTCCGCCTCCCACGTGGCACCGCCGCCTCCTCCGCACGTGGCGCCCCTCCGCACGTGGCGCCGCCGCCGCCTCCGCACGTGGCACCTCCTCCGCCGCCGCCGCCTCCCCATGCGGCACCGCCGCCGCCGCCATCGCCCCCTCATGCGGCGCCCCCACCGCAGCATCCCGCGCCTCCGGCTCCTCCGGTCGCGGCACCGCCGCCTGTTCCCCCGAAACCGCCGGTCCCGCCGAGCGGCGCTCCCGCAATGCGGCCGCAGCAGAAGGGCGCCCCAACTCCGGTGCCGCCTCCGCCGCCGCCACCTCCCGCAGGCGCAAAACAGCCTCCGGGACCGCCTCCGGCTGCCGCAACGCAACCAGCGCCGTCCCCGTCCCCCGCAGGCGCGCCGTCGCCCTCGGGAAAGAGCGGGCCACCGCCCGCAGGCGCAGGCACGCCGCCTCCGCCGCCTCCACCCTCGGGCGCAAAACAGCCTCCGGGACCGCCGCCCGCCGGCGCGGGTACAACTCCTCCGCCGCCGGCGCCGAATGCCGCTCCCGCCCCGGGCGGGAAGGGCGCGCTACCGCCCGGAGGCGGGCCATTGGCGCATCGTCCGCCGCCAACGGTCACCGCGCCGATCCCGGCCGCACCGCCTCCGGCCAAGGCCCTGGCGCCGATCGCGCCGGGCGCTGCGGCTCCGGGGCCGCGCCGCATGGAAGATTTCCGTGGCGAGCGGCACGAAAGCGATCAGGGCGGCCGCAAGGTCTTCACCGAACCCGGCCGGGTCATCGTGGTCGATCCCTCCGGCCAGTCCTTCATTCGCCATAACGAAGAGGATCGGTTCCGCTACGGCGCGCGCGACATCAAGACCCAGCAGGTCGGCGGCGAAACCCGCACCATCGTGATTCGTCCCGATGGCTCGCAGATCATCACCGTCGTCGGGCGCGACGGCCAGTTGATGCGCCGGATCAGGCGGGATCGGGAGGGCCGCGAGATCATCATCATCGACAACACCTATCGCGATCCGCGCGCGGTCGGCGGCTTCTATGTCGACCTGCCGCCGCCCGTGATCGGCATTCCCTATGACCGCTACATCGTCGATTCCGACGACGCGTCGCCGGACGTCATCTACGAGACCATGGAAGCGCCGCCGGTGCAGCGGATCGAGCGGCGTTATTCGCTCGACGAAATCCGCTACAGCCCGTCGGTGCGCGCGTTGATGCCGAGCATCGATCTCAACACCATCAACTTCGAAACCGGATCGTGGGAGATTCCCCCCGACCAGGCGGCGAAGCTGCAGGCGATCGCGGACGGCCTCAACCGGGCGATCCAGCGCAACCCGCGCGAGGTATTCCTGATCGAAGGGCATACCGACGGGGTCGGCAACGCCATCGACAATCTGTCGCTGTCGGACCGGCGTGCCGAATCCGCGGCCCAGTTGCTGACGCAGCAGTTCGGGGTCCCGGCGGAAAACCTGACCTCGCAGGGCTACGGCGCGCAATACCCGAAAGAGCAGACCTCGGGGCCGAGCCGCATCAACCGGCGCGTCACCATCCGCCGCATCACGCCGCTGCTCAACGGCGGCACCGCGTCGCTGCCGCCCCCGCCCCCCGGCATCACGCCGCGGCGGTAGAGGCGAGACATTCGCGAAATGAAAATGGCCGGGAGCAATCCCGGCCATTTTTGTCTATGCGGCGACAGCCCGTAGCCCTCGTATGGATGCGACGCTGCCGGCGCGTCCGTGCCGTTCTCAGCCCTTGTCGGTTTCGAGCTTGAAGATCTGGGAGCCTTCGCCAATCGACAGCAGGCCTGTCTCCGCATAGAGATTCAGCTTGGCGCGGGTATCGGTGATGTCGAGGTTGCGCATGGTCAGCTGGCCGATGCGGTCCGCCGGCGTGAACGCCGCATCGTCCACCTTCTCCATGCTCAGCCGCTCCGGCTGATAGGTCAAATTGGGGCTCTCGGTATTCAGGATGGAATAGTCGTTGCCACGTCGCAGCTCGAGCGTGACCTCACCGGTGACTGCGCGAGCCACCCAGCGCTGGGCGGTTTCGCGCAGCATCAGCGCTTGAGAATCGAACCACCGCCCCTGATAGAGCAGCCGGCCGAGGCGCATGCCGCTGATCCGGTATTGCTCGATGGTGTCCTCGTTGTGGATGCCGGTGATCAGGCGTTCGTAGGCGATGTGCAGCAACGCCATGCCGGGAGCTTCGTAAATGCCGCGGCTCTTGGCCTCGATGATCCGGTTCTCGATCTGGTCGCTCATGCCAAGGCCATGCCGACCGCCGATGGCGTTGGCCTCGAGAAACAGCGCGACCGGATCGGCGAAGGTCCGGCCGTTCAGTGCGACGGGCTGCCCCTCCACAAAACGCACGGTGACCGTTTCGGCCTTGACGACACAGTCGTCGCGCCAAAACGTCACGCCCATGATGGGAGTGACGATTTTGATGCCGCTATCCAGGCGTTCCAGATCCTTGGCCTCGTGGGTCGCGCCGAGGATATTGCTGTCGGTCGAATACGCCTTCTCGGCGCTCATCTTGTAGTCGAAGCCGCTGGCGGTCAGGAACGCCGACATTTCGGCACGGCCGCCCAGTTCGTCGATGAACTGCTGGTCGAGCCAGGGCTTGTAGATCTTGAGGCCCGGATTGGTCAGCAGGCCGTAGCGGTAGAACCGCTCGATATCGTTGCCCTTGAACGTGGAGCCATCACCCCAGATGTTGACGCCGTCTTCCTTCATGGCCGCGACCAGCATCGTGCCCGTCACGGCGCGACCAAGCGGCGTGGTGTTGAAGTAGGTCGCGCCGCCGGTTGAGATGTGGAAGGCACCGGACTGGATCGCGGCGATACCCTCGTGGACCAGTTGCGTGCGGCAATCCACGAGTTCGGGCTTTTTCTGCGCCGAACTCCAGGGCCTTGCGCGGAATCTCGTCGTAGTCGGCCTCGTCGGGTTGGCCGAGGTTCGCGGTATATGCGAAGGTGCGGGCGCCTTTTTGCTTCATCCACAGCAGCGCCGCGCTGGTGTCGAGACCGCCCGAGAACGCGATGCCGACTTTTTCTCCTTTGGGCAGGCTTTTCAAGATCGTACTCATAGAACTTCCAATCGGTCGAAATAGCTGATGTCGTTTTGCGGCTTGAGTGCGCGAATATCAAATTTCGCGCCGACGGGCACGCGATTAATGGCGGCTGGCGCGATGAAGCCGCTCAAATCGAGGGTTTCGGCCCCACGTCCCGGCCCCGCCAGCCCTGGATCATCCTGTAGCCCGGCCAGGCGAACCGCGTCAGCGCGGCATCGACGTCCTCGTCGGACAATCGGGTCGACGGCCAGCGGTAGATCCAGGCATAGGCCAGCCAGATCACCAGAAAACTCACCAGGCCTGCGGCCGCGACATCGGTGAAGAAGTGCCCGCCGAACGCCATCCTCAAGAGGCTGGTTACCACGCCGAACGCGGTGGCGGCGGCATAGGCCAGCGGCCGCCATGCCGGCGGCGTCAATGCCGCGGGCGCATAGGTCCAGAACGCGGTGGCGCCTTCGCCGGAGAAAAACGAGCAGTTTCGCGCGCAAGCCCCGCGCGGATCCCACCACGGCACGAACTGATCCGGCCCGTTGAACTGCGTCACCACCACCGGGCGCGGCCGGCCCCAATAGCTCTTGAAGGTGAGATTGGTGAGGATGCCGGCGGAAAGCGTGAGCGTGACCAGCAGGAAGACGATCGTCCGCCCCGGGATCAATAACGGCCGGTCCGGCCGCACCAGCTTCACCACCAGCGCGACGATCGCCGGCAGCGCTATTGCCCACGCGATCCACATCGCGGCGTCGCGCGCGATCTCGGCGAAGGTGTTGAACTTCAGCGGAAACGACTTGGTCGCCGTATCGTAGAACAAGGCCGCCAGCTTCAGGTCGAGCTCGGGATAAATCCCGAACAGCAATCCGACGGCAAGCGCCATGGCGAGCGCGATGAAAAGTCCGGTCCGGTTCATGGCGCGGGGTTTAGCCGAGGGGATCGATGATGAAAAGGCTTCGGCGCGCGCTTCTTCACGACGCCGGCGGCGAATGCGACGGCAGCGGGGGCGGCGGCTTCACGAGGCGCGGCGGTTCGCGCCAGGCGCCGGCATTGCGGCCCGCGATCAGCCAGTAGACCATGCCGGCAACGATCCCTGCACCGGTCATGATCTCGAGATGACGCCGGACGATGCCCTCGAAGCGAAGCGTCTCGGTGTCGAATGGAACCAGGCCGAGATAGCAGGCGAGCCCGACCAGTCCGCCGCCGACCGCATAGGTCAGCGCGCCCCTGACGTAGAACGCTTCGGTGATCAGGACCACCAGCATCGCCGGCAGCAAGGCAAAGCCGCTGATGAAGATGAAGCCGAAGCCGAGCACGATGTTCAGCGCGCCCTGATCGACCGGACCGGTCCCGAGATCGCTGAATTCCGGAAACAGCACCGCGCCGACCACGATCATCCCCGCCACCAGACAGGCGGCGAGGAAAGCGAAGAGAATCACGAACAACCGGCCGATCAGTGCCATGCAACGATGCCCGCGAATATCTCACCCGTCATGCCCGGGGACAGCTGCATGCCTCAATCCGTCATCGCCATGGCGCGCAGCGCCTGGCGTTCGCGCGCCGACAATTTCTCGGTCTCCGACTTCAACTGGCCGCAGGCGGCCAGGATGTCGCGGCCGCGCGGCGTGCGCACCGGCGAGGAGTAGCCGGCGTTGAAGATGTACTCGGAAAATTTCTCGATCTGCTCCCAGTCCGAGCATTCGTAGCGCGTGCCCGGCCACGGATTGAACGGAATGAGATTGATCTTGGCCGGAATGCCCTTGAGCAGCTTCACCAGAAGCCTGGCGTCGTCGAGCGAATCGTTGACGCCCTTCAGCATCACATATTCGAAGGTGATGCGCCGCGCGTTGGAGGAGCCGGGATAATCGCGGCACGCCTGCAGCAATTCGGCAATCGGATATTTCCGGTTCAGCGGCACCAGCTCGTTGCGCAACTCGTCGCGCACCGCATGCAGCGAAATCGCCAGCATGACGCCGATTTCTTCTCCGGTGCGGATGATGTTCGGCACCACCCCCGAGGTCGAAAGCGTGATGCGGCGGCGGGAAATCCCGATGCCCTCATTGTCGGAGACGATCAGGAGCGCATCGCGCACCGCCTCGAAATTGTACAGGGGCTCGCCCATGCCCATCATCACCACATTGGTGACGAGGCGGCCGCCCGAGGGCGTATCGCGGTCCGCCCAGTCATTGAGGCGATCGCGCGCCACCATGACCTGGCCGACGATTTCACCCGCGGTGAGGTTGCGCACCAGCCGCTGGGTGCCGGTGTGACAGAACGAGCAATTCAGCGTGCAGCCGACCTGCGAGGAAACGCACAGCGTGCCGCGGTCGGTTTCCGGAATATAGACGCACTCGACTTCATGGGCCTTTTCGACCGCATCGCCGCTCGGCAGGCGCAACAGCCATTTGCGGGTGCCGTCGCTGGAGATTTGTTCAGCGACCACCTCGGGACGCGCGACCGTGAAATGCGCTTGAAGTGTGCCGCGCATTTCCTTTGAAATGCTGGTCATCTCGTCGAAATTCGCGGCACCCCGGACATAGATCCAGTGCCACAGCTGCTGCACGCGCATCTTGCGCTGCGCCGGCGCCACGCCGATCTCCCCGAGCCGCTCGGCGATCTCGGCGCGCGACAGCCCGACCAGCGAGGGTTTTGCCGGCGGCACATAGGTTTCAAGCGCGATCTTTTCCAAGGGCGCGCCGGCGCCGGAACCGGGTTCGATGGAGGTGCTGGTCATGGTTTCGTTCATGGAACATCAGATAGGCCTTCCAGGGTCGGCTGGAAAGGCATCAAATGCAGGGATATCGACGTGAAAAACCGCTCAGTGCCTGCAATCCTGGGCAACCCGGTCGAGCGCCTGGGCAAGTCCCTTCAGCGAGAAGGTGTCCGTGGTCTCGGTGCCCTTGGCGGAGACGGCCTTGATCACGGCGTCCGCGGACTTGCGCATCGCCTCGACCATTCGTTCTTCCTCGGCGGCATTCTTGATCCAGATCCCGTCGCCCTGGGTGTACATCGCATAGGTAGCGCCACCGACCTCGAGCGTCGATTCCGATCCCGGCTTCAGGGTGTAGCCGATCATGACCGAAACTTCGTTGGCGACTTTCTCTGCCGGACGCGTGGAGACGAACGCGTAGGCCGGGTCGCGCGGACGATTCGGCGGATTGGTTTTCGACGATGAGGGCTTTGCCAGCGCAAAGCACACCTTCTTGCCGTTCGGCGTTGCGGTATAGGCGCCCCAGGTGCCGTACTGACCGATCAGCGTCGGTTCCGCGCCGCCGGCAACGGCAGGCCGGGCTTCCGGCTTGGCGGCCTGCGGTTTCGCCGCGGCGGATTTGGCCGCACCTTTTGAGGCTTTCGACGACGCGCTCTGCGCCTGCGCAAGGCCTGCTGCCCCGCACACCACGCCACTCGCCACCAGAATTGTCAGGATTCGCCGCACGGACATCACCAAGTCTGGTTCCCTCAATATTGTGACTGGAAGATGGCTCCGAAACCGTATCGTCACGCGGGCGATGGATAGCCGGGAAATGCCTTTTTGGGAAGGCAGTTGCCGATACGTGCGAAGCTGCGCCTCGCGAACTCCGTCGCGCACGCTCAGACTTTGGTTCGCGCCGCGCGCTGCTTCTCCCATTGCGCGTCGGTCCATTGCAGCAAGTCCTCGGCGCCGGAACTGCGCAAATGTGCGCCGCCGTCCTGCACCACCATCTCGCCATTGATATAGCCGGCCGTATCCGAAATCAGGAAGCTCGCCAGGTCCGAGAGCTCGCGATGTTGCCCGACGCGGCCGAGCGGATTTCTCGAGGCCCAATTGTCGTCGCGGCCTTCAGGGCGAAGCTGACCGGATGCGCCGGGAGTCGGAAACGCGCCGGGGGCGATCGCCACGGTTCGGATGCCCTTCGGCCCCCATTCCACCGCCAGGCTTTTGGTCATCGCGAGAATGGCGGACTTCGCCATCGCCGAGGGTACGGTAAAGGCGCGGCCGGTAATAGTCGAGGTCGAGAGGATGCTCAGCACCACGCCCCTGTGCCGTCCCTCGATCCAGCGCCGGCCGGCGCCGAGCGTGCAGTACATCGCGCCGTGCAGCGTCGGCGCGAGGATCGCATCCGCCGCGCGAAACGACAAATGCTCGCTCTGCGCGATGAAGGTGGCGGCCGCGTTGTTGACCAGCACGTCGAGTGGCGCGTCGCGCCAGATCGCGTCCAGCATGGCATCGACATTGGCGCCGTCGCGAAGATCGCACCGGATCGAGCTCACCGTGCCGCCGAGTTCGTTGCGGATCCCGGCCGCCGTCGCCTCCAGCAATTCGAGCCGGCGGCCGCAGACGATCAGTTCGGCGCCAAGTTCGACGAAGCGCCGCCCCATCGCCGCCCCCAGCCCGGTGCCGCCGCCGGTCACCAGGATCCGCTTTCCCTTGAGCAGGCCTTTTTCAAACATCGTTTCGTCCCTCACCCGTTCCGATTCGGAGTTCGTGCTAATTGCGCGCCCCGGAATGACCCGCCCTCTCTGACTTCCGAATCAGATTGTGGCCCGGCTTCAAATCCGGCATGAAGCATTCCAGCCTCAACAGTGCGTCCGAAAACCAGGTGTGTCCATGAAAGCCATTCTCTGCTCGCAATATTGCGGTCCCGACGATCTGGTCCTGGCCGACGTGCCCGATCCCGTGGCCGGGCCGGGCGAGGCCGTGATCGCGATCAAATCCGCGGCGCTGAATTTCTTCGACCTGCTGATGATCCAGGGCAAGTACCAGATCAAACCGCCGTTTCCGTTTTCACCGGCGGCCGAGGTCGCGGGCGTGATCGAGAGCGTCGGCGAAGGCGTCACCGGCCTGAAGGCCGGCGACCGCGTGGTGGCGTCCTGCGGCCATAATGGCGCGCGCGAAAAGATCGCGCTGCCGGCCAATTCGATCGTCAAGATTCCCGACAATCTGGATTTCGATCGTGCCGCCGGCATCATCATCATCTACGGCACTGCGCTGCACGCGCTGGAAGATCGCGCGAGCCCCAAGCCCGGCGAGACTCTCGCTGTGCTGGGCGCCGCCGGCGGCACCGGGCTTGCCGCCTGCGAACTCGGCAAGCTGATGGGATTGAAGGTGATCGCCTGCGCGTCATCGGAGGAGAAGCTCGAATTTGCCAAGGCCCATGGCGCCGAACTCGGACTCAACTACGCCAAGGAAGATTTGAAGGAAGGCCTGCGCCGGCTCACCGGCGGCAAGGGCGTCGACATCATCTTCGATCCCGTGGGCGGCAGCTACGCCGAGGCCGCGCTGCGTTCGATCGCATGGGAAGGCCGCTTCCTGGTGATCGGATTCGCCGCCGGCGACATTCCGAAGATGCCACTCAATCTGGCGCTGCTGAAGGGCTGCGATATCCGCGGCGTGTTCTGGGGTGCGTGGACGCGGCTCAATCCGGAGAAGAACCGCGCCAACCTCGAGAAACTCGTGAAGTGGACGGCCGAGGGCAAGATCTCATCGCATGTCGATCGCACCTTCCCGCTGGCGCAGACCGCCGACGCCCTGAAGGTGCTGGCGGGCCGCCAGGCGATGGGCAAGGTGATCCTGCATCCGTGATGTGACGCCCAGCCGAGTCGCATCCGCTGTCCTCGCCCGGGGCCTGGCGATCCAGTATTCCGGGGCGCCGGCGGTGAGCCGCGGCGTACTGGATCCGCTTTCGCGGCGATGACGAAAGTGCGTGCTGCGCGATAGCGTGCCTCCCCGCGCGAATTGCATGACGTCACGCGGACGCGCGTCCGCCGAAAATGTCAGTCCGACAATTAGCGTCAAATTACGCACGAATCTTCCGTCAACCTGCGTCGGACTTTCCTCACGGCAGCGAAAATGGCGGTGGGCAGCCGCCGGTGCGCCGCAATGAAATCAAGATATCTCCCAAATCGCGCCGGTGATTGTCGCTTTTTGGTCCGATTCGAAATGCGAGTTAGGGGCTCGGTAGCGGGGGCGCTTGGCCGCAACAACAACAAGAAACGGATGCCGGGATGCCCCCACGTTGCGTAGTAGCGTGGAGGCATCACCATGGCGCGAAATACGAGCTTCACTCCATACGACGAAGACATGGTCGGGGCGTATGACGAAGAGCCAAGCGCTCCCGAATTCCTGACTTACGGATCTTCGCCTTCAATGGCGGAGGAGGATTACCCCGAAGGTCCGATGCCGCTGTTTCTTTCCGGTGGCGGCGAAGAACCCAGACAACGCGGCTTCGGCACTGGCGGCGAAACGATTCTGGATCGAGCGCCCGTCTGGCCGAGGATCTTCAAGGCGGGCATCGTCGCGGCATCTGCGGCAGCGATCGCCTTTGCGATTCTGACGGTTGGCAACCCGCTCGCGCTGTTTGCGGACGCCAAGGCTTCGCTGCCCAACGCTGCCGCGGATCAGTCGGGCGCCGCGCAAACCCTCAACCCACCGGCTGCAGCCGCCACGCAAACGGCCAACGCCGGTCCGCCGGTGCCGGTATTGCCGTCAACCGCTGCCGTCCGGGCCGCGCCGCCCGCCCCGAGGGTCACGCACGACGATATCGCGCTCGCGCTCCGGGCCGCCCAGCAGAGCCAGATGCGAGCCGATCAGCCGCCCGCCGCGGCCGCACCGGTAACGCCGGCAACGCCCGTAAGAAGCCTCGATGCCGACGAACTCGCGAATTTGCTGAAGCGGGCAAGGAGCCTGATCGCCATCGGCGACATCGCGCCGGCGCGGTTGTTGCTCGAACGGGCGGCGGACGCGCAGGAGGCCAGCGCGGCGCTGCTGCTGGCACAGACCTACGACCCGGCCGTGCTTGGAACGCCGGATCTGCGAAGCATCACTCCGGATCCGGCAAAAGCGCGTGATTGGTACCAGAAGGCGGCCCGGCTCGGTTCGCCGGATGCGAGGCAGCGTCTGGCGCAAATGCAGAATTAGCTTTCAGACAAGCAGGGGGATAGCAATGCGACGACTACTTGGAATGGCGATATTCGCCATGTTGATGGCGTTCGGCCTCGCGGCCAGGGCCGAGCAGACGGAATTCGATC
This sequence comes from uncultured Alphaproteobacteria bacterium, assembly GCA_963721275.1. Classification (GTDB taxonomy): domain Bacteria; phylum Pseudomonadota; class Alphaproteobacteria; order Rhizobiales; family Xanthobacteraceae; genus Bradyrhizobium. The sequence goes on along the minus strand of CAVRIQ010000012.1, from coordinate 198,604 downwards.
CGGCAAAGGTCAGCGAGAGCCTCAAGGCGATATTCCAGTTCGGATCCACCTCCACCAAGCAAGCCCTGAACGCCAACACGGTGACGCTGATGTCCGGCACCATCGGCGGCACCTATGTTCAATTCGGCGCCGACCTCGCTTCCGTCCTCGATGACGGCAACAAGCTGCGCGTGCTTCCGATCGTCGGACGCGGCTCGGTGCAAAGCGTCGCCGACATCCTTTTCCTTCAGGGCGTCGATCTCGGGATCGTGCGGTCTGACACGCTCGACTACCTGGAGAGGAAAGGCTTCGCGAAGGACATCAAGAAGCAATTCACCTACGTGACCAAGCTCTACAATGAAGAAGTGCACGTCATCGCGTCGAAATCCGTTCACAATCTCAGGGATCTCGATGGCAAGACCATCAGCGTCGACCTTCCCAATGGCGGCACCTTCGTCACCGCGCTGACCGTGTTCGAGCGGCTCGGAATGAAGCCAAAGGTCGTCTATATCGAGCAGCGCATCGCGATGGAGAAATTGAAGCGCGGCGAAATCGACGCCGTGATCGTTTGCGGGGGCAAGCCGTACAAGTCGGTGAGCAGTTTCAAGGACGATCGGTTCCATCTGGTGACGGTCAACTACGAGAAACCGCTGCAGGGCGATTATTTGCCGGCGACGCTGTCGGCGAAGGACTATCCCAACCTGATTTCGGAGGGGGAACAGGTCGACACCATCGCGGTGCCGGCGGTGCTGGCGGCCTATAACTGGGCGCCCAATACCGACCGCTATCGAAAGGTCGCGCTGTTCGTGGATAATTTTTTCACGAAATTTCCGGCCTTCCAGAAGCCGCCCTTCCATCCGAAATGGAAGGAGGTTTCGCTGTCGGCCCCGCTGCCCGACTGGCAGCGCTTCCCCGCCGCCAAGCAATGGCTCGACAGCCATGGCATCGAGCCGGTCGCGCGCGCGCGGTTCGACGAATTCCTCAAGCACAACGCGACGGCAGCGGGAAAGCTGCCCTCCCAAACCGAGAAGGAAGCCCTGTTCAAGCAATTCCAGGCCTGGGAGGCCGAGCAAAATGCAAGTGCAAGGGCCCAGGTCCGCGCTCCGCAGAAGCCGCGCTAGCGTTTGAGTCGCCGCCTTTCAGGCGGCGAGGTTCAGGTTTCGCCTTCGGGCTCCTGCCGACCGGCGCTGCCCAGCCGCTTCAGGGCGGCGCGGGCGGCGGCGCGGTGTTCCGGCGTGATGTGGGTCGCGACCATCCGGATCGCCGTGGCGAGGATGGCGGCGTCGTCGGTGAAGCCGAGCACCGGCAGCATGTCCGGAATGAAATCGAACGGCAGGATGAAATAGGCGATGGCGCCCAGCAGCGCCGCCTGCACGTGGCGCGGCGTCTGCCTGTCGAAGGCGCAGTAATAGGCCGCGAGCAGATCCTCCGCGAAGGGGAGCTGCGCCACCACCCGCTTGAACTTGGCCCAGAAGCGCCGGCGCACGCTTTCGCGGTCCTTCGCCAGCCGGTCGGCCGGCTCAAAGCCCACGGTATGTTCTGACGCCATCATTGGGATTCCCCTGCAAGCCCGCGCGGCAGATCGCGGCAGCGGCCACTCCTCGAAAATGGGGATGTCGCGCGGCGCCCGCAAGATTGCCGGCAACCCGGATCAGGCGACGCCGAGCTGGCCGGCGATCGCGTTCATCGCCGTCGCCAGCTCGATATCGAGCCCGGTGACGCCGCCGGCGTCGTGGGTCGCCAGCACCACTTCCACCGTCTTGTAAACATTGCGCCATTCCGGGTGATGATCGCGCTTTTCAGCCACCAGCGCGGCGCGCGCCATGAATCCGAAGGCTTCGCTGAAATCCCTGAATGTGAAGGTTCGCGCGATCGCCTCGCGGCCAGCCACCTCGCTCCACCCCGGCAACCCCTTGAGGGCCGATTTCCGCGCTTCCGCCGACAGCCGTTCCGCCATGACAACCTCCCGTTTCACATCAATTCCATCCTAACACCGGACGGGGCCGCCGGGATCCCTGCCACAATAAGGCGTCTGGAGCCGGTCAACGCGCCCCCGGTAACCATGACGCAGATGTAACCCCGGGCCGGGGCGAAATTTGCTACAATGTCGATTGAACCATATTGGCAATATGAAATTGGACCTCAAACGATTGTTTGCCAGATCGATGACGGGTGGTCTTGAACCGGCCGGCCCCGCGGCGCTGCCATCGCCGCGCTCCGGCAGGCAGAAAACGATGTTCATCACGCTCGCGGGGGTTCTCGCCGTGATCGGCGCACTCGCGGGCGCCTACTACTTTGCGATGCGGCCGGTGACCTTGCGAATCGCGGTCGGTCCGGCCAACAGCGATGACCTCAAGGTCGTCCAGGCGCTGACCCAGGCCTTCGTCCAGGCGCACGGTTATGTCCGTTTGCGCCCGGTGCAGACCGATGGCGCCGCCGCCAGCGCCAAGGCGCTTGAAGTCCACAACGCCGATCTCGCCATCATTCGCGGCGATCTCGACGTGCCGAAAAACGCGCAGGCCGTGGCGACGCTGCGCAAAAACGTCGCGGTGCTGTGGGTGCCACCGCCCGCGAAGGGCAAGGGCAAGAAATCCGGCCCGAAGATCACCAAAATTCCGCAGCTCGCCGGTCGCCGCATCGGCGTGATCGGCCGCACCCCGGCCAACGTCAACTTGCTCAAGATGATCCTGCAGCAATATGGCGTGGATCCCGGCAAGGTCACTATCGTTCAATTTCCCGCCCACGAGGCCGCGGACGCCATTCGCAACCAGAGGGCGGACGCCTATCTCGCCGCAGGTCCCGTCAACAGCAAGATCACCGCGGATGCGATCAACGCCTCGGCCCACGAGGGCGGAACGCCGAGGTTCCTCGCGATCGATTCGGCCGAGGCGATTGCGCAGAACCATCCGATGTACGAGGCCTCCGAAATCCCCGCCGGCGCCTTCGGCGGCTCGCCCGACAAGCCGGACGAGGAAGTGAAGACGATCAGCTTCTCCCACCACATCGTCGCGCGCAAAGGTCTCTCGGATTCCACGGTTGCCGCCTTCACCCGGCAGCTGTTTGCGATCCGGCAGCAGCTGATGACGGACTTCCCGCTGGCCGCGAAGATCGAGACCCCGGACACCGACAAGGACGCGGTGATTCCCGCGCATCCCGGCGCCGCGGCCTTTGTCGATGGCGAGGAAAAGACCTTCCTCGACCGCTACAGCGACTACATCTGGTGGAGCCTGATGGCCTTGTCGGCGATGGGCTCGGCCGGCGCCTGGTTCGCGGGTTATCTGAAGAAGGACGAGCGCGACAGCAACAGTTCGCTGCGCGGACGTTTGCTCGACATGATTGCGGCCGCGCGCCGCAGCGATTCCAGCGAAGAACTCGATCAGATGCAGTCGGAGGCGGACGAAATCCTCCGCGCCACCCTGCGCTGCTACGATGATGGCGCCATCGAGGAAGGCGCGCTGACCGCCTTCAGTATCGCACTCGAACAATTCCACAACGCGGTCGCCGACCGGAAGACGCTGTTGAACAGCATGCCGCAAAATCTGCAAAGGGCGGGTGCGCAATTCCGCGCCAGCGCCAGTTTGTAAACGGCACTCCCGGTAATCCAGCCGTCATGGAATCTTCCTGACTAGGTCTGTCAGAGCCTTCAGCGCATTCTGTCGGCCGGTCGGGAAGGCTCGCATGCCCCCCGCGCGCCAAGCATGAGCCGCAGTTTCCGAAGCCGGCAGACGTCGCCGGTCAGCCGCTGGCGGCGTCGCCGGATCGGCGTTTCAACAAAGCGTGCAGCGCGTCGGTCGAATAGGGCTTCGGCAGCGTCGGCTTACCCGCGAAAGCTGCCGGAAACGCGCCATGGGCGCCGTAGCCGGTGACGAAGACGAACGGAATTTTCAGCACGTCCAGCCGCTCGGCGACCGCGAAGCTCTTTTCGCGGATCAGCCCGATATCCAGCAGCGCAAAATCCGGCGGCCGATCGGCGATCATTTCAAGCGCCCTGGCCACGGTTCCGGCGGTCCGCACCGTTTTCACCCCGAACCCCAGAATCGTGTCCTCGAAGTCGAGCGCGATGATCGGGTCATCCTCGACAATCAATACGTCCTCGGGAATGCGGTCGAAGGAAGCGTTTTTCATGATCGCGGTGACGAGGTCCAAACAATCCAATCCCAGCCAGCCCTGGGCCGGCCCGGCCCGGCCCTTGCGGCAAAAAAATCCGGCGGCCGGTTCCCATCATGAAACCATCACATCGCCCGTTCGTTTGTCTGTGCACTTGTGCACGCAACAATCCAAGGCGAGTGGTTATTGTGAAGGCGGCGAGGCAAGGGGAACGGGGGATGGTCGGACGCGAAAAGGCAGGCGACGGCATGGAACGTCCCTGCAACAACCTGTTGCGGCGACTCAGCGCGGACGACTTTGCGCTGATCGCGCCGCATCTTGGGCTGGAGGAGGGCCGGCCCAATGACCTGCTCTATAATCCCGGCGACGACGTCGAGATCGTCCACTTTCCCTGCGGCCCCTCGCTGGCGTCCTATCTGGTTGCCAATGAGGACGGCCGCGACGTCGAAACCATCCTGGTTGGCCGCGAAGGGGCCGTCGGGGGGATTGTCAGCGAGGGATATTTGCCGGCCTACACCCGTATCACGGTCAAATTCGGCGGGCCGTTTGCGCGCCTGCACGTCGGTAAACTCGATGCCGCGAAGACCCGGTCGGCCACGCTGCGCAACGTATTTTCGCGTTACGCCGACTGCATGCTCGCCCAGATCTTCCAGTCGACGGCCTGCAACGCCATCCATTCGATCGAGCAGCGCACCGCGAAATGGATACTGTCGGCGATGGAGCGGACCGAGGGCGCGGACGTCGTGCCGCTGACCCATGAACAGCTCGCGACCCTGCTCGGGGTCGGCCGCAGCTATACCAGCCGGGTCATGCAGACGTTCAAGGCGGAAGGAATTTTGGAGACCCGCCGCGGGTCGATCCTGGTGCGAAACCGCGAAGCGTTGCGGATCCGGGCCTGCCTGTGCAACGAATCCGTGAAAAACCATTTCGAGGAGGTGCTGCGCGGAGTCTACCCGACGGAAGAGGCGCACGCGACGGTGGGGTCGAACTGATTTTCCGCCGAGGCGGTGTCCGTGAGCGGGGGTTCGCCGATCCGTTATTTGCCGGCATCGCAACGGTCACTTCGCGGTCGGATGCGGTGAGATCGTGCTGATCTGGTTGGCGCCGTGCGGGCAGCGCCGTTAAGGGTTTCCTGCGAAATCCTGCCGAGATCGCTCAAAGCGCCGGAAATCCCGGCGAATCTTGCCCGATAAGATATTGTTTTTTGACGTTTTCTGACTATATTGCAACGCAACGAGCAAGGCATGCCCGGTCCTTTTGGCCGGGCTTCCTTTTTAGGTGCCCTGCACCTCCAGAATTCCAGTTTTGAGCGTGATCCGGAAAAGTGGGTCCCGGTTTTCCGGTGAGATCGCGCTCCAGCCATTGTCCGAGCCAGAAGAACAGCTATGAACCTTCGCAACGTCGCCATTATCGCCCACGTCGACCACGGCAAAACCACCCTGGTCGATCGCCTGCTGCAGCAATCCGGCACCTATCGCGACAACCAGCGGGTGGTCGAGCGTGCCATGGACTCCAACGATCTGGAGCGCGAGCGCGGCATCACCATTCTCGCCAAGGCGGCCTCGGTGCAGTGGAAGGACACCCGCATCAACATCGTCGACACCCCCGGCCACGCCGATTTCGGCGGCGAGGTCGAACGCATCCTGAACATGGTGGACGGCGCGCTGGTGCTGGTGGACGCCGCCGAAGGCCCGCTGCCGCAGACCAAGTTCGTGGTGTCGAAGGCGCTCAAGGTCGGGCTGAAGCCGATCGTCGTCATCAACAAGGTCGACCGCCCCGACGCGCGGCCGACCGAAGTCATCAACGAGGTGTTCGACCTGTTCGCGGCGCTGGACGCCACCGAGGAACAGCTCGATTTTCCGATTCTCTACGGGTCGGCGAAGCAGGGCTGGATGGCGGAAAGCCCGGATGGTCCGAAGGACGCCGGCATGCAGCCGCTGTTCGACCTCATCCTGCGCCATGTCGCGCCGCCGACCGTCGAGGAAGGTCCGTTCCGCATGATCGGCACCATTCTGGAGGCCAATCCCTATCTCGGCCGCATCATCACCGGCCGCATCACGTCCGGCACCATCAAGCCGAACCAGGCCGTCAAGGTGCTGGGCGGCGACGGCAAGCTGATCGAGACCGGGCGGATCACCAAGATCATCGCTTTCCGGGGCATCGAGCGCACGCCGCTGGAGGAAGCCGAAGCCGGCGACATCGTCGCCATTGCCGGCCTTACCAAGGGCACCGTCGCCGATACCTTCTGCGATCCGTCCGTCGATACGCCTTTGAAGGCGCAGCCGATCGATCCGCCGACGGTGTCGATGTCGTTCATCGTCAACAACTCGCCGCTCGCCGGCACCGAAGGCGACAAGGTGACCAGCCGCATGATCCGCGACCGCCTGCTGCGCGAGGCCGAAGGCAACGTCGCGCTGCGCGTCACCGAAGCCGACGACAAGGATTCCATGGAGGTCTCGGGCCGCGGCGAATTGCAGCTCGCGATCCTGATCGAGACCATGCGCCGCGAAGGCTTCGAGCTGTCGGTGTCGCGCCCGCGCGTGGTGCTGAAGAAGGACGAAGCCACCGGCGAATGGCAGGAGCCGATCGAAGAGGTCGTGATCGACGTCGACGAGGAGCATTCCGGCGTCGTCGTGCAGAAGATGAGCGAGCGCAAGGCCGAGATGATCGAGATGCGTCCCTCCGGCGGCCACCGGCTGCGGCTGGTGTTCTATGCGCCCACCCGCGGCCTGATCGGCTACCAGGGCGAGTTGCTCACCGACACCCGCGGCACCGCGATCATGAACCGGCTGTTCCACGGCTACGCGCCCTACAAGGGCGACATCCAGGGCCGCCGCAACGGCGTTCTGATCTCCAACGACCAGGGCGAGGCCGTGGCCTACGCGATGTTCAAGCTTGAAGACCGCGGCCCGATGATGATCGAGCCCGGCTGGAAGGTCTACAAGGGCATGATCGTCGGCGAGCATACCCGTGAGAACGATCTCGAGATCAACGTGCTGAAGGGCAAGCAGCTCACCAACATCCGCACCACCTCGAAGGACGAAGCGGTGCGCCTGACGCCGCCGATCAAGATGACGCTGGAAAAGGCGCTGGCCTATATCGAGGAAGACGAACTGGTCGAGGTCACCCCGAAGTCGATCCGGCTGCGCAAGAAGTTCCTCGACGCCAACGACCGCAAGCGCGCGGAAAAGGCCAAGCAGGCGGTGGCGTAAGCGGGCGAATAGGGAGTAGCGAATGGCGAGTGGAAGAGCCATATAACCGGCGTTCTATTCGCTAATCGCCACTCACCATTCGCCATAGCTCATGTCCTCTCTCCCTTCCGAAGTCGATGTCGCCATCATCGGCGCCGGCGCCGCGGGCCTCGGTGCTGCCCACGCGCTGGAGAATTCCGGCCTCTCCATTATCGTGCTGGAAGCGCGGGACCGCGTCGGCGGCCGCGGCCATAGCATCATGGCGGCGCCCGATGTCACCTTCGACGTCGGCTGCGGCTGGCTGCATTCGGCGGACAGGAATTCGTTCGTCCAAATCGCCGAACAGCTGAATTTCGAAGTCGACAAGACCCGCCCGCCCTGGCGCGAGCAGGCATTCGATGACGCCTTTCCGCCGAGAGAGCGCGCCGACTTCATCGGGGCGCTGGACGACTTCTACGATCGCGCCGAGGAGGCCGCCAGGAAGCTGGCGAAGAGCGGCGGCGACGGCGCGGCGAACGCCTGCCTCGAGCCCGGCAATCGCTGGAACCCGATGATCGACGCGATCTCGACTTACGTGAACGGCGCCGAACTCGATCGGGTTTCGCTGCTCGACATGGACGCCTATGAAGACACCGAGATCAACTGGCGGGTGCGCCGGGGCTACGGCGCGCTGATGGCGGCTTATGGCGCGTCCTGCCCGCTCGCGCTCAATACGCAGGTGACGCTGATCGATCACTCCGGAAAGCGCGTGCGGATCGAGACCTCGCGCGGCGCGCTTTCAGCGGGCCAAGTGATCGTCACCGTGCCGACCAGCCTGATCGCCGACGAGGCGATCCGTTTTCACCCGGCACTGCCGGCAAAGCTCGACGCCGCGCGCGGCCTGCCGCTGGGATTGGCCGACAAGGTCATGCTGGCGCTGGATCAGCCCCAGGATTCCAGGGACGCGCTGCCGAAGGACGGCAATTTGCGCGGCGCCACCATGCGCACGGCGATGGGCGCCTATCATCTGCGTCCGTTCGGACAACCCTGCATCGAAGGCTTTTTCGGCGGCCGTTTTGCGCGCGAACTGGAGAATGCCGGCGACGGCGCGCTGGCGGCGCAGGCGATCGACGAGGTCGTGGCCCTGCTCGGCTCGGATTTCCGCCGCCGGCTAAAACCGCTGGCGGAATCGCGCTGGGCCCACGACGCCTTCGCCCGCGGCTCCTATTCGCACGCTTTGCCCGGCCACGCCGGCATGCGCGCCGTGCTGGCAACGCCGGTCGACGGCCGTTTGTTCTTTGCCGGTGAAGCCACCTCGCCGAACTTTTTCTCCACCGCGCATGGGGCAAGGGACAGCGGAGAACGGGCGGCGGTCGAAGTTCTGGCAGCGCTCGCGAAGGACTGATTGCCTCACCCGTCATTGCGCGCCATGGATTGCTTCGCTTCGCTCGCAATGACGACGGTCGCGCATTCGGGCGATCCGGTGGCTCGCATTGACGACGCCTGAGGTGAAGGACGTTACTCAATAACCCTGTTCCTCATCTCCGCATCGGGCACGAAGCATTCCTGATACTTCCCGAAAATCCGGTAGCGATTGCGCGCGACGAGGCTGTAGACGGCGTCGCGGAGCGGTTTTGGCACCGAACGCAGCACGCGCACCCAGCTCCATCCCGGGCAGCGCGCCCAGCACGGTCAGCGCGGCGTCGGATTTGAAGAAGGCGGCGCCGCCATGGATCACGGCGTTGGTGTCGGGATCATCGGGGTCGATGCCGAACGCCTGCGCCAGCCGCGTGCCGTAGCTGGACTGGATCGCGGTGAAACGGAATCGCTGGTCCACATCGCGCGTCGCGACGAAACGGACCCAGCGCGAGCAGAACACGCAGACGCCGTCGTAGAGAATCACGTCGTCGTCCGGCCACGGGTTGGTCGCGCGCATCATCGCTTCTTGTCCGGCCTCCGGCTCACCAGCTTCAGCGCGCGTTCCATCTCCGGTCCGGCGATCTTCACGCCGCTCTCCGTCTCCACCATCCAGTGGCCCTCGCTGCCGGATGCCGCAAGCACGCGAAAGTCCACTTTGTCGCCGCCGCCGCGGAAGGCGTCGGCGAGCTGCTTCGACAAGGCCGGCGAAAAATAGCTGTCGTTGGCCGCCACCAGCCATGTCACCGGCACGCGCGCGGCCTTGCCGAACTCGCCTGCCGCCGCGACCAGCGTATGCGGCGCGCAGACCTGATCGGGAAGGTCGTTGGCGTGGCCGCCGCGGCCGGCTGCGAACGCGATGATGGCCGATACGGCTTGCGGGTTTTCACTCGCCAGCGCCAGCGCGCCCCAGGCGCCGGCCGAGTGGCCGAGAACGACCGCGCCGTCCGGACGGATGAAGGATTGCCCGCGCAGATAGTCCAGCGCCGCCGCGATCTCATCCGCGGTGGCGCGGCCCGAGCGCGAATAGTCGGCCTCGTCGCAGCCGCCCTGGTCCTCGAGGTATTTTCCTCCCGTGGCACCATGGCCCAGGCGTTCAGGCACCAGCACCGCAAAGCCCCGCGCCACCAGCCAGGCCGCCAGCGCGCGGTATTCCGGCTGCGGCATTTGCGCGCGACGCAGGACATTCTGGGTCGAGGCGTGCGCGATCACCGCCAGCCGGAACGGTCCGTCGCCGGCGGGGCGAAACAGCACCGCATGCGCCGGCGTGGCCGGGTCCGGCGACGGCACCAGCCATTGCTGCATCCGGTTCGGCCCGGTTTCCGCGCCTTGCGCGCCGAACCGGGTTTGCGCCGTCGCGCCCTGCGCACACATCGCGCCGAGCACAACCAGAGCGTAAAACGCCTTGAACGATTGCATGAATTTGCCAGACGCGGACGGGTTTGCAGCGGCCAGGAGAATACGCACGACGAATCAAATCCAGCGCATTTTTCCGTGAATGCGACCCGGCCAGATCGGGTTTGGACCGGCAAGCGCCGACGAGTCCTGCAAATCATTCGCACAAGTGGCGCCTCAGGCGGCAGCTTGTCCTTTTTCGGGACAGCCAGACCGCAAAAACTGATGCAGAAAATCCACAGGTTAACCCATAATTAACGATAGACCTTGAAGCCGAGCCTGCGACTTGCTTTGATTGGCTTCATGAGCACAACCCTGATCGAGGTTCGACCGGCCAAAGCTGCGGATGCGGCGGCGGTAGCGTCCACCCATGATGAAGCCTGGCGTTCGGCCTATCAGGGCATCATCCCCGGCGCCGAGCTGGAGAAGCTGATCAACCGCCGCGGTCCGCAATGGTGGGACAGCGCGATCCGCAAGGGCAGCCGCGTCAGCGTGCTGGTGTTCGGCGACAAGGTGGCAGGCTACGCCAATTACGGCCGCAACCGCGCCCGCAGCCTGCACTTCGAAGGCGAGATCTACGAGCTTTATCTGCGCCCGGAGTTTCAGGGCCTCGGCTTCGGCCGCCGGCTCTTCACCGCCGCCCGGCGCGATTTGTTGCAGAGCGGCCTGAAGAGCATGGTGATCTGGGCGCTGTCCGACAACGAACCCGCGACCGAGTTTTACCGCGCCCTCGGCGGCCGCATGGTCGCGCGTTCCTCGGAAAAGTTCGGGCCCAAGTCGCTCGACAAGGTCGCCTTCGCCTGGACCAGCTGAGACCGGTTCTCAGCGCGCCGAGATGCTCTGGCCGGCCCGCGCCGCCCGCTCTATTCCAGGACTTAACTTCAAAGCCTCGCGGAGCCATCCATGCGCATTGACGCCATCTCGATCGGGATCGATCCGCCGCGTGTGGTCAACGTCATCATCGAAGTGCCGGTCGGCGGCGAGCCGATCAAATACGAGATGGACAAGGAGGCCGGCACGCTGGTGGTCGACCGGTTTCTCTATACCGCCATGCGCTATCCCGGCAACTACGGCTTCATCCCGCATACGCTCTCGAACGATGGCGACCCCTGCGACGTGCTGGTCGCCAACACCCGCGCGATCGTGCCCGGCGCCGTGATGAGCGTGCGGCCGGTCGGCGTACTCCTGATGGAAGACGAGGCCGGCGGCGACGAGAAGATCATCGCCGTGCCGTCATCGAAACTGACCCAGCGCTACGACAAGGTGAAAACCTACAGCGACCTGCCCGACATCACGCTGGCGCAGATCCAGCACTTCTTCGAGCACTACAAGGACCTCGAGCCCGGCAAGTGGGTGAAGGTGTTGCGGTGGGGCGGCGCCGAGGACGCGCACCAGCTGATCGCGGAAGGCATCGCGCGGGCGAAGGCTAAGGCGAAGTAGGCGACCGTCGCTGGAAACAGGCACTTTGTGAGCGCCTCAGCATCGACCGCTATGCCGACATGATCCGGTTCTACCGGCGATTGATCGAGAGCACGGCCGGTGTGACGATGGGGCGTCACACCCCCGGCTTCGGCAGCCCGTGAATGGCGCAAGCCGCGCGCAGCGTGTTGACCAGCAGGCACGCCACCGTCATTTGACCGACACCGCCCGGCACCGGCGTGATGGCGCCGGCGACATTCAAGGCCTCGGCAAAGGCGACGTCGCCGACCAGCCGGTCCTTGCCGTCGGCCCCGGGCATCCGGTTGATGCCGACATCGATCACGGTGGCGCCCGGCTTGATCCAGTCGCCCCGCACCATTTCCGGTCGGCCTACGGCGGCATAGACCAGATCGGCGCGGGCGCAGAGCTCCCGCAGGTCGCGCGAGCGCGAATGCGCGATCGTCACCGTGGCGTTTTCGTTCAGCAGCAATTGCAGCAGCGGACGGCCCACCAGATTGGAGCGGCCGATCACGATGGCGTTCATGCCTTCGAGCGACGCGTGCACGCTCTTGGTCAGGATGATGCAGCCGAGCGGGGTACATGGCGACAGCGCGTCAAACCCGCCGGCCAGCCGCCCGGCATTGTTCGGATGCAGCCCGTCGACGTCCTTGGCGGGATCGATGGCGTTGATGATGGTTTCGGTGTGCAGCGATTTCGGCAGCGGCAGTTGCACCAGGATGCCGTGCACGGCGGGATCGCGATTGAGCTTTGCGATCAGCGCCAGCAATTCATCCTGCGCGATTTCGGCCGGAAGCACGTGCTCGAACGACGCCATTCCTGCGGCCTGGGTCTGCTTGTGCTTGCTGCGGACATAAACCTGGCTGGCGGGGTCGCTGCCGACCAGCACCACCGCGAGCCCGGGCGTCGGCCCGTTCTGGCGCTTTACGCGCGCGACCTCGTCGGCGACGCGGGCGCGAAGCTCCGCGGCAATGACCTTTCCATCGATGATCCGGGCCGTCATTTTTTTCCTATGCCTTCTGATGTGTCCGGCTTCGCCGCGGTGAGCTTTCGCAAGGCGTCGCCGAGCTTTGCCGGGTCGCCGTCGACGGCAATTTGTTTCAGGCGCGAGGTGGTGCCGGAGAGAATCCGCACCCTCGCCCTGGGTACCCCGAGCGCCCTGGCCATCAGCTCGGTGACCGCGCGGTTGGCCTCGCCGCCGTCGGCGATGGCGCGAACGCGCACTTTGACCACAATGCGGCCGTCGGCGAGCGTCTCAAGCCCGTCGATATCGTCGCGGCCGCCGCGCGGCGTTACGCGCAGCGCGATACTGACGCCCTGGGAGGAATAGCGCCAAGGGTCCATAAGGCGTCCATCCGGCGTCAGAATACGCTGGGATAGATGTAATAGGTGATCACCCGCTGGATGAACATGATGATCAGGATCAGGATGATCGGCGAGATATCGAGCCCGCCGAGGTTTGGCATGAAGGACCGAATCGGCGCCAGCAGCGGCTCGGTGACCCGGTACAGGAATTCGGCGACCGCCGACACGAACTGGTTGCGGGTGTTCACGACATTGAAGGCGATCAGCCAGGACAGGATGGCGGACGCAATCAGCAGCCAGACATAAAGGTCCAGAACGATGAGAACGATGTCGAGAACGGCACGCATGGGCAGGCTTACTCGCGGTTCGGTCGCGGATTCGACTTCTTGCTAGATATCGGTTCCACCCCCCGCAAACAAGGGAAGTTCCGGGCAAATAAGCCGAAAACGGCGATTTCGCCGTTCTTGACTTGACCTTGGTGCGGATTGTAAATGGCGCCGATTGCTGGCCGCGCCTATCTATGTTCGAGGCGGTCGCGATGGGGCCATAGCTCAGCTGGGAGAGCGCGTCGTTCGCAATGACGAGGTCGGCGGTTCGATCCCGCCTGGCTCCACCACGCTTCGCCTGCGGCTACGCGTGGCGCAGCCGCGCAAGAGCCGCAGGCAAAGCGTGCCCGGCATAGCCCGAAGGGCGACGACGGGCTGTTAGCCCTCCCCTCTACTTCCCCGTAAACCTCGGCGGCCGCTTCTCCATGAAACTCGCCACCCCTTCGCGGAAATCGCTGCCGCGCAGCGCCACCACCATTTCCCGGTTGGCGTCGATGGTGGCTTCGGCCAGCGTCTGGAACGGCACGTCGTAGAGCTGCCGCTTGATCACGGCGATCGCGCTCGGCGAAACGAAATCGGCCAGATCGCGCGCATAGGCAAGGGTCTGCTCGCGCAGCTGCTCGGGCGGGTACAGCCGGTTGACCAGACCGATGCGCAGCGCTTCCTCGCTCGAGACCCGGCGCGCGGACATCAGCAAATCCAGCGCATTGGCGTGACCGACGATGCGGGGCAGCATCCAGCTGATGCCGTGCTCGGCGATCAGTCCCCGGCGCGAGAACGCCGTCGTGAAGACGGTGTTGTCGGCGGCAAAGCGCAGGTCGCAATACAGCGCGTGCACGAGACCAATGCCGGCGGTGGCGCCGTTCAGCATGCCGATGACCGGCTTGGGAATCGACGGATAATACGCGTAGCGCGCCTGCCAGTCCGGCCTGCGGTTCATGTCGAACGGCGGCAGGCTCGTGGCCCGCTTGATGTCGTCGGGATCGAGCCCCTTCAGCGCGTCCATGTCGGCGCCGGCACAGAACGCGCGTCCCGCACCGGTGAGCACGATGACGCGGACATTGTCGTCGGCGGCCGCCGTTTCCATGGCGTGGCGCACATCGCGCTCCATGATCGGCGTCCACGCATTCATGCGGTCCGGCCGGTTGAGCGTGACGGTCGCGATCTTCTCGCTCACTTCATACAGAATATGCTGATAGGTCACCCGCGATCTCCCTGTGCGCGTCGTCCTTTCGACGACGCCTTGTTGTCGATTGCTGCTTTCAGACACGCCTCTTTGCGCGCGAACCCCCTGGCCGCGCCAGATAGTCGACCGTTTCCGGCCGTTCCTTCAGCCATCCGGCCCAGCGCTGGAACACCCTTGTCATGCGCTCCGGCTCGACCCCGAGCTGCGCCATCGCCACGCCGCCGTTGACGGATTCCCGATATTCGGCAATCAGGCCATCGCGCAGGATGAAGCGGCTCATGCCGTCGATCACGACCGGCTTTGCCTGAAATTGCGGAATTCTCGACGTGAAGCTCGACAGCGACCACGCATATCCCGTTTCGCCGTCGAACACGGGGTCGAACATTTCCCAGCGATAGTCGGCAGCATCGCGGTGAAACAGGTTCTGCATCATATGCGCGATGTCGGCGCGGCCCTTGTGCGGGCCGTAGATGTAGTCGTAGTAGATGGCATCTTCGGTGAAATGACCGGCAAAACGCGCGCCGTCTCCGGACTCCGCCGACAGCGTGAAGTCGTTCAACAGCTGCGCGAACTCGTCGCCGGTCATGTCGCCTCCCGCATCGCTTGCTGACGAGCCGCAAGCTTGTCGGGGCCGACACTATCACATTTGTAAAATTGGAAAGGGTTTCGGGACGCCGCGGGAAACGCGTGCGCTATTCCGCGGCTTCCGACATCGCCGGGAACGGCGCCCTGGCCAGCCAGCCGTCGATGAATTGCTTCAGCCAGGCGCGCTCGGTCACGTCATGCACCGCGCGATCGGCGAAGTGATGGTGCCGCGGCCGCGCGCCCGGCAATGCGAGGCGGGCATGGCCGCGCGTGGTCCAGCGATGCATCATCGCGTAGGTGACATCGGGGTGAAACTGGAAGCCGAACGCATGGTCCAGCTGGAACGCCTCGACCGGAAAATCGCTTCCTTCCGCCAGCAATTCGGCGCCATGGGGAAGTTCGAATCCCTCGCGGTGCCAGTGGTAGACGTGATCCGGCCAATTCGGGCAGAGCCTGAGCCCCGCCGGCGTCGGGCGGATCGGATAATAGCCAATCTGCGCGCGGCCCTCCGGGTGCGGCGCCACCCGGGCGCCGAGCTGCCTTGCGAGCATCTGCGCGCCCAGGCAAATTCCCAGGAACGGCCGCTGCTCCCTGAGCGGCACCGCAATCCAGTCGATCTCCCGGCGGACGTAATCATCCGGATCGTTGGCGCTCATCGGGCCGCCGAAAATGACCGCGCCGGCATGACCGTCCAGCGTTTCCGGAAGCGGATCGCCGAATCGCGGACGCCTGATATCCAGGGGATGCCCGAGCGCCCGCAGCGCATTGCCGACCCGGCCCGGCGTCGAGGTTTCCTGGTGCAGGATGATCAGAACCGGCGGCAGCGGCCTGGCGGTCGGAGCTGCGACGGAAGCCGCTCGTATTCCGTCAGGAAATTGCAGCACGTCTTCGGCGTCAATTTTGATCGAATGGAACGACATCGATTGATCTTCGCTTTCCGCCCTATCAAGCCAGAATCGTCCTTAATGCATCCTTAATTTCGCAAAGCTGTCGCAGAAATTCATGTGCAGGTTCAAAGCAAATTGCGGGCCAAAGAAGCAGGCCGACGCGTCAGCGGCGCTTCCGCAGTTGAAAGCTGCCGACCGCCGCCAGGATAAAGCCGCGCGGAAACAGCCGAAGCAGAAACGGCAGGACCTTGATGCCGAGCCCGGGCAGCACTGCCCGCTTATTGGCCATCAGCCCGCGATACCCTGCCTTCGCGACATTGGCCGGGGAGACGTTCAGGATCGCGGAATCGAATCCGGGTTCGAACCCGGCCCGCGCCTGGAATTCCGACGGCACCGGACCCGGACACAGCGCGGTCACCCGCACGCCGCGCGGGGCGAGTTCGCGGCGCATCGCTTCCGAGAACGACAGCACATAGGCCTTGGATGCGTAATACACCGCCATTCCCGGTCCCGGCAGAAAGCTGGCGATCGAAGCGACATTGAGGATGCCGCCGCGGTGCCGGATCAGCTGATCGGAAAACCGCAGCGACAAATCGGTCATGGCGCGGATGTTGACGGCGATCATGCCGAGCTGCGCCGCGCGATCCAGCTCGATCGCATGACCGAACAAGCCAAAGCCTGCATTGTTGACGACGTATTCGATCTCCACCCCTGCGGCGGCCAATACCGCGGCAATCCTGTCGCTCGCATCGGGCTCCTCGAGATCGCAAACGATCACGATCGGCGCGGCGCCGCCGGCGGCGGCGATTTCGTCCGCCAGCGCCGCCAGTCGATCCGCGCGCCGCGCCACCAGAGCCAGCCGATGGCCTTTCGACGCAAAAACGCGCGCCAGCTCGCTGCCTATTCCAGCCGAGGCACCGGTAATCAGCGTCACACGCTCGGTCACGATTCAATGCTCTTGAAATTATTGCAGGATATGCGGCTAACGATGTCGAGAAAGCATACGCCCTAGGCGGGAAGCAAGCCACCTGCAAGCACGACGGCGTGTCAAACGCACAACGCTGCTGCCTCGAATCGCGACATTTTGGGGCCAATCGCGTCGGCCAGCGGTCAATTGTCGTGGATTTTAAAATTTCGTCATGTCGGGCGCAGCTCGACGGCTCCAAACGCCCCGGGCCGCGGCGTGGCACATTGCCGCGCCCGCGGCATGCTCAGCCGCCCGCGGTCGCCGCAGGCCGCCGGGCGGCCACGCGATGCTTGAGATCGATCCGGTCACGCGACGACACGCCCATGAGATCGGCCGCGCGCCAGACCACGTTGTCTTCGAACTCGCTGACCTGACCGTCGGCATAGACCAGTTCCCACATCATCTCGACGATGCGGAGCCTGCCGGCCTCATTCACCGAGCGCATGATGACGCTGGTGAAATGATAGAGATCGACTGCCTCGCCCTCGACCAGGGTCGCGGACGCGATCAACCGATCCGCCGTGCCGGGATCAAGTCCGAAGCGGCTTTCGATCAGGCCGTGAAGTTTGCGCTTTTCCGCGGCCGACGGTTCGCCGTCGATCGAAATGACATGGATCAGCAGCGCGGTCGCCGCCAGACGATAGCCGGTATCGTCAAACGACTGCTGCTCATGGGCCGTGGAAGAGACAACATCGGTAATGAATTGGCGAAGTCCGTCCAGCATCACTTCCTGCCGCGATCGTGTGAAGTCGTTGGCTGCCGCCTCGCGCGGCATCGGACCCGATATATGGGCTGGAAAGCCAACCTGCGCAATCCGGGCGGGTTCCGCCGCCATGCATTACGTTTCGGCAATCTCAGGGAATTTCGTAGACCACGATCTTGTCGGCGATGCCGCGCAGCGCCGCCTGCTTCTGGATCGGCGTGATCGCCTCCCTGTGCAGGATCGCCGCGACCGCGGGAGCCTCGATCACCGGACCGGTGATGTGGATAGCCTGCGAGGTCGACAGGCCCTGAACCCGGGCTGCGATGTTGACGGTCTGGCCGAAATAATCCTGGCGCTCGTTGAGCATCACGGCGAGGCACGGGCCCTCATGGATGCCGATCTTGACCACCAGATCGTCGGTGCCGCGCGCGGCGTTGAGCGCATCCATCGCGGCGCGCATCCGCAAACCCGCGAGGATCGCATGTTCCGGCCGGATGAAGGTCGCCATCACGGCGTCGCCGATGGTCTTCACCACCGCGCCTTTTTCCGATGAGATGATATCGAGCAGCGCGTGGAAATGCGCGCGCACCAGATCGAAGGCGGCGAGATCGCCGACCCGCTCGTACAGCGCGGTGGAGCCCTTGAGGTCGGTGAACAGGAACGTCAGCGACGTGATCTTGAGCCGCTGGTCGATATTGAGGTTATCCGCCTTGAAGACGTCGCGAAAAGTCTGGTTGGTCAGCATCCGCTTGGCGGTTAGGAACGGCTTGCGCTTGCCGATCAGATGATGAAGCGCGCCGGCCGCGATGAAGACCGACGGCAGCACCCGCACGCCGGCCTGATTGTCGAACGAAAGCCGCAGCGGGCCGGGACGCATCGTGATAGTGCCGCCGGTCGGAGACGGCGTCTTGTTGTAGATCAGCGACAGCTGCTGACGCTCCCTGGTCGGCTCGCCCTGAACATCGATGAACTGCGCGGCGTGCGTCACCGGCTCGAATACGATGATGAAATCCGAAGGCAATTGCAGCGACATCGTCGCCTTCTCGCCGGCCGGCAGTTCCAGCGTGTCCAGCGTTACCTCGTCGGTCAGCGATGCAAAGGATTCCTTGTCGAGATCGACGCCCGAGCTCCAGAACACCTGCTTGAAATATTCCCAGAGCGGCAGCGTGTTGGGATCATGCGCCGCAATGCGCCTGATCCGCGGACTGACCGTAAAGGCGACCTCGACCTGCTCGTCGACGGAAGCCTCGTAACCGCAGGCGCACAGCCCGCAGTGATAGTCGTCATGGCGCAGCGATTTCAGCGTGGAGTGGGCGTCGAGCACGCCGCCGCAGCCCGGACACAGCACGTTCCAGGTGAGATCGAACAGCCCGAGCCGGGCAGCATGCAGGAATCCGGAAATCACCCGCTCTTCGTCGAGCCCGGTCCGCGCCGAAAAATCCAGAAGATTGATGCGGTTGAGCTCGTGGTCGGCGCCGTTTTCGATCAGCTCGCGAATGGCCTCGGCCACCGCCGGATCGGCGGTCTGTTTCAGTACTGAAAACTGCGCCTGCGTTTCACTCATGGCTCAAGCCTAGAGCAGATTGCGAAGCCGTCCAAGCCATGCCTTGTCACCGAGGCGTGATGCGGAACATCGGCGAGCGATCCGGCTGCGTCGTCACCACGCCGATCGGCATCACCGGCGCCCCGTCGAGCAGCTCGACCCGGAACGCGGCGATGATCTTGGCCAGTGCCAGCGTTGCTTCCACCAGCGCGAAGTGCGCGCCGATGCAGATTCGCGCGCCGACGCCAAATGGCAGATAGGCAAAGCGATCCGGCGGCGGCGCAGGCGCCATGAAGCGCTCCGGGATGAACGCGTTCGGATCGCGCCACAGCTTTTCGTGCCGGTGCAGGAGCCACGGCGCGACCAGGACCACGTCGTTCTTCCTGACCGGCATGCCCGCGATCGTATCGGACGCGGCGGCGGCCCGCGCGATCAGGAACGCCGGCGGGTAGAGTCGCATGGTCTCATCGACCACCGCGCGGGTGAATTTGAGGCGCTCGATGTCGAGTGCGCCATTCGCTTCTGCGCCCTCGACCTCGGCCGCCAATCGGTCCTGGGTGGCGGGATCGAGCGCCAGCAGATACAGCGACCAGAACAGGGCGGTAGCGGTGGTCTCGTGACCGGCGAGGATCATGGTGGCGACCTGATCGCCGAGCTGTTCGTCGGTGAAGGCCTCGCCGGTCTCGGGATCGCGCGCGGCGCCCATCAGATCGAAGAGATCCCGCGACAGCGCGCCTTCGTTCTTGCCGGCGGCGCGGCGCTCCGCCATCAGCATGCCGACGAAAAGCGTCCACCGCTTGCGGAAGCGCGCGCGGGAAAAATCCTGCGGGGTCGGCCAGCTCAGCGGCAGCAGCAGATCGAGAAAATGCGGCCGTGCCAGCCGCTGGCCATACTCCATCACGAAGTCGCGCAGCGCCGGGCCATGGCGGTCCATCCCGAACGAGAACATGGTGCGCCCGGCGATCTCGAGCGTCATCCGCTGCATCGTTTCGCGCAGATCGACCGGTTCGCCGCATTTCCCGCGCAGCTTTGCGATCGTCTCGTCGGTCACCGCGACCATGTGCGGCACCAGCGGCATGACCGCGCGCGGCGTGAAGGCCGGCGCCAGCGTTCGGCGCTGATGCTTCCAGGCGCGGCCTTCCGCAATCAGCAGACCTTCGCCGAGCACCGGACGCAGCACCCGGATGGCGGCCGGCGTCCGCACATAGTTCTCGTAATTGTCGACCAGGACATGCCGGATCGCGTCCGGCGTGTTGAGGATGAAACTGGAGCGCCCGAAGAAGCGGCCCCTGATGATATCCTCTTCATAGGCACGCTGGCCCCAGGAGCCGATCGCGCTCTCGCGCATCGCCATCATCCGCCCGATCGCGGTCATGCTGGCCGGCGCGCGCGGCGGGCTGGGCGGCACCAGGGGTGGACGCGCGGAAGGCAGCTCTAAGGCTTCGGCGATGCTCACGGGCAGCCTCGCGAGAAAGATGACGGTACCAGTAGCTAGTAAGTGAGCTCGGCGACCGCAATCCTGTTTTCCGACGCCGGCCAGGCCCGCGCCACAATCCGTTCCTCATTGAACAATGCGGCGACCGGACGTCCGGCTTCCCCGGCTGAAAGCCGCAGCGTGCTGATCGAATCGCCCGGCACGCCCGGTTTCACATCCGATGGCTCCTTGCCGTCGAACAGCACGATATCGCGCGGAAGACCGAAATAGCCACGCGGCCGCGACATCAGGACGACGCTGCCGGCGCCGGCGTCGGCGGGTCCCAGCGGGCGCGCGGCGCGAAGGTGCACGATGTCGGAGGAACGCGGAAACGGGGAACGATAGAAATGCGTGGTGGCGGAACCGGCCGAGGTCAGCACCATTTCGAGATACCAGGACGGATCGACCTTTGCCGGACCCCAGCGCCCGTCGGCGCCGGTCTGCGAGGAATGAACGGCGCTGCCGATGCGTTCACCGCTGTCGGCAGAGACGCGGTAGATCTCCACCGAAGCGCCCGCCACCGGGCGATTGGTGGGAACGCCGCCGGGGGTGCCCGTCACCAGCCCGCTCAACCTGACTTCCGCTTCCGGCGCAATCGCTATTTTGTCCGGCTCGCGGCCGGCAATGAATTTGTAGATCTCGCGGAACGCGCGCGGAGAAAACGCCGTCTCGCGATGATCGACCGCGCCGAGCACCAGGTTGGTGGCGCCCTTGAGCGCCGGGCCGTCCGCGGTGACGCCGGTCGGCGTGCCCGGCTTGCCGACGAACCGTCCGTCGGCTTGCGCATATTTGTCCATGCCGTCGCTGCGCAGGGTCAGGAACGCGGTGCCCGGCGTGACTTCGCTTTCGCCCTCGTTCAGCCCGCGCAGGAACGGCCCGCGGCCATTGAACTCGTTGTTGAGGCCGGCGTCCCAGTCGTAGACGCCGTGGTTGGGAACGCCGCACAGCACGGCGTGACTGACATCGGCGCTGCCGCCGTTCTTGATATAACTGCGGATCGGATAGCCGCCGCGCGAATTGCCGACCAGCGCCACACGCGATGCGCCGCTGCGGCGTTTCAGTTCCTGGATGGCCACGCCGAGCTCGCGCCGCTGGTCTTCGGTCGAGGATTTGTTCGGCTCGGCCTTGGTATCGTCGGCGCGCGCCAGGGGATCGGTGAAATTGATCGCGAACATGCGCTCGCGGGAAACCCCGTTCGACTCCATCCGCCACAAGGCGGCGATCCACAGCGCCGCATGGTCGCCATTGCCGTGCACGAACAGAACCGGCGGAATTTCGCTGGCACTCGGGGCGGCTTGGGTCGTCTGCGCCAGGGCAACGAAACCAAAGTTCCCCACCGCCAGAGGCAGGGCTCCCGCGCCCTTCAAGATCGTCCGCCGCGATATCCTCATATTGTGCCTCCCCGTTATGATTCAGTATCTTAGTCGCCCCGTATGACGCTTGAAAGCGTGCCGGAGCACTGGACAGGGAAGGACTTTCGCGGGCATCACTGGAAATCAAGATGGAATCAAGGCCAGACCGGCTCCCACGGAACGGGGATATGACGAAACAGCCGAAACGTTCGATGCTTGCCGCCGATGGCGTCGCCGCGCCGCTGCGGCATGCGGTGTTCCGGCGAATCTGGCTGGCGAGCCTGCTGTCGAATCTGGGACTGTTGATCCAGGGGGTCGGCGCCGCCTGGGCGATGACGCAGATGACCTCGTCCGCCGACAAGGTCGCGCTGGTGCAGACCGCCCTGATGCTCCCGATCATGCTGATCTCGATGCCGGCCGGCGCCATCGCGGACATGTATGACCGGCGCATCGTGGCGCTGATCGCGCTGACAATCGCGCTGAGCGGCGCGACGACGCTGGCGGTGCTGGCGTGGCTCAAGCTTGTCACCCCGGAGATCCTGCTGGGGTTCTGCTTTATCGTCGGCAGCGGCAATGCGCTGTTCGGACCGGCATGGCAGTCTTCCGTCAGCGAACAGGTGCCGCCGGAAACGCTGCCGTCCGCCGTGGCGCTGAACGGCATCAGCTACAATATCGCGCGAAGCTTCGGTCCCGCCATCGGCGGCATCATCGTCGCCACCGCCGGCGCGGTCGCGGCCTTCGCCGCCAATGCGGTACTTTATCTCCCGCTGCTGGTCGTTCTGTTTCTCTGGCGCCGCGCCAGCGAGCCGTCGCGGCTGCCACGCGAGAAACTCAACCGCGCCATGGTGTCGGGCGTGCGCTATATCGCCAACTCGCCGTCGATCCGCATCGTGCTGGCGCGCACGCTGGTGACCGGCATCATCGGCGGTTCGGTGTCGGCGCTGATGCCGCTGGTGGCGCGCGACCTCCTGCACGGCGGGGCGCAAACCTACGGCATCATGCTCGGCGCGTTCGGCATGGGCGCGGTGATCGGGGCTCTCAACATCGCCGAAGTGCGCAAGCGCATGAGCGGCGAGGCGGCGATCCGCGCCTGCGCGCTCTCGATGGGCGGCGCGATCGCGGCGGTCGCGCTGAGCCGGCAGCCGGTGCTGACCGCGGCGGCGCTGGTGGTGGCCGGCGCGGTGTGGATGCTGGCGGTCGCCCTGTTCAACATCGGCGTGCAGCTCTCCGCGCCGCGCTGGGTCGCCGGCCGCTCGCTGGCGGCGTTCCAGGCCTCGATCGCCGGCGGCATCGCGATCGGAAGCTGGGGCTGGGGACGCCTCACCGACGCGGCCGGCGTGGAAACCGCGCTTCTGGTTTCCGCGGGCCTGATGATGGCCTCGCCTTTGCTCGGCCTGTGGCTCGCCATGCCGCGGGTCGGCGCCCGCAACGAGGACGCCGAACTGCTCGCCGATCCCGAGGTGAAGCTCGCGCTGACCGGGCGCAGCGGGCCGCTGGTGGTCGAGATCGAATACCGGGTCGATCAGGAAAGCGCCCGCGCCTTCCACAATGTGATGCAGGAAGTGCAGCTCAGCCGCCAGCGCAACGGCGCCTATGGCTGGTCGATCGCGCGCGACATCGGCGATCCCGAATTGTGGACCGAGCGCTATCACTGCCCGACCTGGCTGGACTATCTGCGCCAGCGCAACCGCTCGACGCAATCCGAGCGCGCGCTGCATCAGCAGGCGATGGCTTTCCATCTCGGCCCCGATCCGGTGCGCGTCCGCCGCATGCTGGAGCGGCCGTTCGGATCGGTGCGCTGGAAGGAAGAAACGCCGGACCGCGCCGCCAACGAGGTACTGCCGGTGGCGACGGCGGCGGGCGGCAGTACGTAACGTCGGTTACCTGCCGTTATCGGTCAGCACCTTGGCGCAGGCCTTGCTCAGCCTGGCGCGGTTTTGCTGCAGGCACGCCAGCACGACCTGGTCGCCGTCATTCATGTGAGCCCGGCAGAAACGCGAGACATCCCGCGCGCAGGCGTCGTGCCCGCGCGGCTGCGCCGACGCCGCCGAAGCCATGAGAACGAACGGAATGACGAAAAGAATTCTGGCCATGGTTTACGCCTAACCGGTTGTGGTCTCAGCGCGTTCTAATCCGCGCGAACCGGTGCGGCAACGCCTTTTGCCGGATTCGGGTCTGGTCCGCGGACCAGCCCGGAATGACGGGAAGCAACTTACTTCGCCGCCAGCTTTGGCTGCTTGGCGGCCAGATCCCGGTCCATCACCGTCCGGCAGCCCGTGCTGAGTTCGGCCTTGTGCTTGTACATGCAGGCGGTGATGGCTGGAATATTGGGGATTTCGGAGCTGCACAGGCGGAACGCGTCGCCGGTGCACATTTGCTGCGCCTCGGCGCTGAAGGCAAAGCTTGCGCTCGACGACAGCGCGAAGAAGGTGACCGCGAAGGCCGCGGCCAGACTGGTCTGGCGAATGGTCCGGTCAGGAAAAGTGGTCATGGTTGGCTCCCTTTGGCCCGGCGTGGCGGGCCGTTTCCGATGGAACGAACATTGCCCCAACGGCCGTCCCCCGACTGTGACGTCCATCACTCTGGCAAAATCGCACCTCCTTGAGCCGAGATTTGTCACCGGGAACCGCTGCGCGTTGGCACGGCGTTAACGACTATTTCTCATTAATGACTTGGCGAAAGATGCCGCGCCGTTTTTTGGGAAAGTGTAACCATGCGTAACGCGTTAGGTCTGATGCTCGCGAGCGTCGTGACGGCTGTCGTGATATCGGCGGTCTGGTTCTTCTGGCCGTCTTCTTCGCCGCGCCTCGCGCTGGCAGCGCCAACCACCGTCAGCGCCCCGCTGGCCGAGCGGCTCGCAGCCGCCAACCCCGCGGCCAAACCGTTGCCGGCGCGGGACGATGTCGAGGTGACCGCGGCGATCCCGGAGAAGCCGGTGGCGCCTCCGCAGCAGAAGAGCACCTGCGCCAATCCCGACGCGCTCGGCGTTTCCCGCGTCGTGGTCATCGACACCACGGGCGGACCGGGTTTCGGCTTCCAGCATTTCAAGCAGTTCGATTTTCTGACCGACAAGGAGGTCGTGCTGACCTTCGATGACGGCCCGTGGCCGGGCAATACCCCGGCGGTACTGAAGGCGCTCGCCGACGAGTGCACCAAGGCGGTGTTCTTCCCGATCGGCAAGCACGCCACCTACCATCCCGAAATCCTCAGGCAGGTCGCCGCCGCCGGCCACACCGTCGGCGCCCACACCTGGTCGCACGCCAATCTGAATTCCAAGAAGATGACGGAACAACTTGCCAAGGACGAGATCGAGAAGGGCTACAGCGCCGTCAAGATGGCACTCGGGGCGGCGCCCTCGCCGTTCTTCCGCTTTCCGGAACTGCAGCACGGGCCGGCCGCGATGGCCTATCTGGCGTCGCGCAACGTCGCGATGTTTTCCTGCGACCTCGACTCGTTCGATTTCCGCTCCAAGAACCCCGAGCAGGTCATCAATACCGTCATGACCAAGCTCGACAAGCAGGGCAAGGGCATCATCCTGATGCACGATTTCCAGAAGCACACCGCGGAAGCCCTGCCGACCCTGCTTCGCCGCCTCAAGGCCGGCGGTTACAAGGTGGTGCAGATGAAGGCCAAGGCGCCGTTCGAAACCTTGCCCGAATATGACGAGGCCCTGCTCAAGGATATGAAAGTGCCGGTCTCGAGCGCGCGTCCGATCGGCAGCGTGGTGCAGACGGTTTCGGAATAGCCGTCTCAAACCCTTCGCGCGCAGGTCGAGCGAACCCGCACGGCCGGATCCGGCGTCGTCGACGGCGGGCGAGGTCTCGCGGCGGGCGCAGCGCGCTCGCTGGCGCTGGAAAATTCCGCCCAAGCCCGGTCCGACGACCAGTTCACATAGCGGACGAACCCCCACGACAGCGCGGACAGAACCAGCACCTGCACCAGCAGGGTTCGGAAGATTCCCGGCCAGTCGAAGCGGCGATTTTCCGGGTTCTGGTTGCGAGGTGACGGCACGGATAGCTCCAATCAAGCGGTTGCGCCCTGCAATAAACCGATTGCGAAATTCCGATGTGAACGGCTTCACATCTAACGGCAACGTGAAGCCCCGGCCCGAACCGTTCGGATCCGTTATGTGAGCAACATCACGCAAGGCTCGCCGACACGGGCTTGCTGACACGGGCTTGCCTTCACTTTGCCATCGCGTATACTTTGTACTGCAAAGTACGGGGCACGGAATGCGCGATCTCGACAAGGCCTTGGCCGATATCTTCGCCATTCGCAGCCAGATCGCCGCCGGCACCGCGTTTCGCGGCTACGGCCCGGCGGCGGTGGCCGCCACCGGCGGCCTGGCGCTGCTGACCGCGATCCTTCAATTCCTCTGGCTTGACGATCCGACCGGCCATCCCATGGAGTTCCTGGCCGGCTGGGCGGCGGCCGCGCTGGTGTCCGGCGGCATGATCTGGACCGAGATGCAGGCGCGCTCGCGCCGGCATCATTCCGGGCTTGCGGACGCCATGATCCACCAGGCGGTCGAGCAGTTTCTGCCCGCCGGCGCCGCCGGTGTGCTGCTGGCGGTGATGCTGTGGAAATTCGCGCCGGAGACGCTGTGGATGCTGCCGGGCCTGTGGCAGTTGCTGGTGAGCCTTGGAATATTCGCCTCCGTCCGCTCGCTGCCGCGCACGGTCGCCTTGGCCGGCGCGTGGTATTTCGTGGCGGGCTTTGGATGCCTGCTGCTGGCAAGCCAGAGCCACACGCTGTCGCCCTGGACCATGGGCCTGCCGTTCGTGATCGGCCAGTTGCTGATGGCGGCGATCCTCCATTTTGCTTCCGGAGACCATGATGTCGAAGACTGAAGGCAGCCACGCGCCGTTTTCCTATGGCGGCCTCGACCGCGTGATCCACGAGAAGGCGAGACTGGGCTTGCTGACCTCGCTGATGGCGCATCCCAGGGGACTGGCGTTCGCCGACCTCAAGCAGCTCTGCGGGCTCACCGACGGCAATCTCAGCCGTCATCTCGGCGTGCTGCAGGAAGCGGGCCTGGTCGAGGTGACAAAGGGTTATGAGGGCAACCGTCCCCACACCTCCTGCCGCCTGACCAAAACCGGCCGTCGCCGCTTTCTCGATTATCTCGCCGTGCTGGAAGGGCTGGTTCGCGACGCCGCCAGAGCCGCCGGCAAGGAAGAGGCGCCCGCCGCAAAATTTCGCATCCTCCCGATCTGACGCTCCCTTTTTTTGCAAGGAAACTTTGTGATGCAAAGTGGTCTTAAGCCCGAACTGCAAGCCAAATTGCATGTCGGCATCATTATGGACGGCAACGGACGCTGGGCGATTAGGCGGCGGCTGTCGCGGCTGCGCGGGCACGAAGCCGGCGTCGAGGCGATCCGCCGCGTGGTGGAGGCCGCGCCGAAGCAGGGCGTGGGAACGCTGACGCTGTATGCGTTTTCCAGCGACAACTGGCGCCGGCCGAAGGCGGAGGTGTCCGCGCTGATGTCGCTGCTGCGATTTTATCTCGCCAGCGAGGTCGAGAGCCTCGTGCGCAACGGCGTGCGTCTCACCGTGATCGGCCGCCGCGACCGTCTCCCCGCCGGGATCGCGGAGGCGATCGGCCGCGCGGAAGCGGCGACCGCGAGCGGCGAGGTCCTGCATCTGCGCATCGCGGTCGACTATTCCGCGCGCGACGCGATCCTCAACGCCGTGGCCAGGGCGGCGAGCGCAGGCGCTCTCACCCGCGAAAATTTTTCCGACCTCGTCACCGGCGAAGCCGGCCTGCGCGACGTCGACCTCGTAATCCGCACCAGCGGCGAGAAGCGGTTGTCCGACTTCATGCTGTGGGAGAGCGCCTATGCCGAGTTGCATTTCACGGAAAAGATGTGGCCGGATTTCGGGGAAGAAGATCTTGCGGAAGCATTGATTTCGTTCCACGGCCGCGAGCGGCGGTTCGGCGGCTTGCAGCCGGAGAGTGCTGGAGCCGAGGGAAGAGCCGGCGATGAGTGCGTAGGAAGAAAGAACAGCCTGCCGCTCCATCAGCGTCATTGCGAGCGCAGCGAAGCAATCCATCGCGCAACAAAAAGAAAGTTGGATTGCTTCGCTGCGCTCGCAATGACGGTTCTAACAGCCGCAATGACGACCTCTGGACATGCGTATAATTCCCGCGGCGCAATTCGCCCGAGGTTTGCCATCAACTTCCCGCCCTCATCACGCAGAGGGCGCAGGGAAAGCCGGGTGCGCGCTGCACCCGCGGTCTCGCGTGCAAAATTGTGCAAAGAAGCGCACACGAGCATACAGGTTCAGCGGAGGCAATCCGGCCTTCCCTGCGCAATGGTTTTAACGGTTTCCTTCGCGCTCTCCCCGGTGACCGGCTTTTTTGCCACCGTCATCAGCGGAATCGCTTCCGCCAACTTGATGCCAGCGTCGGGGCATCAGGACCACACGACTTCTTCGTCCGCATCCGGTGCGCTCGTCAGAAGCACCATCGGCGTCCATCGCATCCAGCCCCGCGTCCGTGACGATCGCGATACGCCCCTCGAGTGGGGTGGACGGCGGTGGATATGAGGTGATTTGCGGATTCGGAAAACCAGAATATTTTTTCAAACGGGGCTGGACAGGTAGAAACAGCTTGATCGGCTTCAGGAAATTCGTTTTTACGCGCAAGTCGCGTAGCCTCCTGCAAACCTCAAAACTGAAACGGCTTCACCGAAACCGAGGTCTTGCCGTCGGCCGCCTGCTCGACGCTGAATTCCACTTCTTTCTGCACCGTGGTATCGCCGACGCTGACATACAACAGCCCGGTGCAATTCGCCGCCCGCGCCGTCCTTGAATTCGAGACGATGGTAGCATCCAGGGAATAGACCGCGTCCAGCTTGGCCTTTTCCCGGATCGCCGATTTATCGGCCTCGGCGCTGGCGTTCTTCATCAGTTCCTCGACCGCATCCGAATTGTCGACCGCGAAATTGAGCAGCGCGTTATTCCTGTTGTCCGCCACGCTCCTGATGACGGAATTGCGCGCATCCGGCGAACCGCACTCCGGCCCCGTCTCGCCGCAGCCGCTCAAGAAAAGCAGGACGGGGAAACACCAAAGGACCGACGGCGTTTGCTTCCCAAACAGGCTGGCCGGAATGCTCACGAATATCTCCCTGCTCCGACACGACACCCGGCCTAACGGCGCCATGGTCCGTCCGGTATTTATCTAATACGCATCTTGAGCTGCGGAAGCCGCGCAGGACAGGAAACACCACCCTCGTAGAGCAAGATCGGGCGGCGACCAATAGCGGCGGCCGAAGAAATGAGAGGGCCGTGAAATGGATCGCGAACCTCGGCCCGTCATCTTTACATCGGCGGCGAAACTGTTCAGTTTCCGAAGAATCGCACCGCGCCGGAACGGCGATCCGCGGTTCCGCGCTCCTCATGGGAATATCGGGCAGATGACGATCGGCGTCGCCTCATGAGGGTCGGGAGTCTCCAGACGGCGCCGGCCTCCGCAGCCGCCTGCAGACACCTCCCGCTCGCGGCCATCATCTGCCTCGGCTTCGCGCTGCGTTACTACTGGTGGCTGGAATATCCCGTGGTCGATTCTCCGGACGCATTGCTGTATCTCCGGGAGGCGGGCAACCTGTTCTCGACCGGCGCTATCGCGAGCACCGTGTGCATGCCGCTCTACCCGGCCCTGATCCTGCTGGCCGGGGCGAACGGGATCATCGTTTTGCAACTCGCCCTTTCCACGGCGACGATCTATCTGGGCTACCGGATTGCCTGCGACGCCTGGTTCAGCAGGACGGCCGGATTGGTCGCGGCCTTCCTGCTGGCCGTGCATCCGATGCTGATCTACTACGCCACGTTCCGGCTCACCGAAACCATTTTCATCTTCCTGGTGCTGACGGGCTTTGCCGCCATCTACCGCAACCAGATTGCCGTCGCCGCCATCGCCTTCGTGCTGGCCAATTTGATGCGGCCCACGCTCGATCTGTTTCTTCCACTCATCGTTATCGCGGGAACGTTTGCGACGATCGCAAGACCGTCACTTCGCGAGATCGCAAGGCGGCTCGGCGTTTTCGCACTGGTCTATTGCGTGCTGATGGCGCCCTGGTGGGTTCACAATTACAGGAAATACCACCAGTTCGTCCGGCTCAACCTGGCGACCGGCATATCGATGATCCTGGAGAATAACGAACAGTTCGAGCGATACGGGCTGGACTGGTCGAAGCTGACCCCCTGGGTTCCCTTCGCAGGGATCGCCGATCCGATCGAGCAGAGCGCCGCGATGCGATCGGCGGCGATTGCCTATATTCGGGCCAATCCATCGGCCTGGCTGCGCGGAGATTTCGACCGGCTGAAGCGATTTCTCACCCCGAGCGACCTCGACTACAACAAGTTTCAGGTGCGGGTTGCGGACATTCTGCTGATCCTTGTCATCGCGGGGGCTCTGGCGTCGCTGCTCGATTCCGCGGCGTGGCGGCGCCGCCTGCCGCTCTGGCTTCCGATCGTCCTGCTTTCAGCGGCGACCCTTTCATTTCATGCGCTGCCGCGCTATCGCCTGCCGCTCGATCCGCTGCTGATCATTCTTGCAAGCGGCAGCCTGAGCGGCATCGGCTATTTGTTTCGCCGGATGATCGATCAGCGAGTGGCGCCGTTTTGGGCTCCCGTCGAAGGAAATGCCGCAAGAGCATCAGATCAAATCAAGGCTGTGGAAGGCTCCGTGCCACCACACAATATTGCGTGAGTATGAGGGGCCACAGGATCTGTGCGGATTTGATCTCGCCCAACCCGGCAATCGCCTGCTCGATCTCCGGCAGCTCGAGTGGCCGCTCGTCGTGAAAAATCCAATTGCCCGTTACCTCGGCCAGTCCTCGCACCGCGC
The DNA here is from genome assembly GCA_963721275.1 of uncultured Alphaproteobacteria bacterium. Classification (GTDB taxonomy): domain Bacteria; phylum Pseudomonadota; class Alphaproteobacteria; order Rhizobiales; family Xanthobacteraceae; genus Bradyrhizobium. The sequence continues at coordinate 167,921 of CAVRIQ010000012.1, read as the reverse complement.
GATAAAGCCACGTCGGTGTCGGAAAGGTGATGATTGCCGTGCCGCCCGTCCGCAGATACCTGAAATGCGAAGCGACGGCGCGAGTGGTTCCAGCGACATCAAAGTGTTCGATCAAGCCCACGCTGAAAACGATGTCGTAAAGTCGTTCGGGTTCCGATGCCGCGAGCACGTCCCCCCGGCGGACCGAGACGCGATCATCGCTCGGATAGCGGGACCTAAGCAGATCGAGCCCAAGCTGGTTGCAGTCGATTACGTCGTAGCGCGCGGGCTGAACATCTTCCAGGATTTGATCGATGAAACAACTATTGGCGCCGCCGAATTCGAGGATGCTCGCTCCTGACCCGCCTTGGCTGCGCATGAGGTCAATCAAGACGGACGCCGTATGCTTTCGGGTCAGCGATGCCGTCCTGTAAGGTCTCGCATAATAGCTGTCCCAATCGGTTTGCGCTGGCTTCAAACTTCGCTCCCTTTGCGAAAGATGATGTCCCGCAAGAACATGAAATTGAAAATCCAGATAATCAATTCGACCACGACCTTGGCAAGCAGCGGCGAATTCTCGACATGTCCGGTAAACTGCCCTTGCATCACGGATGACACGTAGCCGGAGAAAAACACGTAAGCAAGGTAGGCGGCGAACGTCGCCATTCCGGCGCTGCTCTTGAAGACATACTTTTTCAAAAATACAAACTGGATCCACAGGGCAACCGCTCGTGCCGACATGTTGGCGCCGAGCACCGACATTCCATTGGCCGTCATGATGTAGAATACGAGAAAATCGGTTAGCGCGGTCATGATGCTGGAAAAAGCATACCGCAGCAGCACGAAATAGATTCGGAGTGAATCCAGAACTGGATTGAAATGGGATGCGCTGTTGTCGTCAATGTAGACCGTCCGGATCGGTACTTCCCTGAATTTGAAGCCGGCGTTCTTTGCGACAATGATCTGTTCGGTCTCGAATTCGTACCGATTCGATCGGATGCCCAGACTTAACTCCATGAGCCGACGGGGCGTCCCCCGCAAGCCCGTCTGCGTGTCCGACAGATTGACGCCGATCAGGAAGCGATAGACGTAGCGCGAAACGGTGTTGCCGATCTTGCTGCGGAACGGAACATCGCGCTTGAAACGGCGCGAACCAAATATCGCCTGCGTTGGGCAAGCCCGCAGCTCGTTCGCAATGTTCAGGATATCATTTACGGCATGTTGTCCATCGGCGTCAGCGGTGACGGCCCCGATTCCGTCGGGATAGTTTACCAGGATGTGATTCATCCCGTGTTTGAGAGCGGCGCCTTTGCCGAGATTGATGGCATTGGTCAAAACGACGGTGCCGGGCACCTGACCGGCCCGCCGGAATAGCTCGCTGTATGCCGGACCGCTGCCGTCGTCGACGAGGACAATTGGCGCCGCCGGATCCTTCTTCCGGAGATCCTCCAGCAACTCGCACAATAGCGGCGTCGGCTGATAAGACGGGATCAGGAAGATGATTGTCGACATGATGCGAGACCGTAGCCGCGCAACCCAGGCGGGTAAAGCGGGTATCCGCTCTTGCCTTTAACGGCGAATTTGTCCGGGAGCAGTTTTGTTTCGTAGCTAATGCCGTTTCGCTTCATCATCAGGGCATGATGAGGATATAGCCCTGATGGTTATGTCCGGAATATTTTGGACTGACAGTGACCGCAACACGACCAGCGAACGATCGGCAACAGGTTTCCTGAACTCGCCGTCGCGCGAGAATGTTGTCGGCAGACACAAGACCGGTGCTTGTGGCGCGAGGCAGCGTTGACGGCCATCCTTAGCCATCGCGGTTGACGATCCATGATTGGCATCGCAACCGCTATTGAGTACCGCGCCGCTTTTTCGTGCCTCGTGACATTCCACTTTCGGCTGAATCGTCTCGGTGCGGTTGCGCCGTGGTTCCCTGAGGGGAGTGGCGGGGAGACAAAATCAGCCGGGGAAGACAAGTTTTTGTTATCAGAGCATTATGTGGTGCCGCAAACAGGACTTCGAACCTGTGACCCCGTCATTACGAATGACGTGCTCTACCAACTGAGCTATTGCGGCGGACCATGCGGCGCGATCGGCAAAGGCTTCCGAAAACGCCCGCACCTGATATCGGGCAGCGCCCGATTTGGCAAGAAAAACGCTGCCCCGCGGCACCCGCCCGGACCGGGCCGGGACAGGGTTTTCGCGCGAAACGCCCTGTTCACCCGCCCCAACGCGACAAAAACCCGCGCCAGCCGCCGGCCTGGCCCTGCGTCGGGCGGAGTTGTTCCGCGAATTCGTCCCTGACCGCAGGCTCGTCGTCGATCCCGGGATCGTCGGGCGCCCGGACGATGGGGATGACCGGCGAAATGGCAGCCGGGCCTGTCTTGCCGAGATCGGCGCGGGCGCGGAACAGCGGCGCGGCCGTCATGGTCGGGGGCTCGGCCGGCGGAACGGCCTGAGCCGGCGGCGGGGAGGGGGCAGGTGCCGGCGCGGGCGCCGCTTCGACGACGATTGGTTTTTCCGGAGAATTATCCTGCGCCGCGGCCGGGGCCACGACCTCGGCCGCCGCCTCGCGCGGGGGCTCGACGCGGCGCGGTGCGGACATGACCGCGTCGTTGAATTCCCTGGCCTCGATCTCGGCGGCCTTGTCCGACGGCAGCGCCGCGACCGGCGTCTGCCACTGGAACGCATCGAGCCTTCCCGATACCGGTGACACCGGCCGCCATTTGTCGCTGACATAGCCGTCCGCGGTCCACACGGGATCGTGCAGCGCGCGTACCGCGCGCAGGGTCCAGGCCCGCGCCCGGCCGCTGTCGCCGTGCTCGGTGCGCTCGATTTCGGCCATCAGCATCGCCACCCGCTGCGTCGGCGCCGCGACGAACGGCGCCAGCGCCTCGCGGGCGCGGGCGAATTCGGACGCGTCGATCGCGGCGCGCGCGAGCGCGAGCGCGCTTTCGCGATGGCCCGGCGCCTTCGCCGCCAGCGTCTCCACCCGCACCAGCCGCTGGCGCGCGGAATCGCCCAGCTTCACATGCGCATAGGCGTCCGCCAGGTCGGGATGCGGATGCGCAAGCCACGCCGCCTCCACGATCCGCATCGCGCGGCGCACCTGATGCGCCTCGCTCTCGTATTTGGCGGCGAGCACCGCGGCCGGCACCAAGGTCGGCGCGAGCTTGATGGCTTCCATCACGCTGTCGCGCGACAGGTCGCGGTCGACGGTTTCCAGTTCCAGCGCGCGCGCCGTCAGCAGCACGCCGCGCTGACGGCGCCAGGCTGCCTTGTCGATCAGGCCCGAGGCGAGATTGGTGTCGAGGATCGCCAGCGCTCCGCTCCAGTCGCCCTTGGCGCAGCGGAATCCGAGCACGGCATGCGACGCCCAGGTCGAGGCGGGCGCCAGCTTCAGCGCCTCCTCCGCGATCATCACGGCGGAGACCGGATCGTCGGCGCGCTGCGCCTCGATGAACAGGCCGCGCAGGCCCAGCAGCCTCGTGTCCTCGCGCTCGGCCATGGCGTGGAACGCGGCGCGCGCGCCTTCGCGGTCGCCGCTGAGCTGGGCCGATTGCGCGTGCAGCAGTAATGCCAGCGGATCGTTCCCGGCATGTTTTCGCGCGAGATCGGCATGGGCGCGAGCCGCCGCGGCATCGCCATGGCCGATCGCGAGCAGCCCGTGGGTGATGGCGTGGCGGCCCCGCGCCTGGCGCCGCTCGCGCCTGACGCGGCGGATCTTTTCCGGCGTGCGCCACAGCGCGCGCAAGACGGCCCACAGCAGCATCGCCGCGACGATGGTGACGCCGAGCGCCAGCGCGAACACCGGCAGCGAGGTGTGAACGCGCCAGCCATCCCACGACAGCACGACGTCGCCGCCCTGGTCGGCCACCCACGCCGCGCCCGCAGCCGCGAGCGCAATCAACACGAGAAACAGAATGATCCGGTGCATCAGAATCCTATTGAAGCGGCTTCGTGGGTGCGGGGCTGGCGAGGGCGGTCATGGCCTCGGCCGCGAATTGACGGGACACCGCGAGCGCCGCGTCGCGCGCGTCGGCCTTTTCGAGCCAGCCCTGCGCGGCGGCGCGGTCGGCGGGCGGCAGCGTCTCCAGCTCGCGCCGCGCCTCCTTGTAGTCGTTGCGCAAGGCGGCGGCGGTGACTCGGGCGACCACGTTGCCGCTGGTGTTGCCGACGGCGTCGGTGCGCTCGATGCGGACCAGTTTCGCCGCACCTGCCTGCAGGCGATCGACCAGGCTGGAGCCGGTGGTGGAACTTGCCGGCGCCGGCGGCGACAGTTTCGGCACCAGCGCCAAGAGTTCGCGGCTGAGAACGGGCGCGCCCGGCACGCCCGAGGCGGCAAAGCCATCGAGCGGCTTCAGCGCATCGGGATTGGACGACAGCGATTTCGCCGCCGTCAGCGCCGCCGGATAGGGATCGCCGATCCGGACCAGCACGTCGAGCAGCGCCGCAGCCACGACGCGGCGCAGCGGCACGTCGTCGACCGGCTTTGTGTTCTCCTTTGCAGTCTCCTTGGCAATCTCGGTGCGTTGCGCGCGCGCGGCGCGTTCCAGCCCGGCGATGCGATCGTTGATCGCCGTGAGATCAGGCGCTGCCGCGACTTCGTGCGGCGCCGATTTGACGTCATTGACCGCGGCCGCGAGTTTCTCCGACTGCGCGTGCAATCCCGCAAGGTCGGAGCGCAACGCGGCGACCGATTTCTCCAGCGCGTCGACGCGCCCGGCGGCCGCCGGGTCAGGCGCCGCAGGCTTGGTCGTCCTGGATTCGACGCTGGCGATGCGGGCGGCGAGATCATCGATGGCGGCGGAATTGACCGCAGGCGCCGGCGGCGGCGCCGCCTCGCCCGGCCAACCCAACAGCCAGGCCGCGCCGATCACCAGCGCGGCCGCGCAGGCGCCCGACACCGCCGATATGACGGTGGAGGAGATCGCCGCCCGCCAGGCCGACTGCGACGACCGCCCGGGCGCGGCGTCGGCCGCGGCGCCTTCGTTCTGGGTGTCGCCCGAAACTTCCGTGGCTTCCAGGTCGATGGTCGGCGGCGCACGCCTGGCACGGCCCGCATCCGGCGGCGGTTCGATATCTTCGGGCCCGTCCTCAGCCATCTCAGGTTCCCTGTTGCTACGGCAGATTCGGCAGGGCCCCAGGTTCGATCGACTCGGAACCGGGGGCCTAATCTGTTGTTTTGACGCGTTTTCCTGGCGCGAACCGGTGTCCGCTTCGCTCGAAAACGCTTTCTAGCGCGATCCCGGCCGCAAAGCACGGTCCAACGCCCCGAACAAGGCATTTTCGTCCGGCGACGCCGCCACCATGACCTGGGTGGCCCCGGCGTCGCGGACGACCGAGGCGACGCCCTCGGAAATGCAGCATTGCGGGATCGAAAGCGCCGAGATTTCGACCCCCGCCGTGCGGACCGCCTCCAGGAAGGCGCGGGCGCTGCGCCGGGAATAATGCAGCACCGCCTCGATGCCGTTGGCGGCGAATGCGTCGCTGGTTTCGCGCGGCAGACCGGGCACCGCCGCCATCCGGTAGGTCGTCTGGATCACGACGGTAAAGCCGCGTTCGCCGAGTTCGCCGGCCAGGTCGCGCGCCAGATCGGCGCCGGCGAGATAAAGCAGCGGGCTCGCTTTCTTCAACTCCCTTGTCTTCACGCGGGCGAGCACCAGATCGCGCAACGCCCCGGCGTCGCCGCCCGCCGGAATCACGTTTTCGAATCCGGCGCCGCGCGCGGCGGCAGCGGTATGTTCGCCGACCGCGAACAGCGGCAGCTTGAGCAACGGGGTGCCCTCGAGCTGGGACTCGATGCCGCGCAGCGCATTGGCGCTGGTGACGATGACCGCGCCATAGTCCGTCTCGGCGTCGTCGTGGAAGGGGACCGCTTCGAACCGCAGCATCGGCGCCAGCAGCACCTCGAACCCCCGGCTGCGCAGGCCATGGGCCGTGGCCTCATCGTCCGGATGCGGACGGGTGACGAGAACAGCCATGCGTCAGGCCTGCGGCTGCGGAAATTCGACAGTAACGGATAATTTCACTTCGAGGCCTCGCAATGCTATCCACTTCGCTCGAAAGCGCTTTAGGCGAATACCGGAACGCCGCTTTGGCCGCCAATGCAAGGGCTCAAATTGGATAACGCGACGTCGATGCTGGTGCTGGGAATCGAAACCACTTGCGACGAAACCGCAGCCGCCGTGGTCGAGCGCCAGCCCGACGGTTCGGGACGAATATTGTCCAACATCGTGCGCTCGCAGACCGAGGAGCACGCTGCCTTCGGCGGCGTGGTGCCGGAGATCGCGGCGCGCGCCCATGTCGAAATGCTCGACGGCATCGTCGACCGCGCCATGAAGGAAGCGGGCGTGGACTATGCGCAGCTGTCGGCGGTCGCCGCCGCCGCCGGCCCCGGCCTGATCGGCGGCGTGATCGTGGGGCTGACCACGGCGAAGGCGATCGCGATGGTGCACGACACGCCGCTGATCGCGGTGAACCATCTCGAGGCCCACGCGCTGACGCCGCGGCTGACCTGCGCGCTGGCGTTCCCCTATTGCCTGTTTCTCGCCTCCGGCGGTCACACCCAGATCGTCGCGGTGGTCGGCGTCGGCAACTATGTCCGGCTCGGCACCACCGTCGACGACGCCATGGGCGAGGCCTTCGACAAGGTGGCGAAAATGCTGGGGCTGCCCTATCCGGGCGGCCCGGAAGTCGAGCGCGCCGCCTCCGGAGGCGACCCAAAGCGATTTGCCTTTCCGCGGCCGATGCTCGGACGCAGCGACGCCAATTTTTCATTGTCGGGATTGAAGACCGCGGTTCGCAACGAGGCCTCGAGGCTCAATCCGATGGAGCCGCAGGACATCCGCGATCTCTGCGCCAGTTTCCAGGCCGCGGTGCTGGAATCGACGGCCGACCGGCTCAGCGTGGGCCTAAAATTGTTTCACGAGCAATTCGGCCCGCCGCGCGCGCTGGTCGCCGCCGGCGGCGTCGCCGCCAACCAGGCGATCCGCGGCGCGCTGCAGGATGTCGCGGCGAAAGCGCAGACCACGCTGATCATCCCGCCGCCGGCGCTGTGCACCGACAACGGCGCGATGATCGCCTGGGCCGGCGCGGAGCGGCTGGCGCTGGGACTGGTCGATACCATGGACGCCGCCCCGCGGGCGCGCTGGCTGCTCGACGCCAACGCCACGGCGCCGGCGGGATTTTCCAATACCCGCGCGGGATTTTGAGATTTATGATGGGCAAGAAGTCGTGCCGCACGCGCCATCTCAACCTCTCCCCGCAAGTGCGGGGCGAGGGGGCCCAACTGAGTTGCGGCGATGTCATCCTTTAACTCCGTCGCAGTGATCGGCGCCGGCGCGTGGGGGACGGCGCTGGCCGGCGTCGCCGCGCGGGCCGGGCGCGAGGTCGTGCTCTATGCCCGCAATGCCGCGCGCGCGGCCGAGATCGCAACCACGCGAATTAATCCCCGATTGCCCGAGGTGCGGCTGGACGCAAGCGTTGCCGTGACCGGCGATATCGCGCGCGCCGCCAAAGCCGACATCATCCTGATCGCCACGCCGGCGCAGCATCTGCGCGAGGCTGTTGCGGCGCTCGCGCCCCATCTCGCCGGGGCAAGGCCCGTCATCGCGACGGCCAAAGGCATCGAGCGCGGCACCCACAAATTCATGACCGAGGTGATCGCGGAAGCCGCCCCCGGCGCGTGGCCGGCGATTTTGTCGGGGCCGAGTTTTGCCGAGGACGTGGCGCGCGGCCTGCCCACGGCGGTGACGCTGGCGGCGAAGGATGAAGGGCTCGCCCGCGCGCTGGTGCAGGCGCTGGGATCTTCGACCTTCCGGCCCTACCACACGTCAGACGTCCGCGGCGTCGAGATCGGGGGTGCTGCGAAGAACGTGCTGGCGATCGCGGCGGGCATCGTGGTCGGCCGGAAGCTCGGCGCTTCCGCGCAGGCAGCGCTCACCACGCGCGGTTTCAGCGAGTTGACCCGGCTCGGCCGCGCCTGCGGCGCGCGCGGCGAAACCATGGCGGGACTGTCGGGGCTGGGCGACCTGATCCTGACCTGCAGCAGCCTGCAATCGCGCAATCTCGCGCTCGGCATCGCGCTCGGGCGCGGCGAGGCGCGGCCGCGCGGCCAACTTGCCGAGGGCGAATTCACCGCGCCGGTGCTGATCGAACTGGCGGCTTCGCAAAATGTCGATATGCCGGTATCAAATGCGGTGGCGGCGATCCTGCGCGGCGCGGTGACGATCGACGAGGCGATCGAAGGTCTGTTGACGCGCCCGTTCAAGGCGGAGGGATGATGATGGCGTACTGGCTGGTGAAATCCGAACCGTCGAGCTGGTCGTGGGACCAGCAGGTGGCAAAGGGCGCCAAAGGCGAGGCCTGGACCGGCGTGCGCAACTTCACCGCGCGGCAGAATCTCGTGAAGATGAAGAAGGGCGACCGCGCCTTCTTCTATCACTCCAACGAAGGCAAGGAGATCGTCGGCATCGCCGAGATCATCAAGGAAGCCTATCCCGACCCCAGCGACAAAACCGGAAAATTCGTCTGCGTCGACATCAAGGCCGACAAGCCCCTGAAGACGCCGGTGACGATGGCCGCGATCAAGGCCGACAAGCGATTGGCCGACATGGCGCTGGTGAAATATTCGCGGCTGTCGGTGCAGCCGGTGACGGCGGAGGAATGGAAGCTGGTCTGCAAGATGGGCGGGGTTTAGGGGTCTCGTCATTGCGAGCGAAGCGAGGCAATCCATGGCCCGACAAGCAAGCTGGATTTGCTTCGTCGCTAGCGCTCCTGGCAATGACGGACGAAGAACGCCTACACCGCCGCCGCGGCCATCACCACCTGCGCCAGCAGCGCCTCGCGCTTCGACTGCGAGCGGTAGCCCTTCATGGTCGCGGCAAAGCGTTCGAGGATGCCGTCCTCGAAGGCGGTGACGATGGTGTCGTGGACGTAGCTCTTGCGGCAGATCGCCGGCGTGTTGGAGAGTTCGTCCGCCGCGGCGCGGACGGCATCCAGCACCTGCTTCTTGCGGCCGTGGGCGCTGGCCGCCGGCGAGATCCGCGACAGCGATTCCAGCACCACGGCCGAGGCCATCAGGGTGCGGAAATCCTTCAGCGATATCTTGATGCCGGCGATCTCGCGCAGGAACGCGTTGACCTGGGTGGTGGAGACGGGCCGGACCGTGCCGGAATTGTCGCGGTACTGGAACATGCGCTTGCCCGGCACCCCGCGCAGGACGCCGATGGCGCGCACGAGCTTGGCCGCATCGCATTCCTTGCGCACGGCCTTGCCGCCCTTGGCCTTGAAGGAGAGCACGACGGAATCGTCTTCCAGCGTCACGTTGGACTTCAAAAGCGTGGTGGCGCCGCGGGTGCCGTTGAGGCGGGCGTAGGATTCATTGCCGGGACGGATCGCGGTGCGCGCGATCAGTTCGATCACCGCCGACAGCGCGAATTCGCGGGTCGCCGTGTCGCCCGACAGGTGCATCGACACGTTGCGGCGGATCTTCGGCAGCGCCGCCACCAGCTTCGCCAGCCGGTGCGCCTTGCGGTGCTCGCGGACCTTTTCCCAGTCGGAGTGATAGCGGTATTGCAGCCGGCCCGCGGCGTCGCGGCCGACCGCCTGCAGGTGCAGATCCGGATCGGGGGAGTAGCGGACCTCGGCATAGGCCGGGGGCACCGCCATCGAGTGCAGGCGGCGGATGGTGCCGGCATGGCGAACCCGCGTGCCGTTGGCGCGAACGAATGAATAGCTCTTGCCGCGCTTGATGCGGCGGATGGTCAGCTGGTTCTGGTCGCCCAGCTTCAGGCCCATCTCGCGGGCCAGCGTCTCCACCGAGGCGGCCAAGGGCGGCTTTTCCGCGGGGGTTTTCGGCCACTGCCCGAGGGCCTTCGCCAAAGCGACGTCCGGATCGGCGGAAGCGGGCCGCGCAGCCTCGAAATTCTGCTGATCCATCATGACTTTAGACGCCTTGCTCTGATTACACCCTGCTAATGCCGTTTATTGATCTTTGGTTCCGGCAGGCGGCTTTCGCCCCGGGGAGGCCATTTAGGGGGTAATCGCCGGGAGCGCCAGCCCGTCGGCCGCAAACCACGGTTGCTGGTTACCGTTGACGTCGCGCGCAGGCCTGCCCTGCGGCCTTTTGACCTTCCGAAAACGCGATCGTGATGACCGGCCGGAGGCCCGGCGGCGTCGCGCCTCGTCCAGGGATTTGATCCGGCGCAAGCGAAGAGCCCGCCGAAGGTCGTATTTGTTCCGCTTGTCGGCGCCATCGGGGCCGACGCATAATCATTATAAGAATGAAGACGGCTTGCAGTGTCCGCGTTCACTGGCCGCAAGGGTGGAGAGTCCGAGATGTCCGAGAAGATCTACGATGTGCCGGCGGAATGGTCCAAGCGCGCCTGGGTCGATCAGGCCAAGTACCAGGAAATGTACGCGCGCTCGATCAGCGACCCCAACGGCTTCTGGGCGGAGCAAGCCAAGCGCATCGGCTGGATGAAGCCCTTCACCAAGGTCGAGAACGCCTCCTTCGCGCCCGGCCACATCTCGATCAAATGGTTCGAGGACGGCGTCCTCAACGTCGCCTGGAACTGCATCGACCGCCATCTCGACAAGCGCGGCGACCAGACCGCCATCATCTGGGAGGGCGACAATCCTGCCGAGTCCAGGCACATCACCTATCGCCAGCTGCACGACGAAGTCTGCAAGATGGCCAACATCCTGCGCACCCGCAACGTCAAGAAGGGCGACCGCGTCACCATCTATCTGCCGATGATTCCGGAGGCCGCCTACGCGATGCTGGCCTGCGCGCGCATCGGCGCGATCCATTCGGTGGTGTTCGCCGGCTTCTCGCCCGACAGCCTCGCCCAGCGCATCACCGACTGCCAGTCCAAGATCGTCATCACCGCGGACGAAGGCCTGCGCGGCGGCAAGAAGGTGCCGCTGAAATCCAATGTCGATGCCGCGATCGCCAAGTCCGGCGGCGTCGACTGGGTCGTCGTGGTCAAACGCACCGGCGCCAACGTCGACATGAGTCCGTCGCGCGACCTCTGGTACCACGAGGCCGCCGAGATGGTGACGACGGAATGCCCGGTCGAACACATGCACGCCGAGGATCCGCTGTTCATCCTCTACACCTCGGGCTCGACCGGCCAGCCCAAGGGCGTGCTGCACACCTCAGGCGGCTATCTGGTGTTCGCCGCGATGACGCATCAATACGTGTTCGATTATCACGACGGCGATATCTACTGGTGCACCGCCGACGTCGGCTGGGTGACCGGCCACAGCTACATTCTCTACGGGCCGCTGGCGAACGGCGCCACCACGCTGATGTTCGAGGGCGTGCCGAATTATCCCGATAATTCGCGGTTCTGGAACGTCATCGACAAGCACAAGGTCAACATCTTCTACACCGCGCCGACCGCGATCCGCGCGCTGATGCAGTCAGGCGACGAGCCGGTCAAGAAGACCTCGCGCAAGAGCCTGCGGCTGCTCGGCTCGGTCGGCGAGCCGATCAATCCGGAAGCCTGGGAATGGTATCACCGCGTGGTCGGCGACGACCGCTGCCCGATCGTCGACACCTGGTGGCAGACCGAAACCGGCGGCATTCTGATCACGCCGCTGCCCGGCGCCACCAAACTCAAGCCAGGCTCGGCGACGACGCCGTTCTTCGGCGTGGTGCCGGAAATCGTCGATGCCGACGGCAAGGTGCTGGAGGGCGAATGCACGGGCAACCTGTGCATCGCCAGATCCTGGCCGGGCCAGATGCGCACCGTCTACGGCGATCACGCCCGCTTCGAGCAGACCTACTTCTCGACCTACAAGGGAAAATACTTCACCGGCGACGGCTGCCGCAGGGACGCCGACGGCTATTACTGGATCACCGGCCGCGTCGACGACGTCATCAACGTCTCCGGCCATCGCATGGGCACCGCCGAAGTCGAGAGCTCGCTGGTGGCGCATGCCCTGGTTTCGGAAGCCGCCGTGGTCGGCTATCCCCACGACATCAAGGGCCAGGGCATCTACGCCTATGTGACGCTGATGGCCGGCACCGAGCCGAGCGAGGAACTGCGCAAGGAGCTGGTGGCGTGGGTGCGCAAGGACATCGGCCCGATCGCCTCGCCCGACCAGATCCAGTTCGCGCCCGGACTGCCCAAGACCCGCTCCGGCAAGATCATGCGCCGTATCCTGCGCAAGATCGCCGAGGACGAACCGGGCAGCCTCGGCGACACCTCGACCCTGGCGGATCCCGCCGTGGTCGACGACCTCGTCGAGCACCGCCAGAACAAGAAGGACGCGTCAGCGTAGCGGCTCCTTACCTCGCCCCGCTTGCGGGGAGAGGTCGGATCGCACCTGCGATCCGGGTGAGGGGGACTCTCCGCGCGGATTTCTGCCGGTGAGTTTGCGCGCGACAGCCCCCAACCCTCTCCCCGCAAGAGCGGGGCGAGCAGCAGACTGCCGTCGCGGCGACATTCCCGCTCAAAAAGAACCGCTCTGGCCTCACCCCCTCACGCGATTGTCAGGGGCAAGCCGCCCGAACGTGGCGGTTTTTCGGCAAGTGTTGTTTTCCGGGCATTTACTTTGTTTCCAACATTTTCTTTTTTGCGGGCGCTGGATGCCCGGCGGGGCTCTCACGGAAACCCCTTGGTTAATCCGCACGGTTAAAAATGCGTCGGCAAACCGGCGGCAAACCCCGCGTTTTGGCGGGATTTGCATCGAATTTCACGCACCCGTTGGGGTGGACCGAAGGCAGTAGCGGAGAGATTGATGTCGTTGAGGATTGCGGTGGCGCTGGCAGCCACCATCGGGGCGGGAATGTTGATGTCGACGGCAGCCGAGGCGCGGCCGGATATGGTCGGTTTCCGCGGCGACTATTCGCCGGGAACGATCGTGGTGAAGACCAATGAGCGCCGGCTCTATCTGGTGCTCGATCCGGGCCACGCCGTGCGCTACCCGGTCGGCGTCGGCAAGGCCGGCAAGCAATGGGCCGGCGTGACCCGGATCGACGGCAAGTATCGCAATCCGGCCTGGTCGCCGCCGGCGGAAGTCAAGCACGACAAGCCGTCGATACCGAACGTGATTCCCGGCGGCTCGCCGCACAATCCGATGGGCGTCGCCGCGATGACGCTGGCCGGTGGCGAATACGCCATCCACGGCACCAACATGCCGGGCTCGGTCGGCGGCTTTGTCTCCTATGGCTGCATCCGCATGCTGAACCCCGACATCACCGATCTCTACCAGCGCGTCTCCGTCGGCACGCCGGTGGTGGTGACGCGCTGATATCCAATCGCTCGTCGGGGAGCAACTTGCCGCCGAGGTCGCGCACGGTCTGATGGACCTCGACGGCGAGACGCCCAGCGGCTCGACATGCGGCTCAATACACGCGCCTGATCAGTTCCAATTCACCCGCCATCATGTGCGCCGGCGGCGGTGATGATGCGGCCCAATCGGCGCTGCCGTGTCCGGGCTCAGAAATCCGAGGCAATGCCCTTGGTCTCCCAGTCGCCATAGCGGGTCGGTTCCGGGCCCTTCGGGCCCTGGAACTCCTTTGGCGCCGGTTTTGCGCTTGCCTCGGCTTGCTTCCTGCGCGCTTCGGCCTCGGCGAGCGCGCGCTGCGCGGCGGGCGTCAGCGGCTTGCGATCCGCGACAGGGGGGACGGCTGCAGGCAATGAAGGATCGTCGGTCATCTCTCGATTTCCAGCCGCGGGAACGCTCACTCAATTCAACGCGGCACATATAAGGATGGTGTGATACCGTGCAAACAGCTGGTCGATTCTTATATTTGGCATATTCCCATGGCAAAAGTGATTTCCCTCCCGCCGCATAAGCTGAAACGCTGAGCGCTAATCCGATTCCTGCGAGATGTTCCCGCTCCATGCCCTCTCAACGATTCGCACTGCCATCCGAGGTGCCTGGTCTCGCGGCGCGGCGGATCGCGGCGGATATTCTCGACGGCGTGCTGCATAAGCACCGCACGCTGGACGAACAGCTCGATGGCGCCGCCGCTCATCCCGGACTGAAGACATTGTCCGATCGCGACCGCGCGCTGATGCGGCGCCTGGTGGCAACCATCTTGCGGCGGCTCGGCACCCTGGGCCACCTGTTGTCGCGGCTGCTCGATCGCGGCGTCCCGACCGATGCGCCGCGCGCGCAAAGCGCCTTGTTGATCGGCGCCGCGCAGATTCTCTGGATGGACGTGCCCGATCATGCGGCGGTCGACCTGTCGGTTCGGCTGGTGCAGTCGGACCGGCGCGCGTCGAAATATGCCGGCCTCGTCAACGCGGTGCTGCGCCGCTGCGCGCGCGAGGGGCAGCCGCTGATCGACGAGGTCAAGTCGCAGACGCTCGATATTCCGCCGTGGCTGCTCGCGCGCTGGATCGCCCATTACGGCGAGACCGTCGCCCGCGATATCGCGCTCGCACTCAGTCATGAACCCTCGCTCGACATCACCGTGAAATCCGACCCCGAGCAGTGGGCGAGTCGCCTGCACGGCGAAATCCTGCCGACGGGGACCGTTCGCACGCTGCTGCAGGGCTCGGTGACGGTGCTGCCGGGCTTCATCGAGGGCCATTGGTGGGTGCAGGACGCCGCCGCCGCGCTGCCGGCGCGCCTGTTTGGCGATATCGCCGGCAAATCCGTCGCCGACCTCTGCGCCGCGCCCGGCGGCAAGACCGCGCAGCTCGTTCACGCCGGCGCGCGCGTCACCGCGGTCGACCGTTCGCCGGCCCGGATGGCGCGGCTGCGCGACAATCTCACCCGGCTATCGATGGAGGCGGAGACGGTGGTCGCCGATGCCGTCGAGTGGCAGGGGGCAAAGAGCGGCGAGGGGTTCGACGGTATCCTGGTCGACGCGCCCTGCACCGCGACCGGCACCATCCGCCGCCATCCCGATGTCGCCTGGCTGAGGCTGGAAGCCGATATCGGCGCGCTGACGGCGCTGCAGGGCCGCCTCCTGCAAAAGGCGGTCACGCTGCTGCGTCCCGGCGGGACACTGGTTTATTGCACCTGCTCGCTGGAACCCGAGGAGGGTGAGCAGGCCATCGCCGCCCTGCTCGCCTCGGAATCCGCCATGCGCCGGGCGCCGATCGAAGCGAGCGAGGTCGCGGGGCTGCAGGAGATCCTGACCGCGGACGGCGATCTGCGGACGCTGCCCTGCCACCTGCCGCACCAGGACCCCCGTCTGGGCGGGCTTGACGGCTTTTACGCCGCGCGGCTGGTTAAATCCTGATTTTGCACTGCATTTCCGTGGCCTTCCGCTGATTCGCGCACTTTCAAGATGGTGTCTTGGCCGCGTTTCCGGATTAAAAGGATTCGCAAACCAGAATCCTCCAATCAAGGGCAGGCGTGTCGGTCGCTCAACGCAGACGCATCTCGACGCTGATCATGGGCCGCTTCGCGCGGGGCCTGATGGCGCGCGCGAGCGGTGGCTCGGTGGCGCTGTCGCGGCTGTGGCCGGGCCGCACCGATCGGCTGATCATCGCGCCGCACGATCTGCGCACCGCCGACGCCACCCGCGCGGCCGAGATCTATGCCGGCCGGTTCGTGTTCGCAGGCAAGATCGTCACCTGCCACGGCCGTTCGATTTTCGATCTCGAGCCGCCGTCGGAAGACTGGGAGGTGGCGCTGCTCGGCTTCGGATGGCTGCGGCATCTGCGCGCCGCCGATACCGCGCTGACCCGCGCCAACGCCCGCTCGCTGGTCGACGACTGGATTTCGAATACGTCGCGCAAGCGGCCGGCCGGCCGCCGCGCCGACGTGCTGTCGCGCCGCGTCATCTCGCTGCTGTCGCAGGCGCCGCTGGTGCTCGGCGACACCGACGGCAAATTCTACCGGCGCTATTTGCGTGGCCTGGCGCGCGAGATCCGCTATCTGCGCTACACGATGCTGGACATCGACGGCGTGCCGCGGCTGCAGGTGCTGATCGCGCTGTGCTACGCCTCGCTCTGCCTCGCCAACCAGGGCCGGCACATCCGCACCGCCACGCGAAAACTCTCCGACGAACTGCAGCGCCAGATCCTGCCCGACGGCGGTCATATCTCGCGCAACCCCGGCGCGCTGATCGAATTGCTGATCGACCTGTTGCCGCTGCGACAGACCTTTGCCGCCCGCAACATCGCGCCGCCGCCGGCGCTGCTGAACGCGATCGACCGCATGATGCCGATGCTGCGCTTCTTCCGTCACGGCGACGGCGCATTCGCGCTGTTCAACGGCATGAGCAGCGCGCCGTCCGACATTCTGGCGACGCTGCTCGCCTATGACGACACCCATGGCGCGCCGATGGCGAACATGCCGCATACCGGCTATCAACGCCTCGATGCCGGCGCGATGACGGTCATCATGGACACCGGCCCGCCGCCGCCGCCGAGCGTCAGCCACGACGCCCATGCCGGCTGCCTCTCGTTCGAGCTGTCGTCGGGGCCGAGCCGGATCGTCATCAATTGCGGCATGCCCTCGACCGGCCGCGACAACTGGCGCGCCTTTGCGCGCTCGACGGCGGCGCATTCGACGCTGACCTATCACGAGACGTCGTCCTGCCAGTTCGTCGAGCTGTCGGCGATGAAGCGGCTGCTGCACGGCGCGCCGGTCGTCAGCGGCCCGTCGAACGTGGAAAGCTATCGCGAGGTGGTCGCCAACGGCGTGCTGCTGACGACGTCGCATGACGGCTATCTGCCGCGGTTCGGCGTGGTGCATCGCCGGGTGCTGATGGTCGCGCATGATGGCGCGCGGCTCGACGGCGAGGACACCGTGGCGCCGGCGCCGGGCGCCCGCATCAGGGGCAACGAGACCGACTACGCGGTGCGGTTTCATCTGCATCCCTCCGTGAAGGCGAGCCGGCTCAGCGACGCCCGCGGCGTCATGCTGGTGCTGCCGAACCGCGACGTCTGGACCTTCGAGGCGCTCGACGACAAGGTCGATCTGGAAGACAGCGTATTCCTGGCCGGAAACGACGGCCCCCGCCGCACCGCCCAGATCGTGATCCGGCAGGATTCCCGGCACGCCCCCTCGATCCGCTGGAGTTTTGTGCGCTCGACGACATCGGCCTCGGCGACATCCGCAAGACGCAACGCCCGCCGCGAGCCGGAACTGCCGCTGTGACGTCGCGTTCAGACTTCATGGCTTGACATATGTCAGCTAATTGCTTACGTCTCGGCTGTGATCCGAACCTTTAAGAGCAAAGCCCTTTCGGAGTTGTGGACAAAGGGCAGGAGTTCGAAGATCGACGCGAAAATGCATAAGCGCATTTTCGCGAGGCTCGACCGTCTTGATGTTGTCTTCCGAGCTGAGGAGATGAACGTCCCGGGTTTCGACTTTCACGCGTTGCACGGATTCAATCCGACGCGCTATTCGGTCCATGTTAACGGACCGTGGTGCATTACCTTCGAATTCGAAGATGGCGAAGCCTGCCGTGTCGATTTCGAGCAATACCATTAATGGAGTGAACATGGTCTACGCGGCCAAACGCGGCAAGAACCGCTGCCCTACTCATCCCGGCGCCCTGCTTCGCGACGACATTATTCCGGCCACCGGCCGGACCAAGGCGGAAATTGCCGGATTGCTGGGCATTTCGCGCCAGCATCTTTACGACATCCTGCAGGAAAGAAAGCCGGTTTCCGCGACAATCGCGGTTCGCCTCGGAAAGCTTTTTGGCGACGGCGCGGGTATCTGGACCCGGATGCAGGCCGCCTACGATACTTGGCATGCGGAGCGCACCGAAGACGTCAGTCACATCCCGACCATCAAGACCAAGGCGGCCTGAGCAACGTCCTCTGCCCGCCAATACCCCCGCAATTTCCGGCGCGCCGGAGCCGGCCACGGTTTCATCGCTGACCAAATCGTGCTAACCGGCGGCGCTAGAGCCTGATCGGTTCTGATTGAATCAGAACCGAGGCTCTAGATCCTTTGTTTGACGCGTTTTCTTCACGCGAACCGGGGTCCACTTCGCTCGAAAACGCTATATCCCGCAGGACATATTGCCCATGACCGACCATCCGCGCCGCGTAACCCGCGCTCTGTTGTCCGTTTCCGACAAGACCGGCCTGATCGAATTCGCGCACGCGCTGGCCGGCCACGGCATCGAGCTCGTTTCCACCGGCGGCACCGCCAAGGCGATCGCCGCGGCGGGGCTGAAGGTCAGGGACGTTTCCGAGCTGACCGGATTTCCGGAAATGATGGACGGGCGGGTCAAGACCCTGCATCCCAAGGTGCATGGCGGGCTGCTCGCGATCCGCGACAATGCCGAACATGCGCAGGCGATGAAGGCGCACGGCATCGCGCCGATCGACCTTCTGGTGGTCAACCTCTATCCGTTCGAGGCCACCGTCGAAAAAGGCGCCGGCTTCGAGGAATGCATCGAGAATATCGATATCGGCGGGCCTGCGATGATCCGCGCCGCGGCGAAGAACCATGATGACGTCGCCGTCGTGGTCGAGGCGCAGGATTACCAGGCCGTGCTCGACGAACTCGCCGCCAATTCAGGCGCGACCACGCTGTCGCTGCGGCGGCGCCTCGCCGCCAAGGCCTATGCCCGCACCGCCGCCTATGACGCGGCGATCTCGAACTGGTTTGCGCTTCAGCTCAAGACCGACGCGCCGGATTACCGCGCCTTCGGCGGCCGGCTGATCCAGGCGCTGCGCTATGGCGAGAACCCGCACCAGACGGCCGCGTTCTATCGCACCCCCGACAAGCGCCCGGGCGTCGCCACCGCGCGGCAATTGCAGGGCAAGGAACTGTCCTACAACAACATCAACGACACCGATGCGGCCTATGAATGCATCGCCGAGTTCGACCCGGCGCGGACCGCGGCCTGCGTCATCGTCAAGCACGCCAATCCCTGCGGCGTCGCCGAGGGGGCCGATCTCGTCAGCGCCTATCGCAAGGCGTTCGCCTGCGACACCCAATCGCCGTATGGCGGCATCATCGCGGTCAACCGCACGCTCGATGCCGACACCGCGCGCGTCATCACCGAAATCCTGACCGAAGTCATCATCGCGCCCGACGCGACCGAGGAAGCCATTGCGATCATCGCCAAGCGGAAGAACCTGCGGCTCTTGCTCGCGGGCAGCCTGCCCGACCCGCGCGCGGCGGGCCTGACGGCGAAGACCGTCGCCGGCGGGCTTCTGGTGCAGAGCCGCGACAACGCCGTGGTCGACGACATCACGCTGAAAACCGTGACCAGGCGGACGCCGACCGAGGCCGAACTGCGCGATCTCAAATTCGCGTTCCGCGTCGCCAAGCACGTCAAATCCAACACCATCGTCTATGCCAGGGATCTCGCCACCGTCGGCATCGGCGCCGGGCAAATGAGCCGGGTGGATTCCGCGCGCATCGCCGCGCGCAAGGCGCAGGACGCGGCGGCCGAGGCGAAGCTGGCGGAACCCATGACCAAGGGCTCCGTGGTGGCATCGGACGCGTTCTTTCCTTTCGCCGACGGCCTGTTGGTCGCGATCGAGGCCGGCGCCACCGCGGTGATCCAGCCCGGCGGATCGATCCGTGACGACGAGGTGATCAAGGCCGCCGACGATGCCGGCATCGCCATGGTGTTCACCGGCGTACGGCATTTCAGGCATTGATTTGTCGTCGTCCCGGCGAGTGCGGGGGCGCCACAACCGATCTGATCGCGGCTGACGCCAATCGCGTTCCTGCTGCGTGCCGTCACGGCTTCGCCGGCTAAGCTCTTCGGAATCCGAATAATTTTCTAATCCTGTATACCATTTTGCCAAGCATTCCTCGTTTTTGCCAACAATATTGCTATTTCCGTAATAATTGTATACATACGGGATTCAGATAACCCCGAGCAAAGGTATTTGCATGGCCCAATCCTTCCCGATGAATGCCTGGTACGCCGCCGCCTGGGATGCCGATATCAAGCACGCGCTGTTTCCGCGGACGATCTGCGGCAAGCATGTCGTGATGTACCGGCAAGCCAACGGCCAGGTGACGGCGCTGGAAGACGCCTGCTGGCATCGTCTGGTGCCGCTATCGAAGGGCCGTCTCGAAGGCGACAGCGTGGTGTGCGGCTATCACGGCCTGAAATTCAATTCGTCCGGCCGCTGCACTTTCATGCCATCGCAGGAAACCATCAATCCATCGGCGTGCGTGCGCGCCTATCCTGCCGTCGAGCGTCACCGTTTCATCTGGTTATGGATGGGCGATCCGGCGATGGCCGATCCGGCGCTGGTTCCGGACATGCACTGGAACGACGATCCGGCATGGGCCGGCGACGGCAAAACCATTCACGTCAAATGCGATTACCGGCTGGTGGTCGATAATCTGATGGACCTGACGCATGAGGCCTTCGTGCATGGCGGCAGCATCGGCAATGAAGCCGTCGCCGAAGCGCCGTTCGATGTGACCCATGGCGACAAGACCGTCACCGTGACCCGCTGGATGCGCGGCATCGAAGCGCCGCCGTTCTGGGCCGCGCAACTGCAGAAGCCGGGATTGGTCGACCGCTGGCAGATCATTCGCTTCGAGGCGCCCGGCACCGTCACCATCGACGTCGGGGTGGCGCCGGCCGGCAGCGGCGCGCCGGAAGGTGATCGCTCGCAGGGCGTCAACGGCTACGTGCTCAATACCATGACGCCGGAAACCGCGACGACGTGCCACTACTTCTGGGCCTTCGCGCGCAACTATCGCCGGACCGAGCAGAAGCTCACCACGGAAATCCGCGAAGGGGTCGCGGGCATTTTCCGCGAAGATGAAATCATTCTCGAAGCCCAGCAGCGCGCGATCGACGAGAACCCCGATCGCGTGTTCTACAATCTCAACATCGACGCCGGCGCGATGTGGGCGCGGCGCATGATCGATCGCATGGTTGCGCGGGAAAACCCGTCTTCCAGTGATGCAGGCAGCGGAGTGAGCCGATGAGCGAACGCGATCCCGATCGCGCGGTATCCCAGACGGTGCGCGCCCAGCTCGCGCTGCGCGACCTGATCCTTTCGGGCCGGCTGCGGCCCGGCGAGCGAATTTCGGAACTCGGGGCGGTCGAGACCACCGGCGTGTCGCGAACGCCGGTACGGATGGCGCTGGTCCGGCTCGAGGAGGAAGGCCTGCTGGAAGCGATCCCGTCCGGCGGGTTCATGGTCAAGGCGTTCAGCGAACGTGACATCCTCAATTCGATCGAGCTGCGCGGGGTGCTCGAAGGCCTTGCCGCCAGGTTCGCCGCCGAGCGCGGCGTGTCGGCGCGCGATCTCGAGCCGCTGAAGGAGAGTCTCGCGGAGCTCGACAAACTGGTCGCGCAGGATCCGGTCTCGGTCGAAGCGTTCTCGTCTTACGTCGCGATGAACGCCCGCTTCCACGCGCTGCTGACGGAATTGTCGCACAGTGCCCCGTTGATCCGGCAGATCGACCGCGCCTCCGCGCTGCCGTTCGCCTCTCCCAGCGGCTTCGTGATGGCGCAATCGGTGCTGCCGGAAGCACATCAGATCCTGATCATTGCCCAGGATCATCACCGCATCGTCGTCGACGCGATTGAAAACCGGGAAGGGGCGAGAGCGGAGGCCGTCATGCGCGAGCATGCGCGCCTTGCCGCCCGAAACCTGCGGCTGGCGCTGCGCAATCGAACCCATCTGGATCTGTTGCCGGCGCTGGCGCTGATCCGCTCTCCCGTCACGGAATAGGGCGTTTTCCCGGAGGGCATCATGCGATTTGCACAGAAATGGACGACTTGCAGGGTTCACAGCGTTCGCGACGTCGCGCCCGCGATTCGCGAATTCGTGCTGCGGCCCGAAGGAACGAGCGCCGAAAGCTACGCGCTCGGCAGTCACGTCAATGTCGGCGTGTCGGTCGATGGACGTCCGGAGACGCGCTGCTATTCGCTGGTCGGCGAGTTCAGTCCCGACGGCTACCGGATTGCCGTTCGGCGGGCGCCCGACAGTCGCGGCGGCTCGCTCTATATGTGGTCGCTGCAGCCCGGCGCGCGCATCGAGGTATCAAGCCCGGCTTCGCTGTTCGAGATCGACTGGTCGCGGAAATCCTATTGCCTGGTCGCGGGCGGGATCGGCATTACGCCGATCATCGGTATTGCCGGCGCGCTGATGCGACGGAACGCCGGGATCGAACTGCACTACGCCGTCGGCTCGCGGCGCGACGCCGCCTTTCTCGACGAGCTCACGAACCTGCTCGGCGATCGCCTGATCATCCACGCCAGCGACGAAGGCAACCGGATTGATCTGGACGGCACTTTCGCTCGCTTGCCGCCGGAAGCGTCGACCATCCTGTGCGGCCCGATGCGGCTTCTCGACGCGGCGCGGCGCAGCTGGGCGGCGGCCGGACGCCCGCCGGCCGATTTGCGCTACGAGACATTCGGCTCGAGCGGTCTCTTGCCGACCGAATCGTTTCGGGTCCGGATCGACCCTTCCGGCCGCGAGATCGTGGTTGGCGAAAACAAATCGATGCTGGATGCGCTCAACGAGGCCGGATTTGAGGTGATGTCGGACTGCCAGCGCGGCGAATGCGGAGTCTGTGCGATCGACGTCATTGCCGTGGACGGCCAGATCGACCATCGCGATGTGTTCTTCAGCGATCACCAGAAAATATCGAGCGGCAAGATCTGTCCCTGCGTTTCGCGTGCCGCAGGCGCGATTACCGTGAATACGCTGTATCGGAGCGAGGCCGGTTAGGCCGGGCTGTCAATCCCTCACCCTTGCCAATAGCGCCAGCCCCGCGATGAAGAACAGCACCAGCACCGCCATGCCGGCCTTCTGGCTCGCGGTCACGGCGGTGATCGCGCCGATCAACAGCGGCCCGACGAAGGAAGTGACCTTTCCCGTCAGCGCGAATAATCCGAAATATTGCGCGATGCGGTCTTTCGGCGCCATGTGGATCAGAAGCGTCCGCGACGCCGCCTGCAGCGGACCGCCGGCGGCCCCGATCAGGCATCCCAGCAGCAGATAGGCGCGTTCGGCGGCGGCCGCGAACAACGCGCCACCGGCCGCCGGAGGTGCGACCTTGATGAAGAGGATCCGGTCCTTGTCGACCAGCAGGATCGCAACGATCGCAAACAGCAGGATCAGCATGCTGCCCGCGATCACCCGTTTCGGTCCGAGCTTGTCGTCGAGCTTGCCGCCAAGCCACGCGCCGAAGGTGCCGGCGATCGCCAGAATAATGCCGAAGGTGCCGATCTGAATCGTGTTCCAGCCAAACGTGCCGGCGGCGTAGATGCCGCCGAACGCAAACAGCGACACCAGCCCATCGGTGTAGATCATGTTGGCGAGCAAAAACGCGGCCAGCGATTTCTGCTTCGGCAATTCGGCGAGCGTCTGCTTCAGCTCGCTAAAACCCTCGCGCACCGCAGCGCCGATCCGCCGTTTGGCGGGATAATCCGGCGTCAGCAAGAACATCGGCAGCACGAAGACGATGAACCAGATCCCGGTCAGGGGACCGCTGATGCGGTCGCCCTGATGGGTCACGGGATCGAGGCCGAACAGCGGCATGAAGCCGAACAATGTACGCCCGGTTTCCGGACTGGCGGCGAGAAAGCCGAGCACCAGGATGAGACTGAGGATGCCGCCGACATAACCGGTGGCCCAGCCGGTGCCGGACAATCGCCCGATCTGGTCCGGCGGCACCAGCGTCGGCATCATCGCGTTGTTGAAGACGGTGGCGAATTCCGCGCCGATGGTCGCAACCCCATAGGCGAGCAGCAGCGGCGGTATCACGCTGGGGTCGCCGGGCCTGCCGAACCACATCAGCGAGGCGCCGATCACCAGCAGCGCGCCGAACGCCGCGATCCACGGCTTGCGCCGGCCGCTGGCGTCCGCGATCGCGCCCAAAACCGGCGACAGCAGCGCGATCAGCAGGCCTGCGGCTGCGGTCGCAAAACCCCACAGCGATTGTCCGCTCGCGGCATCGGGGGCCACATGGGTGGCGAAATAGGGCGCGAACACAAAGGTGGTGATCAGCGTGAAATAAGGCTGCGCCGCCCAGTCGAAGAAAATCCAGCTAATGACGGCGGCGCGCGGGGGATAATTCTCTCGCATACCGGCAATACGTGCATCCGAAGCGATCACCGCCATGCCCGAAAATATCCTTGATCATCACGAGGAGGCGTTTTGCCTTCAGCGTCGAAACCCATATAGCATTCGGGGCCATGACGACCGTATGTATTTTGCCCGGCTCCGCGGCGGAATTTTGATGACTCGATTTGGAACTGAACGGCGCTGGATCGTCGCCGCAATCCTGCTCATTGTCGCCTCGTGCCTGCCCGCCGCCGCGCAGGAACGCCGCGCCATTTACACACCGCCGCCGGCGGACGCCATTCATGCCGTCGTCGCCGAACACGGCATGGTGGTCGCGCAGGAAAAAATCGCGGCGCGTATCGGCGCCGACGTGCTGCGGCGTGGCGGCAACGCGGTCGACGCGGCGGTGGCCACCGGTTTTGCGATGGCCGTGACCTATCCGCGCGCGGGAAATATCGGCGGCGGCGGTTTCATGGTGATCCACTCGGCCGATCACCACGAGGACGTCGCGATCGACTATCGCGAAACCGCGCCGGCTGCGACCACGCCCGACATTTTCCTTGGGCCCGACGGCAAGCCGGATATCGCGAAATCGCGCGACTCCGCGCTCGGTATCGGCGTTCCCGGCACGGTCGCGGGACTGACGCTGGCGCTGGAGAAATACGGCTCGGGCAAATTCGCGCTGGCGGAGTTGCTGCAGCCGGCGATCGATCTGGCGCGCAACGGCGTTGTCCTCGCCGACGACATGGCCGACACCTTGCCCGGGATCCATTCCCGGCTGGCGCGATGGCCCACGTCGGCGAAAATCTTTTCCCGCGCCGATGGCACCTCGTTGCGCGAAGGCGATACCCTGATCCAGCGCGATCTGGCAGCGACGCTTTCGGCGATTGCCGAGCAGGGGCCGCGTGGGTTCTACGAAGGCCCGGTCGCCGAAAAACTGGCAAAGGCGGTTCGCGGCGCCGGCGGCATCATGACGCCCGACGATCTCAAATCCTATTCCGCCGTCATCCGCCCGCCGGTGCGCGGCAGCTATCGCGGCTATGACATCGTCTCGATGCCGCTGCCATCGTCGGGCGGTATCGTGCTGCTGGAGATGCTGAATATCCTCGAAGGCTTTCCGCTGGCCGAGATGAAGCAGGGCTCGGCGCCTGAGCTGCATGTCCTGATCGAGGCGATGAAGCGCGCCTATGCCGATCGCGCGCGCTATCTCGGCGATCCCGCCTTTGTCAGCGCGCCGGTCGCGGCCCTGACCTCGAAGGATTACGCGGCCAAACAGCGCGCCTCGATCGATCTCGACCGCGCCACGCCGTGGACCGATGCGCTGTCGGCGCTGCCGCCGCGCGAGGGCAGCAACACCACGCATTTTTCGGTGGTCGACAGCCTCGGCAATGCGGTCAGCAACACCTATACGCTGAACTTCCCGTACGGCGTCGGGCTGGTCGCCGAAGGCACCGGCGTGCTGCTCAACAACGAACTCGACGATTTCACCGCGGCACCCGGCGCCTCCAACGCGTTCGGCCTGGTGGGATTCGAGGCCAATCTGCCCGGTCCCGGCAAGCGGCCGCTGTCCTCGATGTCGCCGACCATCGTGCTGAAGGACGGCAAGCCGGTGCTGGTGACGGGATCGCCGGGCGGCAGCCGGATCATCTCCACGGTGCTGCAGGTGATCGTCAATGTGCTCGACTACCACATGGACGTCGCCGCCGCGGTCGATGCGCCGCGGCTGCACCACCAATGGCTGCCGGACGAGGTGCGGATCGAGCGCGGTTTTGCCGAGGACACGCTGGCCGGGCTTCGGGCCAGGGGCCATCAACTGGTCGAGCCGATGGGCCAGACCTCGGCCAATTCGATCGCGGTCACGCCAAACGGATTGCTCGGCGCCCCCGATCCGCGTACCCGTGGCGCGGACGCGGCGGGACAATGAAAAATTAAGGGCACAATCGGCGGAAACCGCCGCGAAGGAGGAACGATGACATCGCTCAAGGGCAAGACGCTGTTCGTATCCGGCGGCAGCCGCGGCATCGGGCTTGCGATCGCGTTGCGCGCGGCGCGGGATGGCGCCAATGTCGCGATCGCGGCGAAGACCGCGGAGCCGCATCCGAAGCTGAAGGGCACCATCTACACCGCTGCCGACGAGATCCGCGCCGCCGGCGGCAAGGCGTTGCCGATCCTGTGCGACATCCGCGAAGAGACCCAGGTGATCGCCGCGATCGACAAGACCGTCGCCGAATTCGGCGGCATCGATATCTGCGTCAACAACGCCAGCGCCATCAGCCTGACCAATTCGCAGGCGACCGACATGAAGCGGTTCGACCTGATGATGGGCATCAATACCCGCGGCACCTTCATGGTCTCGAAATACTGCATCCCGCATTTGAAGAAATCGCAAAATCCGCACATCCTGATGCTGTCGCCGCCGCTCGACATCAAGGCGAAATGGTTCGAGCACTCCACCGCCTACACGCTGGCGAAGTTCGGCATGAGCCTTTGCGTGCTCGGTCTTTCCGCCGAACAGAAGGCGGCGGGAATCGCGGTCAACGCGTTGTGGCCGCGCACCACCATTGCCACCGCCGCGGTCGGCAATCTGCTGGGTGGCGACGCCATGATGCGCGCCAGCCGCACCCCGGAGATCATGGGCGACGCCGCCCATGTGATCTTCACCAAGCCGTCGCGCGAGTTTACCGGGCGGTTCTGCATCGACGACAAGGTGCTGTACGACAGCGGCACACGCGACTTCGAGCCCTACCGCGTCGATCGTTCCGTGCCGCTGATGTCGGATTTCTTCGTGCCCGATGACGACGTGCCGCCGCCGGGCGTCACCGTGATGGCGCTGCCTTCGGTTGGCGAGGTGCAGAAGGCGCGCTAGAACCAAGGCCGGGCCGGAACAGGAGAGCGGCGTGGTTTCGCGAAAGCTGATCGCAGGAGCGCTGATCCTGGCGGTTCCGGTAGCGCTTGGCATCGTCTACCGTCCCGATCGCGCCATCCGCGTGGCGACCGGCGTTGTCGCCCACAATGTCTGCTCCAAAGCTTTCGTCTCCGGGCTCGATCCGCAGGCGGTATTTTCGGAAATCCTCGACCGCGCCGGGATCCGCCGGCTGCGCTGGGGCTTGAGCTATCATCTGGATCGCACCGGCCAGACCGTCGATGCCTCGCTGGCGGGGCTGTTCGGCAGCCATGCGGCGTTCCACGAAGGGCTTGGCTGTGTCCTGACGCATGGATCCAGGGAGCCCTATGTTCTCAGGAGCGACATCGCCGCGCTGAAGACCCCGAAAACGCCGCCGCTGCTGGGGGAGATTGCGGGGCCGGCGCCGGTCGAACCGTCGGATCCGAAACTCAAGGCCGCGCTCGATCATGCGTTCGAGGAGCCTCGGGAACCGCCGTTCCGCAGAACCAAGGCGGTCGTCGTGGTGCGCGAGGACCGCGTGATCGCCGAGCGCTACGCCGACGGCATCGGCGTCGATACGCCGCTGCTCGGCTTCTCCATGACGAAATCCGTCATCAACGCGCTGATGGGCATCCTGACGGTACAAGGCATCGTCACGCCCTCGATGCCGGCGCCGATCCCGGAATGGCGCGCGCTTTCCGATCCGCGCCACGAGATCGAGGTCGAGCATTTGATGCGGATGACCACCGGGCTGGCGCTCGACGAAACCAACAGCGGTTTCGATCCCTCAAGCCAGATGATGTATTTGCACAACGACATGGCCGGCTTCGCCGTCAAGGCCGCGATGATCGCGCCGCCCGGCAAGCGCTGGGCTTACTCGAGCCCGACCACGGAGCTGTTGGCGCGGATCATCCGCGATGCCGTCGGCGGGCCCGAGAAGACGCTGGCGTTCGCGTGGCGCGAACTGTTCAACCCGTTGGGCATGCGCAGCGTAACATTGGAGTTCGACGGCGCGGGAACGCTGCAGGGATCGAGCTACATGCTGGCGAGCGCCAGGGACTGGGCGCGGTTCGGACTGCTCTATCTCAATGACGGCGAGATCGGCGGCCGGCGCATTCTGCAGGATGACTGGGTGGATTTCTCAGCCTCCGCGACGCTCGATACCGACTACGGCGCCGGCTTCTGGACCAATCGCAGCGAGCACCCCAATGCCAGGGGG
The DNA here is from genome assembly GCA_963721275.1 of uncultured Alphaproteobacteria bacterium. GTDB lineage: Bacteria > Pseudomonadota > Alphaproteobacteria > Rhizobiales > Xanthobacteraceae > Bradyrhizobium. Next base: position 139,891 of record CAVRIQ010000012.1, on the reverse strand, counting down.
CGCGTCAGGCTGGGGATTCCCCGCGACGCTTTCTTTGCCTCCGGCGATCTCGGCCAGCGCATCGTGATCATTCCATCGCAGCATCTGGTGATCGTCCGGCTCGGCGACTCCGTCGATCCCACCGGCGACATCCGCGGCCTCGGCCGGCTGGTCAGGGAAGTAATCGCGGCGATACAGCCCTGATGAGTCGCTTTCGTCAGCGAGGAGGGGGCTCGGCTCTGGCGCTTGCGCCAGTCTTCTCCCGTGTGAGAGGTGAAAGCTCTCAGCGCCCCACCGTATAGGGCCCGCCCTTTTCCAGGGCGCGCTGGTAGGCCGGGCGGGCGTGAATGCGGTCCAGGAACGCCATCGCTTTGGGATGGCCTTGCTCGAGTCCGCCGCGCGCGGCCGCGGCTTCGAGCGGAAAGCTCATCTGGATGTCGGCGGCGGAGAATTCATGGCCGGCGAACCATTCGCTCTTGCCGAGTTCGCTCTCCCAATAGGCCATGTGCTGCTTGAGCTGCGGATTGACGAGTGCCGTCAGCGCCTGGTTGCAGACCTTGCGCACCAGGGGACGCAGCAGCGCCGGCGCGCGCTTCGGCATCAGCGTGAACAGCAGCTTTAGCAGCAGCGGCTGCATCGCCGAGCCTTCCGCGTAGTGCAGCCAATAGGTGTAGCGCAGCCGTTCCGGCGTTTTGGGCGGAGGGATCAGGCGTCCTTCGCCATAGGTGTCGAGGATGTATTCCGCAATCGCGCCGGATTCGGCGACCGTGTTGCCGTTGTCGGTGATGACCGGCGATTTGCCGAGCGGATGGATCGCGCGCAGCTCGGCCGGCGCGCGCATGTCGGGCTGCCGCTGGTAGCGGACGATCTCGTAGGGCACGCCGAGCTCTTCCAGCAGCCACAGCACGCGCTGCGAGCGGGAATTGTTCAGATGATGGACGGTGAGCATGGCGATTTCCCCCGGAACGCGAGTGCCTTGACGTGGGTCTGGTGGTGCCAGCCAGCCGCCGGAAAGTCGAGATGCGCCGAGCGGCTGATATTACCCGGATATTATTGACAAAGGCAATTTACCCGGGTAATTCATGGAGAAATTGGAGAGTTTTCATGAATCCGGGATCCAATGTCGCCTTCGTCGCCTTCGAAGGTGACCGCTGCATCGCCTCGGGCGATCTTCGCGCGGTCGCGGTTGCGGCCAAGGAGACGCTCGACCGCAGCAAGGGTGCCGCTATCCTTGTGTTCGACCCTGCCAGCGGCCCGATCGACATCGATTTCCGCGGTTCGGTCGACGACGTTCTGGCGCGATTGCCCGACGCTGACACCTCCGTCGCAACGGATGACGCCGCGATCACTGCCCCGCGCGGTCCCGGCCGGCCGAAGCTCGGCGTGGTCGCGCGCGAGGTCACGCTGCTGCCGCGGCACTGGGAATGGCTGGCGCAGCAATCGGGCGGCGCCTCGGTCGCGCTGCGCCGGCTGGTCGACGAAGCCCGGCGCGCCAACAAGGACAAGGACCGGATCAGACTGGCGCGGGAAGCGGCCTATCGTTTCATCGCGGCGATGGGGGAAAACAAGCCGCATTACGAGGAAGTGGCGCGCGCGCTGTTCGCGGGCGATGCCGGGCGCTTTCAGGCCTGGACGGCACCGTGGCCCGCCGACGTCCGCGACCACGCCCGCCGGCTTGCCGCGGCGGCGTTCGAACAACCGGCGTCGCCCGCAAGCGCTGCCGGTTGATCGCGCGGATGTGAACGGCTAGGCTGGTTTAAATGATAAGGATCATATAAGAACCGAACACCTCAGGGAGACCGCCGTGAGCCGACCCGCCCCGCAATTCATGTTCGATTTCGGCAGCCCCAATGCCTTCCTCAGCCACGAGGCGATCCCGGCGATCGAAAAGCGCGCAAACGTGAAATTCGAATATGTCCCTGTCCTGCTCGGCGGCATCTTCAAGGCCACCAACAACAAGTCGCCGGCCGAGACGCTCGCCGGCATCAGGAACAAGCGCGAGTTTCACGCGCTGGAGACCGAGCGTTTTATCAAGCGCTTTCACGTCAAGCCCTACACCTGGAACCCGTTCTTTCCGGTCAACACCCTCAATCTGATGCGCGCCGCGGTCGCCGCGCAGTTGGAGGGCGTGTTCGAGAAATATGTCGACGCCGCGTTTCATCACATGTGGGTCGAGCCGAAGAAGATGGACGATCCCGAGGTGGCGGCGAAGGCCTTGACCGCGTCCGGCCTCGATGCGGCAAGACTGTTCGCCCGCGCGCAGGAGCCGGAGGTCAAGGCAAAACTGATCGAGAACACGCAAAATGCGGTCGAGCGCGGCGCGTTCGGCTCGCCGACCTTCTTCGTCGGCAACGAAATGTTCTTCGGCAAGGAGCAATTGCGCGAGGTCGAGGAGATGATCTCGGGCGGCTAACACCGTCATTGCGAGCGAAGCGAAGCAATCCATTCTGCGTTCATGCGCAGTGAATTGCTTCGTCGCGGAGCCTGTCATCGGGCGCGCATTCGCGCGACCCGCTGGCTCCTCGCAATGACGGGCATGGAGCAGATGGAATGGAAAAACGCAACGCAACCTGCGCCGTGATCGGCGCCGGCGACTATATCGGCGCCGAGATCGCGAAGAAATTCGCCGCCGAGGGATTTACGGTGTTCGCCGGCCGGCGCGACGGCGCCAAACTCGAGCCGCTGGTCAAGGAGATCGAGGGCACGGGCGGATCGATCGTGGCGCGGGCACTGGATGCGCGGAAAGAGGATGAGGTCGCGGCCTTCCTCGATGACGCCGACAAGCATGCGCCGCTGGAGGTTTGCATCTTCAACGTCGGCGCCAACGTCAACTTCCCTATTCTTGAAACCACCGACCGCGTGTTCCGGAAAGTGTGGGAAATGGCCTGCTGGGCCGGCTTCCTGGCGGGCCGCGAATCCGCGCGGCTGATGCTGCCGCGCGGCAAGGGCAATATCTTCTTCACCGGCGCCACCGCGAGCTTGCGCGGCGGCAGCGGCTATGCCGCCTTCGCCAGCGCGAAATTCGGCCTGCGCGCGGTGGCGCAATCGATGGCGCGCGAGCTGGGACCGAAGAACATCCACGTCGCGCACCTGATCATCGATTCCGGCGTCGATACCGCCTGGGTCAGGGAGCGCCGGGAAAAACTCTGGGGCAAGGAAGCGCTCGACAACCCGGACCTGCTGATGCCGCCGGCGTCGGTTGCAGCCTCGTACTGGCAGCTCTATCAACAGCCGCGGAGCGCCTGGACGTTTGAACTGGAAATCCGCCCGTTCGGCGAGAAGTGGTAAAGAGGCGAATGGTGAGCAGCGGCTAGCGAATGGCGGGTAACCAACATGGGCCCTTCCCTATTCGCCGTTCGCCACTCACTATTGGCGCTCGAGGAACAATAACAGACGGAGCCAAACAATGCGGATTCTCGTGGTCGGCGCCGGCGCCATCGGCGGATATTTCGGTGGCAGGATGCTGGCATCCGGCCGCGACGTGACGTTTCTGGTCCGTCCCAGGCGCGCCGCCGAACTCGCTGCCGCCGGCCTCGTGATCAAGAGCCCCAATGGCGACGTGACGCTGAAGAATCCGCCGGCAGTGCAGGCGGACAAGCTCGACGGGAAATTCGACATCGTGCTGTTGAGCTGCAAGGCGTTCGATCTCGACGATGCGATAAAATCCTTTGCGCCGGCGGTGGGGCCGCAGACCTCGATCATCCCGCTGCTCAACGGCATGCTGCACCTCGACGTGCTCGACGAAAAATTCGGGCGCGAGCGCGTGCTCGGCGGCCTCTGCGCGATCGCGGTGACGCTCAACGACACGCGCGAGGTGGTTCAGCTCCAGCCGATGCAGTCGCTGACGTTCGGGGAGCGCGACGGCAAAATCTCGGACCGGGTCCGCGCCATCGCCGACATGATGGCGAGCGGCAGGTTCGGCTCGGTGGCCAGTGAAAATATCCTGCAGGACATGTGGGAGAAGTGGGTATTCCTCGCTTCATTGGCGGCCTCGACCTGCCTGATGCGCGCTTCCGTCGGCCATATCCTGGCCGCACCCGGCGGCAGGGATTTTATCCTGGGCATGCTCGATGAATGCAGCGCGGTCGCGGAAGCCGAGGGCTATGCCCCCCGCGCACCGTTCCTGGAGCGCACCCGCGGCATGCTGACCATGGAGGGCTCGCCGATGACCGCCTCGATGTTCCGCGACATCAAGGCGGGCGCGCCGGTCGAAGCCGATCACGTGATCGGCGATCTGATTGCGCGCGGCGACGCCTCGAAAGTACCGGTGCCGCGGCTGCGCACGGCCTATACCCATCTCAAGGCATACGAGAAGCAGCGGAATTAAGCCGGCGGCCCATCGATTGAAGCGGCGCAAAGCGGGCCAGACACCCCGTAGGGGGCCGTCAGGCGCATCGCTGCGCCTTGACCTGAACGCACTTGACGCGCCCGGTGCACAAGTCAAGGCGTATCGCCGATACGATTCTCTCTGGACGGATATCCATTTTGAAGCTCGCAGAAATCCTGGAATACCAGGTGACCAATTGGGACAAGAGGATTGCCGCCGACCTTACAGGCGAGATGGAACGTCATCTGGCGGACAAGATCTCCTCCATTCCGGAAATGCGGCGTTTCCTGGCCGTGAAAGGCTACCGCGAACTGCGGCAGCTCATCGAGAGCAGTATTGCCGGCAAGAGCGGCGCCGATGCGTTGCGTGCGGCGATGATCAGCATGCGCCGTTATGCCCTGGACCGTCCGGGCATGTCGGCGGCCACATTCCGAAATCCTGAAGTCGACAGCCCGGAATGGCGGGCCGCGCAGATGGAATTGGCCGCGATCATATTCGCCGTGTTTTCGCAACTCGGCATCAGGGGCGAAAATGCCCTGCATGCCCTTCGAATCCTCAGAAGTTTTGTGCGCGGCTTCGTCCTGCACGAGATGGGTGCGTCATTTCTGGAGCCGCTCGAGCACGACCAGAGCTACTCGATCGGAATCGAGTTGTTTATCGAAGGGCTGTGCGTGCTGCGGAATTAGCAGGGCCGGCGCTCCGCCCACCGGCCTTCATTTGAGGTGCATGCAAGGCAGCGGGGGTAGAGACGCGCGCAAGCGCGCGCTCCTCGGGATGAGGACGTCATTGACGTCTCACAGATGCGCGAGGTAATGCGCCAGCGCTTCGATTTCCTCATCGCTCAGGGGATAGGCGACGTCGGTCATCGCCGACCCGGCGCCGCCGGATCGCACGCCCGATTTGTAGTCATGCAGCGCCTTGACCAGATATTCCTCGCGCTGGCCCGCGAGCCGCGCCACGGCCTTGGTTCCGGCGAAGGTATCGGTGTGGCATGACGCGCAGCGCCGGCCCACCGCCGCCTGCGCGCCCTTTTTGGACAGATCGGGCTTGTCGTCGGGCGCTGTCGGCTTGGGCGGCGTGAGCGACGCAAAATAGGCGCCGAGCGAGCGGACGTCCTCGTTGCTGATGGCTTCGGCGATCGGCTGCATCTGCTCGTTCTTGCGCGCGCCGCCGCGAAAGAACACCAGCTGCCACTGGATGAACTGATCGGGCTGGCCCGCCAGCGAGGGAATGTTCTCGGTTTGCGAAATACCCGCCTCGCCGTGACAGCCGGCGCAGATCGCGGCCTTTTCCTTGCCGGCGGCCGCGTCGGCGGCGTGGGCCGGAGCAATGGCGAGCGCCAACAATGCAGTTCCACACCATGCGTTGAAGATTGATCGACGGCGGAGCATCGGCATTCCCTTTACTGATGGACGCAGCACAACGGTAGCCGCTCAAAAACGCGAAACTGCGGCCGCTCGTTCCCGAGCGGCCGCAGCCCCTTGACCTTCGAGCCTTACTTCTTGCTGTAGCTGATGCGATAGATCGCGCCGGCCCAGTCGTCGGCGACGAGGATCGAACCGTCCTTGTCCAGAATGATGTCGTCCGGCCGGCCGAGATAGCCCTGGTCGCCTTCGATCCAGCCGGATGCAAACACTTCTTGTTTCGGATTCTTGCCGTCCGCGCCGACGATCACACGCATGATGCGCGCGCCCTGGTATTTATGCCGGTTCCATGAGCCATGTTCGGCGATCAGGATGTTGTTCTTGTACTCGGCGGGGAACTGGTCGCCGGTGTAGAACTTCATGCCGAGCGGAGCCACATGCGCGCCGAGCTTGAGCACGGGCGGGGTGAATTCCGAGCACTTGTGACCCATCGCGAACTTCGGGTCCGGAATGTCGCCTTCGTGACAATAGGGATAGCCGAAGTGCTCACCCATCTTCGAGATCATGTTGAGCTTGTCGCTCGGAGTGTCGTCGCTCAGCCAGTCGCGCGCGTTTTCCGTGAACCAGTATTTTCCGCTGCGCGGGTCGACGTCGCCACCTACGCTGTTGCGGACGCCGAGCGCCACCAGTTGTGCATTGCCGGTCTTGGGATCGACGCGGCGGATCTGCGCCACGCTGGTCGGCGGGATGCCGATGTTGAAGGGAGGTCCGAACGGAAGGTAGAACCAGCCATCCTTGTCGACGGCGATATATTTCCATCCATGCGCGGCGTAGGAGGGCATGTCGTCATAGACCACCTTGCCGTCGCCGAGCTTGTCGAGATTGGCTTCGGCGTTCTCGTATTTGATCAGCTTGTCGACCGCGATCACGTACAGCGCACCGTCCTTGAAGGCGAGGCCGGTGGGCATGTTGAGGCCCTTGAGAACGGTCTTGACCTCCTTCTTGCCGCCATTGTCCTTGATGGCGTAGACGTTGCCGAGGCCGAAGGAACCGACGAACAGCGTGCCCTTGTCGCCCCAGGCCATCTGCCGCGCGGCCAGCACGCCCGACGCGTAGACTTCGATCTTGAAGCCCGGCGGCAGCTTTATCTTTTTCATCATCGAGGCGAGTTCCGCCTCCGACGCGCCGGTCGGCGGACCTGACGGCGGCGCGAGGCCCTTTTGGGCTTCGGTCTCATCGCCGAGGAACCAGTCGTCCGGCGGATGGGTCCAGAATTCCTTGGTTCCGGACTGATAGCTGTGGAGAGGTTTTTGCTGAGCGTTGGCCTGGCCGGCCCCCGCAACAACGACGATTGCTGCGAGCGCAAAAATGGATCGATTGAAGGCCGATTTCATCGCGTCACTCCCTATGCAGCCGAGCGGCTGCCCCGGTTACTTATTTTCAACGCCCCTTGAGAGACGTCGTATTGGTCTGCTGTGAGATGGATCAGACGGGCGAATGCTATCACATCCATTGCGACTGAGAAGCGTTGCCATGCATGTTCGTGAGGCTTCGACCCGTTGAGAAGAAATTTTTTCAAACACGAGTTGTATTCGAGACGATTTTGCGTTCGCCTGCGCTGCACTGCGGCATGGATGGTCTCGCATATGTTCGTGCCGGGCGGGGCTGGTCTGAAGGCAGCCCTCGGCGCCGATGCACGCCCAGACGCAAAATAATGAAAACAACCCCATGCAAAGTAGAATGGGCGCCGGCTCGCGACACTTATGCTGCGCTACATCCGGCGCTCCGCAAGCCGACTAGTGGTCATCATGCAGGAGCGCGGCGGGCGGGCGCTGCCTTTCGCATTCAAGTCTGAGGATGCTTCGGTCGTCACGATTGGCGTCCGAGGCATCTGGATCCGGAGCGCGAAATCGCGCAGTTGCCGTGAGGCGAGAGCCAAAAAACGAAAAGCCCGCTTTGTCAGCGGGCCTTCGTCAAACTCTGCCAATTCTAGAAAATCTGGAGCGGGCGAAGGGGCTCGAACCCTCGACCCCGACCTTGGCAAGGTCGTGCTCTACCACTGAGCTACACCCGCATCCGAAAGATTGGCGGCTGTGACGCCGACAACGGGCAGAGCTATGCCAAATGCCGCCCGCGAATGCAACAGCCGACGCAGGGGAAAGCTGGCTATAGGACACCCGAATCGGTCCGAAAGACGCCAATATGACCGCTAAGCCCGGGTTTCCATGTGTTCCGGAGGGAACCGGACCGGGCGGCTCATGGTGACGCGCAGCGATTCGAGCCATTTGGCGAACCAGCCGCGAAGCGTGCCGGACAGTTCGTCCCGGCGGGCGGGGTCACAATCGAAGGTCGCCCACCATTCGACGAACGCCCGGCCGCCATCCACGACCGGCGTGATCCGCAGGGTGGCCCGGAAGTCGGTGACCGGAAGCGACGCCGGGCCGCAGAATTCGTAGGTCTGCGACCGCTCGAGGTCGGATTGCGCCAGCAATCGCTGCCGAATCTGCCGCCCCTGATAGAGTACGCTCCGGACGGCGCCGACGGTTTCGCCGGTCTTGCCGTCCTCGATCCGGCTCTCGCCGGCACCGCCGACCCAGACCGGATAGTTGTTGAAATCGCGGACGATTTTCCAGACCTCGGCGGCAGGCTGCTCGAATACGGTGCTGTAATAGGCCTTTGCCATCTCGCCACTCCTTGATCTCGACCATGACTGCCCGAGACCATGGGCTGGCAAAGTCGTGCCGCCCACCCGATCTCCGGCACCAAGCCCCTCCCGGGTCTGCGAGGCCGCGGCGCGATCCGGGACCAATTGAAATTTCCGCGCTAGCCGCCATCTGGGTTAGAAGATTTCTGAACCACCCCAGCGGGCGTGCTAGAACAGGCGCGATCCGCAAGACATCAGGCGAGGATTCCCGTGACGATAGTAGAACAGGGCAGCGGACCGACGCCCGATCTGATCAAGGAAACGACCACCCAGACGTTCGTGAAGGACGTCATCGAGGAGTCGAAGCGCCAGCCGGTGCTGATCGACTTCTGGGCGCCCTGGTGCGGCCCCTGCCGTCAGCTGACGCCGATCCTGGAGAAGGCGGTCAGCGCCGCCAAAGGCAAGGTCAAGCTGGTCAAGATGAATATCGACGAGCATCCGGCGATCCCGGGCCAGATGGGAATCCAGTCGATCCCGGCCGTGATCGCGTTCGTCAACGGCCAGCCCGCCGATGGCTTCATGGGTGCGGTCCCGGAGAGCCAGGTCACCGCCTTCATCAACAAGCTCACCGCGGGCATGCCGGGCGAGCCCAATATCGCGGAAATCCTCAAGGAAGCGGAGGCGGTTCTGGACGAAGGCGACCCCGCCACCGCGGCGCAGGTCTATGCCGAGGTGCTGGCAACCGACGCCACCAATATCGCAGCCCTCGCGGGACTGGCGAAATGCTACGTGGCGACCGGCGCCGTCGAGCAGGCCAAGCAGACGCTGGCCATGGTGCCGGAATCGAAGCGCAATGATGCGGCGGTGAAGGCCGTGCAGGCCTCGCTCGATCTCGCCGAGCAGGCCAAGGCGGTCGGCCCGGTCACCGAACTCGAACAGAAAGTCGCCGCAAACCCGCTCGATCATCAGGCGCGATTCGATCTGGCGACCGCGCTGAACGCGAGCGGCAAGCGCACGGAGGCGACCCAGCAGCTGCTCGAGATCGTCAAGCGCGACCGCAAATGGAACGAAGACGGCGCGCGCAAGCAGCTGGTGCAGTTCTTCGAGGCTTGGGGGCCGAACGACGAGGCCACCGTCGAGGGGCGAAAGCGGCTGTCGACCATTCTGTTTTCATAGTGCGTATTCCGCAAAGGTGGAGACCGGTCTTGCGATTGGAATACGCGCCAAACCCGAACTAGCGAACACCGGACCGCCGATGCCGATCAATGCCGAATATCGCGGGCCCGGCGACCTTCCGGAGGTGATCCCGGTGTTTCCGCTGCCCGGCGCGCTGCTGCTGCCGCGCGGCCAGATGCCGCTCAACATCTTCGAACCGCGCTATCTGGCGATGGTGGACGACGCGTTCCGCGACGGTCATCGGCTGATCGGGATGATCCAGCCCGACGTTTCCCACACGCAGGACGAGGCCAAACCGAAGCTGTTTCGCGTCGGCTGCGCCGGACGCATCACCCAGCTCGCCGAATCCGGCGACGGCCGCTACATCCTCGAACTCACCGGCATCGCGCGCTTCAAGGTGATCGAGGAGATGGCCGTGCTGACGCCGTACCGGCAATGCAAGGTGGATTTTTTCCCCTTCATCGACGATTTCACCGCGCGCAAGGGCGAGGAAGCGGTCGACCGCGAGGCGCTGCTGGCGGTGCTCACGGACTTTCTCAAGGCCAACAATCTCAAAGTGGACTGGGAAGGCGTCGAGAGCGCACCCAACGAGGCCCTGGTCAACGCGCTGGCGATGATGTCGCCTTACGGCCCGCCGGAAAAGCAGGCGATGCTGGAAGCGCCCGACCTCAAGACCCGCGCGGAAATCCTGGTCGCGGTCACCGAAATGGATCTCGCCAAGAAGCGCACCAGCGGGGATCCGCCGCTGCAGTAGTTGCCCGTCAGCCGACGGCGACGGCACGGTCGGGTGCCTGCGATCCGGTCAGCCGCATCAGCATGAACGTCACCAGCAGCACCGCGGCATAGACCACAAGCTGCATTTCGGTCGGCTGGTCGGTGTAACCGATGAGGGTATGCAAGGTCCGGCCGGCGATGCCGTTCTCCGGAAGCAGCCAGCCGGTGTCCCAGACCACGGTGTCGAGCGAGGTGAGCCAATTGGCGCGCTCGAGGAACGCAACCGCCTGCGTTGCCATGCCGGCCGCGAGCAGGGTGATCAGAGCGGTCGTGGCCGCGAACAACGCGCGCGGCGGAATCCGCATCAGCCCGAAATAGGTCAAAAAGCAGACGCCGGCACCCAGCGCCAGGCCGATGAACCCGCCGATCGCAAGGCTCACACCCGATCCGCCGTCGGAAGCGGCGACGCCATAGAGAAACAGCGCGACCTCGCTGCCTTCGCGCAGGACGGCAACCCCGACCACCACGGCCAGCGCCAGCAGCGACTTGCTGCCGTCCGCCACCGCCTGGCCGACCTGGCGCAATTCGCCCGCCATCTCGCGGCCGTGATGCGCCATCCAGACATTATGCCAGGTCAGCATGACGACGGCGACGCCCAGGATAGCCGCGTTGAACAGCTCCTGTCCCATGCCCGCAAATAGCTGCGACAGCGCGCCGGTAAACGCGGCCACGACGCAGGCCGCCAGCGCGCCCGCCAGCACCCCGCCGCCGATCCAGCGATTGCGGTGCGGGACCGAACCGGTCACCGCCAGCACGATGCCGACGATCAGTCCGGCTTCGAACACCTCGCGAAAGACGATGATGAGGGCAGCGAGCACGGAACGTTCACCTATTGCACGGTCAGGGCGCCGCGCGCCTTGTCGTTGAAGTCGTCATAGAATTCATAGCGTCCGGGCTTCAGCGCCCGCACATTGATGACACCTTCGGTGCCCGCGGCAACCACTTTCTCGACCCGCAGCGAGGTGCTCTCGAACTCCATCGCCTTGGCGTCGAGGTTTTTCACCCGGAACGAGATCGGCTTGTCGGCCGGCGCGCTCACCTGGCTCGGCTGGAACTGGCCCTTGGAATAGGTCAGCCGGATCTCGGTCGCCTGCTGCGCCTGCGACGGAGCCGCCTGAAGCGTCGCGATGCCGCAGACCGCGGCGGCCAGGATCAGTCTTTTCATCATCGGTACAGCGAACACCCGTCATCCTTTCCGGTGTTGAGAATCAAAATTCCCAGGCGAACTTCAATCGGGCGCGATGGCGCTGGAACTCCGCCAAATTCAGCGAAACGGGATTGCCGGTCTCGCGGCCCCAGACCTGGGCGTTCCAGGCCGCCGTCATGAACATTTTCGGCGTGACCTGGATGTAGATTGATGGGCCGAGCAGGACGGCGTCGCCGGTGAAGGCCGTCAAACCGACAGCGTCGTAATGCCGGAGATACCAGACCTCGCCGCCGAGCACCACGTTGGACAGCACCCGAAGCGACAGCGCCGCCGAGCCGCCGAAGGTGGCTTCCCGCGCGGTGTCGCCCATCAAGGTCTGGGTGACCTCGGGCTCGTAGAGCAGATTGAAGCCGGCATAGAGCCGGTTCCTCATCAGCTCGAGATCGGCATTGACGGTGGTTTCGAATTCATAATTGTGCACGCGGTCGCCGCCGGTCTCGTCGATCAGCCTCACGTTCGGTTCGAATGCCAGCGTGACCGACAGCGGATTGTTCGAGGTGCGCTCGATCGCGAGATAGCGGAATTCGGCGAAGCCGCCGGTGAAGGCGACCTGTTTGCGGTCATCGAGATCGGTCACGCCGCGGATATTGTGGGTCGATCCGAGCGCCCCGAATTCGATCTGGACGAACTGCGACGGCGTGAATTCGAATTCGTACTTGGTCTCGGTCGCGGTGTAGTGACCGTCGCGCTTGCCGAACCGGGCGATGGTGTCGACGGTGAATTCCTTCTCGCCCTCGAGACCGATGCCGGAACCGGTGGTGAACCCGAAGATGTACTTGGTTTCGAGCTCGCGCCAGGTGCTGGCGTCCTCGGCACGCGCGGCCCCGCCTTGCCAAATCAAGAGACCGGCCGCCGCGCACAGCGCATGGGCGCGAAACCGCCCGGATTGGATTGCCTCTCGCATCTCTTTACGCACCAGCTGGAGTTCCGAGCCACGCCCAGAGCTAGCGTCTCGCTGCCGGAGGGGCAAAGAGACTCCCTCTAAACTAGAGGCATTCTAAGATGTTGCGTTGGATCAAGGGCGACCGGCGTGCGGACCTAATACCCGGCGACCGCCAGCGCGACCACCGCGCTGAGCGCCATCCAGCCGAAGTGCCGACCGCGCGTCGCAAGCGCGTTGGCCAGCGCGCCGAACCCGAATACGCAGGCCATGGTCACAACGATCCAGTGCCGCGCGGGCTCGGATGCCATCCAGGGGGCGGCGATCAGCAGCACGCCGCCGCCGATCCAGGCCACCGTGCCGGCCTGCCACACCAGCCGGATCAGGGTCCGCAACCGCGCCGGCTCGATGGTGACACGCGGCATCACCCTGGTTTCGCCGAGCACGCCGTGGATCAGCGCCGCCGCGATCGCGGCTGCGCCTGAACATTGCAACAAGAGATCGCGCATCGAACCGGCCTCCATACATGACTGTATGGTCGATAGGCCGGACGCTGGCGGCTGTCAATACACTAGTGTATGGTGGGATGACGCAGGGACGGATATGACCGCTCAACTTTCCGCGAAGGACTGGCTCGACCAGGGCCTCAGAACGCTGGCCGAGCGCGGTTTTACGGCGCTGAAGGCCGAGCCGCTGGCGAACGCGATGGGGGTGTCGCGCGGCAGCTTCTACTGGCACTTCGCCGATATCGGCGCGTTCCACGCCGCGGTCCTGAAGCATTGGCGCGAGGTCGCCGCCGAGCAGATCATTGCCAATGTCGAGGCCGCCGGCGACAACGACAACCCGCTGGCGCTGCTGTTGCGCCAGGCATTCGGCGGCAGGCTTTCGCTGGAGAACGCGGTCCGCAGCTGGGCGACGCACGATCCGCTGGCGCGAAGCGCGGTGCGGGCGATCGATCGCCGCCGGTTGAGTTATGTGGAGAGACTGCTCAGGGCTTCCGGGCTTTCGCCCAAGGCGGCCCGCGCCCGCGCGCAAATACTCTACTGGGCGTTTCTGGGCTTTGCGCTGTCGGACCAACCCTTGGCGCGGGAGCGACAGCAGGCGGTACTCGACGAATTGCTGCAGATCGCCTCGCGATAGGCTGCCGTCTATCCGCTCGATCGAATAGAATGTGCTATAGCGTTTTCGAGCGAAGCGGATACCGGTTCGCGTGAAGAAAACGCGTCGAGAAAGATCCAGAGCGAACGTCAAGCCGGAGACAACAACATGAGTTCCCCGCCCGAGCGCCTTGAAGGCACCGTCGATCCCAAACTGCTGGAGATCCTGGTCTGTCCGCTGACCAAGGGTCCGCTCGAATTCGACGCGGCGCGGCAGGAATTGATCTCGCGCTCCGCGAAACTCGCCTATCCGATCCGCGACGGCATCCCGATCATGCTGCCGGAAGAGGCGCGCAAGATCGAGTGAGGGAGAAGGCGAACAGGAAGTGGGGGTGGCGAATGGAGAAACTTTATCCGCCGCTCCCTGTTCGCCATTCGTCCATTATAACGCCTCGCCCTTCAACAGCCGCGGCACCTCGCCGGCAAGCCCGGCGGCCTGGCGAATGAACATGCTTTTCAGCGGCGGCGCGCGGTCGACCAGTCCGAGCCCGATGTCGCGCACCGCGCGCAGCAATTTCGACTCGTTCGAGAACAACAGATTCAGCGAGTTGGTGGCGAGCCCCATCGCCATGGTGTCGAACCGCCGCCAGCGCTGATAGCGGTCGAGCACGTCGGCCTGGCCCAGATCCATGCCGAGCCGCGCGGCGTCGACGACCACTTCGGCCAGTGCCGCAACGTCCTTCAGGCCCATATTGAGGCCCTGCCCCGCGATCGGATGGATGACATGCGCGGCGTCGCCGACCAGCGCCAGTCGTTCGCCGATGAACGAACGCGCCACGAAATAGCTCAGCGGAAACGCGCGCGGTTTGTCGAGCGCCTTGATCTCGCCGAGATGCAGGCCGAAGCGCTGCTCGAGTTCTGCGTGGAATTCGTCTTCGCTCAGGGCTGTGATGCGCGCCGCTTCGGCGCGCTTCTCGGTCCACACCAGCGACGAGCGTTTGCCGGTCAACGGCAGGATCGCGAACGGGCCCGCGGGCAGGAAATGCTCCTCGGCGCGGCCGTGATGATCGCGCTCGTGGCCGACGGTGACGACGATGCCGGACTGATCGTAGTCCCAGCCATGGGTGGCGATGCCGGCGCGTTCTCGCAGTTTCGAGCGCGCGCCGTCCGCTGCCACCAGCAGGCTCGCCTCGATCACGCTGCCGTCGGCCAGCGTCACATCGACGCCATCGGCGCGCGCGGCGAAATCCGTCACCGCGCTGGTGCGCAGATCGACGCCCTCGGCTTCGGCGCGCGCGACCAGCGCGTCGATCAGCTGGCGATTCTCGACCATGTGCGCAAACGGTTCGCCCGGCTCGACATGGCCTGCGAAAGTCAGAAACACCGGGCGGGTCGCGTCATCCAGTTTGGAGTCGGTGATGACCATGTCGAGAATCGGCTGCGCGCCGGGCGCGACCTGATCCCACACCCCTATGGCATCGAGCAGCCGCCGGCAGGCAGCGACGATGGCGGTGGCGCGCGGATCGCGGCTCGGCCGGGTCGCCAGCGCCGGATCGGCGACAATGACCGGAATGTCGGCGCCAAGGCCCTGGCGCAGCGCCAGCGCCAGCGCCAGCCCTGCAAACGCGCCACCGCCGATGACAATGCTTCGCTGTGCCGACATGCCGTATCCTTAGCTCGGAGGTCAAAGACTATACTTGCTACATGACTATAGCTGGGCGAAACAGGGGCCTGAAACAAGGGCAGCATCCGCCCGTCGTCATTCCCGGGCACGCTTCTTCGCGTGAGCCCGGAACCTCGAGATTCCGGGTTCGACGCTGCGCGTCGCCCCGGAATGACAAAAAACCGAAAGCGCTTCTATGTCCAAAGGCCTGATTGACCTGATTTCCATTCTCGATCTCGAGCCGATCGAGGTGAATCTGTTTCGCGGCAACAGCCCGAAGACCAGCTGGCAGCGGGTGTTCGGCGGGCAGGTGATCGGACAGGCCCTGGTGGCGGCGTGCCGCACCGTCGAGGGCCGCCTGCCGCATTCGCTTCATTGTTACTTCATCCTGCCCGGCGACCCGCAGATTCCGATCATCTACGAGGTCGAACGACTGCGCGACGGCAAGAGCTATTCCACCCGAAGGGTCACCGCGATCCAGCACGGCAACGCGATCTTCTCGATCATGGTGTCGTTTCATGTCGACGAGGAAAGCGCGTTCGACCATCAGGACACGATGCCCGACGTGCCGCCGCCGGAAAAACTCACCGCCGAAGAAGTGGCAAAGCAGCCGATCTTCCGCGAGATGCCGGAATTCATCCGCCGCTACTACGAATCCGACCGTCCGATCGAGTTGCGCCCGGTCGAGCTCAACCGCTATTTCGGCCAGAAGATCGAGGACGGCCGCATCCATGTCTGGATCCGCACCGCCTCGAAGCTGTCCGACGATCCGGCGCTGCACATGTGTGCGCTGGCCTATGCGTCGGATTTCTCGCTGCTGGATGCCGCGATGGCGCGTTACGGCCGCACCCTGTTCGACAAGCGCATGATGCCGGCGAGCCTCGATCACGCAATGTGGTTTCACCGCCCGTTCCGCGCCGACGAATGGCTGCTTTATGCGCAGGATTCGCCGAGCGCGCAGGGCGGCCGCGGCCTCACCCGCGGCATGATCTTCAAGCAGGACGGCACGCTGGTCGCATCGGTGGCGCAGGAAGGCTCGCTGCGCCAGCGCAAGTGATGGCGTTTACCCGTTGGCCTGAGCGGTTCTTTCAACCAGCGCGACTTGCGACACAAGCCAACGGGTGAACCAGCGATACGCCCACGGAAGCGGGATGATGAAGACGCTGACGAGCGCGGTCACGATCCCCCGCCAAAGAAATTCGAGCCCGGTGCCCTTGAAAACCACCTCGCGCCGCGTGCCGTCGACATGACGGCACATCCAGCGTAGCTGCGCCGCATAGACCCACGCCCAGCCGACAATGGTGATGATGGAAAGAACGGCCAGCAGGCTCCAGCCAAGGAAGCCCCAGAATGAACCCGAGAACCGGAGTCCAAGGGGCTGCCCGTTCGAACTGAGGTTCGCGACGAACCATTTGATCAGCAGCCAGTAGAGCACGAACTCGACGACGGTTACCGCAAAGCTGAGCAACTGGCTCTGGGTCCACGCCGAAGCGATGAAGAGGATCACAAGGGCGTAGACCCACATCAGGTCGACGGCCCGTCCGGTGAAGGCGAGATCCGGCCGCTGCGGTACCTGCACGCGGGAGACAATCCACCTGCAGTACATCAGGATCGCCCACGGCGCCGGGACGACGAACAAGAGTCCGAATATCAGGACCAGGGACCGCCAGGTGAATTCCCAGATTCCGAACTCGATCGAAAGCGGCCCACCGCGATGGGCACTGGCGGCCATCGGCGGGACACCGGACCCCGGGAAGGGCCGCGTCCCGGAAGCCCCAGAGAGAAGGCCGGGAATATCCCCGGCCTTTTGCCAGTTCGCCATGCCCTCGGTCCAGACCAGCGTCTCCGCGGTAACTGTCCCTACCGCGATAAATTGGTGAAACTGCGCTTCGGGATAGGGCCCCTGCTGTTGCCCTTGGGACGCAAAGAACCAGGATCGGTCGGCCATTTAATTGCCTCCGGCTTGTAGCGGGCGGGTGGGCCTTATGGCCGCTGGCGATGAAATCGGATTTTGGTGAAATATTCAGGCCCCGGGCGCGGAGGCTATCGAACAAAGGTAATTTGCGGCAATCGTTTTTCGGTTGGGTCTGCAAACTTTTTGTGCCATTTGCATAAAAAGGTGCCAGAGTTGGGATGGCGTAAATCTAGGCTCGCCCACCGGAATTCGATAAAAATGAAAGCCCGACCATGAAACTCGTCGTTGCCATCATCAAACCCTTCAAGCTGGACGAAGTGCGCCAGGCGCTGACCGCCATCGGCGTTCACGGCATGACGGTCACCGAGGTCAAGGGTTACGGGCGTCAGAAGGGCCATACCGAAATCTACCGCGGCGCCGAGTACGTCGTGAATTTCCTGCCCAAGCTGAGAATCGAAATCGCCGTTTCGTCCGAACTCGCCGACAAGGCGGTCGACGTCATCACCTCGAGCGCGCGCACCGGCCAGATCGGCGACGGCAAGATCTTCGTGACGCCGATCGATCACGCGCTGCGGATCCGGACCGGCGAAACCGACAGCGACGCGCTCTAAATTCACTTTTGCTGCAACCGGCAACGACGCCGGCGGCCTGCCAAACATTTGCTGGGGAACTACCATGGGGGCACTTTCGTCTCGTGCAGCGAAGCTGGCTGCACCGATTGGTCTTGCGATGCTGCTGGCGACGACGCCGGCACGGGCGGAAACCACCGGGATCAACGCCGCCGACACCGCGTGGATGCTGGTTGCGACGGCGCTCGTACTGATGATGACGATACCGGGTCTGGCACTGTTCTATGCCGGCATGGTGCGCAAGAAGAACGTGCTGGCGACGATGGCGCAGAGCCTCGCGGCGGTGGCGATTATTTCCGTACTCTGGGTCGCGTTCGGTTATTCGCTGGTGTTCGTCGGCGACGGCCCCTGGCTTGGCACGCTCGATCGCTGGTTTCTCGCGGGCATGACGATGGACAGCGTCAACCCGGCGGCGAAGACGATCCCGGAAGCGCTGTTCATGCTCTACCAGATGACCTTTGCGATCATCACCGTGGCGCTGGTGGCGGGCTCGGTCGCCGACCGGATGCGGTTCTCGGCCTATCTGACGTTTTCCATCGCCTGGTTCATGTTCGTCTACATTCCGCTGGCGCACTGGGTTTGGGGCGGCGGCTTTCTCGGCGCCGCGGGCGTGCTGGATTTTGCCGGCGGCCTGGTGGTGCATCTCTCGGCCGGCGCCGGCGGCCTGGTCGCGGCCATCGTGATGGGCCGGCGCCATGGCTACGGCACCGAGAATCTTTCGCCGTTCGACCTGTCGCTTGCCGTGGTCGGCACCGGCCTGTTGTGGGTCGGCTGGTTCGGCTTCAACGGCGGATCGGCGCTGGCGGCAGATTCGCGCGCGGTGATGGCGATCACCGCGACGCATCTCGCCGCCTGCGCAGGCGCGCTGACCTGGGGCGCGGTCGAATGGTCGATCCAGCGCAAGCCGTCGGTGCTCGGCATGATTTCCGGCGCGGTCGCCGGTCTTGGCACGATCACGCCGGCTTCCGGATTCGTGGCACCTTGGCACGGCATCGTCATCGGCGTGGTGGCCGGCTTGGTCTGCTTCTGGGCCTGTACCTCGGTCAAGCGCCGGTTCAATTATGACGACTCGCTCGACGTGTTCGGCGTCCATGGCGTCGGTGGCATGACCGGAATCCTGCTGGCCGGGGTTTTCGCCACCGCGTCGATCGGCGGAACCTCGGGCCTGCTCGAGGGCAACCCGCACCTGCTGCTGATCCAGCTCTACGGCATTGCCGTCACCTTGGCCTGGTCTGCCGGCGTGACCTATGTGCTGCTCAAGCTGGTCAGCGTCTTCGTGCCGCTACGGGTTTCCCTCCAGCAGGAGATGGAAGGCCTCGATATTTCGCAGCATGGCGAGGCACTCCAGTAGAATTCCCCATCACAATACCGTTCCTCTGCCCTCCCGGTGTGCACGATTATGTCGGGAGTCTGACATGCCTGTATTTTGATCAGGCGTGATTAGCTTTTGGGCGCGACCGAATGGCACGGCTCGGAACGATTCCCGCCAACCGCGAAAAGGCGCGCGTTCATAGTCCGTTAGGGAGCCCGACCGATCTGGCACGGCATTTGATTCTAAGGGTCACGGCTGTGCCCGCGTAGTGAACTCTCTCCGCGTGGTGAACCTCAGTCGAGAACGCCCGGTCGCGTCTGGACCGGGCCCAAGCGGGGATAGGACCCATGAAAATTGTTATGGCGATCATCAAGCCATTCAAGCTCGAAGAAGTCCGTGACGCCCTGACCGCCATTGGCGTTCACGGTCTCACGGTGACGGAAGTCAAGGGATATGGCCGGCAAAAGGGCCATACGGAGATTTATCGCGGCGCTGAATACGCGGTCAGCTTCCTGCCCAAGATCAAGATCGAGGTCGCTGTCGCCTCGGACCAGGTCGACAAGACCATCGACGCCATCACGTCTGCCGCGAAAACCGGGCAGATCGGCGATGGCAAGATCTTCGTCATCAACCTCGACCATGCGGTTCGGATCCGCACCGGCGAGGCCGATGCCGCGGCACTCTGATTTCGCGCTCACCCAATTTACCAATCAGGAGTTAAACAGATGACGTTCAAACGTCCCACCAGCGCGGGATGGGCAGTCCTCGCAATCGGAGCGCTCTGCGCCGTAGGCTTCGTCGATGCCGCGTTCGCGCAGAATGCGGCGCCCGCGGCCGACGCAGCCGCTGCGGCAGCCCCGGCCGCCGCCGTTCCCAACAAGGGCGATACCGCCTGGATGCTCGTATCCAGCGCGCTCGTTCTGATGATGTCGGTCCCCGGCCTCGCCCTGTTCTATGGCGGCCTCGTCCGTACCAAGAACATGGCCTCCATCCTGACCCAGGTGTTCGCGATCGTCGCCATGGTCGGCGTCGTCTGGACGCTCTACGGCTACTCGCTGGCCTTCAGCGACGGCGGCAGCATGACGCCCTGGATCGGCGGCCTCGGCAAGGCCTTCATGCATGGTGTCGACGCCAATTCGACGGCGGCAACCTTCTCCAACGGCGTCGTCATTCCGGAACTCGCCTACTTCGTCTTCCAGATGACGTTCGCGATGATCACCCCGGCCCTGATCGTCGGCGCTTTCGCCGAACGCATCAAATTCTCGGCGGTGATGCTGTTCATCCTGCTGTGGGTCACCTTCATCTACTTCCCGATCGCGCATTGGGTTTGGTACGTCGCCGCTCCGGATGACGTCGCAGCTGCTGCCAAGGCGCTTGCCGCGGCAACGGACGCTGCGGCCAAGACGGCGGCCCAGGCCAAGCTCGATGACGTCACGGGTGCGGTCGGCTGGCTTGCCGGCGCCGGCGCCCTCGACTTCGCGGGCGGCACGGTGGTGCACATCAACGCCGGTATTGCCGGTCTTGTCGGCGCGCTGATCATCGGCAAGCGCACCGGTTACGGCAAGGACCTGATGGCTCCGCATTCGCTGACCATGACCATGATCGGCGCCTCGCTGCTGTGGGTGGGCTGGTTCGGCTTCAACGCCGGATCGAACCTCGAAGCCAACGGCGTAACGGCGCTGGCCTTCGTCAACACCATGGTGGCCACCGCGGGTGCGGCGCTGTCCTGGCTGCTCTGCGAATGGATCGTCAAGGGCAAGCCCTCGTTGCTCGGCATCTGCTCCGGCGCGGTCGCCGGTCTCGTGGCGGTCACGCCGGCTTCCGGCTTCGCCGGCCCGATCGGCGCGCTGGTGCTGGGCCTGGTCGTCTCCCCGGTCTGCCTGTTCTTCGTCAGCACGGTGAAGAACGCGCTCGGCTATGACGACGCCCTCGACGTGTTCGGCGTCCACTGCATCGGCGGGATCATCGGTGCGCTCGGCACCGGCATCCTGGTCAATCCCGCCCTCGGTGGAGTCGGCATCACCGACTACACCAACATTACCGGCAACAACGCCGGTACCTATGACTTCGTCGCCCAGATGATCGCGCAGGGCAAGGCCGTCGGAGCGACGTTGCTCTGGTCCGGCATTGGTTCGGCGATCCTCTACAAGTTCGTCGACGTGATCGTCGGTCTTCGCCCCTCCGTGGAAGCGGAACGCGAGGGTCTCGACATTACCGATCACGGCGAGCGCGCTTACAACATGTAGGTTCTCCCGGGGGCGCGATCATCCCGCGATGGTCGCGCCCAGAACTACGGTTCGGGCACATACCCGGCAATGCCCTGACCGTTGAGGGGCTCCAGCGCAAGTTGGAGCCCCTTTCTTTTTGAGCGAATCCAGGCTCTGGACGACGCCGGCCGCCGATGGTTAATCGCGTCTTAACCTCGCCGTATCTATGGTGGTTTGATCCGTTTTCTGGCCGGTCTCGCCTTGCGATCGGCTGCCCAACAGTGCTGGCGCTTTAAAGTATGGCCATGACCGCTTCATCCCGTGCGCCAGAGGGCGCCGGCACCAAGGAAAGCGAGCGCTCGCCATTCGCGCGGCTGACCGAATTGCTGGCGCCGTACAAGCCCGGCAAGCCCTTGATAACGCTGTCGTTGGGCGAGCCGCAGCACCCGGTGCCGGACTTCGTCGGCCCGGTACTCGCCAAACACATCGCCGATTTCGGCCGCTATCCCATCGCCAAGGGCATCGAGCCGTTCCGGCGCGCGGCGGCGAACTGGCTCTCCACCCGGTTCCGGCTGCCGCGGCCGGTCGATCCCGAGACCGAACTTCTGGTGCTGAATGGCAGCCGCGAGGGATTGTTTTTCGCAGCCCTTACCGCGGCTCGCTTCGTCGGCGAGCGCAAAGGCAGGCCCGCGATCCTGATCCCGAATCCGTTTTATCCCGCTTACGCAGCCGGCGCCCGCGCCGCCGGCTGCGAAGCGATTTACTTGCCGACCACGCTCGCCAACGGATTTCTGCCCGATCTCGATGCGCTCGACGATTCCACCCTCGCCCGCACGGTTGCGATCTACATCGCCTCGCCGGCCAATCCGCAAGGCGCCGTCGCCTCGAAGGAATATTTCAGGCGCCTGAAAGAACTCGCCGGCCGCCACGGCTTCATGATTCTCAGCGACGAATGCTATTCGGAAATCTACACCCAGGAAGCCCCCGGCAGCATGCTGGAATGCGCCGGGCCTGATTTCACCAATGCGGTCGCGTTCCAGTCGTTGTCGAAGCGCTCGAACCTGCCCGGCATGCGGGTCGGCTTTGCCGCCGGCGACAAGAAGTTTCTCGGCATGTTTCACGAACTGCGCAATGTCGCAGCGCCCCAGGTGCCGGTGCCGCTGCAGCATGTCGCGGTCGCGGCCTATGGCGACGAAGCGCATGTCGAGGAGAACCGCCGCCTCTACCGCATCAAATTCGATCTCGCCGACCAGATCCTCGGCAATCGTTACGGCTATCGCCGGCCCGCCGGCGGCTTCTGCGTCTGGCTCGACGTGTCGGAGCGCGGCGGCGACGAGGCGGCGACGCTGAAACTCTACAGGGATGGCGGCGTCCGCGTGGTACCCGGAAGCTATCTGGCGCGGCCGCAGCCTGACGGCAGCAATCCCGGCGCGGGCTACATTCGCCTGGCGCTGGTGGCGGACAGTGAAACGACGGCCGAGGCGTTGCACCGGCTGGTGGAAATTCTGGATTAGTCGCGAAGGCCCATGAGCATGCCGGCGATCGAACGAGTCATTCCCCTGGTCGGCCAGTTGCCGGCGTCGATCCGCGAGGCGCTGGCGCGACGCCTGCGCGAGCTCGCGGGGCTTGGCCTGATCGCGATGGCCGGCGTGGCGGCGGCGGCGCTGATGACCTGGTCGGTGCAGGACCCGAGCCTCAGCCATGCGACGTCACGCGCCATCCGCAACGTCGTGGGCTATCCCGGCGCGATCGGCGCCGATCTCCTGATGCAGATTCTTGGGTTAGGCGCCATCATGCTGATCCTGCCCGTCGCGATATGGGGCTGGCGCATGCTTAACCATCGCGCCTTCGACCGCCAGGCGCTGCGGATCGGTTGCTGGATCCTCTGCACGGTGATTTCGGCCGGTTTTGTCAGTTGCTGGCCGCATGGCGGAGCCTGGCCGCTGCCGACCGGGCTCGGCGGTGTCGTCGGCGACGCGCTGGTGCGCGCGCCCGCCGTCGTGTTCGGCCCGCCCGGGTTTCTCTATCGGCTGCTGCTGGGCGCACTCCTTTTCGCCGCCGGCGCAGTGGCATTCCTGTTCGCCAGCGGCATGGGTTCGCGCCCGCAGGAAGACGAATTGACCTCGATCGAGGACGATGACACGCCGTTCGAGAATGACGAGGATGGCGGCTCTGTTTCCCTGGGATGGGCGTTTCATGCCGTGATGAGCGCGAAGGCGCGGCTCTGGCGGTTGCTGACCCTGGCTTACGGCTCGCTGGTCGCAAGCGCGCCCGCGCCACGCGCGCTCTCGTTCGAACGTCAGGAACCCAGCCTCGGCGGCCGAGCGGCGCCGACATTGGCCCCACAGGCGGAAGAAGATATCGACGAGGAAGAAGACGAGGAAGAGGAAGCGCCGGTTGCCCGCGCTCCGCGCAAGAAACCCGCTGCGCGCGCGCCGGCGCGCAAGTCGTCCGACCGGTTCGAACTGCCGCCGATTACCGTGCTGACCGCGCCGAAGGCGTCCGATCGCCAGCCGCTCAGCAAGTCGGAGCTCGATTCCAACTCGCGCGCGCTGGAAGGCGTGCTCGGCGATTTCGGCGTCCGCGGCGAAATCGTCAAGGCTCATCCGGGTCCCGTGGTGACGCTGTATGAACTCGAGCCCGCACCCGGCATCAAATCGTCGCGGGTGATCGGGCTTTCGGACGACATCGCGCGTTCGATGAGCGCGCTTTCGGCGCGCGTCGCAGTGGTTCCCGGCCGCAACGCCATCGGCATCGAATTGCCGAACCCGCATCGCGAAAAGGTCTATTTGCGCGAGTTGCTCGCGGTCAAGGACTACAACGAATCGGTCGCGAAGCTTCCGCTGTGTCTCGGCAAGAACATCGGCGGCGATTCCATCATCGTCGATCTGGCGCGCATGCCGCATCTGTTGATCGCGGGCACCACCGGCTCCGGCAAATCGGTCGCCATCAACACCATGATCCTCAGCCTGCTGTACCGGCTGCGTCCGGATCAGTGCCGCCTGATCATGGTCGATCCCAAGATGCTCGAACTCTCGGTCTATGACGGCATTCCACATCTGCTGACGCCCGTCGTGACCGACCCGAAAAAGGCCGTGGTCGCGCTGAAATGGGCGGTGCGCGAGATGGAAGAGCGCTACAAGAAGATGTCGAAACTCGGCGTGCGCAATATCGACGGATACAACGCGCGCCTGCTGGAATCAAAATCCAGGGGCGAGGAGCTGACGCGCACGGTGCATACCGGCTTCGACAAGGAAACCGGCAAGGCGATCTACGAGGAAGAGAAGCTCGATCTCGATCCGCTGCCCTATATCGTCATCATCGTCGACGAAATGGCCGACCTGATGATGGTCGCCGGCAAGGACATCGAAGGCGCGGTGCAGCGGCTGGCGCAAATGGCGCGCGCCGCCGGCCTGCACGTGGTTCTCGCCACGCAACGGCCTTCGGTCGACGTCATCACCGGCACCATCAAGGCGAACTTCCCGACCCGCATCTCCTTCCAGGTCACCTCGAAAATCGATAGCCGCACCATCCTCGGCGAAATGGGCGCCGAACAGCTCCTCGGGCAGGGCGACATGCTCTATATGGCCGGCGGCGGCCGCATCAGCCGCGTGCACGGACCCTTCGTTTCGGACGAAGAGGTCGAGAAGGTGGTGCGTCATCTCAAGACGCAAGGTCAGCCCGAATATCTCGAGGCGGTCACCGCGGAAGAACCCACCGACGAAGACGGCGCGGTATTCGATTCAACCGGCATGGGCGGCGATGGCGGCGGCGACCTGTTCTCGCAGGCGGTGGCGATCGTCAAGCGCGACCGCAAGGCCTCCACCAGTTACATCCAGCGCCGGCTGCAGATCGGATATAACCGCGCCGCCTCGCTGATGGAGCGAATGGAACTCGAGGGCATCGTCGGCCAGGCCAATCACGCCGGAAAACGCGAGATTCTGGTCGAAGAGGAAGAAAGCGGCTTTTGAGCGAATCACCGGGCCGCAGAATCGCGGAGATCGGCATTCTATTTTCACGGAAAAACGATATCTCCTTTGGTCGAAACCACGATAAAATGGCCGAAAGCCCGACAGGACCGCGCGTTGAACAGAAATCCAAACCTTCCGGGAAATCCAGATCTTCCCCGAGATCCAGGACTTCCTGGGAATCCAGGACTTCCTGGAAATCCAAGACTTCCTGGAAATCCAGGACTTCGAAGGGCCGGGCTGGCCGCTGACGGCGGCGTGCGCCGCGGATTGGCGTTCCTGATCGCGGCATCCGTCGTCTGCGTTGCCGCGCCATCTGTCGTGACATCCGCTTTGGCGCAGAATATCCCGATTCCGAAGCCCGCGCCGAAGGCGCGTGACCGCGTACAGATGAGTGCATCGGACCCGCAAAAGGGTCCGATAACGACCGGCGCGACTTCGGCCACGCCGCCGGATCCGGTGATTCCCGATCCGCGCCGGAATATTCCCGCCAATATCTTTTCCAGCTTCGATGCCAACCAAAAGGCGCAGGCAGCCAAGGTGAGCGCCTATCTGTCGTCGCTGCAGACGCTGGTCGGCAATTTCGTTCAGGTCGGCCCCGATGGGACCAAGACCAAGGGCGATTTTTACATCCAGAAGCCCGGCAAGGTGCGCTTTGAATATGACGAGCCGAGTCAAATCGACATTATTGCCGACGGCTCGTCGGTGGCGGTGCGCGATCGCAAGCTCGCGACTCAGGACATCTACCCGCTGTCGCAGACGCCGCTGCGCTATCTCTTGTCGGACCGCATCGATCTCATGAAGGACACCAACGTCGTCAGCGTGACGGCCGACGACCTCTTCGTCAGCGTCACCATCGAGGAGAAGCAGGCGCTGATCGGCACCAGCCGCCTGATGCTGATGGTCGGCGCCAAGGACGGCCAGCTCAAGCAATGGACGGTGACCGACCCGCAGGGCTATGACACCACGGTCGCGGTCTACAACCTCGATACCTCCAAGAAAGTCGATCCCGGCCTGTTCAAGATCGACTTTACCAATTACGGAACGCCGCCGGGCTGAAAATCATTCTTGATTGCGGGGCGGAGACGTGCGCGTCATCGGTCGCACGTTTTCCTGCCCAGCCGGTCGCCATGCGCTTCTCCCTGACAACATGGAATATCAATTCGGTGCGCCTGCGCATCGATCTCGTCGCCAAATTTCTCAAGGCCGTGAGGCCCGATGTGCTGTGCCTGCAGGAAACCAAATGCGTCGACGACGCCTTTCCGCTGAAGCGATTCCGCCGCCTGGGCTATGAGCATGTCGCGCTGAACGGACAGAAGGGTTACCACGGCGTCGCCGTGGTCTCGAAACTGCCGTTCGAGACCACGGATATCCGCACCTTCTGCGACAAGATCGATTCGCGGCACATCTCGGTCGCTTTCGGCGCGAAGGCGCAGCTGACAAAGCCGCTGGTGGTCCATAACTTCTACGTTCCGGCCGGCGGCGATGTTCCCGATCCCGCCCTCAATCCTAAATTCGAGCACAAGCTGCAATTCCTCGACGAGATGAAGGCGTGCGAGCCGTTGCATCCGCGCGGCGACGACCGCCACATCCTGGTCGGCGATCTCAATGTCGCGCCGCACGAGAACGACGTGTGGTCGCACAGGCAATTGCTGAAGGTGGTGTCGCATACCCCGATCGAATGCGAGAAGCTGCTGGCGGCGCAGGCGCATGGCGAATGGTTCGACGTCGCGCGCGAGCGGATCCCGCTGTCGGAAAAGGTCTACACCTGGTGGAGTTACCGCGCCGCGGACTGGACGGCGGGCGATCGAGGCCGAAGGCTCGATCACATCTGGGTCTCGCGCGCGCTCAAGGAAGGCATCAGCGATTTCCGGATCACGCGCGACGCGCGCGGCTGGGAGCGGCCGTCCGACCATGTGCCGGTGACGGTGACGCTGGAGGTGTGAGTCTTGCACCGTCATTCGGGGCGCGCGTCGGCGCGAACCTCGGATGCGCGAGCTCAAATACTCAGCCTCAAATACTCAGCTTGGCGCCCGCCATCAGAATGTCGCTGGCGATCTGGCTGGTGCGGGTGGCGAATTCGTCGCGCAGCCGGCGCGCCGCGGCGGGATCGCTCTCGAGCACGCGCTGAAACAGGCTGCGCGCGATCCGGATCACCGCGGAATGTTCGATCGCGGTCGCGGTGGACGGACGTTGCATGGCGGCAACCAGCGCGAGCTCGCCGATCAACGCGCCCGGACCCGCGATGATTTCGGCGCCTGCGCCGTCCTCGACCCGGAACGCGCCACGCTGTACCACGAAGCCCGCGTCGGCTTCGTCACCCGCGTTGAAGAGCACATCGCCCCGTGCGAAGCCGCGCTGCTCTGAGCCGATCGCCAGCATGCGCAAAGCGGTCGTCCCCAACAGGCGCAGGGTTGGGACGCGCTCGAGCAGGGCAACATCATCTTCGATCGACATGCAGGACCGGTGATCGGGGCGGGCTAATCGGGCCAATTGATACGAATCGCGGCCCGAATCGTATCACGGCACCAGCTTGTAGCCACCGGCTTCCGTCACCAGTATCTCGGGATTGGCTGCATCTTTTTCGATCTTCTGACGCAGCCGGTAGATATGGGTTTCCAGGGTGTGGGTGGTGACGCCCGAATTGTAGCCCCAGACCTCCTGCAGCAGCGTCTCGCGCGACACCGGCAGCTGGCCGGCCCGATACAGGAACCGCAGGATCGCGGTCTCCTTTTCGGTCAGCCGGACCTTCCTGGCATTGGCGCCGGTCAGCATCTTGGAGCCGGGCCGGAAACTATAGGGACCGACGGAGAATACCGCGTCCTCGCTGGCCTCGTGCTGGCGGAGCTGTGCGCGGATCCGCGCCAGCAGCACCGCAAATCGAAACGGCTTTGCCACATAGTCATTGGCGCCGGATTCGAGGCCGAGGATGGTGTCCGAGTCGGTATCGTGTCCGGTGAGCATGATGATGGGCGCCTTGAAGCCGCCCTTGCGCAGGGAGCGTACGACTTCGCGTCCGTCGGTATCCGGCAGCCCGACATCCATCAGCACGAGATCGGGCGCATTGGCCTTGGCGGCGCTGGCGCCTTTGGCTCCGGTATCGACCGCGGAGGCTTCGAACTCGTCGTGCAGCGACAATTGCTCCACCAGCGTGTCGCGCAGATCGGTATCGTCATCCACGATCAGGATCTTGCGGGCATTGGCCATGGGTACAATCCTCTGGGGCGGCGGGTGCAGGCAGAAAGCGCCTTGAACCTTGGTCTTGGTTGGTAAAGTCAGGGTCCGTCGGGTCTTGTTCGTCTTGAGGTAGGGAACTGTTACAGATTCACAAGCCGAAGCGCAGTCTACCCCAGAATTCCCGGGCATTCAGATGAATGTCCTGTAATGGGGGCGAAATAGGGCATGGCGGGCCGGCAGACAATCCTGTGGGAGCCGCGAATTAGTGGGAAATGCAGTTATTTCAAACGCTTATCGACAAAGCTGCGGTGATCGGCCGCTGTCCGCGATCAGGATTCGCGCCGCCGCCGGCAATCCGCGCCGGGGCTGGCTGACCGCCGGCGGACGAACCGTGCCGGTCGCGCTGGGGCGCGGTGGAATCAGGGCCAACAAGCGCGAGGGCGATGGCGGCACTCCGAAGGGCACCTTCCGGCCACGGCAATTGTGGTGGCGCGCCGACCGCCACCCCCGGCCGCAGACGTTCTTGCCGGTTCGCGCCATCGGGCCTGAAGACGCCTGGTGCGAGGACCCGGCAACCCGGCATTATAACCAGCCCATTCGGCTGGAACGCGATCACGGCGGCGACCGGCTCAGGCGCGACGACCATCTCTACGATTTCATTGTCGAGATCGATCACAACAGCTCGCCGCGAATCGCCGGCCGCGGCAGCGCGGTATTCCTGCACTTGGCGCGCGACAATTTCGGGCCGACCGCCGGGTGCGTTTCGATGACCAGATCGGCGATGCTGCGGCTGTTGGCGCGGCTGGGGCCGAAGACGAAAATTGTGATCGGCTGAGTTGCCGATTTGTAGCCCGGATGGAGCGAAGCGCAATCCGGGTTCTCGCATCATCGTCTTTGTCCCGGATTTCGCTTCGCTCCATCCGGGCTACGTTCAGGGGTATCCGGATCATGCTCGATGAAAACAAGATAGCGGCCTCGTCACGAACCCTGCACGATCATTGGCGCGCCGGCACCAAGCTCGCAGGCCTCGAAGAAAAGCTGCGGCCGCGCGACCGTGCCGAGGCCTACGCGATCCAGCAGAGAATCGAAACCTATTCGAACGCAAGACTGTTCGGCTGGAAAATCGCGGCCACCAGCGAGGCCGGGCAGAAGCACATCAATGTCGACGGCCCGATGGCCGGACGCATCCTGTCCGAGACCGTGATTGCCGATGGCGGAATCGCTTCGATGGCGGGAAATGAAATGCGCGTCGCCGAGCCCGAATTCGCCTTCCGCATGGCTAGCGACTTGCCGCCGCGATCCTCGCCTTACTCCGTGCGGGAAGTTCTGGACGCGGTCGGCACGCTGCATCCGGCGATCGAGATTCCGGATTCGCGGTTCGCCGATTTCGTCAGCGCGGGAGCCGAACAGATCATCGCGGACAATGCCTGCGCGCATCTGTTTGTGCTCGGCGCGCCGACCACGGCGAACTGGCGTGCGATCGATCTCGTCGAGGAGAGGCCGGTGATCACGATGCGGGGAAAGCAATTCATCGGTCACGGTAAGAACGTGCTCGGCGATCCCAGGATCGCATTGACCTGGCTCGCCAACGAATTGCGGCAGCTCGGCGTGACGCTGAGGGCCGGCGAGGCGGTGACAACCGGCACCTGCCACCCGCCGCTGCCGATTCGGTCCGGCGATGTGTGCGAGGCCGATTTTGGTGTGCTTGGCAAGGTGTCGGTCAGGTTCGAATAGGCGGGCTGTCCTTATCCCCGCGCCTCTTGCGAAGAGCCCGGCGAGGGAGCTTTCGACCGCTCCGCCGGGACGATGCAGGTTTACCGGCGCCCGAAAATCGCCGAACCGACGCGCACATGCGTCGCGCCGAACGCAATCGCGATCGCAAAATCGGCGCTCATGCCCATCGACAAATTCTTCAGGCCGTTGCGCGCGGCGATCTTGGCGGTCAGTGCGAAATGCGGCCCCGGCGCGTCGTTGACCGGCGGGATGCACATCAGGCCGGCGATCGGCAGACCGTATTTGTCGCGACAGCTGGCAATGAAGGCATCGGCGTCGCCTGGTGCGACGCCGGCCTTCTGCGGCTCCTCGCCGGTGTTGAGCTGGACGAACAATTGCGGCCGGCGTTTCTGAGATTCGATTTCCTTGGCTAACGCTTCGCAAATGCTCGGACGATCGACCGAATGGATGGCGTCGAACAGCGCCACGGCCTCTTTCGCCTTGTTGGATTGCAGCGGGCCGATCAGATGCAGGGCGAGGCCCGCGTAAGCCGACATTAACCCTGGCCACTTGGCCTTGGCCTCCTGCACGCGATTCTCGCCAAAAACGTGCTGTCCGGCCTCGATTACAGGCACGATCGCCTCGGCCACGAAGGTCTTCGACACCGCGATCAGCGTCACCGACGCACGGTCGCGGCGCGCCTCCTTGCAGGCGCGCGCGATCTCCTGCTCGACATGGGCAAGCCCGTTTGGTGAATGCGCGGTTATCGGCGAAGGATCTAGCGGCGCCATATTCATCCATCGGTCGTGAATTTACGGAGTAATTCGAATTTTACCGAATTCGGGAAA
Organism: uncultured Alphaproteobacteria bacterium; assembly: GCA_963721275.1. Lineage (GTDB taxonomy): Bacteria > Pseudomonadota > Alphaproteobacteria > Rhizobiales > Xanthobacteraceae > Bradyrhizobium. Next base: position 109,011 of record CAVRIQ010000012.1, on the reverse strand, counting down.
GGCTTTTTGAACCATTCCCTTTACCCTCTCATGTGGGGGTTGGGGTCCACAGATGTCACGCGTTAGTTTCAACCGCAATAGAGTGAAACTCAAGCAGCTTCTCGGAATCCGCGCGCGGCTCGCTTTGCTGGCGCTGATCCTGGTGGCGCCGCTGATGCTGGAACGCGCCCGTTCGCTCGAGGACGCCCGAGCCAAGGACATCGCAGCTGCCGCCGCGGAGTTTTCCAGTCTCGCGCAGCGCAGCGCAGACGCCCAGCAGGAAGTCATCTCGTCGGTCGAGACGGTATTGAAATCGACGGCCTATATCCGGGCTTCGGCGGGTGGCATCGGCCGCAGTTGCGACATCCTGCGCGCCAGCCTGCCGGCCAATTTGCCGTGGATCCGCACGCTGCTGATTGCCGACGGCAATGGACGGGTGCAATGCTCGACCAACAACGTCTTCGTCGGGCTCGACCTCGGCGACCGGCCCTATTTCAAGAAGGCGCGCGAGACCCGCGGGATCGTCTTCAGCGATTACCTGTTTGCGAGGGTCACCAACAAGCCCGTGGTGATGGCGGCCTATCCTGTTTCCGCCATCAGCGACGAGTCCGATTCCGTCATTCTCGCCGGCGTCAATCTCGACTGGATGTCGAAGATCATGAACAATCTCGGCGGCCGCCCCGGCATTTCGGCGGTGCTGGTCGACAGCACGGGAACGGTGCTGGCGGCGCCGGCCGACCAGGCCAGCATGATCGGCCGCTCGCTGGATACGATTCCGCTGTTGTCGGCCATCGCCGAAGAGGCGATGGGGTCGGACGCGCCGCAGGGATCGCTGTCGTTCGTGGCCGCCGACGGATCGAAGCGCGCGCTCAGTTTTGCGCGCATCACCGGCACGCAATCGCGGCTGATCATCAGCATCGATGAAGCCAAGGTTTCGGCCGCGATCAACCGCGAGATCCGCACCGCCTATCTGCAACTCGGCTTTGTCTGCCTGTTCGTGCTGCTCGGCGCCTTGATCGCCGCGGAAAAGCTGATCATCGGGCCGATCGAGATCATCACTTCGGTGGCGAAACGCTTCGGTCAGGGCGACTGGTCGGTGCGCGCGGCGCGCAAGTCGCTGCCGTCGGAATTCGTTCCGCTGGCCCGCGCCTTCAACGCGATGGCGGCGCAGCTTTGCCAGCGCGAGCGCGAACTGGTCGCGACCAATGACCGGCTGACCGTGATCGCCTCGATGGACATGCTGTCCGGGCTCGCCAACCGCCGCGGTTTCCAGAGCCGGCTCGATTTCGAATGGATGAAGGCTCAGCAATACGACAGCGAATTGTCGCTTCTGATGATCGACGTCGATCATTTCAAGCTGTTCAACGACACCTACGGCCATCCCGAGGGCGACGCCTGCCTCTCCAGGCTCGGCGAAGCGCTGGCCGGAATTTCCGCCGAGACCGTGGGCTTTGCCGCACGCTACGGCGGTGAGGAATTCTGTCTGTTGCTGCCCAACACCGGCGCCACCCGGGCGCTTGCGATCGGCGAAACGGTCCGCACCGCGATCGAAGGCCTCGGGATGCCGCACGCAACTTCGAGCTACCAGAAAGTCACCGTCAGCGTCGGCGTCGCCTGCACCAGGCCGAACCCCGCACAGCAGCCGGGCGACCTGATCGAGGCGGCGGACGCCGCCCTCTACGCCGCCAAACACCGCGGCCGCAACGCCGTGGTCGAGCACGGATTCGTGCGGGCGACCGACGGCGGGATCGCGCTCGCGAGCTGAAGACTACGCCGGGCATTTTGAGGCACGGGGCGTTGACCCCAAAGCCGCTTTTGTGGCCTAGTCCGCCGTCCCCTGAAGAGGGACGCGAATCCACAAAAAGCCCAGCGATTTCATGACCTCCGAACGCTACAACGCCCGTGAATCCGAGCCGCGCTGGCAACGCCAGTGGGACGAAAAGGCGATCTTCAACGCCAAAAACGACGATCCCCGGCCGAAATATTACGTGCTCGAGATGTTCCCCTACCCTTCCGGGCGCATCCATATCGGGCATGTCCGCAACTACACGCTTGGCGACGTGCTGGCGCGCTTCATGCGCGCCAGGGGGTTCAACGTGCTGCACCCGATGGGCTGGGACGCGTTCGGGCTGCCGGCCGAGAACGCCGCGATCGAGCGCAAGGTGGCGCCGAAGGCCTGGACCTACGACAACATCGCCGCGATGAAGAAGCAGCTGCGCTCGATCGGGCTGTCGCTCGACTGGAGCAGAGAATTCGCGACCTGCGACCCCAGCTACTACAAGCACCAGCAGAAGATGTTTCTGGATTTTCTGCGCGCCGGCCTCGCCGAGCGCGAGAAGCGCAAGATCAACTGGGACCCGGTCGACATGACCGTGCTCGCCAACGAGCAGGTGATCGACGGCCGCGGCTGGCGTTCCGGCGCCGTCGTCGAGCAGCGCGAGATGAACCAGTGGGTCTTCAAGATCACGAAGTATTCGCAGGAATTGCTGGACGCGCTCGACACGCTGGATCGCTGGCCCGACAAGGTGCGGCTGATGCAGCGCAACTGGATCGGGCGCAGCGAAGGCCTGTTGGTCCGTTTCGCGCTTGATCCCGCCACCACCCCGGCCGGCGAAGCCGAACTGAAAATCTTCACCACCCGGCCCGACACCCTGTTCGGCGCCAAGTTCATGGCGATCGCCGCCGACCATCCGCTGGCGCAGGCGGCGGCTGCGAAAAACCCGAAACTGGCGGAGTTCATCGCCGAGGTAAAACGGATCGGCACCGCGCAGGAAATCATCGACACCGCCGAGAAGCAGGGTTTTGACACCGGCATCCGGGCGATCCACCCGTTCGATCCGAGCTGGAAATTGCCGGTCTACGTGGCAAACTTCGTGCTGATGGAATACGGCACCGGCGCGATCTTCGGCTGCCCGGCGCACGACCAGCGCGACCTCGATTTCGTCAATAAATACGGGCTCGGCAACACGCCCGTGGTCTGCCCCGAGGGCCAGGATCCGAAGACGTTCGTCATAACGGACACCGCCTATGACGGCGACGGCCGCATGATCAATTCACGCTTCCTCGACGGCATGACCATCGATCAGGCCAAGGAAGACGTTGCAAAGCGCCTTGAAAATGAGGTTCGCGGCAACATGCCGGTTGGCGAGCGCCAGGTCAATTTCCGGCTGCGCGACTGGGGCATTTCGCGCCAGCGCTATTGGGGCTGTCCGATCCCGGTGATCCACTGCCCGACATGCGACGTCGTGCCGGTGCCCGACACGGATCTGCCGGTGGTGCTGCCCGAGGATGTCAGCTTCGACAAGCCCGGCAACGCGCTCGACCATCATCCGACCTGGAAGCACGTCGCCTGCCCGCAATGCGGGGCCAAGGCCACGCGCGAAACCGACACCATGGACACGTTTGTCGACTTCGTCCTGGTACTTCGCGCGCTTCACCGATCCGTGGAACCAAAACGCGCCGACCACGCCCGCGGTGGCAAACCGGCTGATGCCGGTCGATCAATATATCGGCGGCGTCGAGCACGCGATTCTGCATCTTTTGTACAGCCGCTTCTTCACCCGCGCGATGAAGGCCACCGGTCATATCGGCATGGATGAACCCTTCGCCGGCATGTTCACGCAAGGCATGGTGGTTCACGAGACCTATCAGAAGGCCGACGGCTCCTACGTTACGCCGGCGGAAGTAAGGCTCGAGACCGGCGGCAACGAAAAGCGCGCCGTTCTGATGGCGACGGGTGAAGACATCAACATCGGCCCGATCGAGAAGATGTCGAAGTCGAAGAAGAACACCGTCGATCCCGACGACATCATCGCCACTTACGGCGCCGACGTCGCGCGCTGGTTCATGCTGTCGGACTCGCCGCCCGACCGCGACGTGATCTGGAGCGACGAGCGGGTGCAGGGCGCCTCCCGTTTCGTGCAGCGGCTGTGGCGGCTGGTCAACGAATTCGCCGAGATCGCGAAAACCGCCCCGGCGGCTCGGCCGGCTTCATTCGGTTCCGACGCGCTGGCACTGCGCAAGGCCGCGCACGGGGCGCTGGACAAGGTCTCCACCGGCATCGAGAAGCTGCATTTCAACGTCTGCCTCGCCTACATCCGGGAATTCGCGAATGCCCTGGGCGAGGCGCTGGCGCGTGAGGGACAGCCGTCGCCCGCGATGGCTCCGGATTTGTCCTGGGCGATCCGCGAGGCCGCGGTCATCCTTGTTCAACTGTTCGCACCGATGATGCCGCATCTGGCCGAGGAATGCTGGGTGGTCTTGGGCCAATCCGGGCTGGTTTCGGAAGCCGGTTGGCCCCAAATCGAACGCGATTTACTGGTTGAAGACACGGTGACGCTGGTGGTCCAGGTCAACGGCAAGAAACGGGGTGATGTAACCGTGCCACGGGGCGCCCAAAATCCCGAGATTGAGGCTGCCGTTCTGGCCCTCGATGCGGTAAGACAAGCCCTGGGCGGCAAGGCCGTCCGCAAGGTGATCATTGTTCCCATGAGGATCGTGAATGTCGTTGGCTAGGATTCGCATCGCCGCCCGGTGGCTCGCCGTGGCCGCCTTGGCGGCGCTGACGGCCGGCTGCTTTCAGCCGATGTATGCCGAACATAGCGACGGCAGCCCCGGCCTGCGCGAAAAGCTGATGGGGGTCGAGCTGCCGCCCATCGACAAGCCCAACGCCTCGCGCGAGGCGCGGCTCGGGGTGGAAATCCGCAACGCGCTGGCGTTCAAGCTCTATGGCAGTGCCACCGGCATGCCGCCCACGCATCGGCTGGTGATCCGGTTCACCACGACCCGCTCCACGCTGATCGTCAGCCCGACTACCGCGCTGCCAACCAGCGAGAACTATGGCATCGATGCGCAATACAATCTGATCGAGCTCGCCACCAATAAATCGGTCATGACCGGTACCACGTTCTCGCGGGTGACTTATGACATCCCCGGTTCGATCCAGCGGTTCGCCCGCTCCCGCGCTTTCCGCGATGCCGAAGATCGTGCCGCGCAGGAAATCGCGGAAAATATTCAGACCCGGCTGGCCTCGTTCTTCGTCGCCGGCACCTGAAACAACCGTCATCCCAGTTCGCGTCCTCCGACGCGAACCCGGAATCTCGAGAATCCCCGTTGGGCAATTGCGCATCGGGGAAGAACGAAGACCCATTTCAAACAGGCTGCCTGTGGTCGCGCTTCGCGGAAAAGAAATCGACAGCTTTCTCGCCCGGCCCGATCCGGGCCGTCCGATCATCCTGCTTTACGGCCCCGATGCCGGCCTCGTTCGCGAGCGCGCCGACACGCTGCTGGCCTCCGCCGTCGATGATCCCAACGATCCGTTTTCGCTGGTGAGACTGGATGGCGACGAGCTTGCCGCCGAACCGTCGCGGCTGGTCGACGAGGCGATGACGATCCCGCTGTTCGGCGGCCGCCGCGCGATCCGGGTCCGCGCCGGCTCCCGCAGTTTTGCCAGCGGCATCGACACCCTGGCGGACAGCCCGCTGAAGGATTGCCGCGTCGTGATCGAGGCCGGCGAACTGCGGCCCGAATCGCCGCTGCGCAAGGCTTGCGAGCGCGCCAAGACGGCGGTCGCGATCGGCTGTTATCCGGATGGCGAGCGCGACCTTGCCAGGCTGATCGACGACGAGTTGCGGGTCTCGAACCTGCGCATCGCGCCGGACGCACGCGCCACGCTGGTTTCGCTGCTCGGCGGCGACCGCCAGGCCTCGCGCAACGAATTGAAAAAGCTTGCGCTGTACGCCCACGGCAACGGCGAGGTCACGCTCGACGACGTGATGACGGTGGTGGCGGACGCTTCCGAGCTGAAGATCGATCCGATCGTGGACGGCGCGTTTGCCGGAAAGCCGGAGCTGGTCGAGAGCGAATTCGCCAAGGCCATGATCGCGGGCACCTACCCCGGCATGATCGTCTCCGCCGCCCAGCGGCAAGCGGCATGGCTGCACAAATCGGCGCTGGCGCTTGCCGAGGGGACGCAGCTGTCGGCACTGCTCGACAGCGGGTTTCCGCGGCTGCACTTTTCGCGAAAGCCGAATGTCGAAACCGCTCTGCGCAATTTCAGTCCGGCGCGGCTGGTGCTGATCATCGACCAGCTCGCAACGGCCGCGCTGGAAATGCGCAAGCAGGCCCCGCTGGCGGCCGTGATCGCGCAGCGCACGTTGCTGGCGATCGCGGTCAACGCGCGCAGGCGGGGATGAAGTCACGCCGCGAGAGCGTATCGGATCAGTCGCGCGCCGGATCGTCCGAGACGCTGAACACGAGATCGCGCAGTTCCGGGCGATTGGCGGCCTAGGCTCCCTTGCCCAGCCTGCGCACGACCTCGTCGAGTTGATCGAGGTCGCGGTAGCGGATGTGCACGACGCCGCCGGGATCGCGGTGATCGATATTGACGGCCAGCCCGAGCGCGTCGCTGACGGTTTTCTCCAGTGCGACCGTATCTGGATCCTTCACCTTGCCGCCGCGCGCCTTCTGCGGCTTGCGCTCCGGCACGCCCTCGACATGCGCCAGCGCCTCGGCCTGGCGCACGTTGAGGCCTTCCTCGACGATGCGCTTGGCGGCGGCCGCAGGATCGGGCACGCCGATCAGCGCGCGCGCGTGGCCCGCCGACAGCTGGCCGAGCGCGATATAGGCCTGCACCTCGGCCGGCAATTTGGTCAGCCGCATCATGTTGGCGACATGGCTGCGGCTCTTGCCGACGATCTTCGCGATCTCGTCCTGGCTGCGGTTGAATTCGTTGGCGAGCGCGTGATAGCCCTGCGCCTCTTCCATCGCATTGAGGTCTTCGCGCTGGACGTTTTCGATGATGGCAAGCTCGAGCGCGTCACTGTCGCTGACGTCGACCGGCACGATCGGCACGTCGTGCAGGCCCGCGATCTGCGAGGCGCGCCAGCGGCGCTCGCCGGCGATGATCTCGAAGCGATCCTGCACGCCCTTCACCGGCCGCACCACGATCGGCTGGATCACGCCGTGCTGCCTGATCGAATTGGCGAGCTCGGCGAGCTCGGTATCCGAAAAACTGCGGCGCGGATTGCGCGGATTGGGTTTCAGAAATTCGATCGGCACCTTGCGCTGCGCGCGCGGGCGCTCGACATGCGCGGCCTCGCCGCCGACATCTCCGATCAGACTTGCAAGACCGCGGCCCAGTCGCGAACGCGCTTCGTCGGCCATCGCCAGCTCCCTTGGATTCAACTCGAGTGCTCCTGTTTAACTTCGTCTCACCGTCATTCCGGGGCGCGTCGTCAGACGCGAACCCGGAATCTCGATGTTGGAATCGTCTTGTCGCTTCGAGATTCCGGATCAATCCGTTCCATGGATTGTCCGGAACGACTTGTCTGGACTAGTGCGTGCGCAGCTCGCGCTCGCGCTGGATCACTTCGGTCGCGAGCTTGAGATAGGCGTCGCTGCCGACGCATTTGAGATCGTACACCAGCACGGGCTTGCCGTAGGACGGCGCCTCGGAGATGCGCACGTTGCGCGGGATCATGGTGTTGTAGACTTTGCTGCCCATGAACTGACGGACATCGGCGACGACCTGGTTCGACAGATTGTTGCGGGAGTCGAACATGGTCAGCACGATGCCGTGGATCGACAGATTCGGATTGAGCGTCGAGCGCACCTGCTCCACCGTCTGCAGCAATTGCGACAGGCCCTCGAGCGCGAAGAACTCGCACTGCAGCGGCACCAGGATCGCGTCGGAAGCCGCCATCGCGTTGACGGTGAGAAGATTGAGCGACGGCGGACAGTCGATCAGCACGTAGGTGTAATCGGAGTCCGCAGAGACGTTGGTGTTCAGCGCGGCGATCGCATCGCGCAGCCGGAAGGCGCGGCCGGGCGTGGTTCCGAGTTCGAGCTCGAGGCCCGACAGATCCATGGTCGAGGGCGCGATGTGCAGCCGCGGCACCGCGGTCGGCACCACCGATTCGCGCAAAGACGCTTCGCCGATCAGCACGTCATAGGTCGAGCAGTTGCGGCTGCGGCGGTCGATGCCGAGACCGGTGGAGGCGTTGCCCTGCGGATCGAGATCGACGATCAGCACGCGCTCCCCGATCGCCGCGAGCGCGGTACCGAGATTGATCGCTGTGGTGGTCTTGCCGACGCCGCCCTTCTGGTTGGCAAGCGCCAGGATGCGCGGGTGGCCGGGCGGGGTCTGCGCCTTATCCTCTTGATAAATTTGATCAATTACGGTCATGCGCGGGTGCCATCAGCTTTGGCGGACGGATTGCGCCGCTCGATATGGTCGAGCTCGACGATCCAGCCGTGTCCACCGGTGCGGCTGGAATGCAGATGCGGATTAATCTTCCAATATTTAGTGGCCTCGGTCAATTCGGCCTCTACATCTTGGCCCTTGAGAAAAAAGGCTTTGGCGCCCCGGTTCAGCAACGGTTCCGCAAAGCCGATGAGTTGGTGTAGCGGAGCCACTGCCCGGGCGGTCACGCAATCTACGGGGCCGGTGATTCTATCCACACTATCCCCGATGTCAGCGAGATGAACCGTGCCGGGCGAGTGAGTGATTCGCAACGCCTCGCGCAGGAAGGCGGCCTTCTTGGCGTTGCGCTCGATCAGGTGAACCATCGCACCTGGCGTATTCGCCAAAGCGCATGCGAGCACGACGCCGGGAAAGCCCCCTCCGCTGCCGAGGTCGACCCATCTCTTTGCCGCAGGTGCGATCGTCAGAAGCTGCAGCGAATTGGAGACGTGCCGGGTCCAGAGATTGGGAAGGGTCGACGGCGCCACGAGATTGGTTTTGGTCTGCCAATCCCTGAGCAAATCGAGATAGCGATCGAGCCGTGCCTCTGTTTCACGTGAAACAGGTGTAAGCTTCAGCGCCTGAGCCTTATCGGAGACCGGCGCAGGGGATTCGATCTGTTTCGATACATCGGCCATTGGATCTGCGGGCCTTGTTTCACGTGAAACACTCTATGCGACGACCGGCGTCTTTCGCCGCGCTTCCCGTCTGAGATAGGCAGCCAGGATGCCGAGTGCCGCCGGGGTCATACCATCGATCCGACCCGCCTGCCCTACGGTCCGCGGCCGGGTGGCTTCAAGCTTCGAACGCGCCTCGTTTGAAAGGCCGGGCACCTTTAGATAATCGATATTGTCGAGGATCAGCCCCTCGTCGCGCCGGAAGGCGTCGACATCGGCCGTCTGGCGCTTGAGATAGACATCGTATTTCGCATCGATCTCGACATGGACGGCGATCCCGGCATCGATAGCCGACAGTTCCGGCCAGACGCCCCGTATCTGCGTCCAGCCGATCTCCGGATAGGCCAGCAGCTCGAAGGCCGAGCGGCGCTGGCCGTCCTTGTTAAGCGCGAGACCATATCGTGCGGCTTCATTGGGCGTCAGCGTCAGCGATTTTGTCAGTTCCTTCACGTCATTCAGGGCGGCCATTTTGGCGCCGTGACGCTGCGAGCGCGCCCTGCCCACGCAGCCCAGCGCAATGCCCTTGTCGGTCAGTCGCTGATCCGCATTGTCGGCGCGCAAGGTCAGCCGGTATTCGGCCCGCGAGGTGAACATCCGGTACGGCTCGGTGATGCCGCGAGTGACGAGATCATCGATCATCACGCCGAGATAACCATCGGCGCGGTCGAACACGATCGGTTCAGCGCCGCCGGCGGCCAGGGCCGCGTTGAGGCCCGCAACCAAGCCCTGCGCGGCGGCCTCTTCATAGCCCGTGGTGCCATTGATCTGTCCGGCCAGAAACAACCCCCTCAGCCGCCTGGTCTGGAGGGTTTGATCGAGCTCCCGGGGGTCGACGTGATCGTATTCGATAGCGTAGCCCGGACGAACCATCCGCACACGCTCCAGCCCGGGGATCGAAGCCAGGATCTGGAGCTGAACCTCCTCCGGCAGCGAGGTCGAGATACCATTGGGATAGACGGTGGGATCGTCCAGTCCCTCCGGCTCCAGGAAGATCTGATGGCCGTCGCGATCCCCGAAACGGACGATCTTATCCTCGATCGAGGGGCAATAGCGCGGCCCGGTGCTCTTGATTTGCCCTGAATACATCGGCGAGCGATGCACGTTGGCCCGGATCACCTCATGGGTCGCCGCGGTGGTGCGGGTGATGCCGCACTGGATCTGTGGCGTCGTGATGCGATCGGTCATCACCGAAAAGGGCTCCGGCGGATCGTCGCCGGGCTGCATCTCCACCGCCGACCAGTCGATCGTGGTGCCATCGAGACGTGGCGGGGTCCCGGTCTTGAGCCGCCCCAGCGTAAAGCCAGCGGCTTCGAAAGACCTCGATAGCCCCAGCGCCGGCGCCTCGCCGACGCGGCCCGCCGGCCAGTTCCTTTCCCCCAGATGGATCAGCCCGCGCAGGAAGGTCCCGGTCGTTATGACCACGGCGGCAGCGGACAGCTCGCGACCGTCGGCCAGGCGAATGCCGGTGACACGGCCGTTTGTGACAAGCAGCTCGTCGGCCTCGCCCTCGATCACGCTGAGGTTGGCGGTCTCCCGGATCGCGGCCTGCATCGCAGCCGCGTAAAGCTTGCGGTCGGCCTGGGCGCGCGGCCCGCGCACCGCCGGGCCCTTGCGGCGGTTCAGCATGCGAAACTGGATGCCGGCGGCATCGGCGGCGCGGGCCATCAGGCCATCCAGCGCATCGACCTCGCGGACCAGGTGGCCCTTGCCGAGCCCGCCGATCGCGGGGTTACAAGACATCGCGCCGATGGTCGCGAAGCGATGGGTCACCAATGCCGTCCGGGCGCCCAGACGCGCGGAGGCGCTGGCGGCCTCACAGCCGGCGTGGCCGCCGCCGATGACGATGACATCGAGTGATTCTGGCCCAGTGGACATAGCGGCACTCTTATCGCGAGGCAACAAAACCCGAAAGCGGTAAGTTCGCCACGAGATATGTTTCACGTGAAACATCCGGAAGGATGCTCGACGCGGTTTGTTTCACGTGAAACAAACCATAAAAAGTGAACGAAGAAATATTTCTTTTATTAAATACTATTACTTGCCGATGCAAAATTCCCTGAAAATCACATCCAGGATATCCTCGACGTCCACTCGACCGAGCAGCCGGCCAAGCGAATACGCCGCGGCCCGCAGGTCCTCGGCCGCCAGCTCCTCGCCCTCCCCGATCGCCGCAATGCTGCGCTGCAACGAAACCGCGGTCTGCTGCAGCAATCTCCGCTGCCGCTCACGTCCAATCAAACTCCCCTCGTCCGAGCCAAAGTATTTTTCCGCGAACCCGACCAGCGCGGTGATCAATTCCCCGAGCCCGTCGCCACGGCTGGCCGAAATCTTGAAGTCGGCGTCTTCCCCGCGCCGTGCCAAAATATCAGCCGGCCCTCTCCTCTCGCGCGCATCCGGACCCGCCTCGCCGAGATCGATCTTGTTCCGGACCCGCCACACCGGTGTCGCGCCCTGCTGCGGCTGCCGGTGGTGCTGCGGATCGCTCATCCACAGCACCAGGTCGGCTTCCGCCGCACGCGCTCTTGCCCGGCGCACGCCTTCCTGCTCGACCGGATCGTCGGTCTCGCGAATCCCGGCGGTGTCGATCACCGTCACCGGAAAGCCTTCGAGATCGAGTTGCACTTCGATCGCGTCGCGCGTGGTGCCGGCATGCGGCGAGACAATCGCTACCTCGCGCCGCGCCAGCGCATTCATCAGCGTGGACTTGCCGACATTCGGGGGTCCGGCGATCGCAACCACCAGCCCCTCGCGCAGCCGTTCACTCCGCCCCTGTGCCGCAAGCACTTCCTCGATCTCACCGAGCAGCGCCTTGATCTTCGCCATTGCCGGCGCGATCAGTTCCTTCGGCACGTCGGCTTCGTCGGAAAAATCGATGCCGGCTTCGATCAACGCGGAGGCCTCGATGATCTGATCGCGCCAGTTACGCGCGCGGTCGCCGAGCAAGCCTTTCAACTGCCGCAGCGCCTGGCGGCGCTGCCGATCGGTATCGGCATGAATCAAATCGTCGAGACCTTCGGCCTCGGTGAGGTCGAGCTTGCCATTCTCGAATGCGCGCCGGGTAAACTCGCCGGGCTCCGCCGCACGCAGATCGGCAAAGCCAGCGAGCGCCGCAAACAACGTCGCCAGTACCGCACGGCCGCCATGGACATGGAACTCGGCGACATCCTCGCCGGTCGCGCTGGCCGGTCCCGGAAACCAGAGGATCACCGCATCGTCGATCGGCTGTTGGGTAGCGTCGCGCAACAGCACCCGCGTCGCCATCCGCGGCGTCGGCATCCGGCCGGCGAGCGCTGTCAGCACGGTTTTCGCTTCTGGCCCGGAAACCCGCACAATCGCAATCGCGCTCGGCGACCGGCCCGACGAAAGGGCAAAAATCGTCTGTTCCCGTGGATGCATCGCCTATTTGTTCCCGAACTCCTTGAAAAGGCAACGTAACTCCGGTCTGCCGCGTTGGCGGGCAAGGATGGCCGCAGCGCGCGATCCGGTCGAAAATGCTGCAGCATTTACCGCAGCAAATTATCTGATTTGTGCTTCCGAAATTTTATCCTGTTCGGCCCCGGAGCGGTCCAATTCTTATGAGAGATACATAAGCTATTTCAATGTCTTACGATAATTAGAGCAAGCCGGTGGATTTCCAGATGCTGCAGCTTTGCTGCAGCAAAGCTCGCTACACGTAACTTTCGGCCAGGACGTGAAAAAGGGGCGCCCTTGCAAGGACGCCCCCGAATCAAAGCCGGCAAACCGGTTCAGGTATTCATCGATTCGAAGAACTCCGCGTTGTTCTTGGTATTGCGCAGTTTATCGAGCAGGAAGTCGATGGCGTCCATCGTGCCCATCGGATTGAGGATCCGGCGCAGCACGTACATTTTCTTCAGCAATTGTGGATCGGTGATCAACTCTTCCTTGCGGGTGCCGGAACGCGAAATGTCGATCGCCGGGAAGGTCCGCTTGTCGGAGACCTTGCGATCGAGAATCAGTTCGGAGTTGCCGGTGCCCTTGAATTCTTCGAAGATCACTTCGTCCATGCGGCTGCCGGTATCGACCAGGGCGGTCGCGATGATGGTGAGCGAACCGCCCTCTTCGATGTTGCGCGCGGCGCCAAAGAACCGTTTTGGCCGCTGCAGCGCGTTGGCGTCGACACCGCCGGTCAGCACCTTGCCGGATGACGGCACCACGGTGTTGTAGGCGCGGCCCAGACGCGTGATCGAGTCGAGCAGGATCACCACGTCGCGGCCGTGTTCGACCAGCCGCTTTGCTTTCTCGATCACCATCTCGGCGACCTGGACGTGGCGCACCGCGGGCTCGTCGAAGGTCGAGGAGACGACCTCGCCCTTCACCGAGCGTTGCATGTCAGTGACTTCCTCGGGCCGCTCGTCGATCAGAAGCACGATCAGGTAGCACTCCGGGTGATTGGCCGTGATCGAGTGCGCGATGTTCTGCATCAGCACGGTCTTTCCGGTGCGGGGCGGCGCCACGATCAGCGCGCGCTGGCCCTTGCCGATCGGAGCGACGATGTCGATAACCCTTGCAGAAAGGTCCTTTCTGGTGGGGTCTTCGAGCTCGAGCCGGAAGCGCTGATCGGGAAACAGCGGCGTCAGATTGTCGAAATTGACCTTGTGCTTGGACTTTTCCGGGTCTTCGAAATTCAGTGTGTTGACCTTCAGCAGCGCGAAATAGCGTTCGCCCTCTTTCGGGCTGCGAATATGGCCTTCGATGGTGTCGCCGGTACGAAGCCCGAAGCGGCGGATCTGCGAGGGCGAGACGTAGATATCATCCGGTCCGGGTAGATAGTTTGCGTCCGGCGAGCGCAAAAATCCAAAACCGTCGGAGAGAACCTCGACGACGCCTTCGCCGATAATGTCGGTTTCCTGGATCGCGAGTTGCTTGAGGATGGCGAACATCAGTTCCTGCTTGCGCATGGTGCTGGCGTTTTCGACCCCTTTTTCTTCCGCAAACGAGACGAGCTCGGCTGGCGTTTGGGCTTTGAGGTCTTGAAGTTTCATTTCCCGCATTGGGATGGTCCTGTGGAGTAGTTTGGAAGAGGAATTGCGAGGTGGCTTTTTTGAAATGCGGACGCGAGATCAGGAAGGTCCGCAGGTCTGAGCAAGGAAAGTGCCGGAGAGGCTTCAAACCTGATGCGGCGGCCGGTTCAAATGGAGAACCGAAACGCAACCACATCCGCCTGCGTGGGGTGGGATTTCGACAATATAGAAAATCATCTGGCCTTTCGCAAGCAGGCCGGCAGGGCTCAGCCGTTGGCAGCCCTGCCCATCAAAACGGCTTCACGATCACCAAAATCACGATTCCGATCATCAGCAACGTCGGTACCTCATTGATAAAACGATAGAATTTCTGACTTCGGGCATTCCGGTCGGCGGCAAAATCCTTGACCCAGCGGGCAAAAAACCCGTGGACACCCGACAGCAGCAGCACCAGCAGCAGTTTTCCGTGGAACCAGCCCGCCGAAAAAAAATGCCCGGCCCAGGCAAGGTACAGTCCCGCCAGCCAGGTCACGATCATCGCCGGATTGATGATCGCCTTCAGCAAGCGGCGTTCCATCACCTTGAACGTTTCCGATTGCTTCGATCCGGCCTCGGCCTCGCAATGATAGACGAACAACCGCGGCAGATAGAGCATGCCTGCCATCCACGCGATGACCGCGATCACATGGAGCGCCTTGATCCACTCGTACATCCCGGAAAGCCCCACTCATCCTGTTTGCAGAAACCCTGGAACGCCAGCCTCGATCTCGGCGTTGCCCATATCCCAGTCTCGATCAGAAGCGAGACATATCCGCAAAGCACCGCTTCTCTAAACTAATAATTTTAGAATCTTAGGTTTGAGTCTAAGTAGCGGTGAATAGCGCCCGCGCAAGAATATCCCGCAATTGTTCCGTCTTGTTCACATCCATCAACAATCCCGGCCCGCCGCCGAACGATCCGAATAAGGTGACTGGCTTCAAGCGCTTGCGCCGACTTGTCGCCAGCTTATCAAGAGACAAGTGCACACAACCTCACTATCATTGCCGCCGGTAAATGGACTTGTCCCTACTTCGAGGGCTGTGAAGAAAAAGCCGGGTTATCCCTGATCGCTCGATCCCCGTCCGATTCTCTCAGGTAAGGTCCACAAGGATTCACAGGTTACACAGGGGTTCAGGTGCCCACGTCCGGCAGTTATTTCCATCTCCACCTGGTCTCCGATTCGACCGGCGAGACCCTGATCACGGTGGCGCGCGCGGTGGCCGCGCAATACGCCAACGTGACGCCGGTCGAGCACGTCTATCCGCTGGTGCGCAGCCAGAAGCAGCTCGATCGCGTGCTGGATGAAATCGAGGAAGCGCCCGGCATCGTCCTTTTCACCTTGCTGGAAAAGGATCTGGTCGGCCGGCTGGAGGCCAAGTGCCAGCAGATCAACATCCCAAGCCTCTCGATCATCGGCCCGGTCATGCAACTGTTCCAGGCCTATCTTGGGGCCGCCACCACCGGGCGCGTCGGCGCGCAGCACACGTTGAATGCGGAGTATTTCAAGCGCATCGACGCGCTGAATTATACGATGATGCATGATGACGGCCAGCACGTCGAAGGACTGGAAGAGGCCGACGTGGTTCTGGTCGGCGTGTCCCGCACCTCGAAGACGCCGACCTCGATCTATCTCGCCAATCGCGGCATCCGCACCGCGAACGTTCCGCTGGTGCCCGGCATTGCCGTACCGCACCAGCTGGAGACGCTGAAAAAGCCGTTGGTGGTGAGCCTGCACGCGACGCCGGAGCGGCTGATCCAGGTCCGGCAGAACCGGTTGTTGAGCATGGGCGCCGGTCCCGGCAATGACGATTATATCGATCGCCAGGTCGTCGCCGACGAGGTCGCGTTCGCGCGGCGACTGAGCGCCAAATTCAATTGGGCGCAGCTCGACGTGACGCGGCGATCGATCGAGGAGACCGCGGCCGCCGTGCTGAAACTCTTCACCGACAGGCAACGGCAACGGCTTCCAGAATGACGCTGTGGCGCGGGCCATCTCCGTTGATACTGGCGTCGCAAAGCCGCGCGCGGCAGATGCTGCTCGCCAATGCCGGTCTCGAGTTCGAGGCCGTTCCGGCCGATATCGACGAGCGGGCCGTCCAGCAATCCTCCCGCCTTGCGTCGCCCGGCGACATCGCCGCCCTGCTCGCGCGCGAGAAAGCCCTTTCGGTGTCGATGCGATATCCCGGCCAATACGTCGTCGGCGCGGATCAGACCCTGGCACTGGGGCCGCGGCTCTTCAGCAAGCCCGCCGGCCGAACGCCGGCCGCCGAGCAATTGCGCGCATTATCCGGCAATAAACACGAATTACACTCCGCCGCTGTGGTAGCGCGCGACGGCAATATCCTGTTCGAAATAGTTTCCATCGCAGGAATGACCATGCGCCGGCTCGGCGAAGCCGAGATCGAGGCCTATCTGAACGAGGCCGGCGAGGCCGTTACCTCAAGCGTCGGCGCCTACCAGCTGGAAGGGCTCGGCGTGCATTTGTTCGAACGCATAGAAGGCGATCATTTCACCATCCTCGGTCTGCCGCTGCTGCAACTGCTCGCGTTTTTGCGTAGCGAGCGGCTGCTCGCCGTGTAAGAAGAAGCCCTGACGAGGCGGCCAATGGCGGGAGCTGGATGATCATTCTTGGGCTGACCGGCTCGATCGGGATGGGAAAATCAACCACCGCAAAGTTGTTCGCGGAGGCCGGCGTTCCCGTTTACGATGCCGACGCTACCGTTCACAGGCTGTACGAAGGCGAAGCGGTGCCATTCATCGAAGCGGCATTCCCGGGCACGACGGTCAATGGCAAGGTCGATCGCGCGCGCCTGTCGGCGCAAGTGGTGCACGATCCCGCCGCGATCAGGCGGCTGGAGCAGATCGTCCATCCGATGCTGGGCGCCTCGCGCCAGAAATTCCTCGATGACGCCGAACGATCCGGCGCGCCGGTGGCGGTGGTCGACGTGCCCCTGCTGTACGAGACCGGCGGCGAAAAACGCGTCGATGCGGTGGTGGTAGTCACGACATCGCCGGAAAACCAGCGCGAACGAATTCTGGCGCGGGGCACCATGACGAACGAGGCGCTGGATGCCATCCTGGCGCGGCAGTTGCCCGACGCCGAAAAGCGCAAGCGCGCCGATTTCGTGGTGGATACGTCGCACGGGCTGGACCCCGTGCGCGCCCGGATCCGGGACATTCTGGATCAGGCTGCTAAGATGCCGCAGCGGCGAACCTGATTCGCCTTTCTCCGGCAGTAATCCATGCGCGAAATCGTTCTCGATACCGAAACCACCGGCCTCGACCCGCTGCGCGGCGACCGGCTGGTCGAAATCGGCTGCGTCGAGATCATCAACCGCATGCCGACCGGCCAGATCTTTCACCGGCACATCAACCCCGAGCGTGACATGCCGGCCGAAGCCTTCGCCGTGCACGGGCTGTCCAGCCAGTTCCTCGCCGACAAGCCGCTGTTCGCCCATGTGGTCGAGGAGTTCCTCGAATTCATCGCCGACGCGCCGCTGGTGATCCACAACGCGTCGTTCGACATCAGCTTCATCAACGCCGAGCTCGACCGCATCAAGCGGCCGCCGATCGCGCGCGACCGGCTGGTCGACACGCTCCTGCTGGCGCGGCGCAAGCATCCCGGCGTGTCGAACCGTCTCGACGATCTCTGCTCGCGCTATGCGATCGACAATTCCCGCCGCACCAAGCACGGCGCGTTGCTGGACGCCGAGCTTCTGGCCGAGGTCTATATCGATCTGATCGGGGCCCGGCAGTCGCAGCTGATCCTGGCGGCCGAGACTCGCGATACCCGCTCGGGCGGCTACGGCGAAATACCGCGCCGGCAACGCGAAATGCCGCTGATGCCGCGGATATCAGAGGAAGATCGCGCGGCGCATCGGGCCTTTATCGCCACGCTGGGCGACAAACCGATCTGGAACGATTTTTTGGGCGTGTGAGCAGCCGGTTCGGGCTGGCTCAGCTCGGCTTGACTTGCGCCGGCTGGGCGGCAGCCTGCCGTTCCATGTTCTGCCGGTACAGGCCGACGAAATCCACGGGGTCCAGCATCAAGGGCGGGAAACCGCCATCACGCACGGAAGTGGCGATGATCTCGCGGGCGAACGGGAACAACAGCCGCGGGCATTCGATCATGACCAGCGGATGAAGGTTTTCCTTCGGCACGTTCAGGATGCGGAAGACCCCGGCATAGGCCAGGTCGAAGCTGAACATCACCTTGCCGGCGTTTTCCGCCTTGCCCTCGACCGAAAGCGTCACTTCGTACTCGTTTTCGGCGAGATTGTTGGCGCTGACGTTGATCTGGATATTGATCGCCGGCTGCTGCTGTTGCGGCGCCAGCGAACTCGGAGCGTTCGGGTTCTCGAACGACAGGTCCTTGGTGTACTGCGCCAGCACGTTGAGCTGGGGAGGAGGGGCCGCTTCCGGAGGCGCGCCGTTGCCGTTGGTCATGGAAATATCTCCTGGAGCGTTCTTAAAGCGGGCGGGGCCGGCCTGGCGTCTGAATTCGCTCGTAAACTTAACGAAAAGGCCGATGTCGGGGCGAGTGGCTATCATAGCCACGCCTCACTCCACAAGGACGACAATCGCGCCCGGGCCGCCCCGCCGGGCCCCGGCTATTCGGCGAGTGCGGCAAATAGCCCTCATTGGTCGCTCGAATGCACCCTAAATTGTTGAATATGCGCGATTTCCCGACACGATCGGGGTTTCCCCCCGCGGCCAAAACGCGCTACAATTTGCTTGGTGGCAAACCGGTGATAGCGCTGGCTTGGCCGATTTCCACCGCTTTGGCTTTCCATGCCAAAACGCGCCATTGGCCGGGCCAAGTTTCGTGCCTACATGCTGCTGACCCATCCGTAATGTAGTCTTCCGCCGTTCCCCGAGGGAACGCTCTACCGCCGGACCCGTTGCCGGCGTGAGAACCAGAAAGCAAAAGCGACGTGGATATTTACACCATCATCTTCCTGGCGCTGGCGGTCTTTATCTTCCTGCGTTTGCGCAACGTGCTCGGACAGCGCACCGGAAGCGAGCGGCCGCCCTACGACCGCCCCGCACGCAATGTCGTGCAGGGGGCGCAGGACAACAATGTGGTTCCGATACCGGGTGCGGTAATCGACCAGGCGCCGCTGGCGCCCACGGCGGACGTGGTGCCGCCGACCGACCGCTGGAAAGGTCTCGCCGAACCCGGCACGCCGCTGGCTCAGGGTTTGGACGCCATTGCCGCGCAGGATTCCTCATTCGACCCGCGGCATTTCATTTCAGGCGCACGCGGCGCCTATGAGATGATCGTGCTGGCCTTCGCCAATGGCGATCGCCGCGCACTGAAGGATCTGTTGTCGTCCGAGGTCTATGACAGTTTCGAGGCCGTGATCAAGGATCGCGAGAAGCGCGAGCAGAAGACCGAAACCCGTTTCGTGTCGATCGACAAGGCAGAGCTTGTGGGGGCGGAATCCCGGGATAAATCGGCGCAGCTGACGGTCCGCTTTGTGTCGCAGATGATCTCGGTCACCCGCGACAAGGCCGGCACGATCGTCGACGGCAATCCGGATAAGGTCACCGATATCACCGATGTTTGGACATTCGCCCGCGACACGACTTCACGCGATCCGAACTGGAAGCTGGTTGGCACGGGAAGCGCTCACTAACGCGCGTGGCATCAAACGATACGCCGCCGCGTTTTGTGTCATCGCGCTCGCGCTGTCGCTGGCGCCGTTGGCGGCGATTGGCGCGCGCAAGCTGCATCCGGCGCACACCACGGTACACGCGCACCGGCATCTGCCATATCCCCGGCTCGAATGGCCGCTTCAGATCAGCGGCAGCCAATATGCTCCGGTCGCGTGGGCCGACCTCGCCGGCTGGAGCGAGGACGATCATTTGCAGGCCTACAGGGCGTTTCGCCTGAGCTGCAAGCCGATAGCCGCGCAGCACGATCCGCCGGTTGATCCCAAAGCAGTCGATGCCAAAGCGTTGGGTACCTCGTTGCGCGATCCCTGCCGCGCCGCCAGAGCCGCCGATATTTCCGATGGCGCCAGGGCGAAAGCATTTTTCGAAGAGAATTTTCTGCCCCTGCGCATTTCGCGGCTCGGAGAAGACCAAGGCTTCGTCACCGGCTACTACGAGCCGATCCTCGACGGCTCCCGCACGCGGACCGACCTCTACACCGTACCGGTCTATCGCCGTCCCTCCAATTTGTTCGTCCGCGGCTTCAGCCAGGACGCGCCCAGCCTGCCCAACAAGGGCGAGGTGTTCCGCAAGATCGGCCGCCGCAAGCTCGTGCCATACTACGATCGCGCCGAGATCGAAGACGGCGCGATTGCCGGCCGGGGCCTCGAGATCTGCTGGCTGAAAAATCAGACCGATCTCCTGTTCGCCCAGATCCAGGGCTCGGCGCGGATCCGGCTCGAGGATGGCTCGACCATCCGCATCAATTACGACGCCCATAATGGCTATCCCTATACGGCGGTCGGCCGCATCCTGATCGACCGCGGCATCATCCCGAAAGAGCAGATGTCGATGCAGAAGATCCGGGAATGGATGGAGCAGAACCCGGACGGCGCCAACGAATTGCGGCGGCAAAACCGCTCCTATGTGTTCTTTCGCGAGGTGCCGCTCTCCGACAAGGATGAAGCGGTCGGCGCGCAGGGCGTCCCGCTGACGCCGGGCCGCTCGATCGCGGTCGACAAGGCGCTTCATGTCTATGGCACGCCGTTCTTCATCGAAGGCGAGCTGCCGATCGAATCGGCGCAGTCGAAGACGCCGTTCCGCCGGCTGATGATCGCGCAGGACACGGGATCGGCGATCGTTGGGCCGGCGCGCGCCGACCTCTATTTCGGCGCCGGCGCCGACGCTGGACGGGTTTCCGGCCGCCTTAAAAACAGCATGCGTTTTGTCATTTTGGTCCCGAAGAGCCTCGATCCGTCGGCGCGGGGCCGCCGGATGCCGCTGCCCGATGCGAGGCCGTCGGCGAAAATCGCAAAGCTGTTTCCGCAGGTCGATCCCCTGAAGGATCAGCCGAACGACCAGAAAAATGGCGCGAAGCCGGCTGATACTCCCGCGACGATGAGCGCAAAGGACACCGCGACGGCCGCGGATCCGGGCAAGACCGCAGCACCGCCGGCGCAACCGGCAACCGCCGTGGCGCAGGCTTCGACGACGCAGGCAGCCGCCAAGGCGGTGCCGCTGCCGGAAGCCCGGCCGAACGCCGCTCCGGCTCGCGAGCTCCGCCGGCACCGCCGCTATTATCGTTATCGCCGCGGCCGATGAAACGTTCCTCGACGCCGATCCCGGAGCTGCCGACGCCGCCGCGCCGCAAGCGCGGCTTGAGCGAAGAAGAGCGCGCGTTGTGGGAGAGCGTTGCCAGACAGATAAAACCGCTGCGCAAGAAGACCCGCGCCGCGAAGCCTGAGACTGTCGAGGCGCCGGCGGCGCCGAAACCTGCGGCATCGCCGAAGCCGGCTCCGCCGACCAAGACGCTGCGGACGCCGAAGCCGGAGCTGCCGCCTGCGCCGCCGCTGGCGCCGATCGGACGCCGCGAGCGTTCGCAATTGTCGCGCGGCAGGAAGCAGATCGACGCCCGGCTCGACCTGCACGGCATGTCGCAGACGCGCGCCCATCACGCGCTGTCAGGCTTTTTGCAGCGCGCCCACCACGACGGCCTGACTTTTGTGCTGGTCATTACCGGCAAGGGAAAATTGGGCGCCGAATCCGAACGCGGAGTGCTGCGCCGGCAGGTGCCGCAATGGCTGAGCCTGCCGGAATTCCGCGCGCTGGTGGTCGGGTTTGAGGAGGCGCATACCGGCCATGGCGGCGAGGGCGCGCTTTACGTGCGGATCAGGCGGTCGAGGATCTAGAACGGCCTGACAATCCCGACGCGCGGAACGAGCGTCACGATCCAGCCGAAGAGAGTGGTGTTCGGATCACGCGCCGGGACCGGCGGCACGGCTTGCGAGGCGGGCAGGGCTTTGACCGCATGCAGGATCAGGAACATGCAGACCGCCCAGTTCGAGATCCATCGCGAATAGTCGAACACCATCGCAAACATCACCAGATAGCCCGCACTCACGGTCACCAGGGCGGCGATGACGATGCGTCGATGCAGATCCTCGCTGAGCGACCGGATCAAACCGGCAAAATACTTCCAGAGCGGGGCGTGCAGCCAGATCAATAGCGCAAACACCGGAACGCCCAGGATGTTGGAAGGCATGCGCGCCCAGGTATCCGATATTTCCTTGGAAAGCGGCTGATACCAGATGTAGCTGAAGCTCAGGAGATTGGTGCGGCTGGGGTCGGCCATCCGGCCCTGCAAATAGCGGACGAATTCCGCCTCGGGCACCGTCATCGTTCCCAGGAATTGCGCCGACAGGAACAACAGCCCGACGCACAGCGCCGCGGCGATGCCGACCGTTACATTCTTCCGGTCAAAACCCTGCACCAGATAATGACGCAGCAGCACGATGACCGCGATGGTCGGCACATACATCAAGAGATGGATGTGGTGGATCAGGACGAGGATCACCGACGCCAGGGCCGCGAGCAGCACAAATGCGATGGAACGCGCCGGCACCAGCAGCAGGCCGATCGCGAAGACACAGCCGTAAATGTCGAAATGCCCGAGCGTATGCATGAAATTCTTCAGGAAGAACGGCGAGCCGGCCATGAACACGAACAGCGGCATGTGCTCGTCGTCGAAACCGAAGGTCCGCCGGAAAAGTTCGATGAAGAGACCCGCCGTGATGAGCCAGACGGTGCCCGAGAGCGCGAATACCAGCCACACCGGGACCTTCGTAAAGAACAGCGATACCAGCGCGCCGATCAGCGCGCGCTTGGTGAAGCCGAAATGGTAGTCGACCAAGAGGTGGATGTAGGGGACGTAGGGCTCGCGCGTGAGCTTGTAGAGAAAAACCCCGATCAGGACGGCGACGTTGACGGCAAGCATCAGGCGCCAGGGGTTTTCCCGCACACGCAGATTCATCGAGCCCCCAAAGCGCCGTTAAATTCAGGAATGCACTACCACATGGCCAACGCGCGCGCCAAATTTCCTCCGCGTACCAATTCAAGTTCGGCAAAAGGCCGGAGCATCGGCCTGGCACAATCACGAACGCCTGTGGTGATGAGTCCCCGGCTTTCGCAGGGGCGATCCCGCTTACAAAATGAACCGGCTCAGATCGACGTTCTTGGCGAGATCACCGACGTGCTTCTGGACGTATTCGGCATCGATCCGGATGGTTTCGCCATGGCGGTCGGGGGCGGCGAAGGAAATCTCGTCCAGCACCCGCTCCATCACGGTCTGCAATCGCCGCGCCCCGATATTCTCCACCGTCGAATTGACGGCGACCGCCACGTCCGCGAGCGCGTCGATGGCGTCGTCGGTGATCTCCAGCGTCACGCCCTCGGTCTGCATCAGCGCGACATATTGCTTGATCAGCGATGCTTCAGGCTCGGTCAGGATGCGGCGCATGTCGTCACGGGTGAGTGCCGACAGCTCGACCCGGATCGGCAGCCGGCCCTGCAATTCCGGGAGCAGATCCGACGGCTTTGCGATGTGAAACGCGCCCGAGGCGATGAACAGGATGTGGTCGGTCTTGACCGCGCCGTGCTTGGTCGACACCGTGGTGCCCTCGATCAGCGGCAGCAGATCGCGCTGCACGCCCTCGCGCGAGACATCGCCGCCGCCGCTGCGGCCTTCGCGCACGCAGATCTTGTCGATCTCGTCGAGGAACACGATACCGTTGTTCTCGACCACGCTGATCGCTTCCTGCACCAGCTGGTCGTTGTCCAGCAGCTTGTCGGATTCTTCGTTGACGAGCAGCTCGTGGGACCCCTCGACGCTGAGCTTACGGGTCTTGGTCCGGCCACCCATCTTGCCGAAGATGTCGCCGATCGAGATTGCGCCCATCTGCGCGCCGGGCATTCCGGGAATCTCGAACAGCGGCATGCCGCCGGAGGATTGCGTCTCGATCTCGATTTCCTTGTCGTTGAGCTCGCCGGCGCGCAGCTTCTTGCGGAAGGAATCGCGGGTGGCGGCGCTGGCGTTGGCGCCGACCAAGGCGTCGAGCACGCGGTCCTCGGCGGCGAGCTGGGCGCGGGCCTGCACGTCCTTGCGCTTGCGCTCTCGGGTTTGCGCGATTGCGACCTCGACCAGGTCGCGAATGATCTGCTCGACGTCGCGGCCGACATAGCCGACCTCGGTGAATTTCGTGGCTTCGACCTTGATGAACGGTGCGCCGGCGAGTTTCGCCAGCCGCCTCGCGATCTCGGTCTTGCCGACGCCGGTCGGCCCGATCATCAGGATATTTTTCGGCAGCACTTCCTCGCGCAACTGACCTGTCAGTTGCAGGCGGCGCCAGCGGTTGCGCAGCGCGATGGACACCGCGCGCTTGGCGTCGGTCTGGCCGACGATGAAGCGGTCGAGTTCGGAAACGATTTCACGGGGGGAGAAGTCGGTCATGGGTCCTAGCTAGGTTCGAATGCGGCTGACACAAGCGGTTCTAGATGATCGGCGGTCCCGCCTGCCAGTGCCGGATTGCGTCGAAGGGGTGGATCAGCATGATGATGTTGAGGGTGAGATTATCGCGAATGTGAAGTCCGACCAAAATTTCGAATGCAAGCCCGAGCGCGACCGTCGCCGCCACCGGGAGCTTTCGCGCCAGCAGAAAGCCCGCCACCATCGACAGCGTGTCGGACAGCGAATTGACGATGCTGTCGCCATAATAGTCCAGCGACATCGTGCCGGTACGGTAGCGATCGATGATCCAGTTGGAATTTTCAACCAGCTCCCAGCCGCCTTCGATCAGCATCGCAGCGATCAGGCGGCCGGGCCAGGCGAGGCGCGGCAGCAGCAGCCAGGTCAGGCCATAGAACAGGAAACCGTGGATGATGTGCGAGAAGGTGTACCAGTCGGTGATGTGCTGCGAATTCTCCGAGCTCTGCACCACGCCGTGCCAGAGTTTGACGTAACCGCAGGTGCAGATCGGAACGCGCCCCATCGCATAGAGAATCGATGCCTGCAGCGCGAGCAGGAGGGCTGCGATCGCAACCCAATGCCACGTTGAAACACCGGAATTCGCGGGCGCATTGCGCTCGATCGTCATGGGTTGCGGACCATCAACAAAGCGGGGCCGTCAGGCGTATCAACAACGCGGTCGCTTTGGAAGCCAGCCTTGGCGTAGGCGCGGACCGCGCGGCCATTGTCGGGGTCCGGATCGGTCACCACGCGCGGAATGCCCGAAGTCAGCAAGCTGCCGGCGAATTGCCGGATGAAGCCCGAGCCATGGCCGCACCCGATCAGGTCCGGTTCGCCGATGAATTGGTCGATGCCACGCGTCTTCGGTGGCTGTGCGCCAAAGCCCGGGTTCCAGGTGCTCAGTGCGTAACACTGGATGTAGCCGAACAGTCGGTCGCCAACGGTGACAATGAACTGGTCCATATCGGGATGATCGAGATCGCCGCCCACCAGCGCGTATTGCTCGTCCGGATCTCCCCACCAGCGCACCACCTCAGGCGTTTCGAGCCAGCGCCGGATCAGCGGAAGATCGGCTGAGGTCATTGGGCGGAAGACGTAATCCGGCACCATCGATCAGCCGCTCTGCAGGGTCTCGATGGTCACGTTGCGGTTGGTGTAGACGCAGATATCGGCGGCGATATCGAGCGAGCGGCGCACGATGGCCTCGGCATCCTTGTCGGAATCGACCAGGGCGCGGGCGGCTGCCAGCGCGTAATTGCCGCCGGACCCGATCGCCATCACGCCGGCTTCCGGTTCCAGCACGTCGCCGGTGCCGGTCAGGACCAGCGACACATCCTTGTCGGCGACGATCATCATCGCCTCCAGTCGGCGCAGGTAGCGGTCCGTGCGCCAGTCTTTTGCCAGCTCGACTGCGGCGCGGGTCAATTGTCCCGGGTATTGCTCGAGCTTGCTCTCCAGCCGTTCAAACAGCGTGAAGGCGTCCGCCGTGGCGCCGGCAAAACCGCCGATGACGTCGCCCTTGCCCAGTTTTCGGACCTTTTTGGCGTTGGACTTGATGACGGTCTGGCCGATCGAGACCTGCCCGTCGCCGCCGATCACCACCTTGCCGCCCTTGCGGACCGTCAGGATGGTGGTGCCGTGCCAGACCGGCGACTGGGATTGTGATGCTTGCATGGAGGACCTCGCGTTCGGCAGGGATTTAGGGACTATGGCGGAGGGTTACAATCGGGGCCTTTCGCAGCGTTTTCGAGCGAAGCGCGTCCCGGACTTGATCCGGGTGGCTCCCGGTTTGCGTCAAGAAAACGCGTCAAACCAGGGAGAGCCCCGGATTCCGGTCACCATAGGCCGAAGTTCATCCCTATCGGGCCATCCCGCAGTAGCGAAGGCGGCATCCCCCTGTTAAAAGGGCGCGTTTTCGGCCAAGGGGCAGTCAAGGGCCGGTCAAGAGAAAGCAATCTTCATGCGCAGCGCCACCATCAAGCGCAAGACCAAGGAGACCGACATCGAGGTGACCGTGAACCTCGACGGCACCGGCGCGTCCAGCATCGCGACCGGGATCGGCTTCTTCGACCATATGCTCGACCTCCTGGCCCGGCATTCCCGCATCGACCTCACCGTGAAGGCGGTCGGCGACCTTCATATCGACCACCACCATACCACGGAAGATGTCGGCATCGCGCTCGGGCAGGCGGTGAAGCAGGCGCTCGGCACCATGGCCGGCATCACCCGCTATGCCTCGATTCACATGCCGATGGACGAGACGCTGTCGCGGGTCGTGATCGACATTTCCGGCCGGCCGGTGCTGGTGTTCAAGGTGGAGTTTCCGCGCGACAAGGTCGGTCAGTTCGACACCGAACTGGTGCGGGAATGGTTCAACGCCTTTGCGATCAACGCCGGCGTGACTTTGCACGTCGAGACCCTATATGGCGAGAACAGCCATCATATCGCCGAATCCTGCTTCAAGGGTCTGGCGAGGGCGCTGCGTGCGGCGGTTGCGATCGACCCGAAGGCCGCGGGCGAAGTGCCATCCACCAAGGGTCGTCTCGGCGGCTGATTGCCTTGTTCTCGGCGGAGAGTGCGATGCCGGTTTACACAGTTCATGCCCCCACGGCGAACAGCCTCGATATCGAGGCGACGGACCGCTTTGCCTTCGTTCGCGACGGATTTCATTTCTGGGCCGCCGTTCTGGGCGTGGTGTGGCTTGCCTGGCATCGGCTGTGGCTGGCGCTAACAGGCTGGATCGTCCTGATGGCCGCCCTGGATTTCGGCATGGTGAAGCTCGGCGTCGGCGGCGGAACGATCCTGCTCGTCGATATCCTGCTCGCGCTGCTGCTGGGATATGAAGCCGCCAGCCTTGAGCGCTGGACCCTGTCGCGGCGCAACTGGCGCCAGCTCGATATCGTGGTGGCCGACGACGAGGAGGCCGCCGAGCGGCGTTTTTTCGATCGCTGGACCGCAAGGCAGCGCGGGCTCGGCAACGACCAGCTGGCGATCGACCGCGGCGCGCCGCCGCCGACCCGGGATATTCCGGGCCAGCCGTTTTCAAAACCACCGCCGCTGCCGCACAGCGACATCATCGGATTGTTCCCGGAACCGGGAGCGCCGCGGTGAGCGTTGCCATCATCGATTACGGCTCCGGCAATCTGCACTCGGCCGCGAAAGCGTTCGAGCGTGCGGCGCGGAGCATGGAAAATCCGCAGAAGATCGTGGTGACCCGCGATCCGGAAACAGTGTATCGCGCCGACCGCATCGTGCTGCCCGGCGTCGGCGCCTTCGCCGATTGCCGCCGGGGGCTGGATGCGCTTGACGGCATGATCGACGCGATGACGGAGGCCGTGCGCAGCAAGGCGCGGCCGTTCTTCGGCATCTGCGTCGGCATGCAGCTGATGGCCACGCGAGGCAAGGAGCACGTCATTACCGACGGCTTCAACTGGATTGCCGGCGATGTCGAGAAGATCTCGCCGCGCCAGGAGAACTTGAAGATCCCGCACATGGGCTGGAACACGCTCGACCTGATCCGTGAGCATCCGGTGCTGGAGCGCCTGGCCTTGGGGCCGAAGGGCCGCCACGCTTATTTCGTGCACTCCTACCACCTCAACGCGACCAATGAGGCGGACGTACTGGCGTGCGCCGATTATGGCGGGCCGGTAACGGCGATCGTAGGCCGAGACACCGCGATCGGCACCCAGTTTCACCCGGAGAAGAGCCAGCGCTTTGGGCTGGCTTTGATCTCCAACTTTTTGAAATGGAAGCCGTGATCCTCTTTCCCGCCATCGACCTGAAGAACGGCCAGTGCGTGCGCCTCGAGCAGGGCGACATGGAGCGCGCGACCGTGTTCAACCTCGATCCGGCCGCGCAGGCGAAGGCGTTCGCCGCGCAGGGGTTCGAATATCTCCACGTGGTCGACCTCGACGGCGCCTTTGCCGGCCGGCCGATGAACGCGCTGGCGGTGGAAGCCATGCTCAAGGCGGTCACGATGCCGGTGCAGCTCGGCGGCGGTATTCGCGATCTGAAAACGGTCGAGGCCTGGCTGGCAAAGGGCATTGCGCGGGTGATCATCGGGACTGCAGCGGTGCGCGATCCCGAACTTGTGAAAAGTGCCGCGGAAAAATTCCCCGGCCGCGTCGCGGTTGGTCTCGACGCCCGCGATGGCAAGGTCGCGGTCGAAGGTTGGGCGGAGACCTCGCAAGTCACCGCGCTCGAAATCGCGCAGCGCTTCGAAGATGCCGGCGTCGCTGCGATCATCTTTACGGACATTGCGCGCGACGGCCTGCTGAAGGGTCTCAATCTCGACGCCACCACTGCACTGGCCGAGCGCATCTCAATCCCCGTCATCGCCTCCGGCGGTTTTGCTTCCATCGACGATGTGAAGGCGCTGCTTCAGCCTCGCGCCAGGAAACTCGCCGGCGCGATCGCGGGCCGCGCGCTTTACGACGGCCGTCTCGATCCGGCAGCCGCATTGGCGCTGATCCGCAACGCGCGCGCCGCGGCCTAGGAGTCCGGAAATGTTCAAGGTGCGCGTGATTCCCTGTCTCGACGTCAAGGACGGGCGAGTCGTCAAGGGCGTCAATTTCGTCGATCTGCGCGATGCCGGCGATCCCGTCGAAGCGGCGATCGCCTATGACGCCGCCGGTGCGGACGAATTGTGCTTTCTCGACATCACGGCCACGCACGAAAATCGCGGCACCATGCTGGACGTGGTCCGTCGGACTGCGGAGGCCTGCTTCATGCCGCTGACCGTCGGCGGCGGTGTGCGCACCATCGACGACATCAAGATCCTGCTGCGCGCCGGCGCCGACAAGGTGTCGATCAACAGCGCCGCCGTCAGCCGCCGTGAATTCGTCAAGCAAGGGGCCGAGAAATTCGGCGAGCAATGCATCGTGGTCGCGATCGACGCCAAGCGCGTCAGGCGCGGCGGCGGCTCGGATCGCTGGGAAATCTTCACCCATGGCGGGCGCAATTCCACCGGGATCGACGCCATCGAATATGCCCAGGAAGTGGTCTCGCTCGGCGCCGGCGAAATCCTGCTGACCTCGATGGATCGCGACGGCACAAGGCAGGGCTTTGACATCCCGCTCACCAGCGCCATCGCGGACAGCGTCCCGGTGCCGGTAATTGCCTCCGGCGGCGTCGGCAATCTGGATCATCTGGTCGACGGCATACGCGAGGGGCATGCGACGGCGGTGCTGGCGGCGTCGATCTTCCATTTCGGGGAATTTACCATACGTGAAGCCAAGGACCACATGGTGCGCGCCGGGCTGCCGATGCGGCTCGATCCATGACGACTCCCGGTCACAAAAGTGCTAAATGGCTTCAGTTGCGCCCCTAACCTTGCGGGCGCGTGAGTTGAGTTGATGCCGCGTTTCACGCTCCACGATCTCGCCGCCACCATCGATGCCCGCGCGGCGTCGGGAGGAGAGGCGTCCTATACGCGCAAGCTTCTGGACAAGGGTTCGGAGCATTGCGCCAAGAAATTGGGCGAGGAGGCGGTCGAGACCGTGATCGCCGCCGTCGAGAACGATCGCGACCATTTGATCGCCGAAAGCGGCGACCTGCTGTTTCACCTGCTGGTGCTTCTGAAGTCGCGCGGCGTGAAGCTTGAGGAAGTCGAGGCTGCGCTGGCGCAGCGTACCAGCATGTCCGGACTGGACGAGAAGGCATCGCGCAAGAGCTAGGGGCGGCGTCATGGATATTCGGGCACCGGAGCAACAATATAACCCCTACCGGATATTTTCCCGGGAGCAGTGGGCGCGGTTGCGCGACGACACGCCGATGACGCTCGAGCCGGGCGAGTTCGAGCGGCTGCGCTCGCTGCACGACCGCCTCGACATGAAGGAGGTCGAGGAAATCTTCCTGCCGCTGTCGCGGCTGCTGTCGATCTATGTCGACGCCACGCTGCGGCTCTATCAGGCGCAGCGCCAGTTCCTCGGCATCCGGGACCGCAAGGTGCCCTACATCATCGGCGTCGCCGGTTCGGTGGCGGTGGGCAAATCGACCACCGCGCGCGTGCTGCAGGCGCTGCTGGCGCGCTGGTCGCCGCGGCCGAAGGTCGACCTGGTCACCACCGACGGCTTCCTGTTTCCCAAGGAGGTGCTGGAGCGGCGCGGCCTGATGCAGAAGAAGGGATTTCCCGAGAGCTACGATCTGCCGATGCTGCTGTCGTTCCTGAGCGACATCAAGGCCGGACGGCGGACCGTGCGGGCGCCGGTCTATTCGCATCTGACCTACGACATCATCCCGAACCAGTGGATCGAGATCGACCGGCCCGACATCCTGATCGTCGAGGGCGTCAACGTGCTGCAGACCGGCCCGCTGCCGCGCGACGGCAAGGCGGTTGCGGTGGTGTCGGACTTCTTCGATTTCTCGGTCTATATCGATGCCGAGGAATCGGTGCTGCGCGAATGGTTCATCAAGCGCTTCCTGGCGCTGCGGGACACCGCATTTACCGATCCGCGGTCGTATTTCCATCGCTATGCGCCGCTGTCCGACGAGGAAGCCACCGCCACGGCGCTGGCGATCTGGGAGCGTACCAACCTCGCCAATCTCGAGGACAATATCCTGCCGACCCGGCCGCGCGCGACGCTGATCCTGAAAAAGGGCGCCGATCACGTGGTCGAAACCGTGGCGCTGCGGCGGCTGTAGGGCATGATCCCGAAAAGCGGGAACCGGTTTTCGGTACAGATCACGCCCAAACCGAAACGCAGATAGCCCTTGATCAGCGACGGCTGCTCGTGCAGCGCCGCGCTGGTATCGACGTATCACCGAAGCGCCAGCGGATCGCGCTCGTCGAGAAAACCGATGATCTCGCGGAAGAACTGCATCCGGTTCTTTTCCAGCATCACGGTGTGGGTGCCCTCGCCGATTTCGACCAGCCGCCGGTAGGGCGCGTTCTTCAACTGCGCGAAGTACTCCCGGGCCTGATAGCTCGGCAGGTCGAAATCCCATTCGGCGTGAATGAGGAACGTCGGCACCGTGATCTTGCCGGGATCGTAATGCGGCTTGCCCGCGGCCCAGGTTGCGAGAACGTCGGCGAGGACGCCGTTGGGCGCGCGCAGCATCGGCGGGTCGTGCCTTGCCGCATCCGGATCGGTCGCCCAGGTCGCCTCGATCCATGCCTCGAACACGCCGGGCGGAATGAGCCCGGCCTGCTTGTGTTCGGGAACGCCTTGCAGCCAGCGCGCCCTTGCCACCTCCTTCGATACCAGCCGGTAGGCGCCGAGCGGCGCCGGGCTTTTTGCGGACACCTCGGGGGCCGGCGCGATGACCGCGTCCTTTCGGAAGATCCACAGCGGCGCAAACAGCACCAGCCGCTCGACCTTGTCGTTGTTCGCGCTGGTGTATTCGCCGGCGATCGCGGTGCCCCACGACCAGCCCATCAGATTGATTTTGGCAACGCCACGCCGCGCCAGCACATGGTCCACCGCGGTGCCGAAATCGCGCACGGCGATCTCGGTGGTGACGATCGGCGTGTTGGCTTCCGGCGGCAGGGCCATCTCCGGCGGCCGCGTCGAGCGCCCATAGCCCCTGATATCGACGAGATAGACGTCGTAGCCGCGCGCCGCGATCAGATCCATCATCGAGGCGCCCTCGATCGGCAGGTCGAAGGCCGTCTCGGACGGGTAGGTCGCGCCGTGCACGTACAACAGGATCCTGTCGGCAGCAAAGCCCGTCATGCCGGCGGGGCGTTTGTTGCGCACGTAAAGCTCGATTCCCGGATCCCGTGACGGGATCAGGTAGCTTTCGGTCTCAAGGCCGGGCAGATCGGCGCGGGCGTTCATGGCGGCGGATGCTGGGTTCAATCGCAGGCCTCGTCAAGGCTCACGCCGCGAGATGCCGCGCGGCGGCGAGCCCCGCCAGCGCCTCGGCGAGCTTTTCGCGGTCGAGCGGCTTTATCAGGAAGCCGTCCATGCCGGCCTCGAAACAGGCGTAGCGATCTTCCACCAGCGTGTTGGCCGTCAGCGCGAGAATCGGCGTCTGGCGGCCGGGCTGGCCGGCCTCGCGCTCGCGGATCCGTTTGGTGGTCTCGATGCCGTCGAGTTGCGGCATCTGAATGTCCATCAGCACCAGGTCGTAAGGCGTGCCGGCCGATTTCGCGGCCAGCCAGGATTCCAGCGCCTCCTCGCCATTGGTGGTGATGACGGCGTGATGGCCCGATCGGGTCAACAGCGAACGCATCAGCAGCGCGTTGATCTCGTTGTCTTCGGCGACCAGGATCGAAAGCCCGCGCGCCGGCGCCTCGGCCGGAACGGGCGTCTCGATCAGCGCCTCGTCCGCGAGGCCTGGCGCCGCCATTTCCGGCGCGGTCGACAGCCGCGCGGCGAGCGAGGCCGCGCGCAGCGGCTTGATCAGATAGCCGGTGAAGGCGCAGGAACTGGAAGCGGCGGAAGGCTGCAGCTCGTGACGGTCGGCCGGCGTGAACATGACGATCCGCTGCGCCGCGTGCACACGCGCCGTCTCGCCCAGCGCCTCGACTTCCCCGGCGCCGAGCGCGCGATCGATCAGCACGGCGTGCCAGGTCCGTTCCGGCAGCAGCGCCTGCGCCACCGCGACATCGGCGACCAGGCAGGTCTGGGCGCCCCAGCGCTGCAGCCGCCGTGCCACCAGCGAGGCCTCGATGCTCTGCGGCGTCACCAGCATGATCGGCTGTCCGGTCAGGTCGGGCGCCGCGAACGGCTTTTGCTCGCCGTCGGAAGCGGTGAGCGGAATCGACACCTCGAAGGTCGAGCCGGCGCCGAGCTTGCTCTCCAGCGTGATGCGGCCGCCCATGCGCTTGACGATCCGCTCGGAGATGCTCAGGCCCAGCCCCGTCCCGCCGTAGCTCCGCGCGATGCGCTCGTCGGCCTGCTCGAACTCGCGAAAGATCCGCTGTTGCGCTTCCGGCGCGATGCCGATGCCGGTGTCGCGCACCAGAAAGCTGATCTCGCCCGGCCAGATGCCGGGCTCCACGATCAGCGCCACGCCGCCGGTCGAGGTGAACTTGATGGCGTTGCCGGCCAGATTGAGCAGCACCTGCCGCAGCCTCGCGGCGTCGCCCACCACTTCGCCCGGCAGCCGCTCGTCGACATAGGCAGCGATTTCGAGCTTTCGCGCCTGCGCCCGCGGCGCCAGCAATTCGGTGATGTCCTCGATCATGCTGGCGAGCGCGAACGGCCGATGTTCGAGATCGATCTTGCCGGCCTCGATCTTGGAATAGTCCAGCAGTTCCTCGATCAGCGACAACAGCGCGTCGCCCGAGGTCTTCACCGCCCTGGCGTAGGTCATCTGCTCCGGCGTCAGCGGCGTATCCAGCAGCAAGCCGCTCATGCCGAGGATGCCGTTCAGCGGCGTGCGGATTTCGTGGCTGGCCATCGCCAGGAAGCGCGACTTGGCGCGGTTGGCGGCGTCGGCCTGGTCGCGGGCCTCGGCCAGCGCGCGTTCGGTCTCGGCGCGGTCGGTGACGTCGCGGCCGACGCATCGCATTTCGGCCGGCTGGCCGGCATCCGATCGAACCAGGCCCTCGCGCCAGGCGATCCATCGCGGGCCGAGGGAGCTGGCGATCTTCTGGTCGTGAATGCGGGTGCCGTTCGGCTCCAGCGCGCTGTCGCCCTGCTCGAGCACGGTGAAGGTGAATTGGCTGCCGAGCAGCGCGCTGGGCGGCTGCCTGGCGAGTTCGCAATAGGCGTCGTTGACGAAGGTGATGCGGCCCTCGGCGTCGCGCAGCACGATCAGGTCGCCCTGCGATTCGAACAGGCTGCGGGCGCGTTGCTCGGCCTCCTGCAGTTCCCAGTTGCGGTCGGCAAGCGTTTCATTGTGGAGCGCGATCCTGCGAAGTTTCACGCGCATCATCCGCAGCCGGAAGCTCAGGGTCGCGAGCGCGAGGCAGGCGACCGCGAACAAAAAGCTCGCGCCGATCGCAAACGCATTGGGGTCGTAGCCGGAATTCTGGGACCGGCTGCCGGCGATGAAGCCATACGAACCGCCGAACGCGGCGGAAAAGATCATGAAGGAGCGGACCGTGAAGGTCAGCCAGTAATGGCGGCGGGAGAAGCGGCGCAGGTATAATTTGATCCGGAAAAACCGTCCCATGCCGATGACCCCGAAACCTGTTTTGCCGCGCGTTTTCCCGACGCCACAATGGAGCTTGTGACCTTGCAAACTGCTTGCGGCCGCGCGGTGTCGCGCGCGGCGATGAGAACGTGGTTAATGCGAGGTTGACGCATGGCGTTTTCGAGCGAAGTGGATGCCGGTTCGCGTCAAGACAACGCGTCAAAAAGGAGAGCGTCAGAGCGCGGCGGCGACCACCCGGCGATGCCCGCCGCCGGCGCCGACGACCAGCGCCGCCGCATCGCGCGCGGTGAAGGTCTTCGAGCGCACGAAGATCCGGTAATCGGCCGGGCCGTGCGACGACAGATAGATCACCGGCGCGTCCGCCGAGGGGCTGGCCGAGATCGAAACCAGCCGCGTCGCCGGATTGGCCGCGCAGGAGCCGGCCCCGGAACTGTCGGCATCGTCGATCACGGCGAAATCGGCTGTGTCGGCGCTGTCGGACAGCTGCACCCGCACGGTCGCCAGCGCCGGATCGTCGGTGAAGGAGACGTGAAGGTCGGCATGCCAGGGGACGGAAGCGATCTGCACCGAGGTGTCGGCGATGGCGATGCAGGGCTGCGGGCCGGGCAACAGGCTGCCGCGCGCGAACGCGGCGACGATCAACAGCGGAACGGCCGAAGCCAGGATCTTGAAACGCAACATCACGCACCCACTCGCCGCTAAGCCCGCGAGGACGCGACGGGCTTATGGTTGGCAGAGTGTAAACAAAACTCGTTACCGGCGAGTTGACGAGGCGGCGCTCGATGCATTCCATGTTACGCGCCCCGCAAAGGACAGTCCGCGCGCGCGGATCCAATACACCGCGGCCTCTCTCTCGGCTCCATCTCCGCGTCTCCGGGACACAGCTTCTCGATCTCGCCGCGCATTTCGCGCGAGGTTTGGCCGGTTCGTTCCGCCCTCTTCGAGAACAGAGGGCGCAGGGAAAGCCGGGTGCGCGCTGCACCCGCGGTCTCGCGTGCAAGAGTGTGCAAAAAACGCACACGAGCATACAGGTTCAGCGGAGGCAATCCGGCCTTCCCTGCGCAATGGTTTTACGGCTTACTTCGTACTCTCCCCGGCGATCAGGATTTGTTTGTCACCGTCGCCCCGTGGATGATGGCTGGCCCGGCGCCCGGTTGGGCCGGCTTCGCCTCCGCGGGACTTGACGCCAACCTTGAGGCGTCAGGACCACACGACTTCACCGTCCGCGAATAACGCTCTCGTCTTCAGCGCCATTCGCGTCCACCGCATCCCGCCCCAACGTTCGTGACGATGGCCAACGTCCCTCCATGGGGCGGGACGGCTGCGGATATGAACTGATTTGCGTCTTCGGAAAACCAGAATATTTTTTCAAACGGGGCTGGACAGGGCAAATCAGCTTGATCCGCTTCAACAAATTCGTTTTTTGGCGCAACCGGCACGGCCTCGCGCCGCGCCTGGGAGAACGCGGAAGGCGACAGGCGCCGGCGAGATGCAGCCGACCGATCTTCCCCGTCGGCCGTCGCTGCCTGCAGCAAAGCCGGCGGCAAACGGGAAATTTGACGTTTGGCCGGAACTTGTGTGCTGTTTGTAACTTAAGACGCCTGGTGCCGCAGTGGGGAAACATATCAGTGAACCAGGACGTTCCGGTCATCCTCGTGATCGAGGATGACGACGCGATTCAAACGGTGGTCGAAGACGCTCTCGGTGACGCGGGTTTTGAGCCGGCCATCGCCCCCTCGGGCGAGGAGGCGGTGACGCTGCTGAAAGCGATGAAGATCACCTATCGCGCGCTCGTCACCGA
The DNA here is from genome assembly GCA_963721275.1 of uncultured Alphaproteobacteria bacterium. GTDB lineage: Bacteria > Pseudomonadota > Alphaproteobacteria > Rhizobiales > Xanthobacteraceae > Bradyrhizobium. The sequence goes on along the minus strand of CAVRIQ010000012.1, from coordinate 72,788 downwards.
CATCAGCCTGCGGGGCAAGATCGACGGCTGGGAAGTCGCCCGGCAAGCCCGCGAAATCGATCCGGAATTTCCCATCGTCTATATCAGCGGCAACAGCGCCGCGGAGTGGCCTTCCAAAGGCGTTCCCAACAGCATCATGCTCGCCAAACCGTTTGCGCCGGCACAACTCGTGACCGCCGTCTCCAATCTTCTCAACAGCGGCACACCGACGACATAGAGCGCATGGTCTGCCGCGGTCGCGCCGCCTCACGCCGCGCGGCGAACATCCTCGGCGAGGACACGGTACGACAGCGCTTCGGCGAGATGCAGCTTGCCGATCTTCTCCGCGCCGTCGAGGTCGGCGAGCGTGCGGGCGACGCGCAGCACGCGGTGATAGCCGCGCGCCGACAGCCGCATGGTCTCCGACGCCTCGCGCAGCAGTTTGGTGCCCGCGGCGTCCGGCTGCGCGATGGTCTCCAGCAGCGCGGCCGGCGCTTCGGCGTTGGTGCGGACATGCGGCAGGCCGGCGGCGGCGTAGCGCGCAAGCTGGATGTCGCGCGCCGCCGCAACTCTTGCGGCGACTTCGGCCGAGCCTTCGGCGGGCGGCGGCAGAATCAGATCGGCCGCGGTCACCGCCGGCACCTCGATCCGCAGGTCGATGCGATCCATCAGCGGGCCGGAGATGCGCGCCTGGTAATCGGACGTGCAGCGGTCGATCCGTCCGCGCTTGCAGGAAAAACCGGGCTCGTAGGCGTGGCCGCAGCGGCACGGATTCATCGCCGCGACCAGCATGAAGCGCGCCGGATAGGTGACGCGGTGATTGGCTCTGCTCACCGCGACCTCGCCGTTTTCCAAGGGCTGGCGCAGCGAATCCAGCACGCGCGGATCGAACTCCGGCAATTCGTCGAGGAACAGCACGCCCTGATGCGCCAGCGAGATCTCGCCGGGTTTTGCCCGCATGCCGCCGCCGGTCAGCGCCGCCATGCTGGCGGAATGATGCGGGCTGCGGAACGGCCGTTTTGCGGTCAGCGCGCCGTCGCGGATTTCGCCGGCGACGGAGGCGATCATCGATACTTCCAATAGCTCCGACGGCGACAGCGGCGGCAGGATCGAGGGCAGCCTTGCCGCCAGCATCGACTTGCCGGCGCCGGGCGAGCCCATCATCAGCAGGTGGTGCCCGCCGGCCGCCGCGATCTCGAGCGCGCGCTTGGCGCTTTCCTGGCCCTTGATGTCGCGCAGGTCGAGCGAATTGGTTTCCGGCGCGTGCACCTTCGGCTGCGGGCGCGACAGCACCTGCGTGCCTTTAAAGTGGTTGGCGATCTGGATCAGCGAATGCGCCGCCACGATCTGGATGTCCGGGCTGGCCCAGGCCGCTTCCGTGCCGCTGGCGGCGGGACAGATCAGGCCCTCGTCGCGCGCATTCGCCCCGATCGCCGCCGGCAGCACCCCCGCGACCGGCGCAATCGAGCCGTCGAGCCCGAGTTCGCCGAGCACGGTGAAGCCCGAGAGCGCGTCCGGCGGAATCGCCCCGATCGCCGCCATCAGCCCGAGCGCGATGGGCAGATCGTAATGGCTGCCTTCCTTCGGCAGGTCCGCGGGCGCGAGATTGACGGTGATCCGGCGCGCCGGCAGCGCCAGCCCGGAGGCGATCAGCGCCGAGCGCACCCGCTCGCGCGCCTCCGACACCGCCTTGTCGGGCAGGCCGACGATGGCGAACGCCGGCAGGCCGGGCGCGACCTGCACCTGCACGTCGACGGCGCGGGCCTCGATCCCCTCAAAGGCTACGGTGGAAACGCGCTGGACCATGCCGCCCCTGCTTTTCGCAACGAAAGGTAGCGGAAGGCGCGCAGGCTGGCAAGAACATTAGGGGAACGATAGCCACATGCCTCCATCGAAAGGCGGTAAACCTCGCAAGCGAAGCTTAGGGCGGGGCCCCGATCCCGCGCTCTTTCGTCTTCGACTTTACCGGTGAAGCTTCCATCGCCGCCAGATTATTCCGCGGCAGCCTATGCCCGCGAAATGCTTGGCGAGAGAATGATCGGCGCGTGAGCAACGGCGAACAGTATTTGATGGCCTATGGACGCCGCCTCACCGCACCCGACACCGCGTCAGTAGAAGGGCTATTGGCAGTGCCAGAATAAACGTTAAAGTTGTGGCCTAACTCATTCTACCGTTTGTGCAATAGTTTCACATTTTGTTATTGATCTTGTGCAACCATTGCACTAGCCTTACATTGTCGAGGCAATATGGCGAGCATCGATGCTCCCTTAAGTAATTGTAAGATTTACATTTATCCGGGAGACCACAATCCTCCTCACTTCCACCTAAGGGGCCCCAATTCTAAGGCCTTGGTGGATATAGCGACCTTGGAGGTTATCGCGGGAAAGGCTTCAAGGAGGGACTTGGCAGAAGCCAAGGAGTGGGCACAAAAGCCGGAAAATCTGGCCGCCTTGGTATCGGAATGGAGAAGGCTCAATGAGCGAGAATGACATCGTTGATAGCGGGATTGAACTTCCCCGGATGGCGACTGTCCAGCCTCTCTCCGACTATGTGCTTCGGGTAAAGTGGGCAGAGGGCCCCCGGGCTGGCCGCGATGACTTGGTGGACGTTAGTCCTGCCATCTTCAGCTATAAGGTCTATCGTCCCCTGCGGGATGAAAGCCTGTTTTTGACAGCCGCTATTGCAGAAGACGGCGATGCCGTAGCTTGGGGCGGTACCGAGGACCTGGTGATGTCGGCGGATACCATCCAATCCCTTGCGCAAGAGAGTTGGACGCCCAAGGAATTTGTAGACTTTCTGACGAGAAATAGACTTACCCAGGAATCCGCAGCTGCGTTGCTCGGTAGAAGCAGAAGACAAATCGCAAATTACGTTAAGATGGGGCCTATCCCCCGCGTGATTGCACTTGCCTGTTATGGATTTGAATCCCTCAGGCGCGACAAGTTCTTGTCTGGCGCAGGCCATATCAACGCACAACCTCCCGAGGCATATACTGCCACGGACCCTGATCGCAGCGAACAACCCCGTTCTGCCGTTGTCCCTGGAGCGCGACTCCAGCGCACTGAATCGTGAGCCGCAGCGGTCGCTGATCGCTTCTATCGACAAGTAGCTTTAGCGATGCATTTCGAATGGTGCGTGTATTGGGCGCGGGGTGCAGGCCAAAAATGATGAAACGCGGCTAGCGTCAATCAGCCAAAGAGGTTTCCATGACACGAACAGCGAGTTGCTGCTGCGGAAGCCTTCACGTCGTCTGCGAGGGCGAGCCCGCAAGAGTATCGCTCTGCCACTGCCTCGCCTGCCAGAAGCGCACCGGCAGCACCTACGGCATCGGCGCCTTCTTTCGCGACCAGGACATTGTCGCGCACGGTCGCTCCAGCCTCTATACGCGGCAGGCCGACAGCGGATTTCATGTGATCTTCCACTTCTGTCCCGACTGCGGTTCGACGGTGTTCTGGAAACCGGAACGCCTGCCGGGCCTGACGGCGGTTGCCGCCGGCGCGTTTGCCGATCCGACGTTCCCGAAGCCTGCGAACGCGGTCCATCTGGAGAGCCGGCATTCGTGGGTCGGCGACTTGTGAGGGGATTGCCGGGTCGGCCACTGGCCCACCCCCCGGCCGTCTTTCGTGAAGGCAGCGATCAAAGGTCGCTCGAGAATACGTCAATTCACCGTGGTGGTCGAAACCGCGTTGGCCTGCGGCTGCTCGAGCATCTTCAGCGCGGCATCGAGCGCGTTGCGCAGATTGGTGGCGGCGGCCGGACTGCAGCGCAGCCGCCCCGACGACAGGAACTTCACTTCGGTGGCGCCGTCCGGCTTCGGCACGAGAATGCGGGTCGCAAGCTCGATCTCGACGGCGCCGTGCATGGCCCCGTAGGCCGCGACGATGTCGAAATAGACCAGCGGCGCCAGGCCGCCGGTGTCCTCGTAGATGATGGCGGCGGGCGGTTTTGCGGTCTCTTCGTCGGCCAAGCAGCGCTCCTGCGTGATGGTTGCAGCTCGGGTCACACGGTACGCCGGAGCCTCGGTCGGGTACGCGTGCTCAGGGGTGGTAGCCCCTCACCTTGAGCCAGTGAGCGCGATGCTCGGTCAGCAGCCAGTTCCGGATCGATTGTTCATCCAGAAAGCCGGTCACGTAGTCGATCTTGCCGCCGGGGCAATGGCACTCGATCCGCCAACTGCCCTGCAAAACCTTCTCGGCCTTGAAAATTACATGTGTGTCTATCATCGCGGCAATATGCGCCCGCGGTTAGCCTAAACCAAGGCGAAAGCGCTGCCGCGGCCATGCTGATCCATCCGGCAGCTACACCAACGGGATCGAAACCGGCGGATTGGAGCCCCGGCTCGCTTGAATCGAAACCGGGCTCCAGATTTTCTGATTTGACGCGTTTTCTTGACGCGAACCGGCCGCCACTTCGCTTGAAAACGCTCTACCCCCGCTTCTTCTCGATCACGTCCCAGATCTTTGCTGCGATATCCGGCCCGCCCAGCCGCGCGATGGCGCGGATGCCGGTCGGCGAAGTCACGTTGATCTCGGTGAGATTGCCGTCGATGACGTCGATGCCGACGAACAGCAGGCCGCGCTCGCGCAACGCCGGCGCCAAGGTTTCGCAGATTTCACGCTCGCGCGGGGAAAGCTCGGTGGCCTGCGCCGCGCCGCCGCGCACCATGTTGGAGCGCAGGTCGTCCGGCGCCGGCACGCGGTTGACGGCGCCGGCGAATTCGCCGTCGACCAGGATGATGCGCTTGTCGCCGTGCTTGACCTCGGGAAGGAAGCGCTGGATCACCCAGGGCTCCTTGAACGTGACCGAGAACATGTCGTAGAGCGAGCCGAAATTCATGTCCTGCGGCATCACGCGAAACACCGCCGCACCGCCATGGCCGTGCAGCGGCTTCATCACCACCGCGCCGTGCTCGTCGCGGAAGGCGTTGATCTCGTCGAGGTCGCGCGAGATCAGCGTCGGCGGCATCAGCTGCGGAAAATCCATCACGAAGATCTTTTCCGGCGCGTTGCGCACGCTGGCCGGGTTGTTCACGACCAGCGTTTTGGGGTGAATCCGTTCGAGGAAATGCGTCGAGGTGATGTAGGCGAGGTCGAACGGCGGGTCCTGCCGCAGCAGGATGACGTCGAATTGCGCGAGATTTTCGCGGCGCGGTTCGCCGAGGGTAAAATGATCGCCGGCCTCGTCGCGCACGGACAGGATCTGCACCGGCGCCACCAGCTCCTCGCCTTTCAATGAAAGCTTGTCCGGGGTGTAATAGGACAGCCCGTGGCCGCGCTTCTGCGCCTCCAGCAGCAGGGCAAAAGTCGAATCCCCGCGGATGTTGATGCGCGCGATGGGGTCCATCTGGACGGCGACGTTCAATTTCATGGTGGGGTCCGCGGGTTGTTCGGGAGGGAATCAGGTGCTGGCGTCGAAGGCCGCTAACAGATGGCGCGGCAGGCGCCTCGGCGCAATCAGCATCGCGTCGAAACGCAGCTCGAATTCGGCATGCTCGGGATGCGCCATCAGCCAGGCCTGCGCCGCCGCGACGATGCGCGCCTGCTGGCGCGGCGTCACCGCATAGGCGGCGTCATCGAGGCTGGCGCGGGCCTTGACCTCGATGAAGGCCACGAGGTTGCGCCGCCGCGCCACGATGTCGATCTCGCCATAGGGCGTGCGAAAACGTTTCGCCAGGATGCGATAGCCCTTTGCCATCAGGTAGGCGGCGGCGCGGCTCTCGGCGGAAAGGCCGGTGCGAAACGCCGCGACCCGCGCCGGCGAGGCGGGTGGCTTGTCCGATGGCGCGACGCCGTCAGTCTTCGCCATCGTCGCCTCCGGCGCTGCTTTGCTGTTCGGCTTCCCTGGCGAGCTGCAGCGCGCGGGCATAGATCTCGCGGCGCGGCCGCCCCGACAGCTCCACCGCATGCGCCACCGCGTCCTTGACGCTGTTGCGCGCCAGCGAAGCCCGCAACAGCTCGTCGAGCGCATCGTCGGTCATGGTCTGCGCGCCCTTCGGCGGCGGGCCGATCACCAGCACGAATTCGCCGCGCGTCTCCAGCGTATCGGCGGATTGCGCCAGCTCCGCGAGCGGCGCCCGCTTCACTTCTTCGTGCATCTTGGTCAGTTCGCGGCAGATCGCGCCATCGCGCGCCCCCATGACGGCGGCGAGGTCGGCGAGCGTGTCCTGCACCCGGTTGCCGGATTCGAACATCACCAGCGTGGCGTCGATCCGCGCCAGCTCGCGTCAGCCGGGCGCGGCGCGCGGTCTGCTTCGGCGGCAGAAAACCCTCGAAGAAGAACCGGTCGGTGGGCAGCGCCGCGACCGCCAGCGCCGTCAGCACCGACGACGGCCCCGGCAGCGCGATCACGGGAAGACCGGCGGCGCAGACCTCGCGCACCAGCTTGAAGCCGGGGTCGGAGATCAACGGCGTGCCGGCGTCCGACACCAGCGCGATGGAAGCGCCCTGCGACAGCTTTTCCAGGATTTTGGGCCGCGCCAGCGCGGCATTGTGCTCGTGATAGGGTTTTAACAATGCCGTGATGGCGTAGCGCTCGGTCAGGCGCCGGGTGATGCGGGTATCCTCGCAGGCGATGATGTCGACGCCGGCCAGCGTTTCCAGCGCGCGCAACGTGATGTCGCCGAGATTGCCGATCGGGGTCGCCACCAGATAAAGCCCGGGAACCGGCTTGGGCGCGGTCAGCACATGGCCGCCGACGGTAAAGTTGCGGCTTGCGGGTTCCGCGGCCTCGGGGTCCTTGCCTTCAGTGCTATTTATGGGAAGAGGTTTTGCGCGCATAATGCTCAATCTAGAGGGAACACGGAGTTTGCGCCACGACGCTGGCGAATTGCATACGGCGCCGCCCGACGATTCGAGGGAACCGGGAACTGCAACCCGGCCCGCGGGTCGCTGCCATAATCCTTTTGTTTTGGTTAACTATTCGTCGACAATATGCCTGAATCCGTCCCCCTGATCGTTGGCAGGTGGACGTCCTGGCCGATTTCGGTCGGTCAAGAGAAGAGATACGATGGTGGGGCCGCTCGAACCCAAATCTGTGCCTGCCAAACCCAGACCTTCCGGGGCCACCCGGCGGGCGGCGGTCGGCTTGATCCTCGGCGCGCCGCTGCTCGGCGCCTGCGCCGGCATGCAGCAGATTTCCAGTCCGTTCGGTTCGCAACCGGAAGCCGGTCCCGCCGGACCGCCGCAGCAGCCGCTCGCGGTCGGCACCGGGCAGGTCAAGGTCGGATTGATCCTGCCGCTGTCGGCGGCCGGCAATGCCGGCGTCGCGGCGCAGTCGATGAAGAACGCCGCCGAGATGGCGCTGGCGGAATTCCAGAATCCGAACATCCAGCTCCTGATCAAGGACGACGGCGGCAGCCCGCAAGGCGCGAGCCAGAGCACGCAGCAGGCGCTCGACGAAGGCGCCGAGATCATTCTCGGTCCGCTGTTTGCGCGTCGGTGCCGGCGACGGCGCAGCTGGCCCGCGCGCGCGGCGTATCCTGATCGCGTTCTCGACCGATTCGAGCGTGGCCGGTCGCGGCGTCTATCTGTTGAGCTTCCTGCCGGAATCCGACGTCAACCGGATCGTCGAATACTCCGCCAGCGTCGGCAAGAAATCGTTCGCGGCGCTATTGCCCGACAATGCCTATGGCAATGTGGTGGAGGCGACCTTCAAGCAGGCGGTGCCCCGCCGCGGCGGCCGCATCGTCGCGTTCGAGAAATACGGTGCCGATCGCGCCGGCCCGGCGCGCACCGTGGCGCAGGCGCTCGGCTCGGCGGATGCGCTGTTCATCGCCGACGACGGCGATTCGGTGGTGGCGACCGCCGACGCGCTGACCGCGGCCGGCGCCAATCTGAAGAACATCCAGCTGCTCGGCACCGGTCTGTGGGACAATCCGCGGGTCTATGCGAGCCCGGCCCTGCAGGGCGGCCTCTATGCCGCGCCGGATCCGTCCGGTTTTCGCGCCTTCTCCGGCCGCTACCGCACCAAGTTCGGCGGCGACCCCGTGCGCACCGCGACGCTCGCCTATGACGCGGTGGCGCTGGTCGCAGCACTGGCGCGCACGCAGGGGCCGCAGCGATTTTCGTCGGAGACGCTGACCAATCCGTCGGGCTTTGCCGGCATCGACGGCCTGTTCCGCTTCCGCCCCGACGGCACCAACGAGCGCGGCCTCGCCGTGATGCGCGTCGCGTCGACCGGCAGCGTCGCGGTCGCCGGATCGCCGAAGAGTTTTGGGGCGTAGATTACGCCGCCAGATCCGCGACCACGGCATCGAGCACCGGAAATCCGGCCTGCGTGACGCGCAGGCGGCCGCTGTCATCGACGACGATGGCGCCTTCTTCGCGCAGCACCGCGATGCGGCGCGGATCGAGCGCGCGGCCCGAAAGCGCGGCGTAACGGCGTGGATCGATTCCTTCCGCGAGCCGCAGGCCCATCAGCAAGAATTCGTCGGCGCGCTCCTCGCTGTTGAGGAGATCGTCCGAGATGACGCCGTGGCCGTTGGCCTCGACCCGCATCAGCCAGGCCTCCGGGCGCTTTTCGGTCGCGATCGCGTGGCGCACGCCGTCGATATCGAGCCGCCCATGCGCGCCCGGGCCGACGCCGGCATATTCCTGGCCGCGCCAGTAGACGAGGTTATGTTTGCATTCGGCGCCTGGGCGCGCGTGATTGGAAATCTCGTAGGACGGCAGGCCGTGGCTGCCGCAGACTTCCTGCGTCACGTCGTAGAGCGTGCGCGCCAGTGCCTCGTCCGGCGTCTTCAATTTCCCCGCGGCGTGCAGGCCGAAGAACGGCGTGCCTTCCTCGATGGTCAGCTGATAGAGCGACAGATGCTCGGCGGCTTCCGCGATCGCGCGCTTCAGTTCGTCGGTCCACATCTGGGGCGTCTGGTCGGGGCGGGCGTAGATCAGGTCGAACGAATAGCGCTCGAAGATTTTTCGGGCGATCGCCACCGCATCGAGCGCCTCGCGCGCGCTGTGCAGGCGTCCCAGCGCCTTCAGCGAGGCGTCGTCCAGCGCCTGCACGCCGAGCGAGACCCGATTGACGCCGGCTGTGCGATAGCCGGCAAAGCGCGTCGCCTCGACGCTGGTAGGATTGGCCTCCAGCGTGACTTCGACGTCGGGCGCGACGCGCCAGTGTCTGGCCGATCGCATCCAGAATCGCGCCGACGGTTTGCGGCTTCATCAGCGACGGCGTGCCGCCGCCGAGAAAGATCGAGGAGACTTCGCGGCCGGGTGCGCGCGCCGCCGTGGTCTCGATCTCGCGGGCGAAGGCGCGCGCAAAGCGCTCCTCGTCGATCGGCTCATGCCGGACATGGCTGTTGAAATCGCAATACGGACATTTCGACAGGCAGAACGGCCAGTGCACGTAGACGCCGAAGGCTTCCTTTTTTGCGTCGGCGCTAGTCAAGGCAGATCTCCGCCAGTTTTACGAAGGCGCGGGCACGATGCGACAGCCCGAGCCCCAGCGGCGGCAGGCCGTGCTTCTCGATGCTGGTCATCTCGCCGAAGGTTCTGACGTGGCCGTCGGGCAGGAACATCGGATCATAGCCGAAGCCGGCGGTGCCGCGCGGCGGCCACACCAGCGTGCCGTCGGCGCGCGCCTCGACTTCCTCGACATGACCGTCGGGCCAGGCGACGCACAGCGCGGAAACGAAATGCGCCTTGCGCTGCGCGGGCTCTTTGGCGCCGCGCTCCCGCAGCAGGCGCTCGATCCGCGTCATCGCCGCGTTGAAATCCTTGGTGGGGCCGGCCCAGCGCGCGGAGAAAATTCCGGGCGCGCCGTCGAGCGCGTCGACGACAAGGCCGGAATCGTCGGCGAAGGCCGGCAGTTGCGCGGCCTGCGCCGCCGCGACCGCCTTGATCCTCGCATTGGCGACAAAAGTCTCGCCGGTTTCCTCGGGCTCGCCGAGGCCGAGTTCGCCGGCCGAGATCGCCTCGACGCCATGCGGCGAAAGCAGTTCCCGCATCTCGGCGAGCTTGCCGGGATTATGGGTCGCGATCACGAGCTTGCCTGTGATGTGGCGGTGCATGCTTTCAATCTATGCGGCCGGGGCGCGATCCGAAATCACGCCACGGCCATTTTCTGCAAATCGACCAGCCGCGCCACGCCCTTGCGCGCCAGCGCCATCAGCGCGAGGAACTCGCCTTCCGAGAACGGCGTCTTCTCGGCGGTGCCCTGCACCTCGATGATGCGCCCGTCGCCGGTCATGACGAAATTGGCGTCGGTATCGGCCTCGGAATCCTCGGCATAATCGAGGTCGAGCACCGGCGTGCCGTTATAGATGCCGCAGGAGATCGCGGCGACGTTGTCGCGCAGCACGTTGGCCTTGATCATGTTGCGGGCCTTCATCCAGGCGATGCAGTCGGCGAGCGCGACCCAGGCGCCGGTGATCGAGGCGGTGCGGGTGCCGCCATCGGCCTGCATGCACGTCGCAGTCGACGGTGATCTGGCGCTCGCCGAGCGCTGCGAGGTCGACGGTGGCGCGCAGGCTGCGGCCGATCAGGCGCTGGATCTCGACGGTACGGCCGTTCTGCTTGCCGGCCGAGGCCTCGCGGCGGGTGCGTTCCAGCGTCGCCCGCGGCAGCATGCCGTATTCGGCCGTGACCCAGCCGCGGCCCTGGCCCTTGAGCCAGGGCGGCAGCCGCTCTTCCAGCGTGGCCGTAACCAGCACATGGGTGTCGCCGAATTTGACCATGCAGGAACCCTCGGCGTATTTGACCACGCCGCGTTCCAGCGACACGGCGCGCAGTTCATCCGGCGCACGGCGGCTTGGGCGCATGGAAATCCTCCAGAATTCGGCAAAAATCGTTGGCTCGCGGTGCTTGTAGGTGGGGGAAGCCGGAGCGGCAAGGCCTTTAAGCTACCAATAGCCGCTTGTAACCGGCCCGCGAGATGGACAGATTAGGGGCAGGTTGAGGGAGTAATTTGTGGCCCATCACGATCCGATCGGTCTGATCGCGCCGAATGCCGGGCTTGCCCAGCTCAACGAGCGTTCGCGCGAAATATTTCGTCAAATCGTAGAGAGTTATCTGGCGACCGGCGAGCCGGTCGGCTCACGCAACATTTCGCGCCTGATCGCCGTACCGCTGTCGCCGGCCTCGGTCCGCAACGTGATGGCCGATCTCGAGCAGCTCGGCCTGATCTACGCGCCGCATACCTCGGCAGGACGGCTGCCGACCGAACTCGGCCTGCGGTTCTTCGTCGACGCCCTGATGCAGGTCGGCGATCTCACCGATGCGGAGCGCCAGTCGATCCAGAGCCAGCTTGCTTCCGTCGGCCGGGCGCAGTCGGTGGAAGCCGCCCTCGGCGACGCCCTGACGCGGCTGTCCGGCCTGACGCGGGCGGCGGCGGTGGTGCTGACCGCGAAATCCAATTCGCGGCTGAAACATATCGAATTCGTGCGGCTGGAGCCGGAGCGCGCGCTGGTGGTGCTGGTCGGCGAAGACGGCCAGGTCGAGAACCGCGTGCTGACGCTGCCGCCGGGGGTGCCGTCATCGGCGCTCACCGAAGCCACCAATTTCCTCAATTCGCGGATCAGGGGACGAACGCTGGCCGAAGCGCGGCTCGAACTCGAAACCGCGTTGACGCAAAGCCGCGCCGAACTCGATCAGCTGACCCAGAAGGTCATCGCCGCCGGGATCGCGAGCTGGTCCGGCGGCGAAAGCGACGACCGCCAGCTGATCGTGCGCGGCCATGCCAACCTCCTGGAGGATCTGCATGCGCTGGAAGACCTGGAGCGGGTGCGGCTGTTGTTCGACGATCTCGAGACCAAGCGCGGCGTGATCGACCTGTTGGGCCGCGCCGAGCGCGCCGAAGGCGTGCGGATTTTCATCGGTTCGGAAAACAAGCTGTTCTCGCTGTCCGGCTCCTCCACCATCATCGCGCCCTATAGCGATGGCGCCGGCCATATCGTCGGCGTCCTCGGCGTGATCGGGCCGACCCGTCTTAACTATGCCAGGGTGATACCGACCGTGGACTATGCCGCGCGGATCGTCAGCCGGATGCTGGGCGGCTGATCGCCCCGTAAGGAGGGGCTGGTCGCGCTTGATTTTTGGCGCCTAAAGCACGATATCCCGGCCCAGCATCCCCATTCATTCCAGGCGATTTCTGAGAGGACAGTCTATGACCGATCCCAACCGGCAGAGCGGCGAACCGGCGAACCCGGCGCAGGGGCCGGAGCCCGTCGTTTCCAAGCCGTACATCATGCCCGACGATCCCGAAGTCGGAACGGCGGAATCGCTCGCCAGGGAAGTCGCCGAAACGCGCGACAAGATGCTGCGCACGCTCGCGGAAATGGAAAACCTGCGCAAGCGGACCAGCCGTGAAGTCGCCGACGCCCGCGCCTATGGCATCACCGGCTTCGCGCGCGACATTCTCGATATCGCCGACAATCTGCAGCGTGCGCTCGATGCGGTTCCGGCCGAGGCCAAGGCCTCCGCCGATCCCGGCATCAAGGCGTTCATCGAGGGCGTCGAGCTGACCGAGCGCTCGCTGCTCAACACGCTGGAAAAGAACGGCGTCAAGAAATTCGACCCGATGGGCGAGAAATTCGATCCGAATTTCCAGCAGGCGATGTACGAAGTCCCCGACCCCTCGGTTCCCGCGGGCACGGTACTCCAGGTGGTGCAGGCCGGTTACATGATCGGCGAGCGCGTGCTGCGGCCGGCGCTGGTCGCGGTCTCCAAGGGCGGCGCCAAGGCGAGCGCGCCGGCCAACGGCAACGAGCCGAACAGCGCGGCCTAGACTTCGGTGGCTTCATCCTTCGAGACGCGGCTGATGCCGCTCCTCAGGATGAGGCCTGATCGAGCTGGTCTCGTCAGCCCCGCGGCTGAATCCCATCGCGCACGGCGCGGAAGCGCGGGAACGCCTTGGCCCAGTCGTCGCGCGGGGCGCTGGCGATGATCCGCATGGTGCTCTGGCCGCCGAACCGCAGCCACTGCACCACGGTGACGGGGGTTGATGTCCTTGCCGCTGACGGCATCGAGGCGGGTTTCATAGCCGGCCATGCCGTCGATGCGGATCGGCTCGGACATCGTCATGCGCGCGTCGCGGATGCCGGGGATCGAGGTGGCCGCCTGCTGGGCGAACCGGCCGCGATCGTCGGGTTGCGCCGGTGTCGATCCGATCAGGCCGATCACCATGTAAGGCGCCGAGTTCGAGCTGCTTGGTCTCCTCGGCATCGGCGAGCATGATGGCGGCGCCAGGTGCCAGCGTGCGCACATTCTTGAAATCGGCGAGGTCGGTGATCCTGAACGGCAACAGCCCGAGTTGCTCGTCGACCGGGACTTCCTTGCGGATCGCAGCCGAAGCAAACATCTGCCGCACGGCCTCGTCGGTGTAGATCTTCTGGGCATTCTCGGGCACCTGCACGGCGACGTAGCCGGAGAAGGTGGGACCCGGCAGGATCATCGAATAGCGCCGCACATTGGCGGCGCCGTCCTTGGCGTTTTCCGTGGTGTAATAGGCGACGCCGACCGGCGTCTCGATGGTCTCGGGCTTGATGGCCGCCGTCCCGGCCGGATTGGACTTGAAGGCATTCGCGACCTCGCCATAGGCCGCCATCGGCAGTTCCGTCACCAATACCTTGACGCCGTGGTCCTCGGTCTCGAATCCGGCGAATGTCTTGGCTGGGACGAGGCCCACCAGCGGCGTCAGGCCGACCCGCGCGCCTGGCGGAAAAACCGCATCCGCGGCCAGCGCGGGACGGAAGGCAAGGCAGGCGGCGGCGACAATCAGGGTAACCGCGGCGAATCGTCGAATGGGATTCATGAAATTTCTACTGGGTTTGCATTGAGGCCGTTCAGTGTTCGGCCGGCAGCGGCCCCCTGTCGGGACCTTTAAGGTTTGGTGTCCCGCTTTTAACGGTTTTGAGGCTCCGGCAACAGGCCATCAGGGCGTTTTCAAGCGGACCTGGTCCGAGGCCTGCCCGGGACTCGATCCGGGTGGAGACCGCCGCGGGACCCGTGCCGATCCTGTCCGGCGGCCTGCGGGCGCGTTTTCGTCCCGTCCGGGCGGACACTATCTTTCAAGGGCTGGGGTTTTCATGGGCCAACGTTGCGCTTCGGTCCTTGCAGGCCCACACCCCCCTCCTATATGAGGCTCACCGTCGCAATATCGCGAGTAATTGATCGTTTGGGGGTTTGGATTGGTGCGCCGTCAGGGCCCAGCCAACCTGCCGCAAAAAGAAGGATATGAGGACCATGGGAAAGGTCATTGGGATCGATCTCGGCACCACGAATTCGTGCGTCGCCGTAATGGATGGCAAGAACGCCAAAGTCATCGAGAACGCCGAGGGCATGCGGACGACCCCGTCGATCGTCGCCTTCAGCGATGACGGCGAGCGCCTCGTCGGCCAGCCCGCCAAGCGCCAGGCCGTCACCAATCCCGAGCGCACCTTCTTCGCCGTCAAGCGCCTCGTCGGCCGCCGCTACGACGACCCGATGGTCGAAAAGGACAAGAAGCTCGTCCCCTACAAGATCGTCAAGGCGTCCAACGGCGATGCCTGGGTCGAGGCCGACGGCAAGACCTACTCGCCCTCGCAGATTTCCGCTTTCATCCTGCAGAAGATGAAAGAGACCGCCGAAGCCCATCTCGGCCAGAAGGTCGATCAGGCCGTCATCACCGTCCCCGCCTATTTCAACGACGCGCAACGCCAGGCCACCAAGGACGCCGGCAAGATCGCCGGCCTCGAAGTGCTGCGCATCATCAACGAGCCGACCGCGGCCGCGCTCGCTTACGGCCTGGACAAGACCAAGACCGGCACCATCGCGGTATACGACCTCGGCGGCGGCACCTTCGATATTTCCATTCTCGAAATCGGCGACGGCGTGTTCGAGGTGAAGTCGACCAACGGCGACACCTTCCTCGGCGGCGAAGACTTCGACATGCGCCTGGTCAGCTATCTGGCCGATGAGTTCCAGAAGGAGCAGGGCATCAACCTGCGCAACGACAAGCTTGCCTTGCAGCGCCTGAAAGAGGCCGCCGAAAAGGCCAAGATCGAATTGTCGTCGACCACGCAGACCGAGATCAACCTGCCGTTCATCACGGCCGATCAGACCGGGCCGAAGCATCTGACGATGAAGCTGACCCGCGCCAAGTTCGAGGCGCTGGTCGACGATCTCGTCCAGAAGACCATCGAGCCCTGCCGCAAGGCGCTGAAGGACGCAGGCCTGACCGCCGGCGAAATCGGCGAAGTGGTTCTGGTCGGCGGCATGACCCGCATGCCGAAGGTCCAGGAAGTGGTGAAGCAGCTGTTCGGCAAGGAGCCGCACAAGGGCGTCAACCCGGACGAAGTCGTCGCCATCGGTGCGGCGATCCAGGCCGGCGTGCTGCAGGGCGACGTCAAGGACGTGCTGCTGCTCGACGTGACCCCGCTGTCGCTGGGCATCGAGACGCTGGGCGGCGTGTTCACCCGCATCATCGATCGCAACACCACGATCCCGACCAAGAAGAGCCAGGTGTTCTCGACCGCCGAGGATAACCAGAACGCCGTCACCATCCGCGTCTTCCAGGGCGAGCGCGAAATGGCCGCCGACAACAAGGTTCTCGGCCAGTTCGATCTGATGGGCATTCCGCCGGCGCCGCGCGGCATGCCGCAGATCGAGGTCACCTTCGACATCGACGCCAACGGCATCGTCAACGTCTCCGCCAAGGACAAGGCGACCGGCAAGGAGCAGCAGATCCGGATCCAGGCCTCCGGCGGCCTGTCGGAAGCCGACATCCAGAAGATGGTCAAGGACGCCGAGGCCAACGCGGCCGAGGACAAGAAACGCCGCGAGGCGGTCGACGCCAAGAACCATGCCGACGCGCTGGTGCATTCTACCGAAAAGGCGCTGGCCGAGCACGGCTCGAAGATCCCGGAGACGGATCGTCGCGCCATCGAGGACGCCGTCGGCGACCTCAAGGAAGCGCTGAAGGGCGACGATGCCGAGGCGATCAAGGCCAAGACCAATACGCTGGCGCAGGCTTCGATGAAGCTCGGCGAGGCGATGTACAAGCAGCAGGCCGAGAGCGATGCGGCCAAGGATGCCGCCAAGGATGACGTGGTCGACGCGGAATTCACCGAGGTCGACGACGACAAGAACAACAAGAAGTCTGCTTAAGCGAGCTTAGACCATGACCCTCATTCCGAAGAGCACGCGCGTCTGCGTCTCCAGGGATGAGGGTCATTTTTCGTTAAGCCGAAGGCTGCATGGTTTCACGCGCGTTCCTTCGGAATGAGGACGAATATCGGGCGGGTTTGACGGATGTCCACCAAGCGCTGCTACTACGAAACCCTTGAAGTCGACCGCAACGCGGATGATTCCAAACTCAAGGCCGCCTTCCGCAAGCTCGCGATGAAATGGCACCCGGACAAGAATCCGGGCGATGCCAGCAGCGAGGTACGCTTCAAGGAGATCAACGAAGCCTACGAGGTGCTGAAGGACGGCGACAAGCGCGCCGCCTACGACCGCTTCGGCCATGCGGCGTTCGAGCACGGCATGGGCGGTGGCGGCGGTCCGGGCTTCGGCGCCGGCTTTGCTTCGTCCTTCTCGGATATTTTCGAAGATTTGTTCGGTATGGCCGCACAGCGCGGACGCGGCGGCGGCGGCCGCGAGCGCGGTGCCGACCTGCGCTACAATATGGAAATCACGCTGGAGGAAGCCTTCGTCGGCAAGACCGCCCAGATCGAGATCCCGGTTTCGGTCACCTGCGAATCCTGTTCGGGCACCGGCGCGAAGGCCGGCACCAAGCCGAAGACCTGCTCGACATGCGGCGGAGCGGGGCGGGTGCGGCAGGCGCAGGGCTTCTTCACGCTGGAGCGCACCTGCCCGGGCTGCCAGGGCCGCGGCCAGATGATCGAAGATCCCTGCCCGTCATGCTCGGGCTCCGGCCGGGTGACGCGCGAGCGCACGCTGTCGGTCAATATTCCGCAAGGGGTGGAAGACGGCACCCGCATCCGGCTCGCCGGCGAAGGCGAGGCCGGCGTCCGCGGCGGTCCGTCCGGCGATCTCTACATTTTTCTGTCGCTGGCGAGCCACGAATTCTTCCAGCGCGATGGCGCCGACCTGCATTGCCGCGTCCCGATCTCGATGGTGACGGCGGCACTGGGCGGCGAATTCGAGGTGCCGACCATCGACAAGGGCAAGACCAAGGTGAAAATCCCCTCGGGCACCCAGTCCGGCCGGCGCTTTCGCATTGCATCAAAAGGCATGCCGGTGCTGCGCTCGCGCCAGACCGGCGACATGTACGTCCAGGTTGTGGTCGAAACGCCACAGAATCTCACCAAGAAGCAGCAGGAATTGCTCGCCGAGTTCGAAAAATTATCGTCCGGCGTAACCCAACCCGAGGCGGCGGGTTTCTTCACCAAGGTCAAGGACTTCTTTGGCACCCGCGCCACTCCGTGAGCGCGGTCAACGGCTTGACCGTATCGCCTGCGACCTATACGTCTTTATGACTATTTTCTGACACTGCCGCGCGAGCGGTCCCGCCTGGTAGCGACATGCCTTTGCAATCGTCCGTGCGTGCGTTGAAAAAACCTCTTCGTCTCGACGACGAGGTTCGTTTTCTTCGTTCATGGATCGAGAAGCCGCTGCACATGGGCGCGGTGATGCCGTCGGGACGGGTGCTTGCCCGCACCATGGCGCAGTATGTCGACATCAAATCCGAAGGGCCGGTCGTCGAACTTGGACCGGGGACCGGTGCGATCACCAACGCGCTGATCGAGCATGGCGTCGATCAGAAGCGTCTCGTACTGGTCGAATATAATCCCTCCTTCTGCGCGCTGCTGCGCGAGCGCTATCCGCACGCCAAGGTGGTGCAGGGCGACGCCTATACGCTGCGCGATTCACTGCGCAACGTCCTCAGCGCTCCCGCCTCCGCCGTGGTTTCCGGCCTGCCGCTGGTGACAAAGCCGATGCTGACGCGGCTGAAACTGATCCGCGAGGCCTTTGCAGCGCTCGCGCCCGGCGCGCCGTTCGTGCAGTTCACCTATTCGGTGGCGCCGCCGATTCCGAAATCGCTGCCGGGCGTATCCACCGAAGCCTCCGAACGCATCTGGATGAACCTTCCGCCGGCGCGTGTCTGGGTGTATCGCAAACACTGACCTTGCGACCGCTCGCGCTGCGGTTCGTCCCGAACGCGATTCTTAAATCATGTCCGCCCTGAAGATTTTGGTGATCCCCGGCTCGCTGCGCACCGGCTCGCTCAATGCGAGGCTCGCGGCTACCGCCGCCTATGAATTCACCCAGGCCGGCGCCGACGTCACCCGCATCTCGCTCGCCGATTTTCCGCTGCCGATCTATGACGGCGATCTGCAGAATAAATCGGGCGTGCCGAAGAACGCTCTCAATCTCAAGCGCATGATGTCGGCACATCATGGCGTCCTGATCGTGACGCCGGAATACAATTCCTCGGTGCCGCCGCTGGTCAAGAACACCATCGACTGGGTGAGCCGGGTGCAGGATGGTCAGGAAAGCCGCGGCCAGATATTTCGCGAACGTCCGTTCGCGCTTGCGGCCGCTTCCGAAGGCCGGCTCGGCGGCACGCGCGCGCTGGCGGCGCTGCGGCTGATCCTGTCGGCGTGTCACGCGACGGTGATTCCGAACCAGCTCGCTCTGTCGTTCGCTTCAGAAGCCTATGATGATATGGACAGGCTGAAGCAGCCGGCCGATATCGAGGCGCTGGCCGCGCTGGTGCGGCAATTGACCGAAGTCTCCCAAAGCATGATGTGAGGTGACATGCAGCCATCCAGGATCGCTCCCCGTGACCGGTTGATCGTGGCGCTTGATCTGCCCGAAGTCACTGCGGCGGAAGCGATGGTCGCCCGGCTCGGCGACGCCGTCACCTTCTACAAGATCGGCTATCAGCTCGCCTACGCCGGCGGATTGCCGCTGGTCGGCCGGCTCGCGGACGCCGGCAAGAAGGTGTTCCTCGATCTCAAGCTGCATGACATCGGCAACACCGTGTCGCGCGGCGTCGAGAGCATCGCCAGACTGGGCGCGACCTTCCTGACCGTGCACGCCTATCCGCAGACCATGAAGGCCGCGGTCGAGGCCCGCGCCGGCTCTAGCCTGAAAATCCTCGCCGTCACCGTGCTGACCTCTTACGACGACGGCGATCTCCACGCCGCCGGCTATCGGCTCGGCGTCTCCGATCTGGTCGAGGCCCGCGCCCAGCAGGCGCAGGTGCTCGGCGTCGACGGCCTCGTCTGTTCGCCGGAGGAAGCGGCCAGCCTGCGCAAGATCGTCGGCCACCAGATGGTGCTGGTGACGCCCGGCATTCGGCCGGCGGGGGCGGCAACCGGCGACCAGAAGCGGATCATGACGCCGGCGCGCGCGATTGCGGCCGGCAGCGACTATCTGGTGGTCGGGCGGCCCGTGCTGGAGGCCGCCGATCCAAGGGCGGCGGCGGACGCCATCCAGGCGGAGATCGCGCAGGCGCTGCGCTAGAGCAAGAGAGGGAAAACACAGATGGCAAAAGGCTACTGGATCGCGCGCGTCGATGTGAACAACATGGAAGGCTACAAGGAATACGTCGCGCAGAACGGCGCGGTGTTTGCCAAATACGGCGCCAGGTTCCTGGTGCGCGGCGGCAAGCACGTGCCCAAGGAGGGCACCTCGCGCGCGCGCAACGTGGTGCTGGAATTCAAGGACTACGAGACCGCGCTCGCCTGCTACAATTCGCCTGAATATGCCCGCCTGGTCGCGATCCGTTCGCCCCATGCGGAGAGCGACCTCGTGATCATCGAAGGCTATGACGGGCCGCAGCCGCAATAGCGGGCCCTGTTCGGTTGCCGGAAGGGCCCGCCCCGGCTATACGGCAGGGGCGAGGTCTTAAAATGTCCGACATGCGCTTGATCGTTGCAGGGGCCGGCGGCCGGATGGGCCGCGCGCTGACGCGCGTCATTTCGGAAACCAAAGGCGCGGTCCTTGCCGGCGCGCTGGAGGCGCCCGGTTCCGAACTCCTGGGCAAGGACGCCGGCGTGCTCGCCGGCCTGCCCGCCAACGGCGTCAAGCTGTCGGCCGATTTGTGGTCGATGTCGGCCGACGCCGACGGCATCCTGGATTTCACCGTGCCGGCCGCGACCATCGCCAATGTCGCGATCGCCGCCGAGCGCGGCCTGGTGCACGTCATCGGCACCACCGGGCTTTCGGGCTCGGATGATGCCGTGATCAAGAGCGTCACCTCGCGCGCCATCGTCGTCAAGTCGGGCAATATGAGCCTCGGCGTCAATCTGCTGGCGGCGCTGGTCAAGCGCGTCGCGCAATCGCTCGACGAGGGTTTCGACATCGAAATCCTGGAAATGCATCACCGCGCCAAGATCGACGCGCCGTCGGGCACCGCCCTGATGCTGGGCGAGGCCGCCGCCTCGGGCCGCAAAATCGCGCTCGACCAGCATGCCGCGCGGGGCCGCGACGGCATCACCGGCGCGCGCCGGACCGGCGATATCGGCTTTGCGTCGTTGCGCGGCGGCACCGTCACCGGCGATCACAGCGTGATCTTTGCCGGTCCCATGGAGCGCATCGAGCTGACGCACCGGGCCGAAGACCGCACCATGTTCGCGCAAGGCGCCGTCAAGGCCGCGCTGTGGGCGCGCGCGCAGAAGCCGGGCATGTATTCGATGGCCGACGTGCTGGGCCTGAGCGATTTCTAGAGCATGATCCGGAAAAGTGGGTACCGGGTTTTCCGAAAAGATCATGCTGAAACAAAGGATGAGATCATGATCCGATTCAATCCAATCGGATCATGATCGAGACTGAACGGAACAAGAAAATGAGCGACCGACTGCTTGTGCTGGTGCGTCATGGCCAGAGCGAATGGAACCTGAAGAATCTCTTCACCGGCTGGAAGGATCCCGACCTCACCGAGCTGGGCGTCAC
Organism: uncultured Alphaproteobacteria bacterium; assembly: GCA_963721275.1. Taxonomy (GTDB): domain Bacteria; phylum Pseudomonadota; class Alphaproteobacteria; order Rhizobiales; family Xanthobacteraceae; genus Bradyrhizobium. Next base: position 51,969 of record CAVRIQ010000012.1, on the reverse strand, counting down.
GAAGCCAAGGAAGCCGGCCGCAAGCTGAAGGCGCAAGGCTTCACGTTCGACATCGGCTTCACCTCGGCGCTGACGCGCGCGCAGCATACGATGGATCTGATGCTGACCGAATTGGGCCAGACCGGCCTTCCCGTCGACACGGCATCTCGCGCTCAACGAGCGCGACTATGGCGATCTCTCCGGCCTCAACAAGGATGACGCGCGCAAGAAATGGGGCGAGGAGCAGGTGCATGTCTGGCGGCGCTCCTACGACGTGCCGCCGCCCGGCGGCGAAAGCCTGAAGGACACGCTGGCGCGCACGCTGCCGTATTATGTGCAGGAGATCCAGCCTTGCGTGCTGCGCGGCGAGCGCACGCTCGTCGCGGCCCACGGCAATTCGCTGCGCGCGCTGATCATGGTGCTGGAAAAGCTTTCGCCCGAAAACATCCTGAAGCGCGAACTCGCCACCGGCGTGCCGATCATCTACCGGCTCAACGCCGATTCCACCGTGGCATCGAAACTCGATCTGGCGGCGTGAGCGCGCAGGCGGAGATCGTCTCTCTGCGCGCGCCGGTCGCGGATGCCGCGCTCGACCAACTCGCCGACGTGCTGGTCGATTGCGTCGAGGGCGGCGCCAGCGTCAGCTTCATGACGCCGTTTTCGCACGATTCCGCGCTGGCGTTCTTTCGCAAGGTCGCGGGCTCGGTTGCCGCGGGCGATACCGTGTTGCTGGCGGCCCGGCTCGACGGAAAAATCGTCGGCACGGTGCAGCTCGGGCTGGATACCCCGCCCAATCAGCCGCACCGCGCCGACATCAAGAAGATGCTGGTGCATCGCGCGGCGCGCGGCCGTGGCATCGGTGCCGGCCTGATGGCGGCGGTCGAGGAGGAAGCGCGGCGGCATGGCCGCTGGCTGCTGGTGCTGGACACCGTGCCCGGCGAAAACGGCCACCGCCTTTATCAGCGGGCCGGCTGGACGCAGACGGGCCTCGTGCCTGATTACGCGATGTTTCCCGACGGCCGGCTGTGCGACACCGCCATCATGTGGAAGCGGCTGGAGTAAACCGTCGTCTCGTTCCGTAGCCCGGATGAAGCGAAGCGAAATCCGGGGCCGTCCCGCAAATGGATCGGCCGGTCCCGGATTGCGCTTCGCTTCATCCGGGCTACGCATTGCTGCCTGCCTACTGCAACCCCACCTGCCCGGCTTCCCAGCCGAGCATCGCCTGCTTGCGGGTGATACCCCAGTGATAGCCGGTGAGTGCGCCGCCCTTGCCGAGTGCGCGATGGCAGGGCACCACGAAGGAGATCGGGTTCTTTCCGACCGCGGCGCCGACCGCGCGCGAGGCCTTCGGGCTTCTGATCTTGCTGGCGATATCCGAATAGCAGACCGCGCGGCCCATCGGGATCTTCAGCAGCGTCTCCCACACCCGCACCTCGAAATCGGTGCCGATCAGGACCACGCGCAGCGGCTGATCCGGCCGCCACAGTTTGGGGTCGAACACGCGCTGCGCCAGCCCGGCGGTGCCGTCGCGGTCCTCGACATAGGTCGCGCGCGGCCAGCGCCGCTGCATGTCGGCGAATGCGGCCGGCTCCTCGCCGGGATCGGCAAACGCCAGTCCGGCGAGGCCGCGGCCGCTGGCGATCACGACGGCGGTGCCGAACGGCGAGGGATGGAAACCGTAACGCAGCGTCATGCCGGCGCCGCCGTTCTTCCATTCGCCCGGCGACATCGCCTCATGGGTGACGAACAGATCGTGCAGCCGGCCCGGACCGGAAAGCCCGGAGTCGAGCGCCGCGTCGAGCACGCTGGCGGAATCGCGCAACAGGCCCTTGGCGTGATCGAGCGTCAGCGCCTGCATGAAGGCCTTGGGTGTCAGCCCGGCCCAGCGGCGAAACAGATGATGCAATTCGTCCGGCGTCACGGCGGCGGCATCCGCCATCGCTTCGATGGTCGGCTGGTCGCGCCAGTGCTCCGAGATGAAAGCGATGGCGCGCCGCACCGAATCATAGTCGCGCAGCGCGGCGTTCTGGGGTCCCGGTTTGGTGAGGCGGTGCTCATTCATGGCGAGGTTCATCATGGGTTTAGATGTAGGCCGGGCGTCGCGTGCAAACCACCCGATTCCCGACGAGGTCTCACGAGATCGGATTGTAGGTTGGGCCGCGCTTGGCGGCCTGCAGTGCCGCCGTTAAGGCCTTGGCAAAGCTTGCTTTTTCGTCGGGCCCCAAAAAGCTGCCGATGGAGACGCGGCGGCCTCTGGAGACCAGATAAAGCTTCTCGATGCCGTATTCGGCGTGGCTGATCTGGTCGAGCCGCACCCACAGCGGATTGAGCACGAATTCCACCACCTGGCCGCGATCGCTGATCCGGCGCACGCGCAGCTCCGACGGCGTCACCAAAATTTCCTCGCTCGCCTTGGCGCGGCGGAAATTGACCCGGAACGCCCAGTAGATCGCGAGCACGTCGAGGCCGAAAACGGCGAACACCGGCCAGGCGCCCATCAGCAGGAACGCCAGCCCCGCGGCAAAACTGACGAAGGTGACGAACGCCATCACGACCAGAAAGCCGGTCCGGTTCAGCGAGCGATGCGGCGTCAGCAGCGCCGAAAACAATTCCGGCTGCACGTCCGGATCAAAATCGTTGCCTGCGGTCATTGCGTGTCAGTATACCCGCATCATGGCGAAAATCACCCGCAAGCCCCTGCCCAAATCGCGAGCAACGGTTCCTCAACGCGCCCGGAAGTCCAAGGTCCCTGTGGCGGCGTCGCCCAAGGCGAAAAAATCCGCAGGGAAAGCCGTGGCCGGATCGCGGCCAGCGCGCAGCGCAACCAAAAAGACAAAACCGTGGACGGAGGCCGAGGTGCGTGAGGCCTTCAGCCGCTTTCGGAAAGCCAATCCCGAGCCGAAGGGCGAGCTGGAGCATCTTAATCCCTATACGCTGCTGGTCGCGGTGGTGCTGTCGGCACAGGCCACCGACGCCGGCGTCAACAAGGCGACGCGCGCACTGTTTGCGGTGGCCGACACGCCGCAGAAGATGCTCGCACTCGGCGAGGAGAAGCTGCGCGACTACATCAAGACCATCGGGCTCTACCGCAACAAGGCGAAGAACGTCATCGCGCTGTCGGAAAAGCTGATCGCCGAATTCGGCGGCGAGGTGCCGCGCAGCCGCGCCGAGATCGAGTCCTTGCCCGGGGCGGGGCGCAAGACCGCCAATGTCGTGCTCAACATGGCGTTCGGCGAGCACACCATGGCAGTGGACACCCATGTGTTCCGGGTCGGCAACCGCACCGGGCTCGCGCCCGGCAATACGCCGCTCGAAGTGGAACTGGAACTCGAACGCGTGATTCCGTCCGAATTCATGCTGCATGCGCATCACTGGCTGATCCTGCACGGCCGCTACACCTGCCTCGCCCGCAAGCCGCGCTGCGAGGTATGCCTGATCAACGACCTCTGCCGCTGGCCGGAAAAGACGATCTGAGGATCACGCCACCGGCACGCTTGTCTTCCGCCGTGGCTCGATCAGCTCCGGCCGTGGTCCGCTGAGGCGCTTGTGCATGTGAACCATGAAGGCCATGCCGAACAGCGGCGTTGCCAGATTGACGATCGGGATCGACACGAAGGCCGCGATGAAGAGGCCGGCGGTGAAGACGATGGCCGCATTGTCCTTTCGCATCGCCTTGGCTTCCGCCGGCGAGCGGAACCGCATCGCCGCGAGTTCGAAATATTCGCGCCCCAACAGCCACGCGGTGGCGATGAAGAAGGCCAGGAAACCTATGCCCGCGAAGAACACGAACGGCAGCGCGATCAGATAGACCAGGATCGTCAACAGTGCGGTCTTGACGCCCTCGGTCATGGCGACGCCCAGCGGCAGCGCCACGCCCGGACGTTCCGCCGGATAATATTCGAGCTCGACATGCTCGGCGACCTCGTCGACGAAAAAGCTCGCCACCAGCGAGGTGATCGCCGGCATCAGGAACACCGCGCCGAACACGACGCCGAGACCGGCGGCGATCGAGACGATCCAGGCCAGCACGTCGAGCGGCGTCTGGAAGTTGGGGCCCAGCATCGCCTCCGCCCAGCCTTCGCCCGAGGTGGCGAACCAGCTCAACAGCCGCTGCAGGCCGATCGCCAGCACGGTGATCAGCACCAGCGCGAGAGCGATCGAGCGCCACAGGATGGAACGCATCGGCGGCGACAGGATTTGCGAAAGCGCCTTGACGGCGGCGTCCAACATGGCGGTCTTACCTTGTAAGCGAGAAACCCTCGCGAGAGGTAGCCATGCGCACAGGCTTCGGCAAGGCCGCAAGACCGATCAAGATCGATTAAGCGTCGAGCGGCTTGCCGCGCACGTCGGGGCCGAAGGTCGCGATCGCCACGATCACCACGACCATCGCCGCCGTGATCAGGCCGAACACGCCGCTCACTCCGCCCTCACGCAGCATGTAGGCGACGATGAAGCCCGAGAACATCGCGCTGACCCGGCTCATCGAATAGACGAGCCCCGCGGCCCGCGCGCGGACCGAGGTCGGAAACACCTCGGTCTGATAGGCGTGATAGGCATAGGACATCGTCATGTTGGCCGCGGTGAGCAGCACGCCGCACAGGATCAACAGCGCCGGCAGCGTCAATTGCGCGAAGATCAGTCCGAACGCGATGATCGCAACGCTTGCGCCGCAGATGATCCATTTGCGCTCGAAGCGGTCGGCAAAGCTTGCGGCGAGCAACGGCGCGATCGGATAGGCGAAGGCGACGATGAAGGAATATTGCAGGCTCTTGGTTATCGTGATGCCCTTCTCGACCAAAAGCGTCGGCACCCAATTGGCAAACCCATAGAAGCCGAAGGCCTGGCATAAATTGAACACCATGAACAGCACGACCAGCGACAGATAGGGCGGCCTGAACAGATCGGCATAGCCGACTGTCGTCGCCGCGCGCGAAGGCGCCTTGTCGGCGATCTTGCTTGGACGCGCGGGTCCGCCGGCGGATTCCAGCGTCGCGAGGATCTTGACCGCTTCCTCGGTTCGGCCGTGCCGCGCCAGCCAGAGCGGGCTTTCCGGCACGTAAAGCCGCAATACCCAGATGACCATGCTGGCGGCGGCGCCGATCAGCACCACCCAGCGCCAGCCTTCGATTCCATAGGGCGCCAGCGGCACCAGCCACCAGGCGAGCGCCGCCACGATCGGGACCGCGATGAACATCACGGACTGGTTGACCGCGAAGGCGCGGCCCCGCATCCAACTCGGCACCAGTTCGGTGATATAGGCGTCGATGGTGATGATCTCGACGCCGATGCCGATCCCGGCGATGAAGCGCCACAGCAGCACGCCGCCGGAGGTGGTCTGGCAGGCCATCAGGACCGACGCCGCGGAGTAGCCGAGCAGCGCCCAGGTGAAGATCGACCGCCGGCCGAACCGGTCGGCGAGGAATCCGAGAAAGAAGGTGCCGACAAACAATCCGGCAAAGGTCGCCGCGACAAAGGCGCCGATTCCGGAGAAGCCGAAAAAGGCCTGCGTCGTGGTGGTCAGAAGGCCGCTTTTGTTGAGGCCCGGCGCGATGTAGCCGGTCAGGAACAGGTCGTAGATTTCAAAACAGCCGCCGAGCGACAGCAGGATCACCAGCCGCCACAGATAGGACGAGGCCGGCAGGCTTTCGAGCCGCCGCGATATCTCGTCCGCCCCGCTGCGTGCGACCGCAAGGTCAATTCCACTGTCGATGCCGACGGCGCTCATGATTTCCTCCCCGCTGTTTCTCTTTCGGCGCGAAATGCATTGCTGCATTGCCGCGCGCGGTTTTTGTCGTCGCCCGCCATGTTTATATTTACTGGATGGCGCTCGGAAGCCTATTTTGTTTGACGAACCAAAGTTTTGGGAACCCGGGAGACGCCATGAGCACGCAGGACCTGCCGTTGACGGGGGTACGGGTCGTCGAAATGACCCACATGGTGATGGGTCCGACCTGCGGCATGGTCCTGGCGCAGCTCGGCGCCGAAATCATCAAGGTCGAACCGCCGGCGGGCGACAAGACCCGCAGCCTGGGCGGCATGGGGACCTCGTTCTTCCCGCTGTTCAACCGCGGCAAGCGCAGCGTCGTGCTCGACTTCGCCAAGCCCGAAGACCGCGAGACCATGCACCGGCTGCTTGCCAGCGCCGACGTGTTCCTGGAAAATTTTCGCGATGGGCAGTTGGAAAAGCAGGGCCTCGGCGCCGAGGAGCTGCGCCGCAAATATCCGCATCTCATCGTCTGCGGGCACAAGGGCTTCCTATCCGGACCCTATGAGCACCGGCCGGCGCTCGACGAGGTCGTGCAGATGATGTCGGGGCTCGCCGCGATGACCGGCACGGTGGCAAAACCGCAGCGCGTCGGCTCCTCCGCCAACGACATCATGGGCGGCATGTTCGGCGCGATCTCCATTCTCGCCGCGCTCTATCAGAAGCGTGGCGCCAAGGGCGCGAATGCGGACAAGGGCGCCGACATCCGCATCGGCCTGTTCGAGAACTGCCTGTTTCTCGTCGCGCAACACATGGTCGAGTACGAGATGACCGGCAACAAGCCGCGCTCGATGCCCGAGCGCGAACACGCCTGGCCGATCTACGATATCTTCGAGACCAAGGGCGGCGAACGGATTTTCATCGGCGTCGTCACCGAAGGCCATTGGCAGAGCTTTTGCCGCGAGTTCGGCATGACGGAATTTCTGGAAGATCCGACCTTGCGCACGACCACGGAGCGGATTCTGGCGCGGTCCAGAATCATTCCGCGCGCCGCCGAGGTGATAAAAGGGTGGAATGCGGCCGAACTCTCGGCCACGCTGGACCGGCTCAACATCTGCTTCTCGCCGATCAACCGTCCCGAGGATCTGTTCAGCGATCCGCACGTGCTGCGCCCCGGCGGCCTCGTCAATAATTTCAATGCCAATGGCGCGCCGTTCCGCGTGCCGGCGCTGCCGATCGAGTGGAACGGCGCCAATATCGGCGAGGGACTGAAGGTGCCAGTGCTCGGCGCCGATACCGCCGCTGTCCGCGCCGAACTCGACCAACAGGACCTTTCATCCACCGGCAAAACCGCTGCGAGACTCGCATGACCCGCGTTCAAGACGTTTATCCCGACGATCGCGTGTCCCTGCGCGAGGTGGGCCTGCGCGACGGCCTGCAGCTGGTAAAGACCTTTCCGTCGACGGCGGCGAAGCAGCGCTGGATCCGCGAGGAATACGCCGCGGGCGTGCGGCATTTCGAGGTCGGCTCGTTCCTGCCCGCGGCGACCTTTCCGCAATTCGCCGACGTGCGCGACATGGTCCGCACCGTGGCTTCGCTGCCCGGCGCGCACGGCATTGCGCTGGCGCTCAACGAGCGCGGCGTCAACGAGGCCCTGGCGTCAGGGGTTGCCGAAATCGCCTCCGTGGTCTCCGCCACCGAAGAGCACAGCCAGGCCAACGCCAGGCGCTCGCGCGAGCAGGCCATCGCCAACGTCAGGCGTCTCTGTGAATTGCGCGATGCCAGCGCGCATAAGCCGATCGTCAATGCCGCGATCTCGATGGCGCTGGGCTGTTCGATCGCAGGGCCGGTCGATCCCAAAGAGGTGATCAAACTGGTCGAAAAATGCCTGGAGGCCGGCGTCGATTTCGTCGCCATCGCCGATACCGTCGGCTATGCCGGCCCGAAGCAGGTCGGCGAACTGACGAGGGCCGCCGTAAAACTGTCCGGAGCAAAACCGGTCTGCGTGCACCTGCACGATACCAGGGGCATGGGCATTGCGAACGCGTCCGCCGCGCTCGACGCCGGCGCGCGCATCCTCGACGGTTCGCTCGGCGGCCTCGGCGGCTGTCCGTTCGCGCCGGGCGCCACCGGCAATGTCGTGTTCGAGGATCTGGCGTTCCTATGCGAGAGCAAGGGATTTTCCACCGGCATCGACATCGAAAAGCTGGTGGCGGTGCGCTCGATCCTGCGTGCGGAAATGCCGAACGAGCCGCTCTACGGCGGCCTAGCCCGCGCCGGGCTGCCAAGCGGCAAAAGCGGTGCGAAACGGGCGATTGCGGGCTGATTCGTGCCCGAATCGGCTGAAATGAGGTTGATTGCGATCAATGCCGGCTGGACGGATGTCTCATAAACTGGAAACTGGCGACCTTTCCATCGCCACAAGTCTGTGAGAATTTGCGACCGTGAAACGCACCCTTGCCATACGCCGTTTGCTCGCGATCCTGATGATCGCGGGCCTTGCGTTGGCTCCGGTTTCCCGGCCGGTGATGGCGGCGCCGTCCCCACAAGGTCCCACGCCGGCGATGGCGGACGAGATGACGTCCCCTCCGATGACTTCGCCGGAAATGACTTCGACCGAAATGTCGGCGGACATGATGGCCCAGATGGCCGACGACATGCCGTGCTGTCCGTCGAAGGCCCCGGTGCCGGTCGATTGCGACAAGTGCGTCTTCATGGCGGCCTGCGGATCGGTATGTTTCGCCGGCATTTCGGCGGGCATCTCGCATCCGTTCCCGGTCGTGTCCGGCACCATTGCGCTTCAGCGCAACGATGCCCGGCCTGACGGTTTTGGTCACCCGCCGCCCGAACATCCACCTCGACGTCTGGTCTGAACGGCGCCACCGCGCCGTGTGCTGTCGCGCGGCCTGATCCGCGCGAAACGACGCATGCCGCCTTGCGGCAGGACCAAGACATCAGAGGATTTTTCAAATGAAGACGTTCAAACTGCCGCGCGCCGTCCAGGCCGCACTCATCGGCATTGCCGTGATCGGTTCCGCGAACTTCGCGCTGGCCGATATCAAGGACTATGAATTCAAGCTGGTCGAGCCGACGGTCGCCGTCGGCAAGGACAAGATCGTCACCGTCCAGCTCGTCAACAAGAAGACCGGAAAAGCGGTGCCTGACGCGGTGATCTTCGCCAGCCGTCTCGACATGGGGCCGGAAGGCATGCCGGAGATGGCCACCAAGATCGTGCGCGAGCCGGGTGGGGAGCCGGGCAGCTACCGCTTCAAGGCGGCCTTCGGCATGGAAGGCAAATGGCTGCTCTCGCTCGGCGCCAAGGTGCAGGGCGAGACCGGCACGGTCGAAAGCAAGCTCGTCATCACGGCGCAGAAATGAAACGCGCCCTTCTCGCGGGTGCCACCGCCGCCGCTGTGATAGCGGCGGTGGCTGGCGGATTCATCGGTGTCCGCGGGCACCTTCACCTTACAAGCGCGGCCACCGTCGCGCTGGTCTCGACGGCGTCGGCGCAGGCGAGCGACGAGCCGATCTATTATCAGGACCCGGACGGGCGTCCGCTTTACTCGCTGACGCCCAAAAAGACGCCGGATGGACGCGACTACCGCGCCGTGCCGCCGGGCGCCGATCTCAGCTTCGAAGACGAACCGGCCGCCGCGCCAACGACCGCGGTCGCGACAGACCGCAAGATAAAATTCTACCGCAACCCGATGGGGCTGCCCGACACCTCGCCAACCCCGAAGAAGGATCCGATGGGGATGGACTACATCCCGGTCTATGAAGGCGACGACGCCGACGACGGGTCGATAAAACTGTCACCGGGAAAGATCCAGCGGACCGGCGTCAAGTCGGAGCCCGCCGCACCTCGGGTCATTCGTACCGCGATCCGCGCTCCCGGCACCGTTCAGCTCGACGAACGGCGGGTCTCCGTCATCTCCATGCGATCGGAAAGCTGGGTTCAGAAAGTCACCAACGTGACCACCGGCACGAGAGTGACAAAGGGCCAGCCCTTGATGGAAATCTACAGCCCGTTGATCTCCTCGGCGGCCGCCGAATACATCGCCACCATCAACTCGAAGACCACCGGCGGCAGCGTCGCCTATGGCCGCGGCTCGCGGCAGCGGCTCCAGAACCTCGATGTGCCCGACGCCGTGATCGCGGCCATGGAAAAGACCGGCAACGTGCCGATCGCGATCGAATGGTCGGCGCCGCGCGACGGCGTCGTGCTCGAGCGCACGGCCGTCGAGGGCATGCGCGCGCAGCCCGGCGACGTGCTGTTCCGGGTCGCGGACACCTCGGTGGTCTGGGCGGTGATCGACCTCGCTGAGCGCGACCTCGGCGCCGTCTCGGCCGGCCAGCCCGTGATCGTGCGCGCGCGAAGCTATCCGGGCCGGGAATTCGCCGGCAGGATCAGCGTGATCTATCCGCAGCTGAACAAGGACACGCGCACCGCGCGCGTGCGGATCGAGCTATCCAATCCGGACTTTGCGCTGCTTCCGGATATGTATGTCGATGCCGAGATCGACACCGGCAATCCGCAAGCCGTGCTCGCCGTTCCCGAGAGCGCCGTGCTCGATACCGGCTCAAGGCAGGCGGTGTTTATCGACAAGGGCGAAGGACGGTTCGAACCGCGCGATGTGAAAATCGGCCATCGCGGCGGCGGCTATGTCGAGATACGCGAGGGCGTTGCCGAAGGTGAACCGGTGGTCGTCGCCGCCAACTTCCTGATCGACGCCGAAAGCAATCTGAAGGCGGCGCTGAAGGGCTTCTCGGACGCGGGAGAAAAGCCATGATCGCCCGCCTCATCGCCTGGTCGGCGCGCAATCTGCTGCTGGTGTTTTTCGGCGCCGGCTTCGCGGCCGCCGCCGGCATCTACGCGCTGGCGCATCTGCCGCTCGACGCCATTCCGGATCTCAGCGACACCCAGGTGATCGTCTATACGGAATATCCGGGGCAGGCGCCGCAGGTAATCGAGGATCAGGTCACCTATCCCCTGACCACCGCGATGCTCACGGTGCCGCGCTCGAAAGTGGTGCGGGGATTTTCCTTCTTCGGCGTGTCGTTCGTCTACGTCATCTTCGAAGACGGCACCGACATCTATTGGGCCCGCTCGCGGGTGCTGGAATTTCTCAACAGCGCGGCGTCGCGGCTGCCGGCGGGCGTGACGCCGACGATCGGCCCGGACGCCACCGGCGTCGGCTGGGTCTACCAGTACGCCGTGATGTCCAGGGAATTGAATCTCTCGGACACGCGCACCATCCAGGACTGGAACCTGAAATTCGCGCTGGCCAAGGCCGAAGGCGTCGCCGAGGTCGCCAGCGTCGGCGGCTTCGTCAAGCAATACAACGTCATCCTCGATCCGCAGCGGATGCGCGACCTGGGCATTACCATGCAGAAGATGCGCGATGCGATCCGCGCCAGCAACGCCGATGTCGGCGGCCGCACCGTCGAACTCTCGGAGTTCGAATATGTCATCCGCGGCAAGGGCTATCTGAAAGGCATCAACGACCTCGGCAACATCGTCCTGAAGACCAGCAACGGAACGCCGGTGCTGCTGCGCGACATCGCGCGCGTCGAGCTGGGACCGGACGAGCGGCGCGGCATCACCGAACTGAACGGGGAGGGCGAAGTGGCGAGTGGCATCGTGCTGCAGCGCTTCGGCGTCAATGCGCTCGATGTGATCGAGAACGTGAAGAAGCGCTTCAAGGAGATCGCCAGCAGCCTGCCGAAGTCAGTCGAAATCGTCGCGGTCTATGACCGCTCCAATCTGATCAACGCGGCGATCGAGACGCTCAAGCGCACGCTGGTCGAGGAAAGCATCGTGGTGGCGCTGGTCTGCATCGTCTTCCTGCTGCATTTCCGCAGCGCGCTGGTGGCGATCGTGATGCTGCCGGTCGGCATATTGATGGCGTTCGGAACCATGAAGCTACTCGGCATCGGCGCCAACATCATGAGCCTCGGCGGCATCGCGATTGCCATCGGCGCCATGATCGATGCGGCCATCGTCATGATCGAGAACGCCCACAAGCATCTCGAGCGGGCCGAGCCGGGGCGTCAGCGGGTCGCGGTGCTGATCGAGGCGGCTTCCGAGGTAGGACCTGCGCTGTTCTTCAGCCTGTTGATCATCACCGTTTCCTTCATGCCGATCTTCACGCTGGAATCGCAGGAGGGGCGGCTGTTCAGCCCGCTCGCCTTCACCAAGACGTTTTCGATGGCGGCCGCGGCGCTGTTGTCGGTGACGCTGGTGCCGGCGCTGATGGTGGTCTGCGTCCGCGGCCGGATCGTTCCGGAGCACAAAAATCCGATCAACCGCTTCCTGATCTGGATCTACCGGCCCGTCATCGCCGGCGTGATGCGCGCCAAGGTGCTGGTGATCCTCGCCTCATTGGCCATTCTCGCGGTCACGATCTGGCCGGCGCGGCAATTGGGCACCGAGTTCATGCCGAGCCTCAACGAGGGCACGCTGCTCTATATGCCAACCACCTTGCCCGGCATTTCCGTGACCAAGGCCGCCGAATTGTTGCAGACGCAGGACAGGATCATCCGGTCATTCCCGGAAGTCGCCTCGGTCTACGGCAAGGCGGGGCGTGCCTCCACCGCCACCGATCCGGCACCATCGGAGATGTTCGAGACCATCATCAACCTGAAGCCGAAGGCGGAATGGCGGCCGGGGGAGACGATCGAAAGGCTCACCGCCGAAATGGACCGCGCGCTGCAATTTCCGGGCGTCTCCAATGCCTGGACCATGCCGATCAAGTCGCGCATTGACATGCTGTCGACCGGCATCCGCACGCCTGTCGGGGTCAAGGTGATCGGCACGGATCTCGTCGAAATCGACAAACTGGCCAAACAGGTCGAGCAGGTCATCAAGGCCGTGCCGGGAACGTCGTCGGCCTATGCCGAACGCGCGCTCGGCGGCTACTATCTCGACGTGACGCCCGACCGCGCGGCGCTGGCGCGCTACGGCATCATGATTCAGGACGTCCAGGACGTCATCGCGACCGCGCTTGGCGGCCAGACCGTGACCACCACGGTGGAGGGCCGCCAGCGCTTTTCCGTCAACATGCGTTATCCCCGCGATCTCAGGAGCAACCCGCAGGCCATCGCCAGCGACGTTCTGGTGCCGTTGCCGAACGGCGGCGCCGTGCCTCTCGGAGAGGTCGCAAAAGTGGCGCCTTCGCGCGGCCCGACCTCGATCCGCACCGAGAACGGGCAGCTCGCCGTCTACATCTATGTCGACATCAGGGATCGCGATCTCGGCGGCTATGTTGCTGATGCACAGGCGGCGGTGAAGGCGAGCATCCAGTTTCCGGCCGGCTCCTACGTGGTTTGGAGCGGGCAATATGAGTATCTCGAACGCGCGGCGGCGCGGCTGAAGATCGTGGTGCCGGTGACGCTCGCGATCATCTTTCTCCTGCTCTATCTCAACTTCCGCTCGTTCACCGACACCATGATCGTGATGCTGTCGCTGCCGTTTGCGCTGGTCGGCGGGATCTGGCTGATGTGGTGGCTCGGCTTCAATCTCTCGGTTGCCGTGGTCGTCGGCTTCATCGCGCTGGCCGGCGTCGCCGCCGAGACCGGCGTGGTTATGCTGATCTACCTCAACCATGCACTGGCGCAGATCAAGGCACGACGCGCGGCCGAGGGCCGCCGGCTTACCCGGCGTGATCTCTACGACGCCATCATGGAAGGCGCAGTCGAGCGGGTGCGGCCGAAGATGATGACGGTGGTCGCCATCATGGCGGGCCTGTTGCCGATCATGTGGAGCACCGGCACCGGATCCGAAATCATGCAGCGGATCGCGGTTCCCATGATCGGCGGCATGATCTCGTCGACGCTTCTGACGCTGATCGTGATTCCCGCGATCTATGGCCTGGTCAGAGGGTTCCGGCGGTGGGACGAAGACCGTGTCGACAGCCAGCCGCCGTCGCCGCCGCCGGCCGAGTCCATCAGGCGGCCTCAGGCCGTTCCGGAGCCGGCCGAGTGAGATCTGATGCCTGAGAGCCTGACTCAAAAAAAACGATCAATGGCTCAATGGAATGAGTCCTTCCAGCAAAGTTCGTCATGCCCGGCCTTGTGCCGGGCATCCACGTCCTTAGCTGCACTTTCGTAAGAAAGACGTGGATGGCTCGGGACGAGCCCGGCCATGACGGCGAAAGGGAGCGTGCGATGGGCTTTTACAGCGACGTCATCCTGCCGAGGATTTGCGATCTGGCGATGCGCAACAGGCTGCTGCTGCCGATTCGCGAACGTGTGATCGGCGCGGCGGAGGGCAGGGTGCTTGAGATCGGCGTCGGCTCGGGATTGAACCTGCCGTTCTATCGTCCGCCGGTGCGGGAGGTGCTGGCGCTCGAACCGGCGGCGAAGCTGGTGGCCATGGCTCAGAACGCGTCGCGCGGCACCATCATGCCGGTCAGCTTCCTCAAGGCTTCCGCCGAGGCCATTCCGCTCGAAGGTCACAGCGTCGATACCATCGTCACGACCTGGACCATGTGCTCGATCCCGCACGCCGACACGGCGCTGGCGGAAATCCGGCGCGTGTTGCGGCCGGGCGGCAAGCTGTTGTTTGTCGAGCACGGCCGGGCGCCCGACGAAAGCGTGCGGCGCTGGCAGGATCGGCTGACGCCGGCCTGGCGCTGCATCGCCGGCGGCTGTCACCTCAACCGGCCGATCGGTTCGATGATCGAAGGCGCGGGCTTTCGGATCGACCGCATGGAAACCGGCTATATCCCCGGACCCCGGCCCATGACCTACATGTATGAAGGCAGCGCGCGGCCGAATTGACGGCGGCTATTTCCCATACGCCGTGGGATCGAGGCTGAACGCCAGGCCTTGCCATTTTTCGTCGTTCGCCTCGTGCCTTCGGCTATTCGCTGGGGCGATTTCCCGGTAAAGGCACAACGCGGCGCGATCGTCGATGCTGACCGTGTTGCGGTCGAGATGTTCGGCCAGCAACTGACAGCGTAGCGCACGCACGACTTGCGGGTCCCAGAGCGAGGCATTCATCTCGGTATGACCGGAAAGCGAGTTTGCGTGCAAATTGCATGAACCGATCGTCGCGAAGGCATCGTCGACCAGCATGATCTTGCTGTGGACGTAGACGGGGCTGCGACGGCCCCGCGCATCCAGGCCCGCGATCCCGGCCAGCGCAAAGTTTTGATGGTGGCCGAGCGCCGCGAGCGCATCGAAGAAAGGCTTGCGCTGCGCATTCAGGCGGGCGGCGCGGACAGCGGGTTCCGGTTCGGCGGGAACGAGAACCACGATTTCCACGCCACGATTGAGGGCTGCTTCCAGCGCGGTTGCAATTTGCGGGACCGGAATCGCCTGGTTCTCGATATAGATCGAGGACCGCGCGGCGCCGATCGCCTCGAGATATTGTTCGAGGATCGACCGCTCCCCGCCGGAAATGTCGTGAGCCCGGCTCTCCGGACTGGGATGGGCGTCGCTATAACGGCCCGGATGCACCATGCGCTGGATCTGCACGGTGCCGGCGCCACGCCGCGCGGACAAGCGTGCCGGAAAGTCCAGGCCGTCATTTCCGTCGTGGCCCCATGTGCCGTCGGCCTCGGCGCGTTCGCTCGCCTCGTTCCAGCGCTGGACGAAATTGTGATGCACGTCGGTCGCCGACGGCCCCGATATCTCGACATAGACGTCATGACGTTCGCCTTCGCCGGCATGACCGGGCGATCCCAGCGCCTTAGCCGTCAGATTTATCCCGCCGACGAACGCGGTCTCGGTCGATTGGCCGGCGTCGATCAGCCAGCTCTTCTGATGCTGGACATAGGGACCATGGCCACGATCCCAGCGGATGCGCAAGCGCGACCCGCGCGCGGCGAGCAGGCCGCGATCGTCAGGCGAGCCCGCGAAGGCGCGGCCATAGCCGATGCTTTCCGGATTCGGCCGCCAGAAGATGATCCGCACGTCGAGGCCGCGCTCGACCGCCTCGTCGAGCACGTCGAACAGCGTGCCGCCGCCAGGCATCTCGAAATCCGCCGCAACGAAAGCGGCCGTAAGCCAGATACTGTGCTGCGTGGCCTTGATCGCCTCACGGATGCGACGAAAGGCGGGCAGGCCGTCGACCAGCGGCCGCACGGCATTTCCCGCGCGCGGCGGATACGAACACGCGGCCACGGACGGAATATGGATATTCCCGGTCATGGTCACGGTTGTAGCGTCAAATGGGGACGGGAGGAATTACGCCGCGAACTCCGAGGACCGCGCGCGCGGCCGGGCGCGGCGCTCCGGAATATATTCGACGCGCATGAAATGCTCCGACACGGTGATGTGCTCGACCAGTGCCGGCTCTTCGGCGACCGGTGTCACTTCTTGAACCGGAACCGGCGTCTCTTCGTCAATCTCTTCAGGAACAAGCGGCGGCGAACTGGACCGTTTCTGGAAACGGTCCGAATTCGCCCGCTACCTCCCGGAGCGGCTTCTGCTTGTCGGCCCAGTGCAGGGCCGTGTAGTCGAAGCCTTGCACGATGGTGGGTTTGACGATTTCGAAATAGGGCGAGATGTCGAAATCGCGCGGCATGTAGAGCGAGGAATCGCGGATGTGCAGGATTTCGCGCCGGGCTGCTCTGGAGCCGGCGCGGGTGATCTTGGGCAGGATCGGATAGCGCACGGCGTCGAACGCCTGCGCGATCAGCGCCGAGCAGATGATCTTGGTGGGGTCGCCGGAGCCGAATGCGATCATCCGCCGTCGCCAGCGCTGCGGGATCGGCAGCGGGAACAGATAGCGCATCAGATCGAGAATGTTCTTGGTGTCGTAGCCGAAGCCGATTCGGTTGATGGCATAGCGGCACACCATGTTGCGGTCTTCGAACGACAGGCCGACCGGGCGGCACAGCCGCGTGTGATAGGGAAAATATTTCGACAGCGGCGCCGAGGTCACGCCCTCGCCGATATTGGCCTCGATCAGGACATGCGGCTCGCCGTCGGGCTCTTCGGCGCCGTCGATCGGGCCGACATAGAGCGCGGCATGCGACCAGGTGGACTGCGTCAGATATTTGATGATGCCGGAAACCCGGCTGTTGCCCTCGACCAGCAGTACGTCGCCCTGATCGATGACGCCCCGCAAATGTTCGGGATCGCTGGGCGTGAACGGCTCATAACCGGGCACCTCCTTCTGGAGGTAGCTCGCGATCAGCTTGCCGACGGTATCGAGCACGAGTCCCATGAATTCCCCCCCAACGGCCTTTTCCGGCCGCCTTTTTATCCTTCCTTATCATGGTCGAAAGCCGTTGCAATTTGGTTCATGCATGAGACGGATCAATCATGATTGATTCACCATGACGGTTGCCGCGCCCGCCGGGATGCGGCAAGTTCGCCGAAAGTTCCGCTGATTTTCAAAGTTCCGGAAACCATGACATGACAATGACGCGCCGCGACTTTCTTTCGGCGGCCGCGGGCTTTGCGGCGGCGCCGGCCGTCGGCGGGCGCGCCTTTGCCGCCCCCTTGCCGCGCGAGGCCGATATTGTCGTGATCGGCGCGGGTGCTGCCGGCATTGCCGCGGCGCGGCGCATCCAGGCCGCGAACCGCAAGGTGATCGTGGTGGAAGCGGCCAGCCAGATCGGCGGCCGCTGCCTCACCGACACCACGACCTTCGACGTGCCGTTCGACCGCGGCGCGCGCTGGCTGCACAATCCCGACAGCAATCCGATAATCAGGCTCGGCCGCGGCGCCGGGCTCGACGTTTCCGCAGGCCCCTTCGGCCAGAAAATCCGGGTCGGTCGCCGCAACGCGCGCGCCGGGGAAACCGAGGAATTCCTGGCGGCGCTGGTGCGCGCCAATCGCGCCATCGACGAGGCCTCGCGCGGCAAGGCTGATGTCGCCTGCGCCTCGGCACTGCCGAAGGATCTCGGCGACTGGGCCGGCACGGCGGAGTTCGTGCTCGGCGCCAATGCCACCGGCAAGGACCTGAAAGATGTCTCCGCGATGGACAGGGCCCGCGCCGGGGATCGCAATGCCGTGGTCGCCTGCCGCCAGGGGCTGGGCACCCTGATCGCGAAACTCGGCGAGCAGGTCCCGCTGGCGCTGTCGACGCCGGCAAGCCGCATCGCCTGGAGCAACCGCGATGTCATGGTAGAGACCCCGGCCGGCAAGATCGCCGCCCGCGCCGCCGTGATCACGGTGTCGACCGACGTGCTGACGGCGGGCAACATCAAATTCACCCCCGATCTCCCCAAGCGCCAGCTCGATGCGGCTTCGAAACTGGGCCTCGGCAGCTACGATCGCATCGCACTTGCCTTGCCGGGCAATCCGCTGGGCCTGGAGCGCAACGACGTCCTCATCGAGCAGAGCAATTCGACGCGAACGGCGCTGTTGCTCGCCAATATCGGGGGATCGTCGCTGTGCTCGATCGACGTCGCAGGCTCGTTCGGCCGCGATCTGTCGGCGCAGGGCGAAAAGGCGATGGTCGCCTTTGCGGTGGAATGGCTGACCAAATTGTTCGGCAGCGACGCCACATCAGCCATCAGGAAATCGAGCGCGACCCGCTGGAATGCGGCGCCGTTCGCGCTCGGCGCGATGTCGGTGGCGGCACCCGGCGGCCAGCCGTCGCGAAAAATCCTCACTGAGCCGGTCGGCTGCCTGTTCCTCGCCGGCGAAGCGACCCACGAAACGATGTGGGGGACGGTCGACGGCGCCTGGGAAAGCGGCGAGCGCGCGGCGGAAGCAGCGCTGCGCAAGATCGGCGCGCTCCGGGAGGAGCCGGTGACGGCGCCCGCGCCGGCGGCAAAGCGTCGGCGGGCAAGGCCGGCGGGAGCGCCGATCAATTGAAACAGCAACGGCCCAGGGCGCTGATCTCGTGGTCGAGCGGCAAGGACAGCGCGTTCTCGCTGCATGAAGTCAGGCGCGCCGGCGAGTTCGAGGTGGTCGGCGCGCTGACGACGGTAACCGAGACGTTCGACCGGGTGTCGATCCACGGCGTGCGGCAAGAAATCTTGCAGGCGCAACTTGCCGCCGCGGGGCTGCCGCCGCGCATCGTGCCGATCCCCTATCCCTGTCCGAACGAGATTTACGAGGCGCGCATGGGGGCGGAAGTCGCGCGCGCCGTGCGCGAAGGCATCACCCACATCATCTTCGGCGATCTGTTCCTCGCCGATATCCGCGCCTATCGCGAACAGAAACTCGCGGGCACCGGTATCACGCCGGTGTTTCCGCTGTGGGACCGGCCGACCTTGCCGCTCGCGCGTGCCATGATCGACAGCGGCCTGCAGGCCTATCTTGCCACCGTCGATCTGAAAAAACTGCCGGTGGAGTTCGCCGGTCGCAAATTCGATTTGCAGTTGCTCGCCGATCTGCCCGCTGGCGTCGATCCCTGCGGCGAGAACGGCGAGTTTCATACCTGCGTAGTGGCGGGGCCGATCTTTTCCCAGCCGATTCCGGTCGCGACCGGCGAGCGCGTCGAGCGCGACGGTTATGGTTATTGCGATCTGGTGATGAACGCTGTCGTCCCGGCCAAGCGAAGCGCGAGCCGGGACCCATAACCACCAATTTGCGTTGTTCATCTCGCTGGGGCCGCGATCTCATACATCGCCAACATCGGTGGTTATGGGTCCCGGCGTTCGCCGGGACGACGATGGAGAGTGGAATCTACCGCAAGACACCGTCCAGCGCCGGCAGGCCGACGATCACGGCGGCCGCGATCAGGGCGTAGCAGATGGCGCGAAACAGTTTTTCGCTGGCGCGGCCGAACAGCCGGGCGCCGCACCAGACGCCGATGCCGTAGACCGGGCCGACCAGAAGCGAAAACCGGATGGCGTCGGCGGTGATCAGCCCGGTCAGGGAATAGCTGACGAGCGAAAAGAAATCCGAGGCGCCGAAGAACAACAGGATATTGGCGCGCGCCATCACGGAAGGAAGCGGCCGGCCCAGCCAATAGCCGACGATCGGCGGTCCGCCGGTCTGCGCCAGCCCGCTGCAAAAGCCGGACAGGCCGCCTATGCCGACCGACAGCGCCGGGTGATCCTTGCCGCGATAGCGCCAGCCAGATAGCAGCAGCAGGAGCAGCGCGAACACGAAGCCGGAGATGATCCAGCGCGTCGTCACCGGCTCGAGCCGGCTGAGAAAATACGTTCCGATGGGCACGCCGACCAGAGCGCCCGACACCATCACCGCGGTCGCCTTGCGCTCGGCATGTTGCCAGGCATTGGGAAGGAGCGGCGCGGCCCCGACGAAATCGATGACGAGCAGCAGGGCTGCGACCAGCCGCGGCGCGGCAAGACTGCTGGCCAGCGGCATGAAGATCAGCGCGGAGCCGAAGCCGGAAAATCCGCGCGCCGTACCCGACACGAAGGCGATGACGCAGATGGCGATCGCGATGGTGGTGCTGATGTCCGAGGGGATGAGACCGAATCCGGCCATCATCCCCGCAGCACGCCGCCGGTCTTCTTCGCCACTTCCGCCACGATCCTGGCGCCGACCGCGTCGATCTCCTGGTCGGTCATGGTTTTTTCGCGCGGCTGGATGGTCACCGCGATCGCGATCGATTTCTTGCCGTCCTCGATGCCCTTGCCCTCATAGACGTCGAACACGGTAACCTCGGTAATCAGCTTCTTGTCGATGCCCTGTGCCGCGCGGACAATGTCGCCCGCTTTGACGCCGCGATCGACAATGAACGCGAAATCGCGCGACACCGGCTGGAAGGCCGACAGTTCGAGCACCGGCTTGGCGCGGGTCGGCCGCTGCTTGGTGGCGGGAATGCGGTCGAGGATCACCTCGAACGCAATCAGCGGGCCGTCGGCGCGCAGCAGCTCCAGCGCGCGCGGATGCAGCTCGCCGAAATAGCCGAGGACGTTTTGCGGGCCGATCTGGATGGTGCCGGAACGGCCGGGATGCAGCCAGCCGGGTCCGCCGGGCACGATTTGCAGCGCCTGCATCGGCGCGCCGGCCGCCGACAGCACCGCGAACGCATCCGCCTTGCCGTCCAGCGCGTCGGCCATGGCCGAGCCGGACCAATGCCGTCCGACGCCCTTCGACGACGCAAAACCGTGGCGGACGCCCGAGGCCGCAACGAACTGGTCCTCGGGACGGTCGCCCCTGAACACCTGTCCGACCTCGAACAGCGCCACATCGGTAAAACCGCGATCGGAATTCGCCTGTGCCGCGGCGACCAGACCCGGCAGCAGGCTCGGCCGCATGTCGGACAGATCAGACGCAATGGGATTGGCGAGCGCAAGTTCGGGCTGTCCGCCGCCGAACAGCTCGGCTGCGGGCTTGGCGATGAACGACCACGTCACCGCCTCGACCATGCCGCGCGCCGCCAGCGCGCGCTTGGCGCGGCGGGTGCGCAGCTGGATCGCGGTCAGCACCGGCTTGCGCGCGTCGTCGCCGCGCTCGAACGGCGTCATCGGCACCTTGTCGACGCCGACGATGCGCACGATCTCCTCGACGATATCGGCCTTGCCGTGCACGTCGGTGCGCCAGGACGGGACCGCGACCTTCACCACGGGGCCGGCACCGGCTATCATGAAGCCAAGGCGGCTCAGGATGAGTTTCATCTCCGGCAGCGGAACCTCGATGCCGGCGAGGCGCTTCACCTCGGTCAGCGGGAAATCGATCACGCGATCGTCGCCGAAGGCCTTGCCGACCACGACGTTTTCCGACGGCGTGCCGCCGCACAACTCCATCACCAGACGCGTCGCCATCTCGAGCCCCGGCACCATGAAGGCCGGATCGACGCCGCGCTCGAAGCGGTAGCGCGCGTCGGAATTGATGCCGAGCTTGCGGCCGGTCTGCGCGATGTTGATCTCGTTCCATAGCGCCAATTCGATCAGCACGTCGGTGGTCGCTTCCGAGCAGCCGGAGGCCTCGCCGCCCATGATGCCGGCGAGCAATTCGACGCCGTGCTCGTCCGCGATCACGCAGACGCCGCTGTCGAGCGTGTAGGTGCGGCCGTCGAGCGCCAGCAGGCTCTCGCCGTCACGCGCGCGGCGCACGGTCAGATTGCCCTTCACCTTGGCGGCGTCGAACACATGCAGCGGGCGGGCGCGGTCGAAGGTCATGAAGTTGGTGATATCGACCAGCGCGTTGATCGGCCGCAAGCCTATCGAGGTCAGCCGCTTCTGCAGCCATTCCGGCGACGGGCCGTTCTTGACGCCGCGCACCAGACGCAAGGCAAAACCCGGACACAGCCTGGCGTCCTCGACCGTCACTTTCACGGGACAGGGGAATTCGCCCTTGATGGGCTTGATCGCGTGATCCTTGAACTTGCCCATGTCGGCGGCGGCGAGATCGCGGGCGATGCCGTGCACGCCGGTGCAATCCTGCCGGTTCGGCGTCAGGTTGATTTCGACCACGGGATCGCCGAGCGCGGCCCACTGTGCATAGCCGGCGCCGATCGGCGCGTCCGCCGGCAGCTCCATGATGCCGTCGTGATCCTCCGAGATCTGCAATTCCGCTGCCGAGCATAGCATGCCGCGGCTCTCGACGCCGCGGATGGTGCCGACGCCGAGCGTGATGTTCTTGCCGGGAATGAAGGTGCCGGGCGGCGAGAACACGCTGACGAGGCCCGCGCGCGCATTGGGCGCGCCGCACACGACCTGCACCGGCGCCGAAC
Source organism: uncultured Alphaproteobacteria bacterium (assembly GCA_963721275.1). GTDB lineage: Bacteria > Pseudomonadota > Alphaproteobacteria > Rhizobiales > Xanthobacteraceae > Bradyrhizobium. The sequence goes on along the minus strand of CAVRIQ010000012.1, from coordinate 29,728 downwards.
CGTCGCCGGTATCGACCATGCAGACGCGCAGGCGGTCCGCATTGGGATGCTGTTCGGCGGAGATCACCCGCGCGATGGTGAACGGCGCGAGCGCCTTCGCCTTGTCCTCGATATGCTCGACCTCGAGCCCGATCATGGTGAGCTTGTCGGCAAGCTTTTCCAGCGGCTCGTCGGTGTCGAGATGTTCCTTCAGCCAGGAGAGGGTGAATTTCATGATATCACTCTGTGGTCTGCAAGGATCTCAACCAGGCGAAAACGCTCGCACATCAGCATCATGTCTTCGCTGAATTTTCCCTGCCGTCCGAAATATTGGCGATGCGCCTTGCGCCAGTAGGCGAGGCTGCGGTCGCCTTCGCCCTCGTCATGGGCAAAGGCCGCATCGACCTCGTTGTAGCGGCGATAGGTGACCTCGGTCGTTTCGATCACGCATCGGGGCAGACCGCGCCCGTCGAGCACGATCCAGCGCTCGCCCTGTGTCGAAGTGTTCGGCTCGTCCTCGGTCGAGCAGGTCGCGGTTTTGACGCCCTTGAGAACGAGGTCGAGCAGTTCGTCGGCCAGCGCAGGGCTGTCGCCGAACGCGAAGGAGCGCAGGCTCCGGTATTTTTCGGGGACGGCACTCAGGCTCACGAACTCAATCCTCCCGCCAGCGTCGGGACCTCGAGCGGCTTGAAGCCGTAATGGCTGAGCCAGCGCACGTCGCTATCGAACAATTGCCGCAGATCGGACATGCCGTATTTCAGCATCGCGATGCGGTCGATGCCCATGCCCCAGGCAAAACCCTGATAGACGTCGGGATCGATGTTGCAGGCGCGCAGCACGTTCGGATGCACCATGCCGCAGCCGAGAATCTCCAGCCAGTCCTCGCCCTCGCCGAAGCGGATCTCGCCCTTGTCGCGGCGGCACTGGATGTCGACCTCGAGCGACGGCTCGGTGAACGGAAAGAACGACGGCCGGAACCGCATGTTGATGTGGTCGACCTCGAAGAACGCCTTGCAGAACTCATGCAGGATCCATTTGAGGTGCCCGAGATGCGAGCCCTTGTCGATGACGAGACCCTCGACCTGGTGGAACTGCGGGGTGTGCGTGGCGTCGGAATCGATGCGATAGGTGCGGCCCGGGCAGATCACGCGGATCGGCGGCGCCTGCGTCAGCATAGTGCGCACCTGCACCGGCGAGGTGTGGGTGCGCAACAATTTACGCGAGCCGTCTTCTTTCGGGTTGAAGAAGAAGGTGTCGTGCATTTCCCGCGCCGGGTGCCCTTCCGGGAAATTCAGTTTGGTGAAATTGTAGTCGTCGGTCTCGATATCCGGACCTTCGGCGATCGCAAATCCCATGTCGGCGAAGATCGCGGTGAGCTCGTCCATCACCTGGCTCAGCGGGTGAATCCGGCCCGTTTCCGCCGGGGCTTCGCGCAGCGGCAGCGTGACGTCGATGGTCTCGGATTTCAGCCGCGCGTCGAGCGCCGCCGATTTCAGGATATCGCGGCGCGCGGTCAGCGCCTGGGTCACGGCATCCTTGGCGAGGTTGATCGCCGCGCCTTGCGTCTTGCGCTCCTCCGGCGACATCTTGCCGAGCGTCGCGAGCAGCGCCGAGATCGAGCCTTTCTTGCCGAGCGCCGCGACCCGTACGGCCTCCAGCGCGGCTTCATCGCCTGCGGCGGCGATCTGCTCCAGGATGGACTTTTCGAGCGTTGCGAGGTCGGACACGGTTTTGATCTCTGACTAAAGTGAGGCGCCGGTTGTGGCCGCCTTGGGGCCGGAACGTCAAGGCCGAAAGGCCGGGCCAAGGCGTGCAATTTCGTATCCGGCGAGGTCGAACTCCTGAACCCCCTTGCGCCCCGCCGGCACCAATGTCAGGCCCAACGGGAGAAGCCGATGATCGTCCGATCCATCCTGGCCGTCATGGCCGTCATTTTGTCCCTCGGCGCTGCTCCCGCGCGCGCCGCGGTCTGTCTCGGCAAATCGATGACCCTCGAGGAGATCATTGCCGTGATCGACGCCACGCCCGGCTGCGAGCGCGCGATGAAGCTGTTCAAGGACTGCGAATTCAGCACCAGCGGCGACATCCACCTTGGCGCCGCCGTCGAAAAGAAATGCGAGGCCGACTTTCTCAGGCGCCTCAAGGCGCCGCAAAAGCGGGCCTATCAGCGCGAGATGGGCGCCTGCGACCGAAAATACGAAAACGAGTCCGGTACCATGTACCGGTCGTTCACAGCCTTCTGCCGGGCGGAGATCGCCCAGCGCTATGCAAGGAAGGCCCGCAAAGCCGCGTCCGCTTCGGTTCGCTAGTGCCCGGGGCTCAGGCCGCCAATGCGGCCTTGGCCTTTTCGGCGATCGCCTGGAACGCCGCCGGCTCATGGATGGCGAGGTCCGACAGCACCTTGCGGTCCACCGTGATGCCAGACTTGGACAGGCCGTTGATGAAGACGCTGTAGGTCATGCCGAACGGGCGCACCGCGGCATTGAGACGCTGGATCCATAGCGCGCGGAAGGTGCGCTTCTTGCGCTTGCGGTCGCGGAAAGCGTATTGCCCGGCCTTTTCGACCGCGGCCTTGGCGGCGCGGATGGTGTTCTTGCGGCGGCCGTAAAAACCCTTGGCGGCCTTGTAGACTTTCTTGTGCTTGGCGTGAGAGGTCACACCGCGTTTGACGCGAGACATGACGGGTCTCCTTCAGATGAAAATGGGTGACGGATCGCCGCGCGGACGCGGCTCGGCTTAAGAGAGACGGGTGAACGCGATCAGGCGTTCGGCAAGAAATATTTCTTGATGTTGTCGCCGTCGGTCTTGAACAGCACGCGGGTGCCGCGGAGCTGACGAATCTGCTTCTTCGTCCGCTTGATCATGCCGTGGCGCTTGCCGCGCTGGGCGTGCATCACTTTGCCGGTGGCAGTCACCTTGAAGCGCTTTTTAGCGCCTGACTTGGTCTTCAGCTTGGGCATTTGGCTCTCCTGTTGCCGCAGAAAAAACGCGCCCGAAAGGGCGCTTTCGCGGCTAAAATGCTCGTTAGAGCGTTGAAAATGCTCGGTTATTTCCGAAGTGAGACAACCAGCATGGGCATCGCCACGGCAGCCCTTGATCAGCCGGGCGATGAAGGTCGGGCTTATGGCAGAACCGGACCGAATTGGCAACGATGAACCGCAAAACCGTATTGTTTGACAGATAGGCTGACGCCACCCATGGCGTAGCCAAAAAGCAGGGAAATATGACGACATCAGCCCGACTGACCATCTTTTCCGTCGATTTGCGGTCCTCGCGCGTCTGGCGAGGGATATTTGCCGCCTCCTTTCTCGCCGCCTTCGCCGCGCCCGGCACAGCCGACGCCAGGACCGCCCGCATGGGCGGCGGCTATGACGGAATCTGGAATGTCCTGATCATCACCCAGGCCGGCACCTGCGACCCCGCCTACAGCTATCCGTTCCAGGTCTCGGGCGGCCGCATCTCATCGACCGGCGCGGCCGACGTATCCGGCAGGGTCAGCGGCGGCGGCAGCGTCGTGGTGAGAATTTCGGCCGCGGGAGCGGTCGCGACCGGCAGCGGCAGGCTGGGCGGCAGCAGCGGCGCGGGCCGCTGGAGCGCCAAGTTTTCCAGCGGCAATTGCAGTGGCCGCTGGCAGGCTACGCGGGGCTGACTACCCAAGAAAATGGCCCGCCAGATCGCCCGGCGGGCCGTATTCAAAATTCACAAACGTGAACGGATGAAACGCGAAGCGCTGACGCGTCTCAGCGCGGCGCCAGCACCATCACCACCTGACGGCCTTCGAAACGGGCGTCCTGCTCGACCTTGGCGTATTCGGCCACGTCGGCCTTGACCTTGTCCAGGAGCTTGGTGCCGATTTCCTGATGGGCCATTTCGCGGCCGCGATAGCGCAGGGTGATCTTCACCTTGTCGCCCTCCTCGAAGAAGCGCTGCATCGCGCGCATCTTCACCTCGTAGTCGTGATCGTCGATCATCGGCCGGAGCTTGATCTCCTTGATCTCGACCACCTTCTGTTTCTTGCGGGCCTCCGCGGCCTTTTTCTGCGCCGAATACTTGAACTTCCCGTAGTCCATGATCTTGCAGACGGGAGGATTGGTATTCGGCGAAATCTCCACGAGATCCATGCCCGCCTCGAGGGCCATCTTGATGGCGGCGACTGTCTCGACCGTGCCGTGGTTCGTGCCGTTCTGATCGATCAGCTGAATCGTGGCGTTGCGGATTTCATCATTGGTGCGCGGCCCGTCTTTGGTGGCAGCGGGCGGGGCTCTGTTGGGACGGCGAATGGGTAGCTCTCCAAGGTTGTGAACGAAGATCGCAGTTTGAAGGAATAAGGCGCTGCGGGCAAGCAAACTCGCGTATCCGACCGCGAAAAGCATCAAATGCGAGGCATTTTGGTCACGCGGACAAGGCGGACTGGAACGGAATGTTCAGACCAGCCCACATAGAGGGCCAGGGTTCTCTCCGCAAGCGCCGCCATTGTCGAAAGAACCGGTCCGGGCGTACGTTGACGGATCGGCCGTGCTCACTCAAACAGCAGCGAACCGGAGGTCCGATCCCATGACCAGTTCCGCGGCAATCGGGCAGCCGCCCACCTTTATCGACGTAGGCGAGGGGAACGCGGCGCGCCGCATCGCCGTGCGGGCCCGCGAAGGCGGCGCCCCCGGGCTGTTCTGGCTCGGTGGCTTCAATTCGGACATGCAGGGGACCAAGGCCCTGGCGCTGGACGCATGGGCCGCCGAGCACGGCCGCGCCTGCGTCCGGTTCGACTATTCCGGCCATGGCGAATCCGGTGGCGCGTTCATCGACGGCACCATCGGGCGCTGGCTGGAAGAGAGTGTGGCAGTGTTCGAGCAGTTTTGTGCCGGCCCACAGGTCGTGATCGGCTCGTCGATGGGCGGCTGGATGGCACTGCTGCTGGCGCGCGAAATGGCAAAACGTCCGCAAAGCCGCGGCTCGCTGGCCGGCCTGGTGCTGATCGCGCCGGCGCCGGATTTCACCGAACAATTGATGTGGAACGGCTTTTCGCCCGAGGTCAAAAAGGAGATCGAGAGCAAGGGCGTGTGGCTGCGGCCGTCGCCCTATGGCGATGGCGAGCCCTATCCGATCACCCGCGCGCTGATCGAGGAGGGCCGCAACCATCTACTGCTCGGCAGCGCCATCGATGTCGGCTGCCCGGTTCGCATCCTGCAGGGCGCGCAGGATCCGGATGTGCCGTGGCAGCATGCGTTTGCGCTGGCGCACCGGCTGCCCTCCGACGACGTGGTGCTGACCATGATCCAGGACGGTGATCACCGCCTGTCGCGGCCGCAGGACATCGCGCGGATCCTCGCTGCCGTTGCGGAGATCGGTTCAAAGGGAGAAACGCCATGAACACGACAGCCATGCTCCGCGCGTTCTGCGATGCCGTCGAACAACGCAAGGGTGCGGCTTTCGCCGAACTGTTCACCGAGGACGGGGTCTATCACGACGTGTTCTACGGTGCGTTCACCGGCCGCGCCAGGATCGCCGGGATGATCGACGATTGGTTCTATCGCACGGCGACCGATTTCCGCTGGGATATGCACGACCCCGTCAGCGACGGCGAAACGCTCTATGCGCGCTACACGTTCAGCTATCGCTCATTGCTGCCGGAGGCCAAGGGGGCGCGCGCGATGTTCGAGGGCGTCGCCATCATGAGGCTGCGCGACGGCAGGATCTCGGAGTATCATGAGGTCGCCAACACCGCGACCGGCTTTGTCGACATGAATTTCGCGGCTGAACGGATGGCGAAGATTTTCGCCAAGCAGGCCGCAGCGCTGAAGGCGCGGCCGGAGATGAAGCGGCATCTGGAGGGGTGAAGCTTCGCGATGGTGTTCGCTGCAGTGCGCCCCAACAAGGCTGTCATCGTCCGCGAAAGCGGACGATCCAGTACGCCGTGACGGTTCGATCTATCTCGAACGGCTCTGGAATACTGGATGCCCCGCCTTCGCGGGGCATGACAAATCATGGCTTCTTCATCACATCGCGCTGGCTCGGATTGGCCATCGGCTTGCGCTGCGCCAGCGCCGCCACGGTGGATGTCCCGATCGCGCCCTGCTCGTCGTAGAGCCAGCATTCGCCGATCGCGATGCCGTCGGTGGCGTGGTGGTTCACCACCTCGAAGCCGATCCATTCCGCTATGGGCAGGCGATGCAGATACAGCGTGACGTCGCTGTTGATGTAGCCGAGGCCCTGATCGCCGGCATTGGCGAAGGGGCTGGCGAAATCCGCAGCCACAGCCACTCGCACGAACGGCGTCAGCGCTGAGCCCTCGACGAAGTCGCGCACCTCGCCCATCCATAGCCGCCGCGGGCCGACGGTGCCCATCGCGCCTGTGATTGGCCGCGTGGTCCATTTGCCGTTCATGCCGAGCCTGGGATCGGCAGGCGCGGGAATGTCTGATGGCGCCGGCACCGCCCAGTTCGGCGGCGACCACACCGTGCCTTGCGGGTTTTCGGTCCTGCGCAATAGCTGGCAGGAGGCGCGCGCCATGGCGACGCCGCCCGAGAGAAAATCGGCCTCGATCAATTTGATGCGCAGGCCGTCGCGGACCAGCCGCGTCTTGACCTCGATCGGCGCCAGCGTCGGCAGCCGGAACATGTCCACCGTCAGCCGCGCCGGCACGAAATCGTCGGCGCCGTGGCGCTGCTCGATCACGAAGGCCAAGAGGCCGATGATGACGCGGCCGTGCAGCGAGTTCGGGTCCCAGGGTCCGCGCGCGGCGTCGGTCGGGATGAAGGTGTCGCGATCGGTGGTGAAGAAGGGCTGATTGGTCATGGCGCGGGACCATGCCGGAATTTGCAGCGCTAAATCAAGGGTGGGGTATGCGTGACCCTCATGGTGAGGAGGCGCGCTGGCGCCGTCTCCGGACGATGCTTCGCATCGCCGGCAGAACCATAAGGCCCGGCTCTCATCCTTCGAGACGCGGCTAATGCCGCTCCTCAGGATGAGGTCTGGCACTGGTGCTTGCGAGCCGCCACTCCTCGCGGACACCGTCATCTGCCTCAGCTCCGGTCGCCTTCGCCGCGTGCTCCGCAAATTCCTCCCGCTCCAGCAATTGCGACAGCGCCCATACCGCGGCGCCGCGCACCAGCGCACTGTCGTCATTCGCCAGGCGTTTGGCCTCGGTAGCCAACGTGCGATCGTTCGAGTTGCCGATCGCGATCAGCACGTTGCGTACAAAACGGTCGCGGCCGATGCGCTTGACCGGCGATTTGGTGAATTGCGCGCGGAACGCGGCGTCGTCGAGCCGGGCGAGGTCGGCCAGTGACGGCGCGCGCAATTCGTCGCGCGCGGCGAGTTTTACCTCATGCCCTGATTGCGCGAACTTGTTCCAGGGGCACACCGCGAGGCAATCGTCGCAGCCATAGATGCGGTTGCCGATGGCTTTGCGGAATTCGTGCGGGATCGGGCCCTTGTTCTCGATGGTGAGATAGGAAATGCAGCGCCGCGGATCGAGCTTGTAGGGCGCGGGAAACGCTGACGTGGGGCAGATGTCGAGGCAGGCCCGGCACGAGCCGCAATGGTCGGGCTCGGCTTCGTTGTGCGGCAGATCGAGCGTCGTAAAGATCGCGCCGAGAAACAGCCACGAGCCGAATTGCCGCGAAACGAGGTTGGTGTGCTTGCCCTGCCAGCCCAGGGCCGCCGCCTGCGCCAGCGGCTTTTCCATCACCGCGGCGGTGTCGACGAATACCTTGACCTCGCAGCCGGAACTGGCGACCAGCCATCGCGCCAGCACCTTGAGCCGCTTCTTGATCAAATCGTGATAATCGTCGCCCTGCGCGTAGACCGAGATCGCGCCGCGCGTCCGCGCTTGCAGGATAGCGAGCGGATCCTGATCGGGTCCGTAATTCACTCCCAGCATGACGATCGAGCGCACGTCCGCCCACAGCGCGCGCGGGTCGATGCGGCGTTCGGGATGCGCGGCGAGCCAGTCCATGTCGCCATGCGCGCCGGCCTTAAGGAAGTCGCGAAAGTGGCGGCCGGCATCAGTGAGCACGCCGGGAGCGGTAACGCCGATGCAATCGAATCCCAGCCCGCGGGCCTCGCTTGCGAGCGCGGCTTTCAGATCCGCGGGAGGGAGCGCGGCGTTGGCGCTCAGAAGTCGAGATCCACGTAGGTGCGCGACGCCGGCACGCCCGCCAGCCATTCGCTCAGCAGCGGGCGGAACGAGGGTCTGGACTTCACCCGCGCGTACCACGCCTTTGCCGCGTCGTCCTCGCTCCATGGCACGTCGCCCAGATAATCGATCGCCGAAAGATGCGCCGCGGCGGCGAGGTCCGCGAAGGTCAGCCGGTCACCAGCCAGGAAGTTCCGCGTCCGCGCCAGCCAGCCGATATAGGCCAGATGATAGCGCACATTGGCCTTGGCCGCGCGAATCACATCGGCCGCTGGCGCGCCGCCGCCGTTTTCCTCGCTCATGAAGCGCTTGTAGATGCGCTCGGTGACCAGCGGATTGGAGGCCTCCTCGAAGAACTTCTCGTTGAACCACGCCATCAGCCGGCGCACTTCGATGCGCTCGGCCATGGCGGACGGCAATAGCCTGCGGTCGCCGAGCTCGGTTCCATAGGTTTCGTCGAGATATTCGGCGATGATGCCGGCGCCCGGTATCGCCGGCCGGCCCTCCGACATCAGCACCGGCGTGGTGCCCGCGGGATTGAGCGCCAGAAACGCCTCGCGCCGCTCCCAGACCCGCTCTTCCACCAGCCGCACATCGAGACCGTGTTCGCCCATCGCCAGGCGAATAAAGCGCGAATGCGGACAGAACGAATGATGAAACAGTGTGAACATGAGCCCTTGATAATTTTGCGGTGCTTAAGAAATCCTCACCGCCCGGAAGCGAGTCAGGCATGCAGCCGAGCATACCGCAATCGCGCGCCAAACTACCTAAGCAGACGCGGGAGGCAACCCGTGTTTTTGCGTTTTTGAGATTGCGGCGAAGGGGCGAATAGGCGAGAAGAACGCGGCTTTCGACGAAATGGATCATAACGGACCATGTCATGATGTCTGATGCATTGCGGGCGGTGATTCTCGGCATCATCGAGGGCGTCACCGAATTCCTGCCGGTTTCCTCGACGGGCCACCTGTTGCTGGCGGAACGATTTTTCAATCTCGGCGAAGGCGATTTCTGGAACAGCTTTTCCATCCTGATTCAACTCGGCGCCATCCTGGCGATTGTCGCGCTGTATTTCGGCAAATTGTGGAGCGTGGCGCTCGGCATGTTCAGCAATGCCAGGGACCGGCGATTCGTCATCGGCATGCTGGTGGCGTTCCTTCCGGCGGCGGTGATCGGCGCCGCGGCCGGTCATTATATCAAGGCTTATCTGTTCAATCCGTGGGTGGTGTGCTTTTCGCTGATCGTCGGCGGCGCCGTCCTGTTGTGGGTCGATCAGCTCGATCTCAAGCCGCACGAGCATGACGCCACGACGTTCCCGCTGCCGATGTATCTGTCGATCGGCTTCGCGCAGTGCCTTGCGATGATTCCCGGCGTGTCGCGCTCAGGGGCTTCGATCGTCGCGGCAATGCTGTTCGGCGCCGACAAGCACGCGGCGGCGGAGTTCTCGTTCTTCCTGGCGATCCCGACCATGATCGGCGCCTTCGTCTATGAATTCTACAAGAACCGCGCCGATATGAGCCTCGATCACACCGGCATCATCGCGATCGGATTCGTGGTGTCGTTCGTCACCGCGATGATCGTGGTCAAGACGTTCCTGACCTACGTCACCCGCCACGGCTTCACGCTGTTCGCATGGTGGCGCGTCATCGTCGGCACGCTCGGCCTGGTCGCGCTGGCGATGGGGAAATAAAACCTTTCGGTCGTCCCTGCGAAAGCAGGGACCCATAACCACCGGTGTTCGTAAATTGCGAAGGCTGGAGCTGCCGTCTGTTATAACAACAAACGTCGGTGGTTATGGGTCCCGGATCGCGTTCGCTGCGCTCACTTGTCCGGGACGACGGATAAATCACGCGCCCCGGTGCGCGAACTGGCCGGCCTTGCGGAAGCGCCAGAGATATTGCGGGACGATGGCTTCCATCGAGTCCGGCGTGATTCCCAGCCCTTCGAGCGTGAGCCCGGCGGCCTTCGCCGCGTCCGACACCACGTTGTCCGATCGCAACAGCGTCACCTGATCCGGCGTCAGCTTGAAATCGCCCGGCGCGAACTGCAGGAACATCGCTTGCAATTTCGCCAGCCCGAACGGCAACGGCATCAGCATGCGCCGGCGTTCGGTGACGTCGAGGATGATTTCCATGATCTCGCGCATGGTCAGCACTTCCGGGCCGCCGAGCTCGTAAGGCGCACCCGGCCTGGTCTTGCCGTCGACGGCGTCGGCGACCGCGGTCGCGACATCGCCGACATAGACCGGCTGCAGCTTGGTCAGGCCGCCGCCGATCAGCGGCAAGGCCGGGGACATCCGCGCCAGCGCGGCGAAGCGGTTGGTGAACTGATCCTCGGGGCCGAACACGACCGATGGCCGCAGGATGGTGGCGGAGGGGAGGGCCGCCAGCACCGCCTTTTCGCCCGCGGCCTTGGCGCGGCCGTAACGCGAGGCCGAATTCTCGTCGGCGCCGATGGCGGAGACATGCACCATGCCGGCGCCGGCGGCGGCCGCCGCCTTGGCCACCGTCCCGGCGCCCGCGCCCTGCACCGCGTCGAACGTCTGGGCGCCGCTTTCGGCGAGAATGCCGACCAGGTTGATGGCGGCGTGGGAGTCGCGCATCGCGGCCTCGACCGAGGTCGGGTAGCGCAGATTGGCCTGCACGGCGTGGATCTGGCCGACCCGGCCGAGCGGCTGCAGGTGCCCGGCCAGTTCCGGCCGCCGCACCGCGACCCTGATGCGGTAGTCGCGCTTGGCGAGCGCGCGGACCACGTGCCGTCCCAGGAAGCCCGACCCTCCGAAAACCGTGACCAGCGTGTCCAGATTCGATGCCATGGCGTTATTTCCTAGGGTCAAATTCGATCAACGGCGGGGGGTATTTAGCGATTTCGCGATACGCCAACGCGCCGCCGCTGTACAGCGCATTTGCGTCACAGTTTGCCAATTTGACAAGCGCGCAACCGATCCGTACTAACCGGCCCGGGCCCAGGTGGCGGAATTGGTAGACGCGCTGGCTTCAGGTGCCAGTGGCTTAACGGCCGTGAAGGTTCGAAGTCCTTTCCTGGGCACCACCCTCCTTTTAAGCCCTTGGTTTACAAGGAAATAAGCAAGATCAATGACTTGACGCTACCCGCCTGGTACAAAAGGCTGGTACAATGCCGCTCGCAATGTCACGTCCCTGGAAACATCCCGACAGCGGTGTCTATTGGCTTCGTAAAGGCGTCCCAGAAGACCTGCGCGCGCTTGTCGGCAAGCGCGAGGAGAAGCGCAGTCTAGGCACCCGTGACCCCATCGAGGCCAAGCGCCGCCATGCTGAAGCACTCGCGGAAATCGAGGAGCGGTGGGCAAACCTCCGTTCGGGTCCGAAGATTCTCACGGAGAGGGAGGCGCACCAACTGGCTATGGTCGTTCATGACCGGTGGCTTCAGCAGCATGTGGACAATCCAAGTCAGCAGACAGCCTGGAACGTTGACCTTGCCGACCGGGTGTTCGCACCCCAAAAGTCACCGAAATCGTATGATTTTTTGTACGACGTTGCTCAGAGCGGGATCGATCGGGACAGGTTTCAAGTCCTGCAGATGGAAGAGTGGTGTCTGAACCTGGCTGACGAGTTCGCCGCGGCGCGGGGGCTGGTGCTTAACGATGCTGGCCGCCGTGTCCTTGCCGTAGCCGTTGCTGCGGCCCTGCAACGTGCCAGTTTGACCCTTGCACAACTTGCGAAAGGATCGATCTTTTCGAACAATTTGCAACTAGTTAACGCCGCCCCGGCTTCGCGCTTGGCATCTTCGCAGTCACCGTTTTCTCTGATCGACCTGGTTAAAGGATGGGCAGCCGAACGTCGGCCAGCAGCTAAGACACTCTACGAGTGGTCGCGCGTGGTGAATCAGCTGAAGGGCTACTTGGGCCATGATGACGCCAGACGATTGACTGCAGAGGATTTCGTTGGCTGGAAGCAATCAATGGTCGCAGCCGGCTTGCGGCCGAAGACGATCCAGGACGCGAAATTGGCGCCCATGAGGGCAATTTTGCAGTGGGGCGTCCAAAACAAGCATATTCCGTTATCCCCCGATGTAGTCCATAATGTAGTCCACGGCGGCACCGCCGTCGCGAAACCCCGGACCGGCCGCCCACGGCGCGCGCCGTCCTATCTTGTTCATCGGCTTTCCACGTATTTCTTCCAGATCCGACCACCCCGCGAGCTTGCACCTGGCAGCGGCCCATGCGCTCCTATTCGGGTACGGCTCGGCGTGCTGCCCAAGAGGGAGGCTCAACGTCGCGCTGCCTGGCTGGGCACGCTGGCGCAAGCCGGGTTCGGTGAATGGAGGCGGCACTTGGAAGGTTACGCGTACAGTGAGTTCCCGCACAGTGATGTCGGCTTTCCGAAGGGCGACAACCCGGAGGAGTTCCTTGCCAACATGATGACGTTCCTGAAGGGGGCCGCAGCCAAGCTCGAAAACCCGGCCCCGACGCCGGTGTTCTCGCCGGCCGCCATGCGCGACCTCGCCGCAATCCAGGAGGCCGTCCTGGTCGAGCAGGAGGTCAAGAAAGGCGATGCAGGTCACCCGACCGTGACGGCACATGCCGACCTGCTCCGCAAGGACATTTGGGATCGCTGGCGGGCCGGCGAGGGGCTTCCGCCGCTCCGCGAGCCCCTGACGGATGCCATCGGAAGGCTCGCCGAGGTCGCCGATCGGCAGCTTGCCTTGCTGCAGCAGGCAACGATGCACCAGCCCGTCACGATCCACCGCCCCGTCTCAGACCTGGTGGATCGCCCCATTGTGCAGGCTCGGCGCGATCCACCAGCCGCGCTTCCCGAACAGCCCGAAGCTCTCACCGGGACGTCGCCGCTGTTCAGCCAGATCGAGGACCAATATATCTCGATCCGCGAAAACGGCGGCGCCTCTGCAGGCACGATCAGCACGGCCCGCTGGCGTACCCACGTGTTCAAGACATTGGCCGGAGACCGGCCCATCGATCAGTACATGCCGATCGACCTGCAGAACTACGTCAATGAATTGCAGTATCTGCCGCTGCAATTTTCTCGAAAGGGAGATCAGACCGAAGAGTTGCTCGCGATGGGGATCCACGCCGCAATTGCCAGGAACAAGACGGAGCATTGCTACGAACCCATAGCGCTGAAGACGATGCAGGATGGTTATGTGCAGATCGTGCGCGCGATCAGCCGCGTCATGGTGGCGCGCTCGCGCTTGAGATCGGCCTGCATTTCGGTGAATTTTTCCACGACGGCCTCGATACGGTGGCGGAAGCGCGGGCCGGTGAGATACGCATACATCACCTCAGTCTTCGTCTGCTGACCTTCCTGCGCCTTTCGGCTGGTGGCGACGTCGATCAGCGACTGGCGGAGTGCGACAGCGAGCGGAATAGCGAAGCGCGGCTCCGCGACCCAGACGTTTTCAATGAGATCGAAGCTCTGGACCTCCTTGGGTACAGCACTCGAGACGATCAGCGCGACGTCCGCTTTCGCGGCGCGTTGATCATCGCGTAGTTTACCCAGCCAGGCGTGGTTCCAGGCCTTCGTTCGCTTGGACTCCCAGAGAATCGTGCCGCAGCGCTGTCCATTGGCGGCCACCACCCCGTGCATCACGTCGCCACCGAACTCGCCCTTGGCCACCGGCTCGATCAGATCGCGCGGGAAGCGGCTGCGGAGCAAAGATTCAAGTTCGATCTCGAGCGCTTCGCCCTGCAACTGTTGAGAGCCTTGGTCGGCCTTGCGACGCAGTTCCTCGATCTGCCGCTGCATGCCGGCGAGCTGCGCCTCCTTTTTGGCGACCTTGGATTTGAGCGCGTCCTCCGCCTCAAGCTTGGCCTTGTCGCGGACGGCGGCGAGATTCTCCTGAACCTTCTTCTCTACCGTCAACTCAACCTCGCGCTTGGCGTCTTCGAGTTCGCGCTGCTTGCGCAGCATATCGGTCTGGGCTTGCTGGGCTTCGGCGAGCTTCGCGTTGTTCGTGGCGAGCATTTCCTGCAAATCCGCAAGCTGCCGGTCGCGTTGACCAAGATCATCGGCCAGTGCCAGACGGGCCTTCCTTGCCTCGGCTTCGGCGATGGCGACGCGTTCGGCGCTCACTTTGGCGGCCACCTGTTCGTCGAGCGTCTCGCGGGCCTTGGCGAGGTCTCCCTCCGTTTGCCGGAGGTGAGCCTCGCGGCGGCCAAAGTCGGCTTCCTTGGCGGCGAGCTGCGCCTCGAACTGCTTGCGGGACGCGGCGACGATCGGGGCCGCCAACGATTCGGTCAGCTTGATCTCGGTGCCGCAGTTCGTGCAGATGATCTGTGGGTCGCTCACGGTATCGGTCCTGTGATGGTGGGATGAGATTGTATCCGGATTGCCGGAACCAACCGTGCCCGATCGCGACGTTATCCCCGGCAATCGCGGCGGCCGCGGCAGCGGCGCTGCCCTATGCAACGGAATCGGCGTCGGCTTGTCGTTTTCGTGGGACATGATCAGTTCCTCGTCGCTTGGAGGTCGCGGTTACGCAAAATCGCATCGACAATGCGGCGCAGGCGACGCACCGAGCCCCCGCGCCAGCGTTGCGCAACGGCGGCATGTTCGGTGCCGTCGAGAGGCAGCACCCAGCGGTGGTCGAGCCGCCGTTCCCCGGCGAGGTCCGCCATCACGGCCGGCAAGAGCGCATCGAGATCGTCGGCGCCGGGATTTGGGAAGGTCACGACGCGAAAGCGATCGCGGATCGGAGTCGGCAGCGGATCCAGGGTGTTGGCGGTCGCGATGTAGGAGATTTGGCTGAGGTCAAGGGAGACCTGAAGAGCCGGATCCGGGTAGCGGCAACTGGTTTCGGGCTCAAGAAACGCGAGCAGGCAATCCCAGAGCCGCCCGTAATCGGAACGCGTTCCGGCCTTCTCCAATTCGTCGAGCAACACCATCGGGTTGCCGACCTTGGCTTGAACAACGGCAAGAAAGGGATGACAAGGCTCTGCGGTATGCCAACGGCGGTCGGTTCCGCCGAACACCGCGCCATCGGCCCGAGAGCAATCGGTGCGCCAGATGCTCGGCAGTCCTAGAGCTTGGGATAGCTTCCTGACAAAAAGAGTTCTTGCCGACGCCGGGTTTTCCTAACAGCAGCAATGGACGTAAACGGATCGTGGTGCGGCCGACGAGGTCGGCGAGCACGAAATCGATGACCTCGACGGCGTAGGGAAATTCGACTATCAGCGCGTTGCGCACCCGATGCAGCGGCGGCACCTCGGCCAGCGGCAAGGCAACGTTGATGACGCCCTTCAAGGGTCCCACCATTTCCTTGAGCTTGACGTTCTTCATCGCGTCGTCGCTCAGACGAACGACAACGAGTTGATGTTCAGGCACCGCTTCAGCCGAAGTTGTAACATGATGCAGAATCTCAGCCGCTTCTTTGTCCGCCTCCTCTCGGGCCTGCTCCTCTTCCTCTTGTTCCCGCCTGGCAGCTTCCTGCGCGGCGGCGATGCGGTGTTCCGCCATGCGCCCGCCGATGAGCAACGCATTCGCCGAAGCCGATTTATGTCGTACGATCATGTGGCCGCAGGCCGGCAGCGCCGCCCAGCCGAATACAAACCGTTCAACGTCGCAGCGGAGCTGTTCGTCGCTCTTATGGACGATCGCCCGGAACGCGAGCAGTAGAGCCTTTGCCACACGCTGGTGATCTTCAAAGAACGCGCCGCCGCGCGGGGCCGGAAGGCACAGCAACCGGACACTGTCGGCAAGACCACGCAATTTCGGGTCATCGTCGGTGACGGCGCGACGGTCGAGTTCCGCGGCAAGTGCGAGACCGGCGTCGACATCGAGCGCCGTCGCCCAGGCCGCGTTGAGCGGCAAATTCGGGCAGAGTTGATCGATCTCGGCCGTCAGCCGCTGTTCGACGTGACTTGCGTTGTCGTTGACCAGCATGGCATAGCGCAGAAGTCGGGGCAGGCCATTATGGCGCTCGTCCCAGTCAGCCGAATCGGCCGCCGCGCCCGTGACGACGGCATCACGCTCGACCGCGGGCAGATCGAAGTCATCTGAGTCGTCGGCGCTCATGCTTCGAGCTCCACCAACAGGGCGCAGTTAAAGTCAGGATTCTCGGACCCGTAGACATCGAGGTGAAGGTCGGAGAAGATCTGGACGTTCACGCATCATCTCCATCACGATGATACTCCCGAAAAGCGGTCAGCAGCACGGTCTCGGCCTTGCTGAACTTGCAAGGATTGTCCGAGCAGCGCCGGCCATAGGCGAGCCACGACGCGGCGAGCTCCGTGGCGTAGGAGTGACCAAGGTCGGTCAGGCCCAGGACTTGTGCCAGCACCAGTGCCGCCGCCGCGTTACGCTCAAGCGTGCACCGGAGCAGCGCCGTCATGGCGACGTCGGCCCTCAGCGTCATCTCTTCGATCGGCATCATCGAGAAGGTGACGCCGATGGCGGCCGCCGGGTCGCCTTCGAGCGCCGCCACGAAGTCTTCACCGCCGTGGAGCACGTCGATTTGTTCGAGCGTGGCGATCAGGAGGAGACGCTCGGCGTCGCCGAACGCGTCCGACGGCAACGTGCGCCACCACGCCAACGGGGTGCTGTCCTCTGCTCTGAAGGGCCAGGGGCACGCACTTCCGAGAGTCACAGTCATTGGGTCGTGAGCTGCCAGGCAAACCTTCGTTGCGGAGACGGGCAACGCGGATGTCATCGTGTCCATCTCATTCTTGCGCATGAAGGTTCTCCTTGTTTTTGCGGGTTAGCCGCGTGTGGATCCCTTTGCGGGTCGGCGCAAAGACGACAATAGCTTGGCGACTTGCCAGGATGTCGCCAGCATGGTGCGCAGGCGCGCCTCAAGCGGCATCTGGCGAAGCTTGTGTGACAGCATGAGAGCCGCTCCCGGATCATCGAACGCACATGACAACAACACCGTCATTGGGAAGTCGACCTTGATGCCGATCGAGGTCGGCGCCTTGCAGTGCATGACCATGCTGGTGGCCGCCTCAGCGTCGCCCGAGATGGCACGCTGCCACTCCGGGATCGTCGATGTCGTAGCCCGCACGAACATGTCACCTCGGCCTTCGTCGCGTCATCGAACGCCTCGGCCGGAATGGTCCGCCAGTAGTTCAGGACACCGGGCCACGGCTCGCCCCCGGCTTCGTCACCGCCTACGCGGTCGCCATTGTCAATCTTGCTCAAAGGTAGGCTCCATCGTTCACGCAAGGCGAAGCCTGCGCGTGGAGTCGGTATTGTCGTCGTCGTCATTGCTCGTGGATCTCTCTGAAAATCCACGGCGGGCCATGCCATGCCTCGCCGGGCCACGCACCGGCACGGGGAGCTATTCGAGCGAAACTTCCTCCACCTGGAAGCGCCCATATTCGGGGGTATAATCGCCCAAGCCGAACAAGCCGGCCATGCGATAGAACTCGAGGATGTTCTCGCGGTCGAGCAACGAGGGCAGATAGGTGCCGTGCACGATGGCGCTCCAGCCATCGAAAAGCGGGCGAGTCCTGACCGTGAGCGTTCGCCGGCTGGGAATCCGGACCACGGCACGGTGCCGGAAGCGTTCATCGGCCCAGAGCTCGGCGGCAGTCTTGGGGCCATCGAACTGCAGCAAAGCGGCGCCCTCGGCGCGGAAAGCGGCCTTGGTCGTCTCGCCCATGTTGGACTTCTTCGCGCCGTCGACGCAGACGCTCTTGACCATGTTCTGTGGCAGACAGGGCGCTCCGTGATGCAGGTAGAGCGAGCCGTGGAATTCCAATTCCGCAATACGCTCGTGGTCAGCCTCGGTTTTCATGCGCTTCGACGTCACCGCGGCCAATGCCTTCGTGTAGTGGTCGAGCGGGTCGCCGAGGCGGGAATTGCGCATTAGCATCGGGCCGACACCGACCAGACGCAGGGAAATGTGTTCGATGCTCATCAGACGATCTCCAAAGCGAGGCGGTAGTCGAAAAGCGGAGGTGGCGACGCCACCGGCACGTAGTTGGGCGGCAACACGGGAGAGCGGGCGTACTTGCGCGCGCGCTCCATGCAGGTCACGTCCAGGTGGCAATCGTGGCAGAGCGTGGTGAGGTCCTCGGCAAGCTCACAGCCGAAGTTGCGGTAGGTGCGATGATGGACCTCGAGCCGCGTCTCCGCGCCCGAGACGAAGCACAAGCGGCAGCGGTGACCGGCAGCACGGAGCTCGGCCAGGCGGGCGGGACTGGTTTGCCAGGAGGCGCTGCTGATGTAGCGTTCGTAATCTGCCGACTCGCGGCGAGCGGACGCAGAAGGGATGGGAGAGAACGCGGGAATGGCGTACTCGGCGAGGGAGCGTGGGCAGTCGCTGAGGCCATCACAGGGCTGACCGATAGCATCGGGAAACGTCATTGGGGTCCTTTGGGCTTCGATCGATTCCGCGTTCGCTGGAATAATGTCAGCGATCTGGGTCGGAGAGTCAACAGTTCGCTGGAAAAATTCCTGCAAAGTCTATGATATGGTTAACAAAGTCGTACCCATCCAAGATATTTGGCCTCCGCCTCGTCTTATTCGTGCGGGGCGGGCGTTGGCGGGTGTCGACCAAGCGACCTTAGCTTTGGAGGCGGGCGTGACTCGGCAGGCGGTAAGCGTTGTCGAGACGGACGAGAGCGAAAAGATGGATCCTCGTCGCCGAAAGATTCTTGAGGCGATGCAACGAGTGCTGGAAGACAAGTACGGCATTGAATTTTTCGCGGCATCCCAGAATTCTGGCGAAGGCGTCCGTTTCCGGAAGTAGCAGGTAACGCGAGCTGAACCGGGGCGAGATCCCGCGATGTCTTGGGATGTTGACACTCTTGGCCAGCGACCCGATCGGCCCATGGTCGGCTTCCTTGCGAGCCTGCTCGGGCACGTCCGAGGCGGCCTCCATTATGTGCTGGTCGGCGCGATGTATTTGGTTTCTGGTATCTCGGATCGAAGGCGGCCGACGTGGCGGCTGCGGCCCCCCGTGCTCTTTCCCGAAATGACCAAGCGTGGTGCGAAACTCGGCGATCTGGTGGCACTCCTTGCAGCCACCGGCACTCAGACCGAGACCATCCCACCGTCCCTGGTGCTGATCACGATCGTATCGGAGACCGGCGTTTCGATCGCGGTCTGTTCACCGGCGGCGGACTGCTGCCCGGCAACGTCCGCTTCTGGCGCGCGAAGCGGTCTTTAAGCAAAGTGCCGACATCTGCTAAGCGCGAGATTTAACGGTCCGCGTTCGCTTCTTGACAGACATCAAGGTCTTCGCGGCGTCGGATGGCTCGCCAAGGTCCTTTCCGCAATCCTTGTCGCGGCACGACGGATGCGGATCCGCATTTTGTAGTCCCCGAAATCGACACCTTCGCAAAGATAGAAAGGGGACGAATTGCGGAGCCTTACCGTCTCTCGATCGCGACTAATCAGCTTCGAAGCGAGCTCGTCCGGCGGAAGAGACAGCAACTCGTCCCATTCCCGCACGAAAGGCCAGCCTGCGAATTGATCGGCTTGGCGCGCGTGTGCAATCTTGGCCTTTTCGACCAACGCAGGATAGCGACGAATCTGCCGCGCAATGAGCCGATGCATAATCAGCTTCGCGGTGTCGCCTACAACTCCCTGATTGACTTCGATTGTCATGACAAAATTCACTATAGCGTGCTCCTTGCTCGGAGGAAGCAGGCCAGCTCACCCGACTGAAGAAATAAAGATATTCCGATCGATGGGCTGGAAGGCGCCCGGATCAACACGAAAGGACGAGTAGCCTATTTAGGTGGCGCCCATACCGAGGGCCCGCTGTTGGCGCGATGCGGACGTTCGCCGCGCAGACGACGATGCCGAAAAGTACCAGCATACGACATTATCTTGCGTCGTCGACGCACGCTGATTTGCAATTCGACTGGACTTCAATCAGGTCCTCGACGGCCACGCACTACCTGCTCCACCTGGATTGCTGTCACGCCGATCTCACGCGGCGACCTACCGATGAGGCCGTGCAGATACCAAGGCGTGGCCGTGTTGGAATGATTTCAGGGACGTGTACGACGAAAGGCTTGGAGGGGGACTTTGGATGATCCGCAGCCATGGTGCTCAATGCCGCCAGTGCGCCGGAAGATCTCGGCGTGATCCTGTGCTGAACATTCACCAGCAATCTGAGCCATCAGCGCGAGGGTACGAGCGGTCCCGCAGGAGCCGGCGGGTGAGGTGCCGACGATGATTGCACAGCCGACGACTGCGCCCTGGGCTGCGGTGGCTTATGCGGCGGCGGGATCGAGACCGCCTGCTGGGAGGCGGACGGAGGCGCGGATGACATCTTCTGTCTGATGTCTTCCTCGACAGCCTGCAGTGCTGCAATGTTCTGAACAATTTGTTCTTGCTTGGCAGCGAGTTGGTCTACACTGCGCCGCACGACATCGAGATTGGACGCCAAGGGCTGAAGCTGCTGCACCGGGTCGGGGGAAGTTACAGCCCCGGCTGGCGACTTCGTCGTGGAAACCGATAGCAACCAGGCCAGCGTCGGAACCCGGGATACGACCATTTCTCTTGCGACATCACTGTGTGACTGCCAAGCAAGCGTGCCGCCGACACCGATGAGAACCGCAATAAGAAAGCGGGTAAGGGTGCGGAATACTCGGCTGCCAAACGATGGCCGGCCGCTGGAGATCTTATCGTCGCTGGAGGAACGAGAAGGATCGATCGACCGCTTCATGGGGCGTACGCCAATGCGCTGATCGGATTTGGCGTCTAGATCGCGCGTTTCGGCCGTCAGCCACTCCTTCTCTGCAAGAGGCGGGCTTTGCGAGTAATGCATTGGATACCTCCACCGGCGGTTCTTCGCGGCTAAATTATTAACGGAAGAGACCCTCGCGGCTTGACGGAAGCGAGGCAGGAGCGCAGCAGCCCTAAGGCGATTGTGAGATCGTCGACGCAAGCGCAACGACAAGCGTCATCAAATTCCAACTCCCCCTGAAAGCATTATCTTTCCTGATCGATGGCGGGGCTATGGTGTGTCGCGATGAGGCTGGTTCCGCGTCAGGTGGCAGGACTGCTCTATGACAGATTGCAACGTCGGACGGGAGCAACGTCGTTTTGCCAGGTACGGCTTTTTCGGCACGTTCGAAAGAGATGACGACTACGACAGCAGCGCTGTCTTGAAGTCGCCTCGCGACGAGCCACGTTAACGTAGTCGATGGGACGCGTAGGACTTATCGACAGCACGGTAGGCAACGCGTGCGTCTCGGCGCATCGCAACGTTCCACCACGCGACGCTGCGCGTCGCACCACATCACTACGCAACGCACGAGCCGCTGGGGACATCCCGGCGGCTCTCGCGCGTTTAGCGCGGACGGTCCGCCTCAAGCGCTCAAGCGCCCTGGGCTCCGAGACGGTATGGCGTTTGAGGGCGACGCCGTACGGAGAGCTGCCGAAGAGATTAAACTCGCTCTGCGCAAGGATGACGATGATGCTGAAGGAGCGAGTTCTAGACACGATCGTCCCATACGCTGCAATGACTTCGAATGACTGCTTCTGGCGGCGGGTTCAACTGGTCGCTGCAACACATTCCGCGAACTTGTCTGCCGGGGTTTGATATAGCAAGGTCTTTCGGGGTCTTTCATTGAGCCGCTTTGCTATCGCGCTGAGTTTGGCTTGGCTATGTTGGGACAGATCAGTGCCGCGTGGAAGATATTGGCGGAGCAATCTGTTGGTGTTTTCGTTTGAGCCGCGCTGCCAGGGAGACCGAGGGTCACAAAAATAGACCTCGACCTCGGTGGCCAAGGTCAGGCGCTGATGATCGGCGAGTTCTTTGCCTCTGTCCCAGGTCAGCGACCGGTAGAGTTCACTGGGCAATTTCTGCGATTGTTTGATCAGCGCCGAGACGACGCTTTCAGTATCTTTGTTCGCAACCTTGACCAGCATCACGTAGCGCGAATGACGCTCGACAAGCGTTGCGACATAGCTGTTCCTGGACCCGCCGATCAGGTCGCCCTCCCAATGGCCCGGCACGGCGCGATCTTCAATAGATGCCGGTCTTTCGCTGATGGACACGGCATTCTTTATCTGGCCGAGCCCGTTTCGTTTCAGGCTGGCGTGCTTGGAGCGGCGGATAGTGCGTTTCGCTCTAAGGTGCTCAAGCAGTTCCTTTTTCAGCACCCCACGCGCCTGAATGAACAGGCTGCGATAGATCGTCTCGTGTGACACCTGGTTTTGCAGTTTCCCCGGATATGTGCGTTTGAGCCAACCAGCAATTTGTTCCGGTGACCATTGCTGCCGAAGCTTGATCGATACTGTCCGGCTCAGGAACGGACGGCAAGCCAGCTTGCAAAGCTTGGGACGTAGCGCCCGGTCCCAGGCAGCTTGATCCGACCGGGAAGCCCGATACCGATCCAATCCGCCATTGCGACTGACTTCACGGCTGATGGTCGATGCAGATCGGCCCAATTGCCGGGCAATCAAGCGCAACGAGCATTGCGTGCTGAGCCCCCTGGAAATTTCCTCCCGTTCAAAAAGGCTGAGCGCCTCCTGGGCTCGCCGCCGAGCTGGCGGACGAATGCCGCCTGTTGGCGAGATCACCGAAAAGACCGACGAGGATTCCCGGTCAAATCGGCGTCCGATCGAACTCATCGGCTCGCCAGCCTGCCAGCGATCCCAGATCTCAGACCGCTGAGCCGCCGAGTAATAAATACGACGCCGCTGTTTCATGGCACACACTCCATCTTTGCTAAAAGACTAGAGTGTTGCGCTGACCAGTTGAACCCGCCGCGCCAAGCGGACATTCGGCCAGATCCGTACGTCTCAGAAGGGCCGATTTTGTTGCAAAAGTCGGCTGCCCCGGATTTGGTCGTTGGGCTTTTCGTTGAGGGCCGCGGCTTTGATGCGCTGGCCCTGACGCTCTTTACGCAACTCCAACGCTACGCGATGCACTGAGCCCGAGCGGGTGGTGACCGAGCGACCAGCGATGCGAGCCGCCGCAGGTTCTGGGCGATGGCGGCCAGAACAAACTCATCCTGGGCGCCGCGTGGGCCACGCAGTCGCAGTCGACCGAGCCTCAGGATGCGCTTCAAGTGTGCGAACCGCATCTCGATCTTCTTGCGCTCATGTCGCGACTGCTCAAAGCCCTCAGTGCCGGCGAGCGACCGGGCAACGTCCCGGGCATGCTCATGGATGTCGCGCGGGATCTTGCGGGATGGTTCCTTTGGACAGCACTGGGGTTTGAGCGGGCATACATCGCAGTCGAGCTTGCTCGCGCGATACAGAAGCGTCTTGCCCTCGTGCACTGTGCCGCTGGTCCCGAGCCGCTTTCCGCCCGGGCAGTGGTAGACGTCGCTGGTCGGATCATAGCGAAAGTCGCTGCGCGAGAAGGTGCCATCATCCCGCTTCGACTTGTCGAACACAGGGATATGTGGCGCGATACCCTTCTCCTCGACCAGCCAGTTCAGCATCGGAGCGGCCCCGTAAGCGGTATCGGCGACAAGCCGCTCCGGCTTGAGACCGAAGCGCTCCTGTGTTCGCTCGATCATAGTCTTCGCCGCACCGACCTCGGCCTGGCGAATAGAGCGGGACGCCTCGACATCAACGATGACGCCAAACTTCACGTCGATGAGATAGTTGTCGGAGTAAGCGAAGAATGCTGGCCCCTTGTGAGCCCCGGTCCACTGCGCAGCAGGATCGGATGGCGAGACGAACTTCGGGACCACGTCGCTGGCAGCGCCCCACGCCGTATCGTCGAGCGTCGCCAGATACTCCTTCACAGCGCGGCTGGACCTCGCCGGGTCGCGATCCCTGCGCCAATCCTGGCCTGCGATCGAGCGCTGCTTGTTGGCATCAGCCTGGATCAGGCTCGCATCGACGGCAAAGCCTTCACCGCCAACCAGACCGGCCGCAATACAAGCCTCGACGATACGCTCAAACACACGACGGAAAACATCACCCTCGCGGAAGCGCTCGTTACGGGCGCGCGAAAATGCCGAATGATCCGGGATAGCGTCTTCGATACCGAGCTTGCAGAACCACCGATAGGCGAGGTTCACCTGCACTTCACGACAGATCAGCCGCTCCGAACGGATCGCAAAAACATACCCCACGACCAGCATCCGGATCATCAGTTCCGGATCGATCGACGGGCGACCCATCGACGAATAATGAGGCGCAAGTTCGCCGCGAAGCCAGGACAGATCGAGAGCCGCGGCGATCTTCCGCACCAGGTGGTCTTCGGGCACTGCGTCGCCAAGACGAAACTCGTAGAACAGCTGACCTTGGTCACTCTTCAGACGGCCCATCATGGATCGACCTCGCCGAGATTCGCGTCAATACAACGGAATCACGGTTCGTCCCCCGTCTCAACCGACTTTTGCAACAAAATCTGCCAGAAGCGGAAGTCGTTCGTACGCGGGCCACTCGCAAGCCGAGCGAGACGGATCGCTCGGCCACAATTTACAGTCCAGAAGTTGCTAGATCGGCCTCACGCTGCTTTCACTAGCACGTCAGTCAACCAATCCGGCTCGGCGATCATAACTGAGTGACCAGACGTCGTGTTTTCGAGGACGGTCCAAGAATTATCGGACTTGCACTCCCCTGCCGCTTTGTCCAAGGCGGCTAACTGGAATTTGGGTAAGCGGATGTAGGTCTTCTTCGCGACCCTTTCGCGTGCGCCGGAGAGCTTCACCGGTTGCAGCCATGTGCCAATCGGTTGTGGGGTTACTTTCGATAGAACCCAAGCAACGTCTTTAGGGTCGCTAAAGGCGGTCGGAGGGAGCGCTTTCGGAGCTGGACGGCTGATCGCACCCTCCTCTATCGGGAAGGGGACCAAGTCTCGAAATGACTGGCCGTCGGCGGGCTTTATTGCATCAACCCAGACGATAGATGACACACGGTTTCCGATGCGCTCAAGCGCGCCCGATGCGGGACATCCGGCATACGAATGGGCAACGAGGCAAATGTCTGTGAGGTCTTCCCATTCGACGAGATTTGCGATGTCTGTGATGTGCGTGTCGAGATTTATGTCTTTGCTTAGGAGGTGCGAGCGTTCTGCTAATCCCGTAAGTGTAAGCGCATAGACTTTATGGCCCTGCTTTTCGAGCCTGTCGGTGACGCGATGCCAACACCAAGCTCCGTAAAAGGCGCCGCCAAGAAGAACAAAAGTCTTTTGTGCCGATTGAGCACGTGCGCTTCTGATGCTTGATGAAGTTACCGAGACCGCGGTTACTCCGGCCGCGAGACCGCCGATCAATCTTCGGCGGGTGACGTTTGACAAAGTCATGAAATCCCTCCGTGCAAAAAAATGGCTGCAATACGAGTGCGACAATGTAATCGCCAAAATTGGAAACATGGAAGGCCGGTTCGGCGGGCTTGGAAGGAATATTTTGGCCCGGTCAGTGACTTCCGTCATGGGTCAAAATGCGACTTGGCGGGGAGGGCAGGTCTTGGCGCAAAGTGGCCGTTTACAGAACGCGACGAGAGCGATCCCGAAGATTGCGGACGATCGATTATTCCTGGGTCTGATTGGCGACGGGATAACCGTCTCGTAACCATGCCGTTCACTTCTGACAAACCAAGCACCTATGTTACTCGTTGGGCGAGTACGACCTTCAAGGTGAGGACCTGATCGATGCTCGAAAACGGTAGATACTCCGCGTGGTTCAGAACCTCTCTTGGCGAGGGAACCGGTGTCGTCCTGCTCCAAGATGGCACGATAACTGGTGGTGATACGGTCCTTGCATACACGGGGTCATACAATCAGGAAGGGGATGTTTTCACGGCCGAGATCACGACCAGTCGGCATACGCCGGGGCAGTTGTCGGTATTCGGCATCGATAACGTCGATCTCACGCTCGCAGGGAAATCCGCGCCTACGGTGGCATCATGTCGCGGAACAACACGGCAAGCGCCCGGTATGGCATTTGAAGCGACCCTTATTCGCATGGCTGACTAAATGTAGGGAATGTGATGCTCGGTTACCCATCGAGTTCGAAATCGCAATAGAAGGGGAAAGCAAGAAACGATACTGTGCGATCGCTTGGAGAAAGAGAAAGACCAGACGATTGGGTGTGTGTATTTTTTGTGTAGTCACACGCTTGCAGGCGATCTTTCGGGGGCTCACTTGGTTTCAGTCGACCATTTTAAATACGAGTTGATTGTGCAGTTGCGAAGCGCCGCGGCACAGGGCGCGACAACGGTCGTGGTCAACTCGACTGAACTCTGCCGATCCATTCGCAACGCCAACCACTCGACGGAGGCTTGTTGTGAGGCAATGGAGGCAGAAATAAAACCGGGTGACTTTGTGATCCAGCAGAACAGCGGCGACGGGATGACAGTCCGCTATCTCCTGCCTCGCAAATAATAATACGGGGCTGGTGTGGCGGCGACATCATTAGCTCACAGCGTGAAATATCTTCTACGCGGATAGCTTTTGCAGTATCGCCGCTTTCCTCAATTGTTGTGCTTTAGCAGTCAGACGCGCGCCCTTAATAAGATGCGCACGTTGCAGCATTAACAGAGCCAAGGGATCGCAAAGGTCGGCGGAAATCCCTACCGCCAGCACCGCAATCGCGTGCTGTTCTGCCGGGTTTAGATCACTCCAAGCAATGCTGCCCATCGCGAATCCCGCCTAGTCCACGCAATGGTGGACCTTCGAAGTTAAGGGCGCGTTAAGCAAACAAGTTGGCCAGACAAAAGCCCGAGCCGCCCGATTCCTCGCTTTCCCTCGCTAACATCGCATCAATCTCAGCCTTGCAGTGGGCAATCGCCTGTTCGTGGGTCGCTCGCACCTGCCCAACAAGGGTCAGGTCCCACGGCGTTCTGGGCAAAAAGGGTCCAGCGCCACGTGTCCACTCCTAAGACGTCGACCTCGAAACTGACGTTTCTATATTCCATCGGAGCTCTTTCTCTTATTGCCTAACTAAAACGTAAACCGGGAAATCATCGCTGCGACTCGCGGGCAGACGCCTTCCAATCCCCAACCATTTGCTGGGAACGCTCGCCGCACTGTCACTATTTGAATAGTAGTGTCGCTATCTGAGTATTCCTGACCAACGACCGTGCCCCGGACCACAGCGGCATGCACACTCAGCCTAACGATTCTTAATCGAATTATCCCTAAACTAACCTCAGGACCCACATTCTCTGGCGAACTGTCCATTTCCTTGAACCGCGAGCCCGACCCATGCTTTTTCACAAGCTAACGAACTTCCGCATAGGGACGAAGATATACACCATCGTCGGTCTGCTATCCGTCGTTTCTATTATTATTGCCGTCCTGGCCTTGCTGGCGCTGACAAATTACAATTTGCGGGTCGGCGAGATGCAGAATGCCTCGCAGCGTTCTTTTATCGGCGAACAAATCAATTCGATGATTTATGCAGTCGTCATGGACTCACGCGGTGTCTATATGGCGCGCGACGCTGCCGAAGCAGAAAAGTTCGGCAAGCCCCTGTTGAAGAACCTACATGAAGTCAAAGAATTGATAGCGGCTTGGCGTGAGCTTCTGCCCCAGATGCGCAAGAATGAAACCGATAGGGCGTCGGCTAATATCGAGAAATTCATAGAGTTTCGGACCGAAACAGTGCGCCGAGGCATAGCCAGCGGCGGTCCTGCTGCTCGAGAGTACGGTGACAACGACGAAAATCGTGCAAATAGACAAAGTCTAAACAAGGAAATCGAAGCTCTCGCCAGGTCGACCAACGCCGAGATCGCGACGTTAAAGAGCGAACTCGATGCATTTTACCGCAGCAAGATGTTGCAGCTGATTGCGTTAGCTGTAGTGGGCGTAGCTGTGTCAGTATCTTTGTCAATGGTGACCGTGATCCGGTTCATCGCGCGACCCATCGCTTCTCTGACGCGAGTCATGAGAAAGCTCGCCGAGGGCGAGAGCGATGTCGTTGTCCCAGACACCCAACGTGGCGATGAGCTTGGAGAGATGTCTCGCGCCGTGCTGGTATTTCAGGAAGGCATGAAACGAGAGCAAGAACTCGAACAGAGTAGGCGCATCGAGGAAGAGACGAAAGATCGTCGCCGCAGAGCGTTAGAGGCACTAATTGGCGATTTCGGCAACGAGATTGACAAGGTGGTGCGAGCCGTCGGTGGCTCGGCGCAGGAGGTGAAGGGTACCGCCGAAAAACTTTCGGTCACTGTAGAAGAAACTGCGTTAATAACCGGCAAGGTCGCTAACGCCGCCGACGAGGCTTCAGGCAACGTGCAAACTGTTGCCGCTGCTTCCGAGGAACTTCATGCATCCATCGACGAGATAAGCCGACAAGTCACCCGGTCGGCGCAGATTGCCCAGAAAGCCGTTAGCGAGACGGCCGCAACCGACACCAGTGTTGCGGCGCTGTCCGCCGCTGGACAAAAAATAGGTGAGGTTGTTCAACTTATTCAGAACATCGCCAGCCAGACGAACCTTCTTGCCTTGAATGCGACGATTGAGGCGGCCCGCGCCGGCGACGCCGGCAGGGGCTTCGCCGTGGTGGCATCGGAAGTAAAATCGTTGGCCACACAGACCGCAAAAGCTACCGAAGAAATTGCTGAGCAGGTCAGTGCAATTCAAAGCGCGACTGACTCGGTTGTCGCAGCTTTCCGCAGTACCGGAACAACGATCAACGAGATGAACGAAATCGCAGCCGCAATTTCCTCCGCGATTGAGGAACAGGGCGCGGCGACGCGCGAGATCGCCGGCAACATCCAGCAGGCCGCCTCCGGCACAGATCAGGTTTCGAATAATATTGCCACAGTCCAAATGGCAACAAGCGGAAATGGCGAGACCGCCACCCTAATGCTTTCCCTGGCAGTTACACTCTCTTCGGAAGCTGAAACTTTGCGTCATCGCGTCGATGAGTTTGTCGTTGCTGTGCGCGCGGCCTAGCGCTTCTTGCGGTTAGACTATTCTATTTTGAGCGCCGAGCATTTGTTAGTGCGGGGTCGACGCCGTTTCGACACGCAAGTTAGTTTTTCGCCAAGGGCAGACACGCATGTACCGTACAAATAGCCGCTTTAAATCGCGTGGTTGGCCGCGTGGACTAAAATAAAAAGGCCGTCAAAGGAGACGGCCAGTTTCCGTTCGTAGGATAAAGTCTCGGAGCGTTACGTCGGTTCAGAAAAACTCGAAACCTAATTCTACGCCGCAGATTATAGAAAGAAACGTCACAAACAATCCAGCGCTGCAAAAGAGCGCGATCGATTTGAGCGGAGATTTGTCGGATGATATTGCAGGAAGAGCGCGGGTAAAGCTGTTGGTGATCGCATCCATGTAACACTCTCCAAATGTGGTCGGCTCAATAGGACAATAGCTAAACTGGAAAGTCCGTAGATTTGATGCGGAAATGCCGTAGCAATTGAATAAAATCGTCGGGATTGCTTGCCGCAGGCTCTGTTGCAACGCAGGTTCGGAGCCGTTAGACGGCAACTGCGGCCTCATAGGAAACGAGCGGCGCAAAACCTCAAGATGGCGTGTGTCTTTCTCAATTTCACCTAAGTTCCGTCGGCAAGATGCAACGAATAGACAGGCCTACGGCGCAACGACGGGATTACGACCGGCGTCCTTTGCGAGGTAAAACGCAATGTCTACCCGGGCCGGCACTGTGCCGCCCTGGCGGTGCGGCTACACACAACTGGCAGCGCCGATGTCCGCTAAGGGGATGGACCGGCTGCTCGTCCCGCGGGGATAGGATCTCTTACCGTCTCCCTCGATGCCGGCAAGCGGCAATCGAACGGCAGCTCTTGG
>CAVRIQ010000011.1:0-10634 GCA_963721275.1 uncultured Alphaproteobacteria bacterium | reverse complement strand
AGCCGGCCGTCAGGACTTGCGGCATTCCCGCTTATCGCTTCGGTTGCTTCCGCCTTGGCTTCTGGCTCGTCTCCGCCGCGGCCATCGGTCCTGAAACGCGCCACCAACGTAATGCTGCCAGGCTTGACGCCCCTACCGTGCGTAGAGAACGCTCGGCAGCCAGAAGACGATCTGCGGGAACACGATGCAGAGCCCGACGCCGAGCCACTGCAGCGCCATGAAATTCACGCGCTGCGCGGAAAATCGTCGCCATGGTGATCTCCGGCGGCGCAACGCTCTTGAGGTAGAACAGCGAATAGCCGAACGGCGGCGACAGAAACGCCATCTGCATGTTGACCATGAAGATGACGCCGTACCAGAGCGGCACGTCCGTCGGCTTCACGCCGGGAAAGCCGAACAGACCGCCCCATTCGCAAGCTCTTCATGATCGGCAGGAAGATCGGCACCGTGAGCAGCAGGATGCCGACCCAATCGATAAACATGCCGAGCACGAACAGGATCACCATCATCAGCATCAGGATGCCGTAGGGCGGCAAGCCGGTGCCGAGGATCGTGTTCGGCGACGAATGTCTGTCCGCCCTTCACGATGAAGAAGCCGACGAACATCGTCGCGCCGAAGAAGATCCACATCACCATGGCGGTCGCCTTCAGCGTGGCGATGGCGGCCTCCTGGACGGCCGGCCAGTTGAGCCGCCGGTGCAGCGCGGACACGAACAGCGCGCCGAACGTGCCGATGCCGGCCGCTTCGACCGGCGTGGCGATGCCGACGAAGATCACGCCGAGCACCAGGATGATCAGCAGGATCGGCGCGATCGTGTTCTTGAGCAGCCGCAGCTTTTCGCGCGCACTCGACACGCTCTTCGGGCGGCAACGCCGGGCCGAGTTTCGGATTGATGTAGCAGCGGACCAGGATGTAGGCGATGTACAGGCCGGACAGCAGCAAGCCCGGAAAGATCGAGCCGACCAGCAACTCGCCGAGCGACTGCTGCGCGACCACCGCGTAGACGATCGCCATCACGGACGGCGGAATCAGAATGCCGAGCGTGCCGCCGGCCAGCAGCGAACCGCAGGCGAGTTTCTGGTCGTAGCCGCGCTTGAGCATCGCCGGCAGCGCGATCATGCCCATGGTGACTTCGGTCGCGCCGACCACGCCGACCATCGCGGCAAGCGCCGTGCAGGCCAGCACCGTCGCCGCAGGCGAGCCCGCCCTTGACCGAGCCGAGCCATTTGTAAACAGCGTCGAACAGCTCCTCGATGATGCCGGCCTTCTCCAGCATCGCCGCCATGAAGATGAACAAGCGGCACGGCAGAGAGCTGGTAGTCCGTCATGAACGGGAAGATGCGCGACGGCATCATGTTCAGGATGGCGGAATTCCCGAACACGAAAAGGAAAATCGACGCGAGACTGCCGGTGCAGAATGCCATCGGCAGGCCGAGCGCCAGCAACACCGCCAGCGAGCCGAACAGCAGCACCGTCAGCCATGCGATATCGATCTCGAAACCCATGGCTCAGGCTCTCCCGCGCTTCAGGATCATGATGTCTTTGATCAGCTTGGAGAGGCCCTGCAGCGCAAGCAGGGCGGCGCCGATCGGCATCGTCAGCTTCACCGGCCAGTACTGCACGCCCCATTCGGTGAACGAGACTTCGCCGTTGCCGCCGGATTGAACGAGTCCAGGCAAATCTCCAGCTCGTCCACAGCAACGTGACGACGAAGATGAAGAAGAACACCGACGTGACGATGTCGGCGATGGCTTTTCCGCGCGTCGAGAACTTCGCGTAGAAAACATCGACGCGCACATGCTGGTCGCACTGATAGGCATAGGCGCCGGCGAGCATGTACTGCATGCCGTACATCAGGAACATGCTTTCGTGCAGCCAATTGGTCGGCGAGTTGAACGCGAAGCGCGCGATCACCTCGTAGTAATAGCCGAACACCGAAATCACCGCCCAATAGGCGACGTACTCGCCGACCCGAATGTTCACCCATTCGATCGCGTCGGTGACGCGCGTGTGCAGTCCGAGCGTCGGATCCTCGTGGGTGCCGATCGCGCCACGTCGGGCAGCGCGATCTCGGGCGGCGCGTTTGCCAGCTCCTCGGCTTCGCGGAGTTTCTGCTTGCGCACGAGGCCCGGCAGCAGGATCGCGTCGACAATCAGCATCGACGGCCATCAGGATCGCGAGCCAGCGCGAGTAGCCATGCCAGCGTGTCAGGTCGGCTTGCGCCCCCTCGAAATCCGATTTGGCCTTGGGTGTCGCGGCCTCGGCCTTGGCCAGGCGCTCCTGCATCTGCGGCGTCGGCGTCACGCCGGCCGGAATCTTCGCGCGATCGAGCTCGGAGATGGCGGCGCCGACGGCGGCGCGCGTGCGCGAGACATCCTCGCGCCGGTCGCGAATGACATCCGTGTGTGTGGAGGATGAGGAGGAAGACCGGAATGAAGACGAAGCCCCATTTATCCTTCAGGTAAAAGCGATGCAGGCCCATGAAGCCGGAGCAGAGCCAGAACATGTAGGCGACGAAGAGCGACGGGCCTCTGGAGCGCCGCGCCGGCGCTGCGCGCTGGACGAAGTACATGGCGACGAGCGGAAAGACGACGAGCGTGCCCCAGTAAAGCCAATGGGGCAGCACAAAAGGAAGGCTGGGCATCAGTTTCCCCGGAATTCCCCACGTCCGCAGCGGATGCGGACGTCTCCGACCTGAACGAGGAGAGCCGCGCCCCACGCGGCTCCCGTGACAGAACTGACGGCGGCGCAGCCACCCCACGCCGCCGCTCGCAGCCTCAGAGATCGAGCTTCTGACCCTGATACATGTCGGGCGTGACGTAGCCGAAGGTCGGCGATTCCATGACATCGAGCTGGGCCTTGAAGACGCGCGCGGCGTCCTTGTCCTTGTTGGCCCACTTGAACCAGATCGGCACGGCGACGCGCTGGAATTTCTCGAGATCTCGAAGCCGGCAGACGGTTGATCTCGGTTCCGGCCTTGGCGAATTTCGGCCAGGCTTCCATGTCGGCCTTCTGGATCGCCGCGTGGTGCAGCGCGGAGTAGGCCTCGATCTCGTGCTCGACCCAGGCCTTCATCTTCGGCGACAGCTTGTTCCAGTGGTTCATGCCGACGCAGAAGTCCATCAAGTCGACCGGCTGATAGATCGACTCGAGTCCGACGGGTCCCATCCAGATGTATTTGGTGACCTGCTGGAAGCCGAGATCCCAGTTGACCGCCGGGCCGGTGTAGTCGGCCGCCTCGATCGTGCCTTTTTCCAGCGCCGAGAACACCTCGCCGCCGGGCAGCAGCGTGGTCTTGGCGCCGATCGCCGCGAAGCCTTCGGCGATCATGCCGCCGGGAACGCGCAGCTTGAGGTCCTTGAAGTCCTCGATCGAGCGGATCGGCTTCTTGGAATGGATGATGTTCGGGCCGTGGTGGATGCGGCCGACATACATCAGGCCCTGCTTGGCGAAGATCTCGCGCGCCATCTTCAGACCGTCCTTCGAGTAGAAGAACACGTCCCATTCGTGCGGATAGCGCAGGCCCATCAGATAGGACGACAGGAACGCAGTCGCCGGCACCTTGCCGACCCAATAGACCGTGAAGGAGTTCATCGCCTCGAGCACGCCGTTCTTCACGCCATCCAGCAGTTCGAAGTCGCCGACCACTTCCTTGGCGGCGAACGGCTTGAACTCGAGCTCGCCGCCGGTCTTCTCCTTGATCGTTGCGGCCCAGGTCTTGAATGTGTTGAGCCCGACGCCGGCCGGCCAGGAGGTCTGGACCTTCCAGGTGGTCGTTTCGGCCGCTTCGGCATTGCGGATATAGGGCGCGCTAATGATTGCTGCACCGGCAACGGCGGCGCCACCCAAGATGGCGCGGCGAGTTGCCGGCATGTCTGGACGCATTTTCATTGTTCTCTCCCTGCGATGTTTCCCGAAATCGAATGGCTTTTTTTAATTTTCCGTCAGTTTGGAACGGACGCTTCTAGGAGCCTGTCTCGGTAATGGACTTGGGATCAAGCGAAGCGAGTTCTAAAGCGGCTTTTTGGGGAGACAAGTTTCTCCTCAGCGTGCGGCTGCGAGTTTTGCGAGGTTGTGAGCGATGCAGATCATGGCCCATTCGGCCTTGACCTTGTCGATGCCGCGCAGGAGGAACTGGCGGAAGCCTCTTGCCTGCTTGATCTGGCCGAAGACGGGCTCGACGATCTGTTTTCGCAATCGGTACCGGCTTCGATAGCCTGCGCGCTTGAGCTTTGTGCTCATTCTGGCGATGAGCGTGCCGGATTTGAGCTTCCTTCTTGTCGTGGCCGCCTTGGTGCCGTGCTTTTGCCGTCCGGTGGCGACGTAGCCCTCGATCCGGCGTCGAATCAGGGTGCGAAGATTGGCTTGCGAGCAATAGCCCGCATCAGCCGATGCTTCATCCGGGTTCTTCCCGAGATTGGCTTTTATGGCATCGAGCAATGGCGCAAGCTGCGCCTGATCGCTCGGCGAGTTGGTCAGCGTGTGCGCCACGATGATCTGATGGGCGCCATCGACGGCGGCCTGTGCGTTGTAGCCTTGGATGAAGCCGTTTTTGGTCGGCATCACGCGGCTGTCGGGATCGGTGAAGTTGCGTTGTGCCTTGTCGCTCGGCTCTGCCGTGACCGGCTTGGACTTGCGTCCCGGCCGGCCCTTGCCGCCGTCGCCGGAGCCGTCGTCGTCCGGCTTCGAGGCGGCTTTGGCTTTGGCTTCAGCTTCCAGCGCGGCCTTGGCGGCACGGATTTTCTCGAGCCGCTTCTCTTTATTGGCCATCCACTCGGGCATCTCGTCGCCTCGCTTCGAGGCTCCGAACTGACGATCCTCAGCCTTATCGGTCTGGGCGGCCTGAGCCAGCCAGTGCTGGACCTCCGCCGCAAGCCTCGGCTCGGCCTCTTTCATCCGGCCATAGCTCATCGCCTTGTTGATCCCGGCATTGGCCTTGATCTTGGTGCCGTCGAGCGCCACATGGCCAAGCTTCACGAGCCCCGCCTCGCGGCACAGCGCAAGAACCTGCCGGAACAATCCGGAAAGCGCCGCCAAATGCCGCTTGCGAAACTCACTGATCGTGCGGAAGTCCGGACGCTGCATCCCCGTGACTGCCGCAAAATCCAGCCGCTCCTCGCAGCCCCGCGCGATCTTGCGCGACGAGTAGATCCCCTGGCTGTACGCATAAAGCAGCAGCGCCACCATCATGCCAGGATGATAGGGCGGAAAGCCCCGCGCCTCGTCGTAGACATCCATGATCCGAGACAGGTCCAGGCCCGTGCGAACCGTGTCGCGAACAAAGTGGGCCACGTGCCCGGAAGGCACCAAATCCTGGACCGACGGCGGCAGCAGCCAAACCTGGTCAACGTCCCAAGGACGAAATGTCTTGCTCATCCGCCGTTTGAATCACGACGATTGCTCTTCGTCGAGAAAAATCCGATTACTCGGACAGGCTCCTAGCATTACAGTTGTCGTTTTGCTTTGAGGTGCGCACGCTGAGCGCTCGCCTGGTGAGCTCTGCGCCATAGTGACCATGCGATGATGTGTGCGGGTTGGATCCGCTCTCGAGCGAGCCTGATGGCGATGCGCCGGACTTCCTGGATTGACCATCGGATCAATGACGACGCTGCGATGGTTTTGTTTTTGCCGTGGTTCGGCGTTGCGTTTTTTTTGGCTGCGGCGGATTGGCATGATGGCGGATCACCGCCATCATGGCAAAGGCGAGCATCACCATAGACACGTGGCGATGCCAGCCATGCCAGGATCGGCTCTCGTTGTGATCGAGGCCGAACTCGTTTTTGGCAGTCTCAAAACTGTCCTCGATCGCCCAGCGATGGCCTTCGACCGCGACCAGCGTTTCTATGGCTGTTCCTGCTGGGCACCAGGTGGTGAAGAAGGCGAGGTCATCATCGGCGATGCGACGACGGATCAATAGACCGCGTGTCCACAAACCGTCATTTGCGCTGTTGAACTGGCCGGCATCGAGATCGGCGAGCTCGAGATAGCACCAATCGTGCAGCCTCGGTCCTTTGGTTCCGTCCCCTGCCGACAGGCGTTTCCAATCGGATGAACGTCGCGTCGAGGCGATTTCCGCGGCGGTGCCAGAGACTGATCGCCGCTTGCCCCAGGAATTGAACACATGAGCGCTGCTGACTCCGAGCACATAGCCTTTGCCTGCATGGCGTAGTTGCTGTTCGATATCTCCGACACCGTAGACCGTATCGGCAGCAACCCACTTGAATGGTACAGACGCGGCTATCGCGCGTGCGATCATTCTCGTCGCAAGCTTTGGTTTGGTCGCAAAGCCCGTGTCGGCGGGCACGTACGTGGCTTCCAGACGATCTGGATCGTCGGTCCATTCCTTCGGAAGATACAACCCACGATCGATGAACGCATGGCCATGACGCGAAACATAGGCGGCGAACACGCCGATCTGGCAGTTCGTAATCTTGCCTGCGGAACCGGTGTATTGCCGCGCTACGCCGCACGAAGCTTTGCCCTGCTTGAGAAAACCGGTCTCGTCGATGACGAGAACAGCATCGTCATCTGCCAAATGCTCAATGACATAGTCGCGCACGATATCGCGCAAGGCATCAGCATCCCAATCCCTGCGACCCAGGATCGCCTGCTGCCGCCATGGACCAGGATCGCCAGCTGCCTCCGCGCGCATCCAACCGGTCTTGCGTTGCTCGTCGCCGAGCAGACCCTCCAGAAACAGGCCTGCGTTCCTCGCAACACGTTCTTGCCCGAACAACGGACGTATCCGCTTCTTCACCTCACGAAGCGACGCAGCCCATAATCCAAGCGTTTCTTCAATCGACGCCGTCTGCGTCCACGATCTTCGAATCATGGTTGCCCATGGATTCAGAAATCTTCAGAAAGGGCAACTGTAATGCTAGGGAGCTCCCGGACGACGCCCAAAACCCGATTGAGGCAGGATTGGCCCGACTGAATCCGGATGCCTCAAAGCCCCCAGCAGTTGTGAAAGAACCTTATCATCCGCCGTGGCCGCGTGGCGGCCAAGACCATTCGCCTGCGCGACAAAGACCACCGCAAATTCGTTGCCACCCAGCCATGCCTGGTGTGCGGCCGCACACCTGCCGATGCGCACCATCTCCGTTTTGCCCAGCATCGGGCGCTCGGCCGCAAGGTCAGCGATGAGTTCACTGTTTCGGTGTGTCGCTTCCACCATCGCGAGCTGCACCAGCATGGCAACGAGGCCGCATGGTGGCAGAGTATCAAATCGAACCACTTCCGGTCGCGTATCGGCTGTGGCAGAACTCGCGGCTCAATGGCACAGCCGAGGCCTCGGTCACCACAACTTGCGGGATTGCCGAGGGCTTAACCTTCATCAATGCGAGGACGGCAGCAGCCAATGACCTCTTTTCGACAAATCGAAGCCAATCGGCGCAACGCCGCAAGAAGCACTGGCCCTAACACCGAAGAAGGTAAACATCGGTCGCGGCGAAACGCCGTCCGCCACGGGCTGAGCGCCGAAACCGTCGTCGAGATTGTCGAGGATATCGACTACAGAGGATTCGAAGCCGCTATCATTGCGGATTACGACGCGCGAACGGCTGTGGAGCGTGAAATCGTGCTTCGCCTGGCATCGCTTTTATGGCGACTACGGCGCGCGACCGCGATCGAGACTGATCTGCTTAGGATTCAGGCTGAGATTTTGCGCGATCGCAGGCTCGGCCACTTCCCTGAACGACTTTTAAATTAAATGCCCCTCCCCAATTCTCGGGATTCCCGACTGTAACAATCAAGACCGAGAGGAGATGCCCGACAACAGTGCGCCGGGAGGACGGTAGCTTCCACTGCCATGCTCCGCGTCAAACGCCACAATCGGACAGCTCCGCGCGACCAGCGGCTCGCCAATCTCGACAATGGTGTATTCGAGCGGCTCGGGCGGTATGAGTCGGCAATCGCGAGGCAAGTCCTGAAAACGCTCCATTTACTGCAATCGGTGCGCGCTCGATGAAGAAAATCTCTGCTGTGAGGCTCTTTGTCCGCCATCGGAAGCCCTTCGCCTCGTTGGTCGCGGTGATGCGGCGCGAAGAACGTTTTCTTCCTGACGCGATGTTTCCGTAGAAACGCGCTATAAAATTGAACCGCAAGAAGCGCAAAACGGCTACGCGCAGTCAGCGGTGAACGGTGGTCGCGATACCGCTGATCACATCATACGGACACGTCGCGCATCCGCTTATGACCGCTGGTAATCGTCCTCGATCCGGATGATATCGTCCTCGCCGAGATAGCTGCCCGTCTGGACCTCGATCAGTTCCAGCGGAATCTTGCCGGGATTTTCCATCCGGTGGGTCGCGCCGATCGGGATGTAGATCGATTTCGTTCTCGTGCACGGTCTTGACCAGTTCGTTGACGGTGACGCGCGCCGCACCCCGCACCACGATCCAGTGCTCGGAGCGATGATGATGCTTCTGCAGCGAAAGCCGGCCGCCAGGCTTCACGATGATCCGCTTGACCTGATGGCGGTCGCCCATGTCGACCGATTGATAGGAACCCCAAGGACGATGCACCTTGAGATGTTCTTCGGTCACGTGAGGCGCCACGATCTTCAACTTTGCGACCAGCCGTTTCAGGCCGTTGGCATCCTTCTGGCGCGACACCAGCACGGCGTCCTGGGTCGCCACTACGACCAAATCGTCGACACCTTCCAGCGCGACCAGCGCCTTGTCGGTCGCGACGTTGCAGTTGCGGGAATCCTCGAACACGGCTTTGCCTTGCGCGGCGTTGCCGTCGCTGTCCTTGTCCGAAAGTTCCCACACCGCATGCCAGGAGCCGACGTCGGACCAGCCGCATTTAACCGGTATCACGGCGGCGAGCGAGGTCTTTTCCATCACGGCGTAGTCGATGGAAATCGTCTTCGCGGAAGCAAAGGCGCCCTCGTCCAGCGTGACAAAGCCGAGATCGCGCCCGGCTTTGACCACAGAATTGGTCACCGCTGCCACGCTTGCGGCGTCGACGGTGCGGTATTCATCGAGCAGCACCGAAGCGCGGAACATGAAGTTGCCGCTGTTCCAGAGATAGCCGGCCTTGATGTATTCTGCCGCCGTTTTTGGATCCGGCTTCTCGACGAATTTCGCGACGCTGCGGACCTCGCCGGAAATGACCTCGCCCGGGCTGATATAGCCGTATTCGGTAGCTGAGCGTTCCGGCTCAACGCCGAAGGTCACGATGCGCCCGGCCTGTGCCGCCACCAGCCCCTGGCGGCAGGCGGCGACAAAGGCTTCCGTATCGCCCACCACGTGATCGGCGGCGAGCGCCAGCACCACCGCGTCCTTGTCGCGCGTCTGCGCAAAGGCCGCGCCGGCCGCGATCGCCGGGCCGGAATCCCGCCGCATCGGTTCCAAGAGCACATCGGCCTCGAGCCCGATCTCGGTAAGTTGCTCCAGCACCATGAAGCGATAGGCCTTGTTGGTGATTACGACCGGACGCTCGAAAAGCCCCGCATCCGACACCCGCAGGAGCGTATTCTGGAAGGTCGAACGCGTCCCGAACAGAGGCAGAAATTGCTTGGGATTGACTTCGCGCGACGCCGGCCACAGCCGGGTTCCGGCGCCGCCGCACATGATCAGTGGAATAATTCGTCCGTCCATCGGCGCCTCAAACCTTGTAGTGGTCGCGATACCACGCGACAAAACCGCGAATGCCGTCTTCGATCGAGGTCTGCGGCCTGAAGCCGACGTCGCGCATCAGATCGTTGACATCGGCGAAGGTTTCCATCACGTCACCAGGCTGCATCGGCAACATATCCTTGATCGCCTTGCTGCCCAACTCCTGCTCCAGAAGCGCCACCACATACATGAGCTGTTCCGGCTTATGATTGCCCACATTGTAGATCCGCGCCGGAGCAGTTCCGGCCTCCCCGTCGCCTTGGGGAACGTGATCGATCAGGCGCTGTATAACACGGGTGACGTCATCAATATGGGTGAAATCCCGGCGCATCTTGCCATGGTTAAAGAGCAGGATCGGCTTGCCTTCGACGATCGACTTGGCGAACAGGAAAATTGCCATGTCCGGACGGCCCCACGGTCCATATACGGTGAAGAATCTTAACCCGGTGGTCGGCAGGCGATACAAATGGCTGTAGGAATGGGCCATCAGCTCGTTGGCCTTTTTGGTCGCGGCATACAGACTGACGGGACGATCAGTCTTGTCATCGACCGAAAATGGCAGTTTCGTGTTGGCGCCGTAGACCGATGACGACGACGCATAAACCAGATGCCGGCATTCATGGTGCCGGCATCCCTCCAGGACGTTGAGAAAGCCTTCCAGATTGGCATCGGCATAAACATGCGGATGATCAATCGAATGGCGCACGCCGGCCTGGGCCGCCAAATGGACCACCGTCGCAAACCGATGCTTCGCAAACAGCGCTTCGATCGACGGGCGGTCCGCAAGATCCATCTGCACAAAACCGAACAGCGCATGCTCGCGCAATATATCGAGCCGCGACCGCTTCAGGGCCGGGTCATAGTAGTTGTTGAGATTGTCCAGGCCGAGAACATGACGGCCTTCGGTCACGAGCCGGCGGGCGATGTGAAAGCCGAGAAAATCCCGCCGCACCCGTGACCAAAATTGTCTGATCCGACATCGCATCTCCAGGGGGCATCGGTTCGGGTCCGCC
>CAVRIQ010000010.1:0-84232 GCA_963721275.1 uncultured Alphaproteobacteria bacterium | reverse complement strand
TCAGGAACTCAGGCCAGCCGCAGGCCGTTAGATCGGCGCGACACGCCGACGATGCCCGGGGACGGTCGTAGTCCGGCCACATGGCTATCTCAAGCGGTTATGGGGCAGGCGTTGCGAATAATTTCAGCGAATGATCCGGCATACCGGTGCTAAAGTGTGGCGCCGGCCGGGACCAACCCTCAGCCAGACGGAAAACGAATGCAGGCCCTCTTCATCGGACAGACCTATATCGACGTTACCTTCATCACCGACCACCTGCCGACCGGCGACGAGAAAGGTGTCGCAAAGGCCTACGCGGTATCGTTCGGCGGCAACGCCGTCACGGCGGCGTTCTGCTGCGCCAAGCTCGGGATCGTGCCGGACCTGATCGCCACCGTCGCCAATGACTGGCTGGGGCGGATGTTTCAGGACATGAGCGCGAAGTATGGAATCTCGATCCATCCGCGCAAGGTCAATTCCTCCTCGCTGTCCTTCATCATGCCGAAGGACGGCAAGCGCGCGATCGTGCGCTGCCGCGACGACGAACATATCCACCCCTTCCCGCTTCTCAACCTCGGCGGCTGCCGCGCGCTGCATGTCGACGGCCACCAGCCCGATGCGGCGATCCATTACGCGAAACTGTGCCGCGAGGCCGGCATCCTGACTTCGCTCGACGGCGGCGGCTTGCGCGCCAACACCCACGAGCTTCTTGAATTCATCGATGTCGCCATCGTCGCCGAGCGGCTGTGCGAGCAGATGGATCTGACGCCGGAAAAGATGCTGGAATATCTCAGGAGTCGCGGTTGCCGGGTCGGCGGCGTCACCATGGGCGAACGCGGCCTGCTCTGGTATGACGAGGCCGGCACGACGCATTCGCTTCCGGCGCTGCCGATCGCGCGCGAACGCGTGCTCGATACCAACGGCGCCGGCGACGTGTTCCATGGCGCCTATGTCTATTCCTATCTCTCCAGTCCCGGCAAAAGCTGGAACGACCATTTCGACTTCGCGCGCGCGGCGTCGACTTACAAAATCCAGCGGCTCGGCAACGAGGCCGGATTGCCGACCCTTGCCGACATCGAGGCGGTCAGGCAGGAGTTCGGCATCCGGGTCTAGCGAGCGCTTTCGGGAATAGAGCATGGGCCGCGTTTTCGTTGCCGGCAGCATCAACATGGATGTGGTGGCAACCGCCGAAAGGCATCCCCGCATCGGCGAAACCGTCGCCGGCCACGCGGTGCTCTATTTTCCCGGCGGCAAGGGCGCCAACCAGGCGGTCGCCGCCGCGAAACTCGGCGCGCCGGTGACGCTGATCGGCCGGCTCGGCAAGGACGCGTTCGGCGATGAGTTGAAGTCGTTCCTCGTAGCGCAAGGGATCGACCTCAGCTTCGTGCAGCAGACAGCCGAAGCCCATACCGGCACGGCGATCATCACCATCGCCAATGCCGACAATACTATCGTCGTCATTCCCGGCGCCAACGCGCTGGTCGACGCCGCCGACGTCGCCGCGCCTACGCTTGCGAAGGGCGACGTCGCGGTCAGCCAATTCGAGATTCCCCTGCCCGCTATTGCTGCCTTCTTCAAACGCGCCCGCGCCGCCGGCGCGACCACCATCCTCAATCCGGCGCCTGCGATCGAATTCAGCGGCGAGCTGCTCGATCTCGTCGATATCCTGATCCTCAATGAAAGCGAACTCGGCGTGCTGGCGAAGACCGCGCTTTGCGACAGCGACGATGATGCCCGCTTCATCGAGGCAGCTCGC
Organism: uncultured Alphaproteobacteria bacterium; assembly: GCA_963721275.1. GTDB lineage: Bacteria > Pseudomonadota > Alphaproteobacteria > Rhizobiales > Xanthobacteraceae > Bradyrhizobium. The sequence goes on along the minus strand of CAVRIQ010000010.1, from coordinate 82,497 downwards.
TCCGTGCAAGCCGGCCAGGACAAAATCATTTGCGTGACGCTGGGCAGGCGCGGCGTGCTTGCGCTCATCGATGGCAAGCCGCTGGTCATTGCCGGCCGCACCGTCAGGGCCGTCGACACCACCGGCGCCGGCGACTGCTTTGTTGGCGCGGTCGCCGCGCAACTCGCGGGTGGAAAATCAATTCATGCCGCACTTGCTTACGCCAATGCTGCGGCGTCAATCTGCGTGCAGCGGATGGGCGCCGCGCCGTCGATGCCATCGGTTGCGGAAGTTGAGGCGATCCTTCGTCGTCCCGGCGAACGCCGGGATGACGAGCAACCGTAGCCCGGATGGAGCGAAGCGCAATCCGGGCTGCATGGTTCGCGAACAACCGTCTCAGGCCAGCGCAGCCTTCAAATCAAAACTGAGATCGGCCGCCTGTTCCGGCGCGATCGACTTGTTCAGGCCAAGAATTTTCCGTCCGAACACGTGGTCCGCGGCGCGATTGACGAACTCGACGCCGACCAACTGGCCGGCCTTGTAGCAGAAGGCCGAGAACGAGCGCTGGGCGCGATCGCCGCGCACCACGACGCGGTCGTAGCCGGTCGTCAGGCCCGCGATCTGCAGCTTGTCGTCGCCCTGATCGCTCCAGAACCAGGGCTGACCGTCATAGGGCTTGGCGTCGCCGGTGAGCCGCGCCGCGACGCAGCGCGCGTGATCGGTGGCGTTCTGCACGGACTCCAGCCGCAGCGAGCCGCCGAAGCGCGGGCTTGCGAACAGCGCGCAGTCGCCGATCGCCGAGATGTTGGGATCCGACGTCAGCAATTGCTCGTCGACGATGATCCCGGCCGCGACCGGCAGGCCGGCCTCCGCCGCCAATTCGACATTGGGCAGCACGCCGACGCCGACCACGACAAGGTCCGCCGGAATATGGCGGCCGTCGCTGAGGCTGACGCCGGTGACGTTGGTGCCGTCGCTTTCGATACTGGTGGCCTGCACGCCGAGATGAATGCGAATGCCCGCCGCGGTGTGGCGCTCCTGGAAATAGTCGGAGATTTCCGCCGTCACCGCCCGCGCCATGACGCGCGCGCCGAGTTCGACCACGTCGACCTCAAGGCCCTTGGCGCGGGCGGTGGCGGCGAATTCCAGCCCGATGAAACCGGCGCCGATCACGACGACATGCCGCGCCGAGGCGATCCGCTGCCGCAACGCCTCGCTCTCGTCGAGGATTCGCAGGTAGCGCACGTCGGCGAGATTGGCGTTGGGGATATCGAGCAGGCGATTGCGCGCGCCGGTGGCCAGCACCAGATGGCCGTAATCGAGAAACGACCCGGATGCGAGCACCAGCCGGCGCGCGGCGCGATCGATGAAGGCGGCGCGATCGCTGATCAGCTCGATGTTCTGGTCGCGGTAAAACTTGTCCGGCCGGAACATCAGGCTGTCCGGGCGGCCCTCGCCTTTCAGATAGGCCTTGGACAAAGGCGGCCGCTGATACGGCAGATGCGCCTCGTCATTCATCAGGCAGACGCGCTCGCCAAAGCCATGCTGCCGCAACGATGCCGCGAGCTGGAAACCCGCATGGCCGGCGCCGGCGATCAGAACTGTTCCCTACCGACATGGCGTCAGGCCGCCACGATGCGAAGCGAAAGCGGATGGGTGCCGCAAACCGGACGACAAACGATCGTATCCATAGTCACTGAACCTGCTCCGCTTCCGGTTGTTGCATTGCGGCCATCCGCTGTTGCGCATTTTGCAGACTTGCCGGGGATTGTCACCTCTTGCCTTCTGCTATTTAAATGCCGGCAACCTTCTCGACCCCCAGAGGCTTTCCCTCAAGGCTTTTCTCATGCCGACGCCCGCCCCCGCCACCTCCCTTCCCGACGATCCGGCGCTGCTCAGGATCGATGGCCCGATCGCCACGATCACGCTCAATCGGCCGGCCGCCTTCAACTCGATCGACCTTTCGATTGCGAAAAAGCTGGAGCAGCTCAGCGCCGAGGTCGAAGCGTCCGACGATATCAGGGTGCTGGTGATCGAGGGCGAAGGCCGCGCGTTCTGCGCCGGCGGCGATCTGCAAACCATTGGCGCGGCCGCGGCCGCCGACAACATCGCGCCCGTGGTCGGCGAACTGCTGCAGCATTATCACGCCTTCATCACGACCCTGCGGCGGATGCCGAAAATCGTGCTGGCCAGCGTGCACGGCTCCGCGGCCGGCGCCGGGCTCTCGCTCGCCTTCGTGGCGGACCTCTGCATCGCCACCGAAGATGCCCGCTTCACGCCGGCCTACGCCAAACTCGGCGTATCGCCCGACGGCGGCGGCACCGTCGGCGTGGTCGCGAGCGTCGGCACGCGCCGCGCTTTGCAGATCTATCTCGCCGAGGACAGCTTTTCGGCCGCGCAGGCCTATGAGTGGGGCCTGGTCGCCAAGGTCGTCCCGGCGGTCGAACTGAAAGCCGCGACCCGCGAGCTGGCGCATCGCCTGGCGCAAAACGCGCCGGCCGGCGCTGGCGGCGACCAAGGCGCTGATCCACCGCGCCCATGTCACGCCGATCGAGCAGCAGCTCGATGCCGAGCGAGACGCCATCATCGACTGCATGCACACCGACGAGTTTCGTGTCGCGGTGAAGAAATTCACGAGCAAGGGGAAGTAGCGCCGACGACATACCGGTCATCATCCGCGAAGCGGATGATCCAGTACGCCGCGCGCCTCGATTCATCTCATCGCCGGGATACTGGATCCGCCTTCGCAACGCCCTACCCCTTGCCCTTGCCGCGCATGAAATCGAAATCGCAGCCTTCGTCGGCCTGCAGGATCGTCTCGTTGAACAGATGCGCGTAGCCGCGCCTGGCCCATTCCGGCGTTGCCGGGAGCGCCAGCGCCGCGCGGCGCTTTTCCAGTTCGGCCGGCGTCGACCAACAGATCGATGCGTCGCTTGGCGACATCGAGCCGGATCATGTCGCCGTTCTGCACCAGCGCCAGCGGACCGCCGACGGCGGATTCCGGCGTGATGTGCAGCACGATGGTGCCGAACGCCGTGCCGCTCATCCGCGCATCCGATATCCGCACCATGTCCTTGACGCCGCCCGCGCGCGAGCTTCTTCGGGATCGGCAGATAGCCCGCCTCCGGCATGCCCGGCGCGCCCTTGGGACCGGCGTTGCGCAGCACCAGCACGTCGTCGGCGTTGACGTCGAGCGAGGGATCGTCGACCCGCAGCGTCATGTCTTCCACGGAGTTCGAACACCACGGCGCGGCCGGTGTGCTGCAGCAGTTTCGGGCTCGCCGCCGAATGCTTGATCACGGCGCCGCGCGGCGCGAGATTGCCGTGCAGCACCGCCATCGCGCCTTCCGGCTTGATCGGACTTTTCGCGCGGCCGGATCGCGTCCTGCCCCGGCACCTCCTCGGCGGCGGCAACGACGTCGCGCAGCGTGGCGCCGGTGATGGTTTTGGCATCGAGGTCGATCAGGTCGCCGAGCTGCGCCATCAGTTTCGGCACGCCGCCGGCGTGATGGAAATGCTCCATGTAATGCTCGCCCGACGGTTTCAGGTCGATCAGCACCGGCACCTCGCGGCCGAGCCTGTCGAAAGCCTCGAGATCGATGCGATGCGAGGTGCGGTTGGCGATCGCGGTGAGATGAATGAGGCCGTTGGTCGATCCGCCGATCGCCTGCAGCACCACCTGCGCGTTTCTGAACGAGGCCTCCGTCAGCAGCTCGCTCGGCTTCGGTCCCTTCGCGATGGCCATCGCCGCGGCAACCCTGCCGCTGGCTTCGGCGGAGCGAAAGCGCTCGGCATGCGGCGCGGGGATCGTCGCGCTCATCGGCAGCGACAGGCCGAGCGCCTCGGTGATGCAGGCCATGGTCGAGGCGGTGCCCATCACCATGCAGGTACCGACCGACGGCGCGAGCCGTCCGTTGACGGCCTCGATCTCGACATCGTCGATTTCGCCGGCGCGGTATTTCGCCCACAACCGTCGGCAGTCGGTGCAGGCCCCCAGCACCTCGCCCTTGTGATGGCCGACCACCATCGGCCCCACCGGGATCACGACAGTCGGCAGGTCGGCGGAGACCGCGGCCATGATCTGCGCCGGCAAGGTCTTGTCGCAGCCGCCGATCACGACGACTGCGTCCATCGGCTGGGCGCGGATCATCTCCTCGGTGTCCATCGCCATCAGATTGCGCAGATACATCGAGGTCGGATACGCAAAACTCTCGGCGATCGAGATGGTCGGAAACACCATCGGCATCCCGCCTGTCAGCATCACGCCGCGCTTTACCGCCTCGATGATCTGCGGAACGTTGCCGTGACAGGGATTGTAATCGCTGTAGGTGTTGGTGATGCCGACGATCGGACGGTTCAGCGCGTCGTCGGAATAGCCCATCGCCTTGATGAAGGCCTTGCGCAGGAACAGCGAAAATCCGGCGTCGCCATAGCTCGTCAGTCCCTTGCGAAGTCCGTCAGCCATCGTTTTTATTTCCCTTGCGCTGCCTCACTAAAGGAGCCCGTGGAATTATTGTCAATATTTGATAATCACCGCGCAACGGCTCCAAAACGCAAACGAAGGACCATCATTACTGACAATGACGCGCAGGCGCCGACACCGAAGGGCTGGCGTGTCGCGCCGCCGGCACGAATTCAGTCGAACTGCTGCGGGGGCGCGACAGCTGGGCGCTGGCGCAGCTCTGCGTCGATCACACGCAGTTCAGCAAGTCGGATTATCTGGGCCGGATCGGGGCCGGCGAGAGCGTCAAATAAACCGTCATTCCCGGGCGACGCGAAGCGTCGAGCCCGGAAATCCATAACCACGATCGGAGATTATGGATTCCGGGCCTGCGCCAAGAGGCGCATCCCGGAATGACGTGAACTTCATTTCCAGTCGATGATCCTGCTTATGTCGCCGTCGAACTCCATGCCGCAAAACGCGCCGCCCTGGTAGAAATCGCCGACCGGGTCGGGCGGGAGTTTCGCCTGCTCGGCGAACGCGTGCTCGCGAAAATCCTCGGCGCGGCCGGTCGGGCGATAGCCGAGGTCGTAGGCGCGGTGGTTGTCCCACCACGCGCGCTCGTTGTAGGAAGCTCCGTAGAAAATCTCGAAATGGATGTCGGGATGATCGAGCCCGATCCGGCACAGTTGCACCAGATCTTCCGGCTTGAGCCAGATCGAGAGCCTGCGGTGATCGAGCGGCTTGTCGCCGAAATTGCCGATCCGAAGGCAGGTCACCGCAAGTCCGTGCTTGTCGGCATAGAGCGCGCCGACGGCTTCGCCGAACACCTTGCTGACGCCGTAGCGGCTGTCGGGGCGCGCGGTGACATCGGTCCCGATCCGGTGATGCCTGGGATAAAAACCGACCGCATGGTTCGACGACGCGAACACGACGCGTTTGACGCGTTGCCTGCGCGCGGCCTCGAACAGATTGTAGCAGCCGATGATGTTGGACTGCAGGATCGAGTCCCAGGGGCCTTCGACCGAATAGCCGCCGAAATGCAGGATGCCGTCGACGCCCTCGCAGATCGCCTCGACCTGCGCGAGGTCCGATAGCTCGGCCGGCTTGAATTTTTCGCTTTTGCCGAGATCGGCGGGCGCCTTCACGTCGCTCAACAGCAGGTCCGGATAAATCGGCGGCAGCAGCTTGCGCAGGCTCGTGCCGATCCCTCCCGATGCGCCGGTCATCAAAATGCGTGGCATTTCGTCCCTCGTGTGTGTCGCGTTGGTGTGAGTATGGCGCGGCGTTCCTGGCGCCGCAAGGCACAGCCTTTCAGCGTCATCGCGAGCGAAGCGAAGCAATCCAGTGTTAGGCGGGCAAGCTGGATTGCTTCGTCGCGGAGCCTGTCATCGGGCGCGCATTCGCGCGACCCGTTGGCTCCTCGCACTGACGGCGGAAATTTCGGTTGCTTGCCGCCGGAGCACACCAGTGATAGCAAATGCCCCCGGTGAGGAATTCAAGACAACAATGAGAACAGCAAAATGTCGGAAGCAAAATCTCCCCGCGCCGGCTGGCAGCCGGCGACCTGCTATCCCGATCCGGCGATCCACGCGCTCGATCCGCGGTTCGAGAAATACTGGCTGAAACTTTCGGCGGTGGAGCGGCTGACCACGGGCCTGCGCTGGGCCGAAGGACCGGTGTGGTTCGGCGACGGCCGCTATCTGCTGTGCAGCGACATTCCCAACCAGCGCATCCTCAAATGGGAAGAGGAAACCGGCGCAGTCAGCGTGTTCCGCAAACCGTCGAACTTCGCCAACGGCAACACCCGCGACCGCCAGGGCCGGCTGGTCACCTGCGAGCATGGCGGGCGGCGCGTCGTGCGAACTGAATATGACGGCTCGGTCACGGTGCTGATGGATTCCTTCGAGGGCAAGCGGTTGAACGCGCCGAACGACGTCATCGTGAAATCGGACGGCTCGATCTGGTTCACCGATCCCGTGTTCGGCCTGCTCGGCAATTACGAGGGCTATGTCGCCGAGTCCGAGATCGACATGAACGTCTACCGGATCGACGGCCAGACCGGAAAATCCAGCATCGTCGCCGAAGGCATCCTAGGTCCGAACGGGCTGTGCTTTTCGCCGGACGAGAAGATTCTCTACATCATCGAATCGCGCGGTGTGCCGACCCGCAAGATTCTCGCCTATGACGTCGCTCCCGGCGGCGACAGGATTTCCAACAAGCGCATCTTCGTCGACGCCGGCGCGGGCACCCCCGACGGCATGCGCAGCGACATCGACGGCAATCTGTGGTGCGGCTGGGGCATGGGCGACCCCGAACTCGACGGCGTCGTGGTGTTCGCGCCCGACGGCGTCATGATCGGCCGCATCGCGCTGCCCGAGCGCTGCGCCAACCTCTGCTTCGGCGGCCTGAAGCGCAACCGGCTGTTCATGGCTGCGAGCCAGTCGATCTACGCGCTGTACGTGAACACGCAAGGCGCGCCGGGGGGATAACACTTTCCTCCGTCATTGCGAGCGAAGCGGAGCAATCCATCTTCGCCACGAAAAGAAAGAATGGATTGCTTCGTCGCTTACGCTCCTCGCAATGACGACGAAAAACGCCGGAACAGAATGATCCGCTCCGGCGCTTCGATCTTGTTTCTCGTCAAGCTTACGCCGCGTTGTAGCCGGCGACCGCCTTGACCTCGAGATATTCTTCCAGGCCGTATTTGCCCCATTCGCGGCCGTTGCCGGACTGCTTGTAGCCGCCGAACGGCGCGGTGCGGTCGTTCGGCACGCCCTGCAGGTTGACGTTGCCGGCGCGAATCCGGCGGCCGACCTTGCGGGCGGTTTCCACGGTATCGGCGGAGACGTAACCGGCGAGGCCGTAGGGGGTGTCGTTGGCGATCTTGACGGCGTCTTCCTCATCCCTGGCGCCGAGGATGGTGAGCACCGGGCCGAAAATTTCCTCGCGCGCGATGGTCATGTCGTTGGTGACATCGGCGAAGATGGTCGGACGGACATAGAAGCCCTTGTTGACGCCTTCGGGCAGGCCGGGGCCGCCGGCGACCAGCGTGGCGCCTTCCTCGATGCCCTTCTGGATCAGCTTCTGGATCTTGTCCCACTGGATGCGGGACACGACCGGGCCGATCGTGGTGCCCTCGGCGCGGGGATCGCCGGCCTTGGTCTTGTCGGCCACGGCCTTGGCGATCGCGGCGACTTCCTTCATCTTCGACAGCGGCACGATCATCCGCGACGGTGCGTTGCACGACTGTCCGGAATTGTTGAACATGTGCATCACGCCGCCGCTGACGGCCTTGGCGAGGTCGGCGCCTTCAAGGATGACGTTCGGCGACTTGCCTCCCAGTTCCTGGCTGACACGCTTGACGGTCGGCGCGGCGCGCTTGGCGACATCGACGCCGGCGCGGGTCGAGCCGGTGAACGAGATCATGTCGATATCCGGATGTTCGCTCATGGCGGCGCCAACCTCGGGGCCGAGGCCGTTGATCAGGTTGAACACGCCCTTCGGCACGCCGGCCTCGTGCAGGATTTCCGCAAAAATCAACGCCGAGGACGGCGTGAATTCGCTCGGCTTCAGGATCATGGTGCAGCCGGCGGCAAGCGCCGGGGCGACCTTGCAGGCGATCTGGTTCAGCGGCCAGTTCCACGGCGTGATCATGCCGATGACGCCGACGGGCTCGCGCAGCACCACCGCCGAGCCGCACGGCTCCTCGAAATGATAGTTCTTGAGCACTTCCAGCGTCGAAGCGAGGTGGCCGAGGCCGGCGCCGGCCTGCAGCTTCTCCGCCATCGGCAGCGGCGCGCCCATCTCGTCGGAGACGGCGGCGCCGATATCCTTCATGCGGGTCTTGTAGACCTCGATGATCCTGGAAAGCAGCGCCACCCGCTCCTCGCGGCTGGTCTGCGAATAGGTCTCGAAGGCGCGGCGCGCGGCGGCCACCGCCTTGTCGACATCGGCCTTGGAGCCGAGCGCAACCTCGTACATCGCCTCTTCGGTCGCGGGATTCACGACGGGCGTGGATTTCTTGACGACGGGATCGACCCAGGCGCCATCGATGTAGAATTGCATGCGGTTGACCATCGTAAACCTCTTATTTCGGGGTAATGGATGCGGGAACGGAGCGTTCGGCCAGCATCCTCGCACGAAAGCCCGGATAATTGAACCCGCCATATGCGGGATGCCGCATTGCGGCGGACGCGAGATATAAGATCAGCGGTGTGGAGGAAGCAAGACGGACGCTGCACCTGAGCCTGCGGCGGGCACCCCACCCCGACCCTCCCCGCAAGCGGGAGAGGGAGAAGGAAGCATTCGCTCCGAATGCCGGCCGACACCGGTCATGCTCTAACAATTGATTTTGTTGTGTGCGCATTTTCCGAGGCTGCCTGCCGCACATTCCGGTGACCCCCCTCTCCCGCTCTTGCGCGGGAGGGTTGGGGTGGGGGCCGGCTGGCTCGGACGATTTTCAGCTCTCACACCGCCATCTTGCGGTGCCGCACCGGGGCGCCGGCGGTGAGGCTTTCGGCCGCATCGATAATGGCGTTGGCGTCGATGCCGTGGTGGCGGTAGAGGTCGCCTATCGTGCCGGTCTGGCCGAAATGCTCGACCCCGAGCGCTTCGACGCGATGCCCGCGCACGCTGCCGAGCCAGCCCAGCGTCGCCGGATGGCCGTCGATCACGGTGACGATGCCGCAGTCGCGCGGCAGCGGCGCCAGCAGTTGTTCGATATGGCTGAGATGGGCCAGTCCGCGGCGGTCGCGGCGCAGCTTGCGCGCTGCGGTCCAGCCGCCATGCAGCCGGTCGGCGGAAGTGATCGCGAGCAGGCCGACGTCGCGCCGGTTTTCGCCGATCAGGCCGACGGCCTCGATCGCCTCCGGCGCCACCGCGCCGGTATACGCAATCACCACGTCGCAATTCGGTCCGGGCCTGCGCAGCCAGTAGGCGCCGTCGGTGATGCCCTTCTGCAGGTCCGGCGTCATCATCCGCTGCGGCTGCTCGATGCTGCGGGTGGAAAGCCGCAAATAGACCGAACCACCCTCGCCGCCTTCGCGCTGCATGTGCGCAAATCCCCAGCCCATGATGGCCGCGAGTTCGTCGACAAAGGCCGGCTCGAACGAGCTGAGGCCATCCTGTGCCATGCCGATCAGCGGCGTCGCGATCGACTGGTGCGCCCCGCCCTCCGGCGCCAGCGTGATGCCCGACGGCGTCGCCGCCACCATGAAGCGTGCATCCTGGTAGCAGGCGTAGTTCAGCGCATCCAGGCCGCGCTCGATGAAGGGATCGTACAGCGTCGCGATCGGCAGCAGCCGCGCGCCGTTGATCTGGTGCGACAGCCCGAGCGCCGACATCAGGATGAACAGATTCATCTCGGCGATGCCGAGTTCAATGTGCTGCCCCTTCGGCGAAAATTCCCAGTTGAAGGTCGACGGAATCTTTTCGCTGCGGAACAGGTCGGCCTTTTCGGCGCGCGCGAACAGCCCGCGGCGGTTGACCCAGGCGCCGAGATTGGTCGACACCGTGACGTCGGGCGAGGCGGTCACGATGCGCGAGGCGAGTTCGGTATCGCCGCGCGCGAGTTCGTTGAGCACGAGCCCAAAGCCTTGCTGCGTCGCCATTTGTGGCGCGGGCGCGAACGCGAGCCGCTCCGGCACATCGATGACGGGCGCGCTCAGCCGGCGCCGGTCGTCGCGGTTGAATGGCACTTCCGCCAGGAACGCCTCCAACTTCGCCGGCGCCTGCGACAGCCCCTCGAATTTCTCCCATTCGTGACCGGGACGGATGTTCTGCGCGCCGCGCCATTTTTCCATCTGCGCCCCCGTCATCAAGCCGGCATGGTTGTCCTTGTGGCCCTGGAACGGCAGGCCGATGCCCTTGATGGTGTAGGCGATGAAGCAGACCGGGCGATCGTGGTCGATGGATTCAAAGGCCTCGATCATGCTGGCCATGTCGTGCCCGCCGAGATTGGACATCAATGCCAGCAGTTCGTCGTCGCTGCGTTTCTCGATCAGTTGCGACACCGCGCCCTGGTCGCCGATTTCGTCGGAGAGATGCTTGCGGAACGCGGCCCCGCCCTGGAAACACAGCGCCGCATACATCGCGTTCGGGCAGGCGTCGATCCAGCGCCTCAAGGCTTCGCCGCCTGCTTCCGCGAACGCCGCCTGCATCAGCCGGCCGTATTTCACGATCACCACGTCCCAGCCGAAATTGCGGAACATGGATTCGAATTTCTCCCACAGCCCTTCGCGCACCACGGCGTCGAGACTCTGGCGGTTGTAGTCGACCACCCACCAGGTGTTGCGCAGGCCGTGTTTCCAGCCCTCCAGCAGCGCCTCGAAGATATTGCCCTCGTCCATCTCGGCGTCGCCGACCAGCGCGATCATCCGCCCCTCGGGCCGGTCCTTCATCCAGCCATGCGCCTTGACGTAGTCCTGCACCAGCGAGGCGAACAGGGTTTGCGCCACGCCGAGCCCGACCGAGCCGGTCGAGAAATCGACGTCGTCGGTGTCCTTGGTGCGGGACGGATAGGATTGAGCACCCTTGTAGCCGCGGAAATTTTCCAGCTTGTCGCGGGTCTGGCGGCCGAACAGATACTGGATGGCGTGGAACACCGGGCTCGCATGCGGCTTCACCGCGACGCGGTCCTCGGGCCGCAGCACCGAGAAATACAGCGCCGACAGGATGGTGGCGAGCGAGGCCGAGGAGGCCTGGTGGCCGCCGACCTTCAGGCCGTCGGTATTGGGGCGGATGTGGTTGGCGTGATGGATGGTCCAGGACGACAGCCACAGGACCTTGCGCGCCAGCGCGGACAGCATTTCAAGGCGTGCGGGCTCGATCGGCATGGCGGCACCTCCCCGGGGGCAGGGTGAACAGGCCCGCATGTTAACGCTTCCGGCTTCGGCAAAAATCTCAAATTGTCGCGACATACCCGCAATTCCTGGGATAAATTACCAATAATACCCTCTCAAAACCGAGTTCATCCCAATGCACGCCCTTGATACCATCGACCGCAAAATCCTCAGCATCCTGCAGACCGACGGCCGCACCACCATGCAGGAACTCGCCGACAAGGTCGGCCTGTCGGTGTCGCCGTGCCATCGCCGCGTCAAACTGATGGAGGAACGCGGCGTCATCACCCGTTATATCGCCACCGTCGACCAGAAATCGCTCGGCCTGCATGTCAGCGTCTTCATCTCCATAAAACTGGCGCGGCAGAAGGAGGAAGACCTCAACCGCTTTGCGAAGGCGATCTCGAAATGGGACGAGGTGCTGGAGTGCTACCTGATGACCGGCAACCGCGATTATCTCCTGCGCGTGGTCGCCGCCGACCTGTCGTCCTACGAAGCGTTCCTGAAAAACAAGCTCACGCGCCTCGACGGCATCGCCTCGATCGAGTTCGAGCTTTGCGCTGAGCCAGGTGAAGTATTCGATCGCGCTGCCGGTATGAGGACCACCGTCATCGCGAGCGAAGCGAAGCAATCCATCGCCCCCAGAAATGGAAAGAATGGATTGCTTCGTCGCTACGCTCCCTTGCGCAAACGCCTCGCATTTGTCGCAGGCAATGACGATCAACCAATCTCCGCGAGCCGCCACACCCCGAGGCTCTTGTCGCGCCAGCCGCCGCCGGCCTCCTGACAATTTTCGTTCACGAGTTCGACCGGCGGCCCCCAGCCAAAAGGCGCGCGTTCGAAATTCAGCGCGCGCCAGTCGCCGTCCTCGCATTCGGCGTTGGTCCGCCACTCCGGAAACGTCGTCGCGATCAGCCACGTCGCGCCGGAGCGGCGGAAATTCGCCACCGCGCGTTCGATGTTGGTAAACGACAGGTGCACCAGGGCGTCGCGGCACAGGATGGCGTCGCAGCGGGGCAGCGGGTCGCGCGTGAGATCGGCGAGACGAAATTCGCCATTGATCCCGCCGTCGCGGCGTGGGCCTGCAGGCTTTCGACCAGTGAAGGCACGATGTCGATGCCGACATAGCGCACGCCCAGATCGGCGCGATTGATCCAGCCGGCATCGCCGCAGGGCGCGTCGAGCAGCGAGGTCACGCCGAGCTTCTTCAAAAGCTGAGGCAATTCGGCGCGCAGCACCGCGGTCGCGTCCAGCTCCGAACCGAGCCCGGAAGTCGACTCCGGCGCACCCCACAGGTTGGTGTCATGGATGCGCTGAAAGCGCTGCGCGAGATTCAAGCCCGCAAAGGATTCCCTGTCCGCAACAAAGCGCTGATGCGCGAGCACCGGCGGACGATCGGAATCGCTTGTCGACATCTACCGCCACGGCTCGACGATGATCTTGGTGTGGGCTTCCGGATTGGCGAGATCGGCAAACGCGGCGGCGACGCCGTCGATGCCGACCGTGGCGGTCACCAGCGAGGCGGCATCGACCTGCCCTTCCGCGATCAGGCGCAGGGAATGGGCGAACTCGTCCGGCGTATAGCCCAGCACATACTGGACGTTGAGTTCCTTCATGATGCCGAGCATCGGCTCGACGCGGTCGGTTTCCATGCAGACCCCGACCACCACGATGCGGGCGTCGCGCGGGGCGCCTTCGAATACCTGCTGGATCAGCCCGGGGATGCCGACGCATTCGAAGATCAGCGCTGGCTTCAGCGCCGGCAGCCACGCCTGCAGCGGCGGCCGCGCGGCCTTCTGTTCCGGCGACATCGCGGCGTGCTCGGCCCAGGCCGCATAGGGTTGCGCGCGTGCAGGGTCGATCACGATATCGGCGCCGAGCTTTTGCGCAAGCGCGCGGCGCGCCGGCGAATAATCGGCAGCTATGATCGGGTGCAGCCCCTTCAGCTTCAGCGCCGCGATCACCGCGAGCCCGACCGGACCGCAGCCGACCACCAGCGGCACCTCGTCGCCGCGCACATTGGCTTTTGCGACCGCGTGCACGCCGACCGCCAGCGGCTCGGTCAATGCCGCATGCTCCGCCGCGAGCCCGTTCGGCACTTCCAGCAGCAGCGCCTCGCTGAGCAGCATGCGCTCGGCATAGCCGCCGACATTGTCGTTGGAATAGCCGATGCCCTTTGGCCCCTCCGGCGTCAGCAGCGCCGGCAGCGAACAGACGCGGGTGCCGGTCTTCAGCCTGCGCTGGGTGCTCGGTGCCATAATCGAGGATCTCGCAGCAGAATTCGTGGCCGAACACGACGTCGCGGGCGAGGTCCATCGGCTTGCGGCCGGGAAAATGCCGCGCCAGTTCGACCATGCGATGGGCGTGCTTGCGCGCGTGCAGGTCGGAGCCGCAAATGCCGCAGGCCAGCGTCCTGACCAGCACCTGTCCCGCGGCGGGCCTGGGTTCGGGCAAGGTATCGACGACGATCTCACCGTTCCTGAAAATGGCAGCGCGCAAACGACGTCCTCCCCGGGGCAGGTGATTTTCCCACTCATACCACGGAGATTTACCACGTGTAACGCACGATGCCCTTGCCGGCATAGGAGCGGGTGACGTCGGAGAACTCGCCTTCGAAGGTGGCGGCGGCCGACCAGCCGTTCAGCCACTTCACTTCGGCCGAAGCCGTGGTCAGCGCCGAATCGTGCGCCTGCGCCGCGCCGTTGACGACGAAGGCCGCACCCGGCAGCGTCTGGAACACCGCGGTAATATTGCGGTCGGTGTTGAAGTCGTGCGCCCAGGCGGCGCGGCCGCGCAGCGTGAGGATCGCATTTTGCATCGCGAATGACCGGTCGGTGCGAATACCGAGTTCGGTCCGCGACGCCGTGACGTCCTTGGCGGCGTAGTTCAGCGCGAAGGCGCCGGCGCCCGACAGCACCTGCTCGGCGTAGGCCGGCAGGCTGTAAGTGGTGAACTGTCCGGCGGCATAGGGTGTGACGCCGAGCCACGGCGTTGCGAAGCGATAGCCGCCTTCGGCGCGCCCCGAAAAGGCGTTGGCGTTGAACTCCGCGTGCAGGCGGTCGACACCGGCTACGGTGACCGTGCGGTCGGTCGTCACATCCTGCCAGCCATAGGCCAGCGCGGCGGACACATAGGCCGCGCCGATCGTGTGACGCAGGAACGCGCCGGCCTGGAACAGGTCCGAGCGGCCGGACCCGAACCCGTTGACGCTGAAATTGGTGCCGCCGCCCGCCAGCGCAAATCCCAAAAGCGTCGCCGGCGAAATCCGGTAGTCGGCACCGGCGGCGAAGCCGAACACGCGCGCGGTGGCGGAGTTGGAGCCGACGGCGGCGTTGCCGTCGGTCGTGCTGCTGCCGCCAAAGGCCGACCCCCACACGCTCCAGCGCGGATCGAAGAGATCGTTGCGCGCCGCCTCCGCCTTGGTGGGGATTCTGGCAAAGGCATCGCTCGCACTGTTCCGCCGCTTCGCCGCATAGGCGCTGGCGCCGCTCTCCTCGGCGAACGGCGTCGCGCCGCCGCCGGGCGTGCCGGAACCGTCACGTCCGCCGATGAACGGATCGGTCAGCAGCCCCAGAAACAGGTTCATCGCATCGAAGGTGGCCTGCTGCGTGCCGGTGGCGGTCTCGCCGGAGACCTGCGCGAGCCCGGCGCCCGACAACGCGGCGAACGCCAGGGGAATGCCGCCATTGGCGTCGAAGAAATTGCTCAGCGTGTTGCCGACGTTCTGCTGGTTGACGTTGGTGCCGGGTGTCGAGCCGAAGTCGAGCGCGAAATTGAGGAAGGCGTGCGTCAGGTCGTAGCTCAGCGTGGCGACGAGCGCGGCTGGACCGCCGATGACACCAGCCCCGGCAAAGCCGCCGCTGTGGCCGCCGGCCGCGCTCAGGATGGTGTATTGCTTCTGCACGGTGCTGCCCGGCGCGAACGACGCCCCGACCGTTCCGGCCAATGCGGCGGTGCCGGTCACGCTGGCATAGGTCGACGTGACGGAATTGAGTTGCACCAGATACAGCGCGCCGGACTGGAACGCGAGATTGCCGGCGACCGTCGTGAACGTGCCGGGCGTGCCGTTTCCCGGCAGGAAGATGCCGCCACTGGCGATCGTGGTATGGCCGACGGTGCCCGCGCCGGTCAGCGAGGCGTTGGCGTTCACAATGGTGAGAACGGATGAAGCGATCGAGCCTTCGACGTCGAGCACGCCGCCGTTGACCGTGGTCGTGCCGGTGTAGGTGTTGGTACCCGACAGGGTCAGGGTGCCGGTGCCGACCTTTTCCAGTGTGCCCGTCCCCGGGAAGCAGCCGCACGGATTGGTATCGGCAATCACGCCGCTCACCGTCGTCGACAGATCGTTGCCGCCGACGACCAGCGTGTTGCCGGCACCGATATAGTAAAAGCCCGAGCCCGCAATCGAGCCCGCGGGGATCCGCCCGTCGCCGTTCGGACCGAGGCTGCCGGAGAAATCGACAAAGCCGGTGCCGTTGGTGATGAACTGCGCCTTGTCGCCGGTCGAGTTGTCGTAGAAGAACGTCGCGCCGCCATCGTTGGTGACGATGATCGCATGGTCGGCGGTGGCAAACGCATTGAAATCGGTTTCGCCGTGGAAATTGTTGGTGATCGTTGCGTTGCCGGCCGTTGCCGTATCCGTGCCAAAGGCCTGGCCAAAGGATGTAAACCCGTTGCTGTTGTTGACGATGGTCGCGGACGCGGCCGATGCGGAATCGCCGAATTCGGTCCCGCCGAAATTGTGGTTGGTGATATGGGCGGTACCCGCATTGGTCAGCGCGTTGAAGATGGTTCCGCCGTCGTTGTTGTCGATGGTCGCGTTGGCCGCCGTACTGGTATCGGTGCCGCCCGGGAAACCGAACAACGTGACGCCGCCGGTGCGGTTGGTGATGTTGGCGCTGCCGGCGCTGCTCGCGTCCAAAAATGCAAGCGCGCCGACATTCTTGTTGACCAGCGTCGCCGTGCCCGCGGTGTTGTTGCCGGAGAACGTCGTGAAGCCGCCATCGGTGGTGATCGAGGTGATGCCGGAGGTGTTGGCATTGACGATGTTGAATTGGCCCTCGTTGGTGATGTCGCCAACCATGCTGCCGGTATGGGTGGCATCGCCGAGTTGCAGCGTTCCGCAAAAGCAGATCGTGGTGCCGCCGGTATAGGTATTGGCGCCGGTGAAGATGACGCGGCCCAGTCCGAACGAGGAATCCAGCACCGTCAGCGCGCCCGGACCGTTGCCGTCGGCGATGTTGCCGGCGATGGTCAGGGTGACGCCGTTGGCGTCGATGGCGCCGCCGGGAGGCGTGGTGTTGATCCTGAAATTGTTGGCGAACGTCAGGTCGCTCAAACCGTCTGCCTGGAATTGCCCGTTATCGAGCGTCACCGCGCCGGTACCGACCGAACTGTTGTTGGTCACCTGCACGGTTCCGCCAGCGCCGATGGTGGTACCGCCGGTATAGGTATTGATGCCGGACAGGGTCAGCGTGCCGTTGCCAAGTTGCTGCACCTGGACGCCGGCGACCGTTTCACCGATGTTATTTGCGATCGAGATCGTCTGGCCCGAATTGGCGCTGTCGATGACGCCACCGGTCGCTCCCGCCAGGCTGAAATCAACCGCCGCACCGGTGATCGCGTAGGATTGCGCGGTCGCGTTGAAAGTCCAGGAATCCGGCGCAATGGGCCCGGTGCTCACATTGACGGTGGCCGGTCCCGTCGTATCGAACATCGCCGATTGGCCGGCGGCGACCGGCGGCGCGCCCGCGGGCGGATTTCCCCATTCGGTGCCGAGGTTGTAGTCGCCGGTATTGGTCGTGCTGCCGGGGCCGCCCCAGGTAAAACTCTGCGCGTGCGCCGGGCCCAGCAGCGCCAGGACAGCGACGATAAGAACGGCGCCGCCCCAAAGGGCCCCATGCCTGCAGCGCAGCCGATCGTATCCCCGCGATGGTGATTGCAAGCGCAACGCCAACCCCATTACCCCGGCGCTCTGCGGCGCCATCCGGCAGCAGGCTTAGCATGCGAAGGAACCCCGTAATTCTACGGTCGATCCGGATTTCTTCGATTCGGCATGAAAAATGCGCTTTTCGGCCGCCTGTGTTGCGCTTGCGCAACGCTTTTGGCGCCAATTCGAGGGAACCGCTCAGGCGTTGGGAGACAATTCGCCGCCCAGCGCCAGCAGCTGCGAGCGCCTGACACGCTCGCGGTGCGCGGTATAGAGGCCGCTGCCGACGATGAAGACGGCGCCGGTCACGGTCCAGATGTCCGGCACTTCGTCGAAAATGACAAAACCGAGGATGGAGACCCACAACAATTGTGTGTAGGAAAACGGCGCGAGCACGGAGGCATCGGCGTAACGAAACGCGAGCACGACGATCCACTGCCCCGCGGTCGAGGCGACGCCGATCAAAATCCCGAACAGGATATCGTGCCAGCTCGGCGTGACCCAGACGAACGGCACCAGCGCGCACAGCACGACAACGCCCGCGATCGACGAATAGGTCATGGTGGTCAGCGCGTGTTCCCTGCCGCTCATCATCCGCGTCATGATCAGGGTGCAGGCCCAGGCCAGCGCCGAGACGATCGGAAAGAACGCGGCCGGATGAAACGCGCCGGTGCCGGGCCGCAGGATGATCAGCACGCCGACCAGCCCGACCGCGGTCGCGATCCAGCGCCGCGCACCGACGCGCTCGCCGAGGAATACGATCGACAGCGCGGTGACGAACAGCGGCGAGACGAAACCGGTGGCGGAGGCTTCCGCGATCGGGAGAAATCTCAAGCCGGAGATGAAGAACAGCGAGGAGGCCAAGAGCGCGATGCCGCGCATCAGCTGAAAACCGGGCCGCTGCGAGTGCAGGGCAAACAGCGGCGAACCCGGCAGCATCGCCGGCGACATGATCAGCGCGAACACCAGAAACCTGATCCAGGCGATCTCGATCGAGGGCAGCGTTGCCGACAGGTATTTCGCGGTCACGTCCGAAGTGCCGAGAAACACCGTCGACGCGAGGATCAGCGCGATGCCGCGGAACGGCCGGTCGGCGCGCGCGGGCGCGGTGCGTTTCGCTGATTTCTTCTCAGGCAGGGGCAATGCGGCACTGTCCAGCCTGACGGCTGCGGCGGGTGGCGGGGTCACGGCAAAACTCGGCGCGGAAATCATCGAATTGGGCGAGCGGCCAAAAAACGACAATCGGTCGTGGCAGACAAGGTCCGAAAACAGGCAGCCGATATGCGCGATTGTGCGCGGCGGGGCGCCGCAGTGGGCGCGGCAACTCGCCGTCGCCGCTGAAACACTCTGTTAGAAACCGTGTGCGCTACAGCATCGGCAGGCCGCGCGGCTTCGGTCCGCGCGGAAAGGCCTTGTCGAGCGCGGCGATCTCGTCACGGCCGAGCACGAGGTCGCCGGCCGCGGCGTTGTCGGCGGCATGTTCCTCGCGCGAGGCTTTTGGAATCGCAAACGTTTGCGGATCGCGCGTCAGGAAAGCCAGCGCGACCTGGCGCGGCGAGGCGCCGTGCGCCTCGGCGATCGCCTGCAGCACCGCGCCCGCCTTGCTCTGCGGGGCCGGGAAATCATCGTGGCCGAACGGCGAATAGGCCACCACCGCCGTGCCGTGCTGTTTGCACCACGGAATCACCGCGTGCTCGATCGCGCGCTCCCTCAGATGATAGAGCACCTGGTTGCAGGCGATCCTGCCCTCCCCGGCCACGTCGAGCAGTTCATCGAGATCGTCGACATCGAAATTGCTGACGCCCCATGCGCGGATCTTCCCGGCGCCGACCAGGTGCTCGAACGCGGCGACAGTCTCGGCAAGCGGGTAGGCGCCGCGCCAATGCAGCAGATAGCAATCGAGCCGGTCGGTCTTCAGCCGCGTGAGCGAGCGCTCGCACGCCGCGATGGTGCCGCGCCGCGAGGCGTTGCCCGGCAGCACTTTCGAGACCAGGAAGATATCGTCGCGCCGCCCGGCGATGGCGTCCGCGATCACGAGCTCGGCGTCGCCATACATCTCGGCGGTGTCGATATGGGTCATGCCGAGATCGATGCCCCGGCGCAGCGCGGCGACCGCACTGCTGCGATCGCCGCGATCGATGTACCAGGTCCCCTGCCCGATCGCGGACACCTGCGCACCGCCTGAGCCGAATTGCCGCGATATCATTTCAACTCACCGATATCGGCGACCAGCACGGTGCCGGTCACCGACTCCGTTATATAGAGGCGGTCGCGGTTCGCACCACCGATGGCGACATTGGTGCAGCTCGGTCCCGCGCAGGATTTGATCCGCGCGATCAGTTCGCCGTTCGGCGCAAACACGAAGACATGCCCGAGCGAAGCGTGCGCCACGAACAGCCGGCCCGCTTTGTCCATCGTCATGCCGTCGGGACCGCTGGCGCCGAAGGTCGAGCAGAAGCGGCCCACCTTCGATACATTGCCGTCCTTCATCAACGGCAGGCGCCACACCGCGTTGTCGCGGGTCATGGCGACGAACAGCACTTTCTCGGCGGGATCGAGCACCAGCCCGTTGGGGCTGATGCCGGTATCGATCAGGCAGGCGAGCCGGCCGTCGGGCGACAGCCGGTAGACGCGCCCGGTGGGATCGTGCAGCCCGGTCTGTCCCTGGTCGGTGAAATAGATGTCGCCATTCGAAGCCAAATGCAGGTCGTTGCAGCCCTTGAAGGATTCCGAATTGCGCGCGGTCAGCACCGGCAGCATCCGCCTCGCCTTGACGTCGAGCTCCATGATGCCGTGCCTGTAATCGGCGACGAAAATCCGTCCGTCGGCATTGATCTTCAGGCCGTTGGGCCAGCCGTCATATTCGATCACCAGCGACCATGTACCGTCCGGCGCGATCGTGAAGATGCGCCCGAACGGGATGTCGACGATGTAGAGATTGCCGTCGGCGTCGAATGACGGGCCTTCAATAAAGCAATCGGTCGGCTGGCCCGGCCGGTTGGCGTCGGCCCAGTCGGTGCGCACGCCCTTGCGCCGGAACCCATCGGGCATCGCCGAAAAGATCCTGGTTTCAATGCGCCGCGGCGGCGTTTCCAGATACATCATCGCGAGGTTTCACCCGTCTTGTCAGATCGGGCGCACCATAGATGACATCGCCGGCGTCGTCGATTGACCTCATCCTGAGAGCCGCGCCTGCGCGCCTTCCCGAAGGGATCAGTTGGCCGCCACCAATTGTCGGTCGGTCCGGATCGGAGGAACCCGCCTGCGCGATCAGCCGCTTCAACTCCGGAATGCAGGAGCCGCAATTGGTGCCCGCCTTCAGTTGCGCGCCGATGTCGGCGGCGGTTGCAGCGCCGGCCGCGACGGCGTCGCAAATCGCGTTGCGGCCGACGCCGAAGCAGGCGCAGACGATCGGGCCGCTGCTGGCGAGCCCGTCGGCGGATTTGCCCGACAGCAGCATCCTTCGCTGGTCGTCGCCGAGGGTTTCGGCGGCGAACAGGCTCTTCACCACGTTCCAGTCGCCGGCATCCCGCGCCGGACCGACGAACAGGCAGGTCTCGATTCGGCCATCGGCAAACGACGCCGCGCGATAGACGCCGCCGCCGAAATCCCTGTATTCGGCGAGATCGCTGCCGGCGGCCGACCGCATCCACGATTGCCATCGGGCCAGATCGGCGTTGTCGGCAAACAGATAGCCGTTGCCGCCGGCGACACTGACCCGCGTCCACCACAGGTGATCGGGTAATTCCAGCCGCACCCGGGACAAGGCAAAGCCGCGAAAAACGTATTCATAGGGCGCAATCGACGCCGGCGTCGCCTTGCTCTCGGGCTGGCCGGAATACGGATCCGTGAACGGTGCCACCAGCGCGCCGATGCGCCCGGCGGATGCGTTCTCTTCGCTCCAGTGGATCGGCGCAAACAGCATCCCGCGCTGCTGCCGCGCATTCACGGCCACCCTGAGCGTGCATTGCCCGTAGTCGGTGGTGACGCGGGCGAAGCCGCCATCGGCGACGCCATACCTGACCGCATCGTCGGGATGCACCTCGACGAACGGCTCCGGCAGATGCTGCCCCAGCCGCGGGCTCATGCCGCTGCGGGTCATGGTGTGCCACTGGTCGCGGATGCGGCCGGTGTTCAGCCGCAACGGCCGGCCGGCGCTGGTCTCGGTCTGCAGCGCCGGAATTTCCGGCGCGACGAAACGGGCCTTGCGGTCGTTGGTGAAAAACCCGCCGCCAGCGAAGAACCGCTGCTGCGGCTCGATGTCGTCCCATCGCATCGGCCACTGCGACGGCGCCATCGCGTCGAACGCCTCGTCCGACACGCTCTTCAACGCGCCGATATCGAAATCGCGGCTGCCATCGTTCTCGAACGCCGACAGCCCGGCATGTTCGCGGAAAATGTCCGCCACCGAGCCGAAATCGAACGCCGCGCCGAAGCCGAGCCGCTTTGCGACCTCGCTGACGATCCACCAATCCGGCTTCGCCTCTCCCGGCGAGCCGAGGAAGCCGCGCTGCCGCGAAATGCGCCGCTCCGAATTGGTCACCGTTCCGGATTTCTCGCCCCAGGCCTGCGCCGGCAACAGCACATGCGCGCCCGACTTGACGGTGTCGTTGGAACGCACGTTCTCCGACACCACGAACAGCTCCAGTTTCTTCAGCGCGGCGCGCGCGGCATCGGCGTCCGGCAGCGACACCGCGGGATTGGTGCCCATCACCCACAACGCCTTGATCTCGCCGCGCCCGATCGCCTCGAACATCTGGACCGCCTTCAGCCCCTCATGGGTCGCGATCCGCGGCGCCTTCCAGAACCGCCGCACCCGGTCGATATCCGGCGGCGTGAAAGCCATATGCGCGGCAAGCTGGTTGGCCAGCCCGCCGACCTCGCGTCCGCCCATCGCGTTGGGCTGACCGGTCAGCGAAAACGGCGACGCACCCGGTTTGCCGATCCGTCCCGTGGCGAGGTGGCAATTGAGGATGGCGTTGACCTTGTCGGTGCCCTGCGCCGACTGGTTGACGCCCTGCGAATAAAGCGTGACCACGCGCGGCGTGCCGGCAAACAACCGGAAGAAGTCCGCGACATCCTGTTCCGGAAGCCCCGTCGCCAGCGCGGTCGCGCCGACGCTGCCGGCGATGCTGCGCGCCCGCGCCAGTGCATCCTCGAAACCGCTGGTGTGGGAATCGATATAGTCGTGATCGAGCGCGCCGGCGTCGGCCAGATGCACCAGTAGCCCGCTGAACAGCGCGGTATCGGTGCCCGGCTTCAATCCCAAGAACAGGTCGGCGTCTTCCGCGGTATCGGTCCGGCGCGGATCGATCACCACGATACGCGCGCCGCGCGCCTGCTTGTTGGCGAGCATCCGCTGGAACAGAACCGGATGGCACCACGCCGCGTTGGAGCCGACCAGCACCAGCAGGTCGGCCTGATCGAGATCCTCGTAGCAGCCGGGCACGGTGTCGGCGCCGAACGCGCGGCGGTGACCGGCGACCGACGACGACATGCAGAGCCGCGAATTGGTATCGACATTGGCGCTGCCGATGAACCCCTTCATCAGCTTGTTGGCGACGTAATAGTCCTCGGTCAGGAGCTGTCCCGAGAGATAGAACGCCACGGCGCCGGGACCGTCCCGCTTGACGATATGCGCAAACCGATGCGCGACATGGTCGAGCGCGTCGTCCCAGGCCACCCGCTCCATGGTGCCCTTGCTGCAGCGGATCATCGGATAGAGCAGCCGGTCCGCAAGACCGAGCGTTTCACCGAGCGCCGAGCCTTTCGAACACAGCCGCCCGAAATTGGCGGGATGTTCGGGATCTCCCGATATCGCCGCGCCGCCGCCGCCGTCGGGCGTCGCCAGCACGCCGCAGCCGACGCCGCAATAGGGACAGGTGGTGCGCGTGGCGCGAAGCGCAGGGTCGACCGACGTCATTGCAACCATCGCATCATCTGCCTATGCCGCCTTCGACGGCAGCGCGAGCGAGCGGCCGAACATCATGTCGCTGCGTATCGCTGCGATCGGCTCGCGGCTACGGATCAGGTCGAGGTACCAGAGCGCGTCGGTGACGTCGCCCACCAGCACCGCGCCGGCGAGACGGCCGGCGGATATCACCAGCTTCTTGTAGGCGCCGCCCCTGGCATCGCTCAGCACGATGGCCTCCGAGCCGTCCGCGCCCATGAAGTCGCCCGCGGAAAACACGCTGACGCCCGACACTTTCAGATTGGTCGCAACCACGCTGCCGCCATAACCCGCCGCTCCGCCCGCCAGATGCCGCGCCAGGACGCGCGCCTGCTCGTAGGCCGGCTCGACCAGCCCGTAGCAGATGCCGCGATGCTCGGCGCATTCGCCGAGCGCGAAAATGTCGGGGGCGCCGGTCTGCAGACAATCGTCGACGACGATGCCGCGATTGACGGGGATGCCGGCGTCCTTCGCCAGCGCAACATTGGGCCGGATGCCGGCGGCGAAGATCACCGCGTCGGCATCGATCCGCCGTCCATCCGCCAGTTCGACGCCCTCGACGCGCGCCTCGCCGTGAAGCCGCGCCGTATTGGCATTGAGCAGAACCTTGACGCCCTTGCGCTCGACCAGGGTCTTCAACAGTTCCGCCGCCGGCGCATCGAGCTGGCGCTCCATCAGGCGGTCCATCAGATGAATGAGGGTTACCGGCGCGCCGGCCTTGGCGAGGCCGTAAGCCGCTTCCAGGCCGAGCAATCCGCCGCCGACCACCACGACGCGCTTCTTCTGCGCCGCCAGCGTCAGCAGCAGATCGACGTCGCGGCTGTCGCGGAAGGTGTGCACGCCGGCAAGATCGGCGCCGGGGACGTTGAGCCGCAGCGGCACGGATCCGGTGGCAAGCACAAGCTTGGAGAAGCTGACGCTCTCTTCGCTGGCGATCTTGAGCTCGCGGCGTCCGACGTCGATCTCGGTGGCGACGCAGCCGTACTTCACGGTGACGCCGCGATCGCGCCACCATTTGGGCGGCCTGAGCTCGATGTCATGGGACGCGGTCTCGCCCGCAAGCACCGACGACAGCAGCACGCGATTATAGGCGAGCCGCGGCTCCTCGCCGATCACGGCGATGGCGTAACGTCCGAGCGACGTTTTCGCCAGTTCATCGACCAGACGCGCGGCGGCCATTCCATTGCCGACGATAACAAGCGGTTCGCTCACGGCGTATCCTTACTCGGCGGCCTGCGGACGACGGCCATAGGCCTCGGAAATCATGAACCCGGACAAGGTGCCGTAGGCGGCCGTCCATGCGGCTGCGACGTCGGGCGTCCAGGCGTCGCCAAGTCCCTTTTCCAGCGTCCACAGCAGCGCGGCGCCGACAACCGGATAGTGCTCGGCTTTCGCGCCATAGCTGACGTGGCGGGCGGCAAGCGCGCTTGCGGCCGGCAGCACGGATTCGAGATTGCCGAGACCGTTGACCACGACGGCCAGCGTCGCCATCAGTTTCCTGCGCTGCTCGGTCATGTCGGCCGGGAACATCGCCCTGACCGACGGCGCCATCTCGAACAGCCGGTCGTAGAACAGCACGGCGGCGGTTTCCGAAATCGGCGCCACCCTGGCGAAACTCTGTTGCACGAGTTCGACTTGATCGGGTGTCATTTCTCGCTCCTTCTTCTGTTTGGTTCCCACCTCGCGCCGCGAGCGGAGCGAGGTGGGTCGATATTCAAGGTCACACGCGCGCTTCGGCGAGGCTCGTCGCGCCCGACGCCGCAGGACTCCTTCGCAGGTAGTGCCACCAGGTGAGCGCCAGGCAGACCGCGTAGAACGCCAGGTAGATTTCCAGCGCCAGCTGCGGACCGCCGGTGATGGCGATCGACTTGCCGAATCCGCTCGGGATCAGATAGCCGCCGCAGGCGCCGATCGCGCCGATGAACCCGAGCGCGGCGCCGCTCTCGATGCCGGCGACCTTCATGGCGAGCGCCCGGCCGGCTTCGCCCTTGCCCTTTGCCTTGTGAAGATTCTCTTCGCGGAAGATCGAGGGAATCATCCGGTAAGTCGAACCGTTGCCGATGCCGGTCGTGACGAAGAGGATGAGGAACATCGCCAGGAAGCCGGTGAAGTCCTTGATCCCCACGAAGTACAGGACGCCGATCGTTGCGGCTCCCATCGCGATGAAATTCCAGAACGTCACGATCGCGCCGCCGACTTTGTCGGCAAGCAAGCCGCCGAGCGGACGCGACAGCGAACCAACCAGCGGTCCGAGGAACGCGATCGCAATCGTGACCGCCGGGAACTGCGTCTTGATCAACAGCGGAAACGCGGCGGAGTATCCGATGAAGGAGCCGAACGTCCCGATGTAGATGAAGGCCATGATCCAGGTGTGCTTGCGGCCGACGATCGCGAGCTGGTCCTTGAACGTGGACTTGGCCGAGGTCAGGTTGTTCATGAAGAAGATCGCGCCGAACACCGCGACGGCGATCGGCAGCACCCACATCAGTCCGGCGTTCTGAAGATAGACGCCCGCGACCGGCGTCGCCTGATAGAGATTGAAAAGGCCGATCCCCATCAGGATGGGCGTCAGCAATTGCACGCTCGAGACGCCGATGTTGCCGCCGGCCGCGTTGAGGCCGAGCGCCCAGCCCTTCATGCGGTCGGGATAGAAGAAGGAGATGTTGGCCATGCTGGAGGCGAAGTTGCCGCCTCCGAGGCCCGCGGTGGAAGCCACCAGCAGCATCAGCCAGAACGGCGTCGCGGGCTCGCTTACGAAATACGCGAGCGCGAGTGTCGGGATGAACAGCACCGACGCGCTGAAGATCGTCCAGTTGCGGCCGCCGAACATCGTGACCGCAAAGGTGTACGGGAATCGCATCAGGGAGCCGATCAGTCCGGGTACAGCCACGAGCTGAAACAGCTGGTCGGTCGTGTAGTGGAAGCCGGCCTGCGGCAACTTGGTGGCGACGATGCTCCAGATCAGCCAGACCGAAAATCCGATATGCTCCGCAACGATCGACCAGATGAGATTGCGGCGGGCGATGACTTTGCCCTTGGCATTCCAAAACTTCTCATCCTCCGGGTTCCAATCCGAAATCCAGGTCGGGTCTTTCTGGCTCATGGGCGATTTCCTTTCTGAACGGACACAGCGGCACGCCCCTGGGAGGCCCAAGTTCGGCAGCATCAAAATTCTGATGGGGTGATCTCGAGGGACGGCATCGATGGCGTCAGCACAGCCTATTCAAGCTTCGTGCCAAGCCGCCGCAGCGCAAAATCTACATTTACTTCAATGTATTACGTCGATCGTCTAAATTTTTTGCAGGGGTTGAACCGCACGCAAAATTTGCGATTCGCTTATTTCTTGAATTGCAATTCGCTCAATTATTGTGCGCCGCACAAGAATTGAGCAGAGGGTTCCGCCGCCGGTTTCAGGCGTCCTCGGTCGCCGCCATCATCGGCTTCGGCGCAACGCCCTGGCCCGGCTTCATCCGGAATTCGTACGTCATCAAATGCCAGGGTGCATCGGCGGGCTTGCCGTCGGGCATCACCCCGTCGGTGCGTTTCTCGACCCTGGAAACCAGGTCGTTCTTCACGCCGAACACCACGTCGGAATCCAGATATTTGTCGCCCTCGATGAAGACGTGGGTGATCAGCGGCTCAAAGCCCGGCGCATCGACCAGAAAATGGATATGCGCCGGCCGATACGCATGGCGCCGGACCTGCAGGATCATTTCCCCGACGGGGCCGTCGGTCGGGATCGGATAGCTGCAGGGCAGGATGGTGCGGAAGAAGAACCGGCCCTCGGCGTCGGTGATGAACCGCGCCCGCGATGACGGCCCCTGCGTCTCGTAATCCGGCCTTTGCGAATCGTAATAGCCGTCATCGTCGGCGTGCCAGACGTCCACGGCGACCCCCGCCAAGGGCTTGCCCTTGAGGTCGGTGACGCGGCTCTGCACGAACATCCGCTCGCCGGCAAGGCTGGCGGAGATATCCGTGCCGTGCGGCATCGGCTTGTGCTCGCCGACATAAAACGGGCCGAGCACGGTGGTCTCGGTCGCGCCTTCGCGCTCGCCGTGGTTGACGGCATCGACCAGCATCGAAACGCCGAGCACGTCCGACAGCAAGATGAACTCCTGCCGGCTGGGAGAGCACTTCTGGCCGACGCGGGTCAGGAAATCGATCGCATAAGCCCACTCGTCGAAGGTGAGGCCGGTCTTGCGGACGAAGCCGTGCAGCGACTTCACCAGTTCTTCCATCAGGAATTTGACACGCGGGTCGGGCGTCTCCTCGAAGCTCTTGATAACGGCGGCGGTCAGTTCGGTGTCGCTGAATTGGGGCATGCCAGGATCCTGAGGGGTTACGCCATTTGCGGCGCAAGACTACACCGGCGGCCGGGCAAGCGTAAGCACGCGGCGATTGGAATCCGGCACACTTTTCAGCTATCAAGGCTGGCCCAGAAAGCCCGGAGACCAGCCGATGTTAGCCCCGCCCCCCGCCTCGCCCGAATCCGCCGGCATGTCCAAGCAAGCCTTCGACCGGCTCGAGGCGCATCTGAAGCAACGCTACATCGACGCCGGCCGCTTTCCGGGAACGCAGGTCATGGTCTATCGCCGCGGCAAGGTCGTCCACAGCGCGGTGCAGGGCTTTGCCGACCTCGAGCGCAAGGCGCCTGTCAAGGACGACACCATCTTCCGCATCTATTCGATGACCAAGCCGATCACGAGCGTGGCCTTCATGATGCTGTTCGAGGAAGGCCGCGTCGCGCTCGACGAGCCCGTCCACAAATATATCCCGGAATGGAAAGACCTCGGCGTCTTCCAGGCCGGCACCGCGCCGGCGTTCCTGACCAGGCCGCCGTCGCGGCCGATGCTGATCGTCGATCTGCTGCGGCACACTTCCGGCCTGACCTACGGCTTCCAGCAGCGCTCCAACGTCGACGCCGCCTATCGCGAAAACAAGATCGGCGAGGTCGTCACGTCCGGCACGCTGCAATCCATGATCGACGGCCTTGCCGGGATGCCGCTGGAATTCTCGCCGGGCGAAGCCTGGAACTATTCCGTCTCCACCGACGTCATCGGCTATTTGATCGGCAAGATCAGCGGCAAGCCGTTCGAGCAGTTTCTGAAGGAGCGCATCCTCGATCCGCTCGGCATGAAGGATACCGACTTCTTCGTGCCCGCCGACAAGGTCCATCGTTTCGCGGCCTGCTACTCGGCCGATCCGAAAGGCGGCATGACGTTCCACGCCGGGCAACAAAGAGGCGGTTTGACGCTGCAGGATGACCCGGCCACGAGCGCGTACCTGAAGCCGCCATCCTTCGTTTCCGGCGGCGGCGGGCTGTGTTCGACCGCGGCCGACTACCTCACCTTCTGCCGCGCGCTGCTGGGCGGCGGCGAACTCGGCGGCGTCAGGCTGATCGGCCCGAAGACGCTGGCGCTGATGACATCCAATCACCTGCCCGGCGGGCGCGACCTGCCGGCGATGTCGCGCTCGCTGTTCTCGGAGGCGACCTACAACGGCATCGGCTTCGGCCTCGGCTTCTCCGTCACGATGAACCCGGCGCAGACGCTGATCCCCGGCACTGCCGGCGAGTATTCCTGGGGAGGGGCCGCCACCACGTCGTTCTGGATCGATCCCGCGGAAGAGCTGATCGCGATTTTCATGACCCAGGTGCTGCCGTCGAGCGCGTATCCGCTACGTCGCGAGCTGCGCACCATGGTCTACGCCGCGATCACCGAGAGCAATCTGTGAACCTGTCGGTCGGTGCTACCCGAAATTCTGCAGGCTCGGAAACGTCTCCAGCAACCAGATGCTGACGGAAGATATCGCGCCGGTCAGAAAGCCGATGCCGGTAATGACCATCAGCACGCCCATCGCCCGCTCGACATTGACGAGATGCCGCTTCATTCGCGAGAACAGCGACGAGAACTGTTCGACCATCAAGGCCGCGATCAGAAAGGGGATGCCAAGGCCCGCGGAATAGATCGCGAGCAGCCCGGCGCCCTTTGCCACCGTCGCCTCGGCGGCGGCCACCGACAGGATGGCGGCGAGGATCGGGCCGATGCAGGGCGTCCAGCCGAACGCAAACGCCAGGCCCATCACATAGGCGCCCCACAAGCCTACGGGCTTGGGAATGGGCAACCGCCCTTCCCGCATCAGGAAGGCGATCCGCGTCAGCCCGAGGAAGTGCAGGCCCATCGCGATGATGACGATTCCGGCGACGATCGAAAGCTCCGCCGACCAGGCGCGGATCAAGGCGCCGATCAGCGAAGCGCTGGCGCCGAGCGCCACGAACACGGTGGAAAATCCGAGCACGAACATCACGGCCGACATCATCACCGCGCGCTGCGAGGACGACACCGTCTCTTCATTTTCGAGATGCTCGATGGTCGCGCCCGTGAGGTAGATCAAATACGGCGGCACCAGCGGCAGCACGCATGGCGACAGAAAACTGACCAGGCCGGCAATCAGCGCCGCGGGGATCGAAACATCGTGAATCATGCAGTCGTCGCCATCGTTGACAATTTGCGGCTTGCAACCCTTGAACGGGCCCGCCACGGGAGCGCGGGTTGATCCGGCTCATGTACCGGATGGGCGGGAATGCGCAACAGGGCAGCCGTGGCGCGGAGCGCTTCGCCGGCGACGATGATGGATTTTCCGATCAACAATGCGGCATCGCGGCATCCCGAACGGCTGCCGCCGCCGCGACGGGCGGAATTGGGTGCCCGGAACCCAAAAAGGGCGCCGCTACTTGACCAGTTTCAGCAGCGGAGGGCGGCGCGGCGGTAATTTCGGATCCAGCGGCCTGTCCGCCGCCGCGCCGTCCGGCACCATCGCATCGCACAAAGCCTTCAGCTCCGAGTCCGTGATCCGGTTGAGCTTCATCCGAAGCTCGAGAATCGCCGCCGCCACCAACTGGGCGGTCTCCCGGCTGGAGCTGTCGATCAGGCCCGCCCGGCACTGCTCGAGCGTCGCCAGAATCACATGCAGTCGTTCGTCTGAATTAACCACCAGCGTTTTTTCCATGATCGAGCTTGCGAGGTAAATTCTGTTCAATCCCGTCGTCGGCTTCAGATACTCTTGCACCAATTCGGGTGAACCGTCGCTCGGAGTAGCACGATGGGCTACTCCGTTCGAATATCATTTCGTTGCGAGATGACTCAAAACAATAAGGCTCAAAACAATAAGACTCAAAAGCCTCGCCCCGGCGGACGAAGGGGGCAGCGCGGTTGAAAACTGCGAACGCGTCGATCATGCGGATGAAGGCCACCGGAAGACCTGTTCCGCGCGAATGATCCAGAACCTTTCGGCGATTGTCCAGTGCGCAATCGGTCTTGGAAATCGCAGGCTTGGACATCGCAGGCTTGGACATCGCAGGCTTGGAAATCGCAGCCGACACCGCGGCTTCGCCAGATCTTCCCGCGGCATGTCCGCACGCGCGACGATCGGAACGCTCGCCGCGCCTGCGTGGATCCCTAGACTTTCGACTGAAGGCACGCGGCTCCCCTGTCCAGCGACGGTATGGTTTTAGGGCCGCCGCCCCCCTGCGTTCCCGGGATACCGGTCTGGACCGTAAGGATAGATGTCGAAATCCGCAGCCCCGGACCCGGCATGGTTGTGATTTGCCTGTTCTTCTGACAAGTTTAGCGCGACGAAAGGGCTGTGTATGCGTCTGGTGCTGGAAAGGGGCGTTCCTCAGGAGGAACACCAAAAGCTCGCTCTCGGCGGTCTCACGGATTGGGACGCGGCCAGGATTTTCCTGGAAGTCGTCCGCTGCGGGAGCTTCAGATCCGCCGCTGAACGGCTCGACCTCTCCATTAACGTCGTTCGCCGCCGGATCGACGATTTCGAGCGCCAGATCGGCGCCACCCTGTTCACACGCGACGTCCATGGCACCCGTCTGACCGACGAAGGTTCGCTGGTCGTTTCGGCCGTCGAACGCATGGAGGCCGCCTCGTTCGACCTGCTGCGCGCCGGCAATTCGGTCGCCAATACGCTCGCTGGCGAAGTCCGGGTGGCCGTCACCGAAGGTCTGGGGACGTTCTGGCTGGCCCCTCGCCTGGTCGAATTCCAGCAGGCGTTCCCCAATATTCTCGTCGACCTCCACTGCGCGATGCGCTCCGCCGACGTGTCGCGGCACGAAGCCGACATTGCGATCCACCTGTCGCGACCGGCTGCGCTCGACGTCAAACTCGTCCGGCTCGGCCGGATGCATCTGATGTTCTTTGCCAGCGCCAAATACATCGCGACTTACGGCTCCCCGAAATCCCCGGCCGAATTGGTCAAGCACCGGCTGGTGATGCAGGTCGCCGATCAGACCGCCGCCAAGGAGGTTTTCGCTAGCCTGTTTCCGGGCTATTCCCAGCGCGATTTGCTGGTGATGAGGACCAATGTGAGCAGCGCCAATTACTGGGCGGTCGCCAACGGCGCCGGAATCGGGGTATTTCCGACCTACGCCTGTGCGCTGGACGGGAAGATAATACCTCTGGAGGTTGAGTTGCGCCAGCCATACGACATTTGGCTGTCTTATCATCCCGGTAGCAGCCGAATTCCCCGGGTGCGGTACATGATCGACTGGCTGATAGAGGCCTTTAACCCTGCAAGATTCCCGTGGTTTAAGGACGAATTCATCCATCCACGGGAATTCAAACCGGTATATAAGGGTGAATCCCTGACCCATCAGTTCGGGGACTTTCCGACCGAAGGACGGTAGAACCAGAATGATCAAATCAGCGGCAAAGAAGATGAAGCAGCGCAGTGCCGGCAAACCCGACATCGAACTGGGCAAGCGCATCCGGCTCCGGCGCGTCGAACAAAAGATCTCGCAGGCGGAGCTCGGCGACAAGCTCGGCGTCAGCTTCCAGCAGGTTCAAAAATACGAGAAGGGCGTCAACCGCGTCGGCGCCGCTCGTCTTCAGCAAATCGCCACTGCGCTCGATGTACCCGTCACGTTCTTCTACGACGGCGACGGCAAGGCGCGGGAAGTCGAAAGCCTGCTGTTTCTCGACAGCGCTTTCAGCCTGAGGTTGCTGCGCGCCTACAGCAAGATCAAGGATCAGACCGTCCAGCGTCAGCTGGTGTCCTTGATGGAATTGATCGCCGCGAACGAGGCCTAGGCCGCAGGGACCGCGTGGCCGCTCCTGGCCTCGCCACCCTGGCTCGCAGCGCCGCGGACACGATCGATCAACGCGAGCGAATCCGCCGGTAGCCTGCCGCCGCGCCAGGCTACATGCTGGTCCGGTCGCGACAATACCAGCCCGCCGCCATGGTAAGCGGCGGTGGTTGGGCCTCGCATGTCGAGAACCTTCAGCGGGACTCCCCTCTCGCGAGCAGCCAGCTCGAGCGCGGCAATTTCCATGGCTGCATCAAACCTCAGCAGCGTGAATTCCGGCCCCATCGCATCGTAGAGCGAACGGCCGTCCTCGCATCACAGATGCGGCGTACGGCAGCCCGGCACCGTCGACGGCGTATAGCTGTTCATGGTGTAGGCCGGGTGTTCGGCGCCGTCATAGGCGATGATCGGTGAGCGATCGTAGTAGCTGCCGAAATTGAGACCCGCCAGGCATATTGCTGCACGTTGATCCCGTAGGTGAGACGCCCGACCTCCCGCCGCGCCTTCTCGACCCTCGGCCCCGTCTCCTCTATTTCATCTGGTATCGCGCTGCGGCGGCGAATCTCGGCCTCGGCATGCGACATCGCGAAGCGCGAGACCTGGTTGGTAATCGGCCAGCGCTCCGCCTCATAGGCGTCGAGAATTGAAGCTGGCGCCCAGCCATTGAGATGGCCGGCAAGCAGCCAGGACAGGTTCATGGCATCTGCGATCCCGGCGTTCATGCCGGAGCCGGCATAGGGCACCCAGATATGCGCCGCATCGCCGGCGATGAAGGCGTTACGGTCGCGAAACCGGTCGGCGATCAAGCGGCGCCCGGCGCCCGTACCAGTCCTCTTTGGAAATGATGTCGTAGCGGAAGTCCGCGTCCACGCCCAGAATGCTCCGGATGCAGGCATCGCGATCCACGGAGTTGAAATCGCCCTCGCCGGGTTTCATGTAATTGTGCACCAGCCCGCGTTCGATTCCGTCGATCGCATACACCATGCCGGCGCGGCGCGGGTTGATGACGCCGGTGCCCCAGGCACGCTCGCAACTCTGGCGGTCGATCAGGTTGGGCGCGCGAATGAAGGTCGACTGCACCGCTGCACCACGGCGTCGCCGGTTAGTTCGGCGCCGACAGCCTTGCGCACGACCGAACGCGCGCCGTCGCAGCCGATCAGATAACGGCAATTCACGCGCCTCACCGTTCCGGTTTCCAGATCGCGCAGCGTTACGCCCGCGGTCATATCCTCGATCCGGACGTCTTCGACCGACATCCGGCTGATGATGCGGATGCGCGGCTGCGCTGCGGCATGTTCGAACAGGATCGGTTCGAGGAAGATCTGGTTGATGCGGTGCGGCGGCTCCGGAGTCGGCCAGTTGCAATCCGGCCCATCCTTCATCGTGAAGCGGTCGCGGCGGCAGGGGATGCTGATCCGTGTCAGCTCCGCGCCCGTAAACGCCGTGCGGTAGCTGATGTCGTGCGGATAATCCGCCGGCAGTCCGGCGTTGCGCACCTTTTCCGCCACCCCGAGCCGCCGGAAGATCTCCATGTGCGCGCGGCGACGTGGTTGCATTTCGGCTCCGGCAGCGCAGCGCGAGCGCGGGTTTCCACGATAGTGACGTCGATGCCTCGCCACGCCAGATCGATCGCGAGCGTCAGCCCGACCGGTCCCGCGCCAACGATCAGCACCGCCGACTCGTCATGCAGGCATCGAAAGCACCTTCACCAGACGCCTCAATCCAGCTCGATGCCGAACTTCCTGACGATCACCGCCCAGCGATCGACCTCGCTCTTCACGTAAGCGGCAAAACTGTCCGGCGTCGAGCCCGGCAGCGGCTCCAGCGCCATCGCGGTGAGTTTTTCGCGCGTGGCGGGGTCCGCCACCAGCTTTCCGATCTGCGCCGCCAATTGATCGACGATCGGCCGCGGCACGCCGGCCGGCGCCACGACGCCCTGCCATGCGACCAGTTCAAAGCCGGCGAGGCCGCCTTCGGCCAGCGTCGGAATATCGGGGGCGGCGGCGACCCGCTTCGCCGTGGTCACGCCAAGCACCCTCACCTTGCCCGCGCGGATCTGTCGGCAAAGCGGGTTGAAGATCCACCACCATGAAGGAGATGTGCCCCGCGATCACGTCGAGCATCGCTGGCACGCTGCCGCGATACGGCACGTGACGGATATCGATGCCCGCCGCGGCCTTCAGCATCTCGGCGCCGAGATGCTGCGGACTGCCATTGCCGGCCGAGCCAAAGGCCATTCCCGGCTTCGATTTGGCGTAGGCGATGAATTCGGACAGCGTCGTCGCGGGAATCTGCGGATTGATGATCAGCGCGAACGGCACGGCGGCCACCAGCGCGATCGGGGTAAAATCCCTGACGGGATCGTAAGGCAGCTTCCTGTAGAGCGTCTTGTTGATGGCCAGCGTGGTCGAGGTCGCCATCAGCAGCGTATAGCCGTCGGGTTCGGCCTTCGCCACCAGCTCCGCACCGATCGAGGTCGCGGCTCCCGGCTTGTTCTCGACGACCACGGTCGCGCCAAGACCGCTCTGCAGCTGATCGGCGACCAGGCGGCCGAGAAAATCGGTGGTGCCGCCGGCCGGATAGGGCACGATCATCCTGATGGTTCGGCTGGGATAGGCCGTTTGCGCCCGCGCCGGTGTCCCCTTCAGCAAGGCGAGCCCGCCGCCGAGTTCCGGCAATCGCCTCCCGGCGCGTCAACATCATGGATCCTCCCAGGGCATATTTTTCGTTTCTTCGGTTCGGCGAACGCCTTCGCCAACCACTTTAGCCGCTGTCGCGACATATCAAAGCCCACCAAAGTCCAAGCCGGCTTGGGCGGCGGTGCAACGGCCGGCAATACCGACTAATCCGTACACAGCTCCGATGGACTATGTTCGCAAGAACATGGTTGCGGATCGGATCCGATCCCGTTCGCCCCGCCGCAACGGCCGGGCCCGTTGATTTCACTTTGCGCCTTCCCCATGGCAGAGGAGCGCACCGTCGTTGCCGAGGCATCGAAGCAATGCTTCAATGATCTCGCTCCAACCACCGAAAGCGCTCCGATGCTGGACGTTGCCGACAACACGCAAAAATCCCATGCCGACGGCAAGATCCTGCAGAGCGTCACCGACGGCGTCGGAATCGTCACCTTCAACAATCCGGAAAAGCGCAATGCCATGTCGCTCGACATGTGGGAAGGGCTCGGCCACGCGCTCAGCGAATTGCGCGAGGATCCGGACGTGCGGGTCGTGATCCTGGTCGGCGCCGGCGACAAGGCCTTCGTGTCGGGCGCCGACATCAGCCAGTTCGAGAAAAACCGCCACAACGCCGAAGCATCCGAGGAATATTCCAAACGCAGCGCGGCGCCGCGGGCGCTGCTGGCGGATTATCCGAAACCGACCATTGCCTGTATCCGGGGTTTCTGCCTCGGCGGCGGCATGCAGGTCGCGATGATGGCGGATATCCGCATGGCTTCCGACAACAGCCAGTTCGGCATCCCCGCCGCAAAACTCGGCATCGCCTATGGCTATGACGGCCTGAAGAACCTGGTCTCGCTGGTCGGCCCGTCCTGGGCGCGGCTTCTGATGTATTCGGGGATGCGGATCGATGCCGCGGAAGCGGAGCGGATCGGCCTCGTCGATCGCGTGTTGCCGGACGCCGAGTTGTGGAGTGCGACGCTCGATATCGCCCGCACGATTTCCGGCAACGCGCCGCTGGCCATTCAGGCCGCCAAGATCACCATCGCCCAGGCATGGTCATGTCGGTTATCGCCCTAATTGAGGCAGGGGCAATTGGAAGTGACCGGCAGAGGGCCGCTGGCCTTTAAAAACTTCCGCTGGCGGCCCCGCCGTTGATGCGGCGTCTTTCGAGCCGCCCCGTGTTCCATTAAATCAAAAAAAGCCCGGGCTCAAATCGAGCCCGTAGGTAATCAGAAGCAATGAAATGAGCAAACCGGCACCGCATAACAACCCCAGTTGCTTTAGAGTTTCGGCCTGGATTGAAGTTGCTGAAGGATCCCGACAAACGCGACCATGGACGCCATGTGACCTATGTATTCCCTGCCCTTCGATAGGTCTCGCAAAGGTTCGAAGGTTCAATGAACCGGCTGAATTAATCAGTGAGCCTATTTCGCTTGCATCAGTGTGGAGAGCCTCGCTGCGCGGCCACGGTCGCGCTGACGCTCGGTGGTTGCATACTGTCTCGGTCAGATGCAGCTGGAACGCGCGCAGCTCTTCCGCCGTCGCGGCGTCGGGAGAACGTCCGAGGAAGGTCGCGAGCCTCTTGACGGCACGGATATACTCGCGTTGCGTATCGGGCACGAACCTGCGCATGTTCATGTCTTCGAGCATGCGTTGGCGCAGCGGGCTGATCGGCTTCTCGCTCATTGGGGGCTCCTGTCTTGAGGTTGGAGTGCTTGAACCCCTCAATCCTCAAGACGGAGCGCCCGCCCGTCATCTGCGCTCGATCAGATAGTTATGATGGTAGACGTAATACCCCGACCGACCAGCAAGCGCCCTCCCGCGGTAGCGGGTTCGTTCTTTGACCCCGACCGGACATCACCAGAGGTCGGGCGACCTTGCGATCAGTATGGGCGGGCCTCGATGACATTGAGGCGACCCGCTGGCGCAACGCGCGTCAGTTCGAAGCTAGACCTGGCAAACAGGTCAAGAACTCTTCACACTTGCTCCGCCACCCGGCAAAACCAGCATGTTGAGATCCATGAATATTGTCGCCGGTATTTCATTCGCAGGCGCGATGATTTGCTCGATGAGAGCCAGTTTCGCGGTTTGACGCGACATGAATTGCCTGCGCAACCTGAAAGCCGTTGATTAGTCTACAATTAGCATTATTACTACAGCTCCATAGTTCAATAGCTTGTCGCGCAGTAATGCGTCTGAACAATCCAAATAGCAGAGAACTAAAGCGCGTACCGCCATATTTTACATCTAGTCTAATCATTCTTTCATCAAAACTATAATTTCTCTACTTACATCTCGTAACATTCATTTAGCAATAACATTTATCTGCCCTAACAATTTAGCATCTTTCATTCAACACTCATAAACTGCTATATCCTAAATTCTTACCGCGTGCATGCGAACACGTCGAGCACGACTTTCGGGAGGGAAGGCGCGCTCTTACAAGGCGATCGGCACCGCGTGCACGATGGAGCTCCGAATTGGATCTTTCGGGAGGGCTGATGATCCGACACCCACAAGGCGCGCCTTCATGGAGAAGCGCAAGCCGAAATTTACAGGAAGATAGCGCAACGGTTCCCGGATGCTGACACGAGACTCCCAAACTCTGGTTTCACGCCTAGCTGTCGTGCTCAGGAGGAGTATTTCTTCTTGATCTTGGCTATATCGTCGACCAACTCGATCCATTCTTCGCTAAAGCCGCAAGAGGCGCAAAGATATCGCGTTACCTTGACAGCACTAAAGACGGTCGCCCCGACAGTGATGTTGTTTCCGGCTCCGAAGGGGCGAGCGTCGCCTGGAATGCGAATGATTTCGGTGTTTTGACACTTTGGGCAGGTCTTGGAATTTTGCATTTTGTTCCTCGCTTTGCGCGGCGTGCGACTGCCCCGTGTATCGCCTACGCTCTGTTATCGATACCGTCCCATATGTGGCAAATCTACGAGGTGCGCTCCGCGCCGATTATCGAAGCGAAAGCGAGGGCGCGTTGCGAGCAAGTTCATTTTCGTAGGCTCCAACTAGAGGCCACAGCATGCGATCTGTAGTCAAAGCTATGGGGCATTGCCCCGGGCGCCGTTTTCTGAAAATCTCTCCACAGTGGAGAAAGCTAGAACTGATCGCGATGGCCGTCCTGGTTCTTTGGCTTGGCCTCAAGCGCCATTCGCACTTCTTTGGCGCTCATGAGAGCCCGACGGATATTTCTATCTTCCGAAGTGGTATCGAACGTAATTAGCCGATTGCAGTGCTGGCAGTTCGTCTGGAACCCGTTGCGGATCTGCTTCGCCCGCTCTCTGAATACCTGCGAGCATTTCGTGCATTTGATTTTTACTTTTTCGTCGATCATGAAACGCCCCTGGCCGCCTCAGCATTATCCGCCAAGGCCAAAATTGTCGGATTGAAATAGCCGCGCACGAGATGCTCTCCGCGGTTCCACTCACAAATTGCCGAACCGACGCTGTCAAAGCCGACCACGGTCATTTCCAAGTCGCTCGAGGTGAGCTTTACGCGGGTGCCAGAATTCCATTGAGCGTTCGTCATTTCGTACCTTCGCCTCTATCTCCAAATGCCACGCCGATCCCCTTTTCGCCGCGCCAGATTATGCAGCAATGGCGACGCTCATGACGGGTTACGATGTCTAGTGTGACCTCGTGGGGAATACCGAGCGGGCTTGCGACGTCGATCCGTGCTCCGACCCAGGAGATATTTCGAATTGTGCAATCGACAGCGGCGCCGTCGAACTCAATCGATCCGGCCTTGAATACCTGCTGCCGCGGCGTTGCACGTCGCTCTTCCATTGGGCCAGTTTAAGCTAAAGGTCTGAGAACCGGGTCAACGGCCGGATTCAAACGAGGCAGTGTCCGATAACGATTTGGTAACCGATCAAGCCGGCGCGTCCCGGCCGCGCCGGCCTCCGTCAACGGTCGGCGATCGAATAGGTTTTTGTTGCGGTGCAGGAGCCTGCTGTTGTGCAGTTTTCGGAAGTGCCGGCATCAATGCGTGATGTCTGCTCATCGGGGAAGACCGGCAGCTTCCTCAGAGAACGGCGAAAACGACGCGATATGAAGGTTTGCGGATGCGGCCCCAATGCTGGCGCGGCGCACACCGGTGCCGGCGACGCAAACCTCCAAGTAAACCGCTGGAGGTGTGGCGAGGTGGCGCGTCAGGGCTGTGAGTGCGGGTACAACTTTTGCGATTTGGCACGAACTTTGCGGATGGGTGAAACCGCCTTTCGCAGCTCCTGTAATTTCAAAGAGTTAGGCGTTGTAAAAAAAGGCACAAATTACAACTTGTGCGTTATGTGCCTGATGGCGGCCTTTGTACCGCATCGGTCGAACAAGTATTTCCACGTGATGGCGCTCAACGGAATCGTTGCGAGCTCGCCTCGTATATCATGACTGCCATCTCCCATCGCATCGGTTCTATTCGACCTGCGCTCCCAACGCTGTCGGTGCCAGATCTCGCGCGATCATCGTGCTGAACGATCGTCGGATATGGCCCAGCCGCGCGGCGTGCGGATAGTCGGGTGCCGTTCCTTCGTCATCAGCATCAAGATCGCTCCTGCCGAGACGAATCCTTCCGCCCCGTCATTCGTTCCGGCCTGCTAACACAGGGCGGGGAATTCCGAATTGCCTAGCGTCGGGGTTTTCCATGTGTTTCCGCCTGCCTGGTCAAAACGCTACTCTGCCGGGGCGGGATCTTCCTTCTCGCCGCTCGCCACGATCCGAAGCTCCCCGTCCGGAAGCGGCCGCTGCAGCGCCTGGCCTCGTCCCAAGGCGCCCGCAGGCAGGCCGCTCGTCCTCGTTGACAAGGGGAGCGGACCGAGGCCGACTTCCAGGCCTGGCGCGATCAGCGCGACTGGACCGAACGCAAGTACGCGCTGTGGGATGCAGCAAGCGCCTGGATCCGCCGAGCTTCGAACCGGGCAAGCTGCAGCCGCTTCATGAAGTGCCGCTGCGGCGAGATCTTCGACATGCGCGGTCCGGAAGAGGTGGTCGAGGCACGTGCCGCACATCAGCCAGGCCGAGGCGTCAAGGGCGTCGTGGCAATCGGCCCACTAAGCGGCTAGTGTTGTGCCACCCGGATAGAATCGCGACGAAACGGCAAAGCGTATGACCGGCTCCCAGTCCAGACTGCTCGACGTCGGCGCCCGCGTCTGCTGGCGCGACGACAACAACGACCTCGGCACCGTCACCGAAAAGGACTGGGCCGGGGTCACCGTCAAATGGGACAACCGAAGCCAGCAGACCGTCTTGCACAACGACATGGCCGGCGTCGGCATGGTATCGAAGAAATGACCCCCATGAAGAGGCTGAAGCCCAGGGATGCGCCGGCGGAAGTCAAATGCTCCGCTTGTGACGGCACCGGATTCCAGAGGGTCGCGCAGCCGGCCCAGCCCGGGCGCAAGATCTACCCGCCGTCCTGCAAATGGTGTCTCGGTAAGGGCCGAGTAAGATCGGCATAGGTCGCCGACCTTACTGCGCTTGCAATATCCTTATCGGTCCACCGCGGGCTTGCTGTCGCTCAAGGTCTTGCCGGTCGTCTTGTTCACGAAATGCAGCCGTCCGCAGCCCGGGCAGGTCACGGCTTCATACGCGTCGCTGCCTTCGCCAGGCTGAGTTTCGGGAACCCAAACCCGGACGTCCGAACTCGTCCTGGGACAGAAGATCGTGGTGTTGGCCATCGCACGACGCTGCGCGTCCGACGGAGCGCGGCGTTGATCTGTCTCAAGCGCCGTCGTTTCCCTCACGCTTTTCTTGATCTGCCTAGCGCCCAGAGGGCAGACCGGTTGCCCGCTACCCTGCCAAGCAACGACACTCTACTCGCTCCGTCGTACCGACCTCGATCCGCGAACGATCCCGCGCCTGAAACCGCTCCAACGACGTCGGCGACCGAACCGACAGGTTCTGAGCGGGAGCCATCATTCACGGATGCCACACTATTTTTACTCGTCCGACAGCACAGCTATTCCAGCGATCACTCCGAGGGGCCGGGGCTCCCGGACAAGGAAGCTGCCCGGAAGACTCCATTTCGGATGGCTCAGCTTCGATCACTGCTACTGAGACTTGGGCGGCGGTACTGGCGTTGCCGTCAGTAGCGCGATCTTCCAGTCGTTCCCGGACTCCCGTGCAGCTTGATATCCTTGGGCCCAGATTTCGAGTCGATGTGAAGGGTAGTGTCGCCATAGTCATAAATCACATCACCGGTTTTCTGCGCGCCAGCAATCGAAATATCTTCCTTCTGGACCCCCGCTTTGATGCCCCCTTCGCGATAATTCTGTATCGCGGTCCTTCCCTTCAATACACCAGCCGGATTCTGAAACACGGCGTCTTGGGTGAAAAATTCCGCCATTTTCGCAGCGTCTCTCGATGCCACCGCTTGCTCATATTTGGTCGTGAGCGCGGTGGC
Source organism: uncultured Alphaproteobacteria bacterium (assembly GCA_963721275.1). Taxonomy (GTDB): domain Bacteria; phylum Pseudomonadota; class Alphaproteobacteria; order Rhizobiales; family Xanthobacteraceae; genus Bradyrhizobium. The sequence goes on along the minus strand of CAVRIQ010000010.1, from coordinate 41,182 downwards.
TATCGTCATGGCATCGTCGGCCGAGAATGCCGGAGAGGCCAAACAGCAAAGGGACAGGGCAACGCTCGCGCCGCCAAGGGCAGAGAGAGCAACACTCATTCGACTACCTCCTTTATGTAGATGAGGATTCGTTTCGCCGGTGCGACGAACAGCTAATGGAGTTCGCGCACCGAGCGGATGCTACACCCGGCCGCGATCACTGCCACCCACGCTCGAACTCGTCCGGAGAGCGACGGGATCATCCTTTGGTCTCATAATGTTTCCGGTAGTGGGTACGCTGCCGCTGGCCGAGAGTTTCGAACGAGTAGCCGTTGGAAGGGATGATCGACGACGCCGCAAAGTCCTTGCGGGGAAAGAGCTTCGGCCTTCATTACCGCCGCGTTGGGATTGAAGCACTCGACCGCATCAAGCTTGGCCACGCGGGCGCGGTCGCCTTCAGCCGGACTGGAGATCCCGCCACCTCTCGCGTTCGGAGTCTTCGAGCCTAGTCGAACTGGTGCTGAAGGAAATATCGGACAGCGTAGCGAGAGGCGAAACCGTCAAGCTATCATCATTCGGCACATTCACCGTACGCCAGAAGGGTAAGTGGATGGGTCGAAATCCGAAGACCGGCGTTGAGGTACCGATTTCGCCACGCCGTGTTGCCGTGTTCAAAGCATCAGCGATTATGAAGCAACAAATAAATGACCGGCGCCCAGGTCTGCAACAATCATCCAGAGAAACATCCCGCCCTGCTGCTGAAGCGGGGACGGCGCTGACATAAGGATTTCGGCGATCGCAGGCTAAGATCTGCAAGACATGAGGCTTAGAAATTGAAGAGCCTGGTCCGCCTGGTGGTAGCCGGGCTTTTTCCTTTTAAAGGAACCGAAACTCGATCCTTAGCCGCTACTTCACTTCTACGAGATGGAACATCAATGGTTAGCGACTCGTTCATAAAATCCCCTCAGAGTCCGCGCAGTGTTGAATCGTGTTCCATTCTCGCAAGGCAGGACCTCTTCATGGCGAAATATGCAATTGGCGACATTGTAACAAAGAGCAACGGTAGGAGCGGCGTGGTTCGAGCAATCTTCAAGACGATGGCTGGTGAACTTTGCTACGCAGTGGAACATGAAGGTGCAGTCGACTTCGTAGAGGAAGCCAAGTTGTCGCCGAGCACGAAGGCGGACCTGGCGGCCTGACCACATCCGAAGTCTCAACAAGATGCAGTTGCTAAGGCAGATACACCGGTACGATCACACACCCCAGTCGGTGCCGCCTTTCCTGAAGCGTTAGGTCCCGGTTCCTTCGACCCAATTAACATACCGAAAGCCGACATTTCCGTCGTGAGCTATCGATCGCGACCCGTCAGGAGCCAATGCTCGCTCAAGATCTCGCTCAAGAAATTCATTAGCAATAATCAGGGCCTTAAGCGCCCCGCGAAGATCGCCGTTGCAAGCGGCAATGGCGTCGTCGACGGCAGCCTCGTAGGGGTCGATAGTAGGCGGTGGGAAATGTAGGGTCATGATCGTCCTCACGTTGCATACGCTGTGTCGGAGGAGAACGTGTCTCAATCAGCGCAGTTTCGAGGCAATTATGGTTGTCCACTGAATCCACAGGCTTCGACCAGGGAAAAAATGTTTTCGAAATTGAGCGTTCTTCGTTTGGGAGGCCAAGCCGGTCCGTGCCCCGCCAATGGGATCCATAGGCCGCTGCCGGAGCATCTCTAGCAGCTACGATGGTAGTGTGGGGCGCTATTCAATAGCAAAAGATTGGACGAATTGAGCGAGAATCAAAAAGATGCCCCGCGATGAGCAGGGCAATTTGTTCTGACACCGCGGGGTAACCCGAACATGTCGGGCTGAAAGTTACATAGTGGCGGCGATGCGATCGCCGCTTTGTTTTATCGGAACGGCGCCGACTCTGAGCCGTTGTCACGATGTTCCCATGAAAGGAAACAACATGACGAACCAAAACCAACCCGGCCAGCACAATCAATCGCCGGGTCAGAAGCCCGGTCAGCAGCAAGGCGGCGGCCAGAAACAGGGCCAGCAGAGCCAGGCTCCCGCCAAAGGTAATAAAAATCCGAAAGAGCCGCTCGACCAAACGAGCGACACCGACACGTAACTGACAAGAACGGCCCGCTTCGGCGGGCTGGCCTTTTTTCCATAACGAATTCCCGCCGTCGTACGCACGGTCTAGTTCAGTGCCACGACGCCCGCGTTAATTGTCGTCGCGTAAGCCACCCAGGCGAAATAAGGCGCAAGAAGCCAAGCTGCAAGGCGGTCGGTGCGTTTCGCCATGAGCATCGTTGCTGCAATAGCGAGCAGCAGGGCTACGATAATCAGGAGCGCCGTTTTGGTGCCGTGCCAACCGAAAAAGACCGGCGACCACGATGCATTTAGGGCAAGCTGGACCAAAAACCACATGATTGCCTTAGTGCGAGAGGTCGACCGCGTTTCCAGATCCCACACCCGCCAAAAGCTGATGGCCATCATGAGGTAGAGAACAGACCAGGCAATCGGAAATACAAACGGAGGAGGCGTCCAGAATGGCTTCACAAGTCCGGCATACCAAGTCGGAATCTCGGGTGCCGTCACCAGCGACCCGAGTATGCCCACGCCGAGACACAGCAATAGGCTAAATACCAACCGACTTATCGATTTCAATCTCATTGCCTTTAACTTCCCCCCAACGCAGGAATCTCAACTTGACTCCTATATAGCCCGCCTCAATTGGCGTCGCTTTCCTTTCAATTGCAATGTCGCCTCCTGTGAAGGTTTGCGGATGGCGGCCCCGTGAAGGTGGCGCAGCGCGCACCGGGGGCCGGCGTACGCAAACCTCCAAGGAAACCGCGGGAGATGTGGCGAGGCCGCGCGTCAAACGTTATGGGAATTTTGTCGCTGGCGGTCTGTTGGCGAGGTACATTGAACGGCTGTTTGGGAAGCGATCGAGGGGACGGCGAACCCGGTCGGCCGCTCGCTCGCTACAGGCAGAACCGGCGTGGTGCAGCGGAGATCGAACGGCAAGACGGCTATCCAGGGCGGCGCAAGGGCGAATCTGGTCATTGCCGGTCGAGATCCAGCGAAGCAGAAGTGCAGCCTGCCATTTTGTCGCGCGCCAATCTTGATCATGATGTGTCGATCCTGACTACGGCGGTGGATGCCGCGGGACGGGTGCGCGGTGAGGCGCCGCGCTGGAATGTCTCGATGACGATCATGCGACCGCCGCAGCACGGGCACGGGTGGGAGAGCGGCTCGGGTTTGGCGACCTCGGCGCAGTTGGTATCCGCGACCTCGGGCTGTGCCGCCGACACGTCGAGCAGGCGCCGCGCTCGGGCGATATTGCCGGCACGAGAGCCGCTGGCGAGCAGGCCCTAGTGGCGGATGCGGTGGAAGCCGTGCGGCAGGACGTGGATCAGGAAGCGGCGGATGAACTCGGCGGTGGCCAGTGTCATGACCTTGTGGCGATCGCGACCTTCGGCACGATAGTCCTTCTATCGGAAGGTGACGCCGGTTCGGTCGCAGGCTATCAGCCGGCTGTTGGCAATGGCGACGCGGTGGGTATAGCGGGACAGATAGGTCAGCACGGCCTGTGGCCCGCCGAACGGGCGCTTGGCAGACCACCCATTCGGCCCCGGCGTAGTGGTGTCAGATACGCCGTGAAGGCCTGCGACGCGAAATCCCGGGCTCCCTTGAACGCCTACGGTCGCTTCTTCTCGTTCGGGGCCGGCTTGGGAGCCTCGGCCCGTGCCGGCTGGGCGCTGTTGCTGGCGCCGAACAGAACGCGCGTCGGATTGCGGTCGAAATTGTTCACGGCGCGGCTGATGTCGCCGAGCGTGCGGCGGCCGTCGACCATCAGGGCGCCCGATCGCTTGTCGAGATCCTCCGCCAGTTCGCGGATCGACTTGACGGTCAGCAACAATTCGCCGCCGTCCTTGCCGCCGGCCAGCGTGTTGAGGCCGAGCATCAGATTATCGGCCTTGACCATCACGCCGTCGGCTTTCGCCATCACGTTGTCGATCTTCTCGGAATTGCGCGCCAGCGAGTTGGTGAAGGTCTCGAGGTTCTTGAGCGAGTTCTTCACCGCCTCCTGGTTGTCGGCGACCACCCGGTTGATGTTCTGCAGGGTGCCGCGGATCGCCTCGGTGACGTCCTGCAGCGCGTTCGGATCGGCGGTCAGCGTCGGCACGCCGTCCTCGTCCAGCGGCACCGGGGGCGCGGCTTCCTCGCCGCCCTTCAGCGAGATCGCGGCGACGCCGGTGAGCCCCTGGAATTCGAGCCCGACCCGGGTGTCCTTTCGGATCGGGGCGCTGTTCTCGACCATGGCGAGTGCGACGACACGACGCGGGTTGTCCAGCTTCACGGACATCACCTCGCCCACCCGGATACCGTTGAAATTGACGCTGCCGCCGTTACGCAGGCCCGCGGCCGGGCCTTCGAACACGATCCGCAAGGGACTGCGCGCCTTGGTGGTGTGGAGCGACTGGAACCAGAGCACAAAGCCGAACGCCGCGGCAATCACCGCCAGCGTGAACGATCCGATCAGGACGAAGTTCGCCCGCGTTTCCATATCTACAAACTCCGGTACTCTCGATTCAGCTCCGCTGCATCAGAGCTGTCGCTTCTTTCCTTCTGAGCATGATCTGTTCCGAAAACCGGTACCCACTTTTCGGGATCATGCTCTAACCCATGACCGCGCGGGCACGCTTGCCGTGGAAATAGGCCCTCAACCAGGGATGCTGCGAGGCCTGCATGTCGGCCATCGATCCTGCGGCAATGATCTTACCGTTCCCTAAAACGGCAATACGGTCACACGCTGTATAAAGGCTGTCGAGATCGTGGGTTACCATGAAAACGGTCAGGCCCAAAGTGCGCTGCAGGGTCCGGACCAGTTCGTCGAAGTCGCCGGCCCCGATCGGGTCCAGCCCCGAGGTCGGCTCATCGAGGAAGACCAGCTCGGGATCGAGCGCCAGCGCGCGCGCCAGCGCCACGCGCTTGATCATGCCGCCGGAGAGTTCCGAGGGGAAACGGTCGGCCACTTCGGGCCGCAACCCCACCATGCCGAGTTTTGCGATCGTGATCTCGTCGAGCAATCGCTGGGTGACGTTGAGATATTCGCGCACCGGGAACTGGATGTTCTGCCGCACCGTCAGCGAGGAAAACAGCGCGCCCTGCTGGAACAGGATGCCCCAGCGCCGCTCGACCCCGCGCCGCTCCACCGCGCTGGCGGCGTCGAGATCGACCCCGAACACCTCGATACGCCCCGAGACCTTGGGCACGAGACCGATGATGGTGCGCGTCAGCACCGACTTGCCGGCGCCGGAGGGACCGACAAAGCCCAGGATCTCGCCGCGCTTCACGTCGAGATTGAGCCCGTCCAGAACCCTGGTCGAGCCGAACTGCACCGAGATGTCGCGAACCCGGATGATGGCGTTTTGCACTTCAGGCGCCATCGTCACATCCCGATCGAGGCGAAGAAGATCGCGAACACGCCATCCATCACGATGACGAAGAAGATTCCCTTCACCACCGAGGAGGTGGTGTGCTGGCCGAGCGATTCGGCGCTGCCCTCCACCGCCAGCCCCTCGACGCAGGCGACGATCCCGATCACCGCCGCCATGACCGGCGCCTTGATGATGCCGACGGTGAAGTGGTCGATCGAGATGGCGTCGCGCAGGCGAAGCAGGAAGGCTTCCGGATCGACGCCGCCATAGAGCCACGCCACCAGCCCGCCGCCATAGAGCGCGGCGATGCCGCCGAGAAAGGCCAGGATCGGCAGCGCGATCACCAGCGCCAGCATCCGGGGCAGGATCAGGACCTCGATCGGATCGAAACCCATGGTACGCAGCGCGTCGATCTCCTCGCGCATCTTCATCGAGCCGAGTTCGGCGGTGTAGGCGCTCCCCGAGCGGCCCGCCACCATGATCGCCACCAGCAGCACGCCGATTTCGCGCAGCACCAGCACGCCCAGCATGTCGACCACGAAGATGTCCGCGCCGAATTTGCGGAAATGGAAGATGCCCTGCTGGGAGATGATGCAGCCGATCAGGAAGGTGATCAGCACGACGATCGGCACCGCGCGCCAGCACACCTGCTCCAGATGATGCACGGTCGAGGTCAGGCGGAAGCTTCTGGGGTGAAGCAGCACCCTGCCGGCCGCGGCCAGCACCGCGCCGAGCATGTCGATCAGGCCGATCATGGTGCCGCCGATGCCGACCATGGTGCGGCCGACCTGGTCCAGCATCCCCGTGATCGTCACCGGGGTGGTGTCGATCGCGGGCGTTGCCTTCACCCGGCGCACCTCGTCGACCAGGCTGGAATAGTTGGCCGAGAGGCCCGCGATCTGCGCCTCCACGCCGCCCTGGGTCAGGCTGCGGCGCAGCCGCTCGATCAGCCAGGCGCCGAAGGTGTCGAGCTTCGACACTTGCGACACGTCGATGAAGATGTTGGGCCGGGTTCCCGCCAGCTTTTCGGCGTCGGCGACGATCTGCTCCAGATCAGGCGCGAAGCGGGCAATCCAAGCGCCCGCGGCGCACAGCGCAAGGCCGTTGCCCCGCGCAATCCGCTCCAATGTCGGGTCGCCGTTCACCTGGCCGCCTCCTGCGCCGCTCTTCCGGACTTCATCAAGAATGGAAATGGCCAATACCTCGCCGCCGCCTTGTAGAGCACACCCCTAACCAGCCATACTTGGTTGCGCCGGGCAAGCATACGGTTCAGAAATTGCCAGATTCTAAAATGACTTCCAGCCAATCCTCAATGCTGTCGGCGAGAATCGAGCGCTGGCCGATCGCAGGCTCCTTTACGATCAGCCGCGGCGCCAAGACCGAAGCCGTGACGGTGGTCGCGGAAGTCGGCCGTGGCGGTCACATCGGGCGCGGCGAATGCGTCCCCTATCCGCGCTATGGCGAGACCCCGGAAGCCACGCTGGCGGCGCTCCAGGCGATGCGGGAACCGCTCTCGCGCGGGCTCGACCGGCAGGACCTGCAGGCGGCGATGCCGCCCGGCGCCGCCCGCAACGCGCTGGATTGCGCGCTCATCGACCTCGAGGCCAAGACCAGCGGCAAGCGCGTCTGGGACCTGCTCGCGCGCCCCGCGCCCTCGGCCTGCATCACCGCCTACACCATCTCGCTCGGAACCCCGGAAGTCATGGCCGCCGCGACCGCCAGGGCCGCACACCGGCCCTTGCTGAAGATCAAACTCGGTGGCGACGGGGATGGGATGCGGATCGCGGCGGTGCGCAGGGCCGCTCCCGCCTCGGAGCTCATTGTGGACGCCAACGAGGCCTGGACGGCGGACAATATCGAGCAAAACTTGATGGATTGCGCGGAAGCCGGCGTCACTCTGGTGGAACAGCCGCTGCCGGCCGGTCAGGACGAGGCCCTCAAGCGCATCCGCCGGCCGATTGCCGTCTGCGCCGACGAAAGCGTGCATGACCGGGCCTCGCTTGAGGGACTGCGCGAACGCTACGATGCCGTCAACATCAAGCTCGACAAAACCGGCGGGCTGACGGAGGCGCTGGCCATGGCGGACGCCGCGCAGGCGCTGGGATACCAGATCATGATCGGCTGCATGGTCGCAACCTCGCTGGCGATGGCGCCGGCGATGCTGCTTGCGCCACAGGCCCGCTTCGTCGATCTCGATGGCCCGCTGCTGCTGGCGCGCGACCGCGACGGCGGCCTGCGCTACGACGGCAGCCTGGTCTATCCGCCGGAGGCCGCGCTGTGGGGCTGAGCCGCGAGCCGCTTCCTCCCCAGCCACATCACCAGTACGCCTGACGCCGCCATCGCGGCCATCACGTAGTAGACGCCCTGTCCGTGCCGGGCATAAACCGCGCCGGACAGGATCGACGCGCTCGAAGTGACGATGCCGCCGCAGGCGGCGTAATAGCCCTGCCCCCGCGCCATCACATGGGCCGGCACATGGCGCACCAGAAGTCCCATGGTGCCGACTTGCGTGATTCCATAGGTCAGCCCGTGCGCCAGCTGGACCACGGCCAGCACCGCGACCGAGGGCTCCTGCGCCGTGATCAGCCAGCGCGCCACCCCGGCAAGCCCGCCGATCACCACCAGCGCCGAGGGATGCAGCGTAAACCGCGGCGACAGCGCGAACACCACGATCTCGGCGAGCACCCCCAGCACCCACAGCCCGGCAATGGTCAGCCCGCCCAGGCCCGCGCCCTGCCAGGTGATGGAGGCAAAGGTGTAGTAGGCGGCGTGGCTGCCCTGGATCAGCGCCGCCGCGAAGATGATGGCGAGGAAGCCGCGATCGCGCAGCAGCGCGCCGGCGCGGTGCGTTGTCGCCGGCGCCGTCCTCGGGTTGTCCAGCCGTTGCAATCCGAGGCTGACCAGCGCGCCGAGCCCGGCCATGGCGGCGATGACCCAGATCAAATGCCGCGCCGCGATCACGTCGACCAGCAGCCCGCAGATCAGCGCGCCGACCACGAAGGCGGCCGAGCCCCACAGCCGCAGCGGCCCGTAATTGAGGCCGTAGCGCGCCACGCCCCGCAGCGCATAGGCATCCGTCAGCGGCACCATCGGTGTCCACATGCAGGCGGTGACGGCGTAGGCGGCAAACACCAGCGGGGCCTGGTGCTGGGTGCCGAGGCCGGCGAATCCGAGCGCGGTGACAAAGGCGGTGACGACGATCGCCGCGCGCAGCGACTGGCGCCGCTCGGCGAGCCCGGTCACGAGCGGCAGGATCGAAAACCGCGTCACCGAAGGGACCGCCGTGATGATGCCGATCCAGGAGGCGTCGATCCCGACCGCCTTCAGCCACACCGGGAAAAACGGCAGATGGGTGCCGATCAGGCCGAACGCCGCGCCGTAGAACAGCGCCAGCCTCACCGCGAATCGCTTTGACGTGTGGTGAGATGCGGTGGGGATTTGTGATTCGAGTGGCATCAAACCAATTGCGATTCGATCGATATCATGATGATCGTTAGCCTAACGCGCGGGGATTTGCGCGATGAGTCTCACATGGCCGACGAAGCATTCGCCCTATCTCCGATCTCCGCCCGCGCAGCCCTGCCGGGCGAGGAGGACTATGAAGCGATCAGCCACGCGTTCATGGAGACGTCGCGCGGCCGCTGGTTCCTCGGCGAATATGCCAAGCGCAACCGCAATGCCGACACCCGCATGGTGCTCGACGCGGTGGCCCGGGTCGAGCAAACCCTCGCCGCGCAGAAGCAGGCCGCTTCCGAAAGCCGGCTGACGGAGGCGCTGGCCGCCATCCGCCGCGCGGTCTATGAGGCCCAGGGCGCTGCCGCGGCGGCCGTCCAAAACCTCGGGCTGGAGGAAAATCTGGCGCCGGTCCGCAAGGGCGCCCGGATCATCAAGGAGATCAGCTGGCGCTGGCGGGAAATCGGCGCCGACAGCCGGATCTGCGACCTCCTGGATTCCCAGGTCGCGGCCATCGACGAGGCCTGCGGACAAATCGCCTCCACCAGCCCGGAAACCGCCCTGATCGCCGCATTCGATCTGATCAAGGCGCGGCTCGCGGCGCTGGACGACGGCGACACCGCCGCCCCGCCGGCCGCCGAGGCGGCGGCAGCGCCCCCTTCCTCCGCCGCATCGGATGCGATGCCGGCTGCCGCTATCGAGGCTGTGCAGGAGGCGCCCGCGGTAGACGACTCCGCGGCCACGACGGGCATGCCGGCGCAAGCCGTTGTCGAAACGGCTGAAGCCATCGAGACGACGGCTGAGGTCGTCGAGACGAGCGCCGAAGCCGTTGACGTTACCGCGGAGGTCGCCGACATGGCGGCTGAGGCGCTTGATGTGACGCCTGAAGCCGCCGGCGAAAGTCGAGATGCCACCGATGCTTACGACGAAGCCTTGCTGGATATGGTTGCGCTCGAAATGGCCGCGCCGGACCCCGACGATATCGACGATGCTCCCGCTGCTGCCGCCGATGAAATCCACGAGATGGAATCGCCGCCGGCCGAGCCGATCATCGTTGCGCGCGAAACGGAGCCGATCGCCGCGCCGGAGCCGCCGGCGGTTGAAACGTCACTTCAACCTTCGCTTGACCCCTCCCCTGAACCTGCCGTTGAAGCTTCGCTTGGTTCTTCGCTTCTCGCCAGCGGCATCGTGCAACGGCCCAAGCCGACGGTATCCGATCCGCTGGCGCCGATCCGGCGCATGAGCCAGGCCGAGAAGGTCGCCTTCTTCTCGTGATCTTCAACCTGAAGATCAGTTGATCAGTTTCGCATACAGGTCCGCATCCACATTGCCGCCGGACAGGACGATGACGATGGTCTTGCCGCGCGCCTCGAGATGACCGGCCAGAAGCGCCGCAAGCCCGACCGCCCCGCCCGGCTCGACCACGAGTTTCAGCTCCCGGAACGCAAATCCGACCGCCGCCCCGACTTCCGCGTCCGAAGCGGTGATGCCCTTGGTCAAAAGCCGGCTGTTGATCGCAAACGTGAGTTCACCGGGAATCGAGGCCATCAGCGCGTCGCAGATGGTGCGGCCCCTGGAGGCATGCGGCTCGCGTTTGCCGGCGCGCAGCGAGCGCGCATGGTCGTCGAACGCTTCCGGCTCGGCCGACATCACATCGGCGCGCGGGTAGCGCGCCTTGACCGCGGTGGCGACGCCAGCGACCAGGCCGCCGCCGGAGGCCGGCGCCACCACGATATCCGGCGCGACGCCGAGGGCGGCCATGTCCTCGCAGATCTCCCGCCCCACGGTACCCTGGCCGGCGATCACAAAGGGATCGTCGTAGGGCCGCACCAGGGTGGCGCCGCGCGGGCCGGCGATATCGCGGGCGATGGCTTCGCGGTCCTCGCGGTCGCGGTCGTACAGCACGACCTCGGCGCCATAGGCCTTGGTGCGCTCGCGCTTGGAAAGCGGAGCATCGGCCGGCATCACGATGGTCGCGGGCATGTTGAGGATTCGCGCCGCCGCCGCCACGCCCTGGGCGTGGTTGCCGGAGGAGAACGCGACCACACCGCCGCTCCGCGCGCTTTGCGGGATCGACGACATCTTGTTGAAGGCGCCCCGGAACTTGAACGACCCGGTCCGCTGCAGCATTTCCGGTTTCAGGAACACCCTGGTTCCAACGCGCTCGTCGAGCGCCGGCGAGGACAACAGCGGCGTCCGCACCGCGAACGGCGCGAGCACGCGCGCGGCGGCATCGATATCGGCGGGGCCGACCGGCAGATCTGAAGCTTGTTCCGTCATCCGCGCCTTGTATCGCGGACCGCAACGGGCGGGCAAGCCGCTTGCGCTCATGCGTCAGGCGACGAAGCGCGGATGTTCCGCCGCGAACGGCACCGCATCGCTGTTCGCATCGAGGGTGCGGACGCCGGTCATGTTCTCGATGAAGGCGCGGGCCGAGGCTTCCCAGGTATGCTTGGCGGCAAATTCGAGGCAGGCCTGCGGCGAGACGCGCAGCGCGGCCAGGCAGGCGAGCCGCAGGTCGTCGTTCAAGGCGCCGACCGGAGCGGTACCGATCACGTCACGGGGGCCGGTCACGGGAAAGGCGGCAACCGGCACGCCGCTGGCCAGCGCTTCCAGCAGCACCAGGCCGAAGGTGTCGGTCTTGCTCGGAAACACGAACACGTCGGCGCCGGCATAGGCCTGCGCCAGCGCCTCGCCCTGCCGGGCGCCGAGAAACACCGCTTGCGGATATTTCCGCGCCAGCGCCGCGCGCGCCGGCCCATCGCCGACGATCACCTTGCTGCCGGGCAAGTCGAGTTCGAGAAACGCCTCGAGATTCTTTTCGACCGCGACGCGGCCGACGCACAGGAACACCGGGCGCGGCAGCCCGAGGTCGACGGCGCGCGGGTGGAACAGGGTGGCGTCAACGCCGCGCGGCCACAGCACCACGTTGCGAAAGCCGCGGATGCGCAGTTCGGTCGCCAGCGCCGGTGTGGCCGCCATGACCGCCTGGCTCGGCCGATGGAACCAGCGCAGCGCCGCCCAGATCCAGGATTTGGGGATCGGCAGGCGCGCCGAGATATATTCGGGAAAGCGGGTGTGAAAGCTGGTCGTGAACGGCAATCCGTGCTTGCGGCAATAGCGTCGCACCAAAAATCCGATCGGCCCTTCGGTGGCGATGTGAATGCTGTCCGGCCGTGCCTCGGCGATCAGGCGGGAAATCTTCGCTGGATAGGGCAGCGCCACCCGCAAATCCCGGTAGCTCGGCAGCGCGAAGGTCCGGAACGAATCCGGCGTGAGGAAGCTGATGTCTGCGCCGAGCGACCGGCCGGCTTCCGCCATCATGGCCAGCGTGCGCACCACCCCGTTGACCTGGGGATGCCACGCATCGGTCGCGATCAGGACCCGCATCAGGCGGCGCGCGCCGCGACCGGGGCGACGGAAACGGCCCGGCGCAGCGGATCGGTCCAGGCGATGATTTCGAACCGGCCGTCTTCGTGCTCGGCCAGCGCGGTACAGCTTTCCACCCAGTCGCCGCAGTTCATGTAGCGAACGCCATGCTCGTCGCGGATGATGGCGTAATGGATATGGCCGCAGATCACGCCGTCGGCGCCGTGACGCCGCGCCTCGGCGGCGAGGGTCTGTTCGAAGGCGCCGATATAGTTCACGGCGTTCTTGACCTTCAGCTTGGCCCATTGCGACAGCGACCAATAGGGCACGCCGAAGGCGCGGCGGAAGAAGTTGACCAGCCGGTTCATCTGGATCGCGAAATCATAGGCCTTGTCGCCGAGATGGGCGAGCCAGCGCGCGTTCTGCACCACGAGGTCGAAGATATCGCCGTGGATCACCAGATAGCGCCGGCCGTCGACGCCTACATGAATGGTGTTTTCCACCACGTCGATACCGCCGAAATGGGTGCCGTAATAGTTCCGCAGGAACTCGTCGTGATTGCCGGGGACGTAGATGACCTTGGCGCCCTTGCGCGCCTTGCGCAGCATCTTCTGCACGAAGTCGTTGTGCGATTGCGGCCAGTACCAGCTGGATTGCAGCGCCCAGCCGTCGACGATATCGCCGACCAGATAGATGGTGTCGGCATCATGGGTGCGGAGAAAATCCAGCAATCGGTCGGCTTGCGAGCCGCGGGCTCCGAGATGGACGTCGGAGATAAACAAAGTGCGAAAGCGCCGTTCCGGCAACTCGTCACTCATAGCGTCATTCCCATGCGCGAGCAGCTATCCGATTCCCGTGACAGCCTGATGACGAGCCCGCCCGAAACAGACCGGCGTGTCGATCCCGAATGGTGCCGCCTTGCGCCGGTCCGGGAAGTTGGCGTCCGACGGTTTCAACGATACTGCGGTCGAGATCGGAACTCTTCATGCGCCATCCGGGAATCATCATCCGCCGTGTTCAAAGGCGAAATAGCAGCGCTGTACGACATCCGAGCGACAGGGCGAGCGCGCGATCAAACTCAACCCTCGTTTCTCAGTGTGCGCTACGCCCCTTCGCGATCGTCATTGCGAGCGAAGCGAAGCAATCCATCGCGCAGCAAAACTGAAGCTGGATTGCTCCGCGGAGCCTGTCATCGGGTGCGCATTCGCGCGATCCGTTGGCTCGCAATGATGGCTGAACACAACTCTGCGATCTCGCCGCATGTTTTGCGCGAGGTTTCCCATAGAGGCGTATCGACGAACCGCCTCCGCCGGGGCTTCCACTCTCGAAATGCAATTTCCGCAGAGAAATCCCTTCCTCGATGATCATGTCAACCAGCCCATGAATGTTCGGTGTCGAAGTCAGTTTGGCGGGAGTGCCGTTCTTTTTTTGGAAATTGCTGATAACGATAGCTGATGTGGACGAGCCCAAGCTCCTCCAAGCGCAGTAGGATGTCTTCATAGGACTGTCCTTCAAAATCAAAGTCCCTGGTCGCGGTTGCTGGCGCGACCTCGAAGCTCCGTCATGGCACGGCGGTGCAAGCAACTGACTTACGTTGCTCATTTTGCCTCGCTTCGGCCGGAGAGGTTCCTATTGCAAAGCCCGGCTCGATAACGAGTTCGGGCTTTGTTGTTAAGCGGCCCTCACCGAGTTGAGGAAGTTGCCGACTTCGAGCTTCAGCCGGTTGCTGTCACGGGACAGCGATTGAGCTGCGGAAAGAACCTGCGAAGAAGCCGAACCGGTCTCCCCAGCGCCTCGCTGCACGTCGGCGATGTTCGACGAGACCTGCTGGGTGCCTAATGCCGCCTGCTGGACGTTGCGGGAAATTTCCTGCGTAGCCGCGCCCTGTTCTTCCACCGCAGCCGCAATGGTCGAGGAAATTTCGGACAGCTTTTCGATGGTGGCGCTGATTTCCTTGATGTCGTTCACCGACTCTTGGGTTGCGGCCTGTATGCCGGTGATCTGCTGACCGATCTCGCCGGTCGCCTTGGCGGTCTGCTCTGCAAGCGCCTTCACTTCTGACGCCACCACGGCAAAACCGCGACCGGCTTCGCCTGCCCGCGCCGCCTCGATGGTCGCATTAAGGGCCAGCAGGTTGGTCTGCCCCGCGATGGTGTTGATCAATTCGACCACGTCGCCGATGCGGGACGCGGCCTTCGACAATTCGCCGACGCGGTTGTTGGTCTTGCGGGCTTGGTCGACCGCCTCGTTCGCGATCCGCGCCAATTCCTGCACCTGGCGGCTGATCTCATTGACGGAAGAAGCCATCTCTTCCGTCGCCGAAGCGACCGATTGCACGTTGGTGGAGGCCTCTTCCGACGCAGCCGCAACCGTCGTGGTGATTACCTGGGCCCGCTCGGCGGTCTTGGTCAGCGTTCCGGCGGAGGCTTCCAACTCGGTCGACGCGGACGAAACGGTATCGATGATTTCACCGACAGCCCCTTCGAAGCCGTCGGCGAGCTTGATCATGTCAGCCTTGCGCTCTTCGGCATTGCGCTTTTCGGTAACCAACTGGTCTGCTCGCATCCGCTCAACTTCGAGCCCATTCTTTTTAAAGACCTCGACAGTGCGTGCCATATCGCCTACCTCGTCGCGACGGTCGATGCCGGGAACATCCGCTTTCAGGTCGTTGCGAGCAAAGGCCTCCATGATTGCCTTCAGCAAATTGATCGGCTTCACGATTCCAAACTGACCAATCAGGAAACCAGCCAATATTCCAAAGATAATGCCGACAGCGGCAACAATTATCACCTGGCGCGAGGTTGTTTGATATCCGTCCGAGGCCTCCTTCGCTAACTCATCGACACGACGGTCGAACTGTTCGGAGGCCGCACCCATTTCTGCACGCAATTTCTCTGCGGCCACTTGGCTGTTCATCGCCGACGCCCGCAACCGCTCAACCTCGCCGCTCAACTGGACATCCTTGGCTTCGCCGGCCAGGCGCAGCGTGTTTTCCATATCCTTCTCGTAAGCAGCCAATCCGGTCTTGATAGCAGGCAACATCGATTTGACTTTTTCGTCGCGGGTTTTGCTGAAATCTTCAACACGCTCGTTGAATAATTTCAGTTGCGCGTCAACGATCTTGCGGACGGTTGCGCGGTTCTCCGGACGCGGATCGAGGGCAACTTGGAACTCGGCACTGCTGAGCGTTATCAGGCTGGTGCTGGCCCGCGCTGCCTCAAGCGCGCGTTTTGCGCTTGAGGTCATCATCTTGGCATCGTCATTCATCAAGCTCATGGCGCGGACGCCAAGCCAGCTTGTGCCGACGGCGACGACCGCGAGCAGCATGATGACCGCGAGAATTTTAGTAATGATCTTGACGCGCGCCAGCAATGGCATCGCCGAGCCTCCCAAGGGGGTTCGCTCGGTGGCCATCCAGCGAGTCGGCTCAAAATACCGCCGTGGGCTCTTACTCCAGGTTAATAGCTGGCGCCGTGGAACTACGGTCTACTCAGAGATTTTTGGTCAAGTGGGTCGTGTTGGGTCGTGATCTTCTGTGAAGCTCTGGGGACGCGATGTGCCAACCGGAGACGTTCGAAATGAAAGTAACCGCCAACCGAGGCGGCCCCTACTTCGTCCGCCATTCGTCCGCCAAAGGAGCCGGGATGCAGTTCCGCAGCATGCGCGAGCTTGATCCAGGTCGGTTTTATTCGGCTATTGCCTCCGGCCCATGCCCCGTCCAGGGCCAGTGGTCTCGAGCGCTTTCCGACATTCAGCAGATACCTTGTCGCGATTTGCTTCAAGACATGTCCTGGTCTGGCGTGAGCCATGACCTTTGCCGGCACAATAAGTCTGGATATCTTGCGCGCATTGCGTGGCGACAGGGCCGGTCTGAGCAAATGCTGTAACGGTCGCGACGATTGCCAACGCGGTTCCAAGAAACATGCTCTTCATTCGGCACTCCTCATTTTTTTTGGAATATCTCCTTGATTTTTTCCATGAGCATTGATCCACATCAATCACGCCGGTGCGCGAAGCTGCCCAAGCGATTCTCTATGCGATGGCAGTAGTCCTGTGCTCGCCAAAGTGCGCAATCACCTGGCAAACACTCCGTGATTTCTGATTACAAATTCGATGGTGCTTTGCTTCAAGTCCGCTTCTGCAAAGCGATGTCGGGCTTGGTCACAAGGGGCATGTCGGCCCAACCGTCTGCCGTCGGCCCTTCTCCCACCACGGACGTCGTCAGCGGCCAAGGCGCGCGATGGTGAGCCTAGTAAAACCGGTGGAAATGATGGATCGGGCCGTGGCCGTGACCCACGGCAAAACGATCGGCGGCGGCGATCGCGGCGCTGACCCATGCCTTGGCATTACGCACCGCGGTTTCCATGTCCTCGCCCTTGGCGAGGCCCGCCGCGATGGCCGAGGACAGCGAGCATCCGGTGCCGTGGGTATTTTTGGTGGCGACGCGCGGCGCCGACAGCGCGACGATGCCGCTGTCGGCGACGAGATAATCGGTGCTCTCGGCGCCCTGCCCGTGCCCGCCCTTGATCAGCACCGCGGGGCAGCCCATCGCCAGCAGCCGCCGGCCCTGGCGCTCGATCGCGGCCTCGTTCGCCGCGACCGGCTCGTCCAGCAGGGCGGCAGCCTCGGGAAGGTTCGGCGTGATCAGCGAGGCGCGTGGAATAAGATTTTTCCGCAAGGCCTCGACGGCGTCCGCCGCCAGCAGCCGATCGCCGGAGCTCGCCACCATCACGGGGTCGAGCACGACATGTTTGGGCCGCCAGCGCTCAAGCCCCGCGGCGATGGCGTCGATGGTCGCAGGCTGCGCCACCATCCCGATCTTGACGGCGTCGACGGCAAGGTCGCCGAAAACCGCATCGATCTGCGCGGTGACGAAATCGGCGGGCACCTGATGAATGCCGCTGACGCCGCGCGTGTTCTGCGCGGTCAGGGCGGTGACGACGGAGGCGCCGTAGACGCCGAGCGCGGCAAAGGTCTTCAGGTCGGCCTGGATGCCGGCTCCCCCGGAGGAATCCGAGCCGGCGATGGTGAGCGCGATCGGCGTCCTCATCGCCCTGTCCGCCGAAATCGAGGCTGTCGCGTCTGAGCCATGTCCTGTCCCAGATCATGATCCGATTCGGATCATGATCTCATCCCTTTGTTTGAACATGATCTTTTCGGAAAACCGGTACCCACTTTTCCCGATCATGCTCTAGCGCGACGTGTTATTGCCAGCAAGTTCTCGAACGCTATATTGAACCCCGAAAAGACGCCTTTGCGGAGACGACAGCGATGGTTCCCTTCTTTGTCCAGATCAAGTGCAAGCTCGGCAAGTCCTACACCGTCGCCAACGCGCTTGCGGAAGCCGAGATCGCCTCCGAGATCTATTCCACCGCCGGGGATTACGACCTGCTGGTCAAGTTCTACGTCGACAAGGACACCGACATCGGGCACTTCATCAACGAGAAGGTGCAGATCCTTCCCGGCATCCAGGACACCCACACCATCATCACCTTCAAGGCGTTCGGCAACGGCTAGGCGACAGCGTTCGAGCTAAGCGGATACCGGTTCGCGTGAAGAAAACGCGTCGGATAACGGATATAGAGCCTCGGTTCTGATTCCGTCAGAACCCAGGCTCCAGCCCGGTTCAGGCCGCGCGTTCCGCCGCCAGCGTGCCGGCAAATTGCGGATAGGTCTCGGCGAGCTCGGTGGTCACGCGGCCGCGCAACAGCGCCAGCGTCTCGGCGTCGGGCTCGGGCGTGGCCGGGACATCGGCCGGCGCGTCATAGTCGAAACCCGTATTCGCCCGCACGTCGGCGGCGGAGACGCCGCGATGCACGCTCCTCAGGCGGAAACGCTTTTGCGATTTGTCGAAATCGAACAGCGCCAGGCCGGTCAGCAGCGCGTAAGGCCCGCCATTGCGCACGATGCCCTCGCTCACGCCGGGCGCGCTGATGAAATCGACCTTGTCGACGAACACGCGCGGCGAATGTTCCTCTCGAAACAGGATCACGCGCGGCACGACGTAATAGAGGAAGGCCGAGCCGAACGAGCCCGGCCAGCGGACGTCGTTTTGCGGATAATCGCCGGTGCCGACCAGATTGATGTTGCCCTGGCCGTCGATCTGGCCGCCGCCCAGAAAAAAGGCGTCGACGCGGCCCTGCGCGGCGCAATCGAACAATTCGACCGCGCCGTTGGTGAAGAAATTATGCTCGCGCGAGCCGAGCACGACGATGCGCACCCGATCCAGCCCGCGCGCCTCGTTGCGCGCCCGCAGCAGCATGGCGCCGGCCGCGGGGATCGGCGAGGAGGCGCCGACGGCGACCAGCCGCACGCCGGTGAGCAGGTCCGCAACGGTTGCGATCAGGATTTCGCGCTGGCTTGCCGGCCCAATGGTCACGCGACCGCCTCACGCCGCCGCACGAAGCCGTCCATATAGGCCGCAAACCCTTCAGGCGATTTCGCCATGCGGGCGTAGCGCGCGATCTCGGCGTCGTCGGCCGGATATTCGCCCCACAACCCGAGCGGCCACGCGCCGCGCTGGACTTGCGCGATCGCCGTGACGTAGAGCGCCGGCAGCACGCCGGCGGCGGAATTTTCGTCCGCCAGCAAACTCTTCTCGCTGATGCGCTCCACCGTGACCAAAGTCGTCCTGGCGGCATAGGCCATGGTGGCGAGTTCGCCCTGCCGACCGATCCGGACGTTGCCGAAGCGGTCCGCTTCGGGCGCATGGAACAGTGCCACGTCCGGCCGTATCGCGGGAACGACGACGATCGGATCGTCAGGCGCAAACGGATTGTCGATGACCTTCCAGTCGGCCCTCGCCTTCATCAGGTCGCTGCCGATGATGCCGCGAATGGGCATGAACGGCACGCC
The DNA here is from genome assembly GCA_963721275.1 of uncultured Alphaproteobacteria bacterium. Lineage (GTDB taxonomy): Bacteria > Pseudomonadota > Alphaproteobacteria > Rhizobiales > Xanthobacteraceae > Bradyrhizobium. The sequence continues at coordinate 22,083 of CAVRIQ010000010.1, read as the reverse complement.
CTTCTGGCCCGCGACCAGGCCGGCCAGCAAGGCCGGACAGGTGGCGTCCATCACCCTGAACGCGCCGGAGCGCACGCCTTCGGAAAAACGCGGTGCTCCCCCCGCCTCGCCCAGGGTCACCGCGCTGGTTTCGACCGATCCGATCAGACCCTCGCCGATCAGCATATCTGCCTGGATGCCGCTGATGGGTACGCAAACGAGGTGCAGATTTTTCGGGCGCCTGGCGATGATGGCGGCCGTTGCAGCCATGGCGACGCCGGCATGATCGGTGGGAATGGCGAGCGACATCCCGTCGCCTATGCCTGCGACCAGCGTTTCGAGGGAAACGATCTCTCCCATGGGGTCCTCCTAAAAGTGCTCCCGGGCCTTGCAGGCTGTTATCCAGCTCGTGGGAGATTGGCGGCAGACTACGCCTTAACGGCCGCAAGTTCCAGCCGGGCCGGCGGCGGCGTCACACCGGCAAATCGAGAATCCTTCTCAGGATCACGACCTGTCGCCGCTCTTCGCCGTCTTCTTCGGCCGCGGCGGCCCGTCGACCGGCGGCAGCGATTTGAGATATTCCGCGATATCGGCACGGTCGTCCGCGCTCAATTGCGAGGTGTTCTTGATCACGCGCGCCATCAGGCCGCTGGCGGTGTCGCCCTCGGGCAGCTCGCCGGTCTGCAGGAAATAGGCGATGTCCTTCCCGCTCCAGTCGCCAATTCCCTTTGGCGTGATGTTCGGCACCCAGCCCTCGCCTTCCGGATTGGGTCCGCCGGCGAAGCGCTGCGCGGCGATCATGCCGCCAAGGAAATTCCGCGGACTGTGACACTCGGCGCAGTGGCCGAGGCTGTTGACGAGATAGGCGCCGCGATTCCAGCCCGCCGAACGCGCCGGGTCCGGCACGAAGGGCTTGCCGTCCATGAACAGCCGTTTCCAGATTCCGATGTTGCGCCTGATATCGAATGGAAACGGCAGGTCGTGATCGCGCGCCTTGCCCGGCACGGGCTCAAGCGTTCTGAGGTAGGCAAAGAGGTCGCGGATATCCTCGGGCCTGGCATGCGCGTAGGACGGATAGGGAAAGGCCGGAAAGTAATGAACGCCGGCGGGCGAAACCCCTTGCGTCACGGCGCGGACGAATTCGGCCTCGCTCCACTGCCCGATGCCGTCGGCCGGATCGGGGGAGATGTTCGGGGCGTAGAACGTCCCGAACGGCGACGGGATCGCAAGACCGCCCCCGAGTTTTGTACGATCGGGCTGGCCGGGCACGGCATGACAGGAGGAACATCCACCGGCGTTGAAGGTTGTCAGTCCGTTCGCAAGGTTGGGCGTATGGGCCGGCGCGGCGACCGCCAACAGGATCGGGGTAGCCGTCAGCCACCAGTAGAGGCCGAACGCCGCGGCGCCGGCCAGAACGCAGCCAGGGAAGATTCGTCGCATTCACCGATCCGTCACTGACCATCTTGAACCAACCGCCAGTATGGCGGCTAATCCGGCCAGACGCCGCCGGGAAATTTGGGGCGTTTACGCGCGTCACGGGAATAAACCCAGACCCTCATTGTTTTGAGACTGGCATCATCACTGGACGTCAACAGGGAGAGAACCATGCCGAAGACCAAGACCATGCTTGCCATGCTTGCGCTGGGTGCGACCGTTGCGTTCGCCGGACCCGCCTTCGCCGAGAAGATGAAGGCGACGCTGGACGGCAAGTCCGAGGTGCCCCCGAACGCCAGCGCCGGCAAGGGAACGGCCGATATCGACTACGACGCCGCCACCAAGAAGCTGAGCTGGAAGCTGACCTATTCGGGGCTCACCGGCCCCGCCACGGCGGCCCACTTCCACGGGCCGGCCGAAGCCGGCAAGAACGCCGGCGTCGCGGTGGCGATCCCGAACGCGACCTCGAGCCCGGCCGAGGGCAGCGCCACGCTGACGGACGCCCAGGCCGCCGACCTGACGGCCGGCAAATACTATGTCAACGTCCACACCGCGGCCAATCCGGGCGGCGAAATCCGCGGACAGGTGACGAAGTAAATTTCGAAAATCCACCCGGCCGGGTCTGCCGCGGCGGCGCATCGGACGGGCGGGATTGCCAGAGTTCAAGACCCGGAGTTCAAGACAGGGTGGATCGCCTAAGCGGCATCCACCCCTTTTCTGTTCGAGCCGCGCTGGCTGTTCGGTCAGCTGGCCTGACGATCTACTTCAGCTTCACCCGATAGGTATCGTGACAATCGGTGCACTTGGCCTGGATCGCGTCGTAGGCAACCTTGAGACTGCCGACATCCTTGATGGTGGCCTTGACGTCCGCGATCGTCCTGGCGACCGGCGGTACCTTGGAGTCGAAATCTTTCTTGTTCTGCCAGATCTTCTGCGATGAGCCGTAATGGGCGTCCACGACATCTTCCCCGGGATTGGTCGCAAAGGCCTTGGGGATCGTGGACACGCTTGCCTCGAGTTGCGCGATCGCCGCATCGACCGCCTTCTGGTCGTAGGGAATATCGCCCTTCGTCATCTTCAGGATCACGCCGTACATGCTCTTGCCCTGCGCCCTCATCAGATTGTCCTGCTTGACGGCGACATCCTGCTGCGCCATCGCGGCGCCGACGCGGAGCAGCAAGGCTCCCGCCACTACTACCGTTCGTATCATCGGCCAGTTCTCCGTCTCGAGAAGCGTTTCCAGACGACGCCGCGGCCCCGCTGGCGCGGGCCGCGGCTCATCAGTCCCTAAAACTCCCCGCGGCGCATTTCATTCCCGCGCGCGGAAAAATATCAGAGACTGTGCTGGCGCTGATGCTCGCGGATCGCGATCCAGACCCGCTCGGGCGTCGCGGGCATATCGATGTGGTCGATCTTGAATTCCCGCCACAGCCCCTCGATGATCGCGTTGACCACCGCCGGACAGGAGCCGATCGCGCCGGCTTCGCCCGCGCCCTTGACGCCCAGCGGATTGGTCTTGCAGGGCACGTTGTGGGTCTCGAACACGAACGACGGACCGTCGGCCGCGCGCGGCAGCGCATAGTCCATGAAGGTGCCGGTGACGAGCTGGCCGTCCTTGGCGCTGTAGACCGCCTGCTCCATCAGGGCCTGCCCGATCCCCTGCATCGCGCCGCCATGAACCTGGCCGGCGAGCAGCATCGGATTCAGCGTCACGCCGAAATCGTCGACGATGACGTAGCTGACGATTTTGATGATGCCGGTGGCCGGGTCGATCTCGACTTCGGCGAGATGCGTGCCGTTCGGATAGGTGCCGTCGGCCTGCGTGAAGGTCGCGCTTGCATCCAGCTTCGACGGATCGACGCCCGGCCGCTTCGCCAGATCGGCAAAGGCGACGGAGCGGTCGGTGCCGGCGATGCGGATGGTGCCGTTGCTGATCTCCAGATCGCCGGCGCTGGTTTCCAGCGCATCGGCGGCGATCTCGCGCAGCTTCTTGCCGAGTTCGCGGGTCGCGCGTTCGACGCTGACGCCGCCGGTCGGAATCGAGGCCGAGCCGCCGGTGCCGAGGCCGGTGGCGATCTTGTCGGTGTCGCCCTGCAGGACATGGACGCGCTCGGGCGGCAGCCCGAACTGCTCGGCAACCAGCTGGGCGTAGGCGGTCTGGTGGCCCTGCCCGGTCGACTGCGTGCCGATCAGGACCGTGACGTCGCCATTGGGATCGAGCTGCACCTTGGCGGTTTCCTCGCCCATGGTGCCGCAAACCTCGACATAGGTCGCAAGCCCGATGCCGCGCACCAGACCCTGCTTCTTCGCGGCCCTGGCGCGCTTGGGAAACTCCTTCCAGTTGGCGATTTCCATCGCGCGCTTCATGTGCGCTGTGAAGTCGCCGGAATCGTAGACCTTGCCGGTGGCCGTCGTGTAGGGCATCGCGCGCGGCGGGATGAAATTCTTGCGCCGGATCGCATCCGGCGTCATCCCGAGCTTGCGCGCCGCCGCGTCCACCAGCCGCTCGACCACGTAGGCCGCCTCCGGGCGTCCGGCGCCGCGATAGGCATCGACCGGCACGGTGTTGGTGAACACGGTACGGACGCGGCAGTGGAACGTCTGGATGTCGTAGAGCCCGGGCAGCATGCCGGCGCCGCCATGGGGGATGTAGGGCCCGAAGGTCGACAGATATGCGCCCATGTCGCCCATCAGATCGACGTCCATGGCCAGGAATTTGCCGTCCTCGGCCAGCGCCATCCGCGCCGTGGTGACGTTGTCGCGGCCCTGCGCGTCGCCCATGAAGTGATCGGAACGGTCGGCGGCCCATTTCACGGTCTTGCGCAGCTTGCGCGCGGCGACCGCGATCAGCGCGTATTCGCGATAGGGAAACAGTTTGGTGCCGAACCCGCCGCCGACATCGGGGCAGATCACCCGCATCTTTTCCTGCGGGATCTTCAGCACCATCCCGCACAGGATTTCGCGCAGGCGGTGGCTGCCCTGGCTGCCGACCGTCAGCGTCAGGTGATCGCGCCTGGCGTCGTATTCGCAGACCGCCGCGCGGGTTTCCATGAAGTTGGTGACGACGCGCGGATTGACGATCGAGATCTCGGCGACCGCATGCGCCTTGGCGAATGCGGCGTCAGTGGCTTTCTTGTCGCCGATCGGCACGTCGAACAGCACGTTGCCGGGATGACCGGGCCAGACCTGCGGCGCGCCCGGCTTGACCGCATGGGCGACGCCGACCACGGCCGGCAGCGGCGTCCAGTTGACCTCGATCGCCTCGAGCGCATCGCGCGCCTGATCGATCGTGTCGGCGACGACGAAGGCGACGGCGTCGCCGACGTGGCGCACTTCGCCGTCGGCGAGGATCGGATAGGGCGGCCCGGTGAACGGATCGACTTCGAGATTGAACAGGCAGGGCAGCGAGCCGAGATCCCTGACGTCCTCGCCGGTCAGGATCAGGCCGACCCCCGGGAGGCCGCGGGCGCGGGCAGCGTTGATGGTGAATTTCGCATGCGCATGCGGCGAGCGCAGCACCAGCGCGTGCAGCGCCGGCTGCGGCGCGTGGTCATCGGTGTAGCGACCCTTGCCGCGGATGAGCGCGTCGTCTTCCTTGCGAAGCACGCTTTGACCGACGCCGAATTTGATGGGAGCCATCGTATCTCCGTTTTGCCTGCTAGTGATTTCAGGCCCATATTGCAGCGGATCAGGAGGCAGCGCAAAGGGTTTAGCTGCGAATCAGCGACCTCAGCCAGCGCCCGCCGAACAACAGCAGGATCGATCCGGCGTAGACGACGGCGCCGACCACGATCAGCAGCAGCAGCGTAGCCTCGTCACGAAAGGCGCTCAATTGCGCAAGATGCGATGCAGCAAACCGTGCGGTCAGCCACAGCGCCCCGCCCAGCACGACGCCGGAGCCTGCGAACTTCGCCAGCGATCGGGTCAAGGCGTGATCGAGATCGAGATAGCCTGCCCGCGCCGCAAACCCGACCACGAGCAGGAGATTGATCCAGGCGCCGGCCGCGGTCGCGAACGCAAGACCGACCTGGGCCAGCGACCCCACCAGCGCGATTTTCAAGGCGACATTGACGGCGACCCCGGTCAGCGCCGCCTTCACCGGCGTGGCGGTATCCTTGCGGGCGTAGAAGGTCGCAACCGCGCTGCGGATCAGCACGAAGGGGATCAGCCCGACCGCATAGGCCGCGAGCGTGGCGCCGGCGGCGGCGGCATCGGCCTTCGAGAACGCGCCGCGCGCGAACATCGCGCGCGTGATGACGTCGGGCACCGTCAGGAACGCGGCCACGAACGGCACCGAGAACAGCAGGGTAAAATCGAAAGCGCGGCGCTGCGACGCCATCGCGCCCTGGTGATCCTCCGCGGTCAGCTGTTTCGACATTTCCGGCAGCAAGACGGTGCCGATCGCAATCCCGATCACGCCGATCGGCAGCTGATTGAGACGGTCGGCATAGTACAGCGCCGACAGCGCGCCCGCCGGCAGGAAGGTCGCGATGATGGTATCGGCGAACAGCGCGACCTGCGTCCCCATCGAGCCGACGGTGGCGGGCCCGAGCGCACGAAAAAAGGCGCGGACGTCCTCGTCGAGCCTGAGCGGCGCAAACCGCGGCAGGCCGCCATGGCGCGCCAGATCCCCCGCCAGCAGAAAATATTGCAGGAAGCCCGATATCAGCACGCCCCAGGCGGCGGCGTGGCCGGCGGTCGGGAAGAACGCCACCAGCGCCAGCGTCATCATCATCGCGAGATTCAGGAAGATCGACGCCGCCGCCGCGCTGGCGAAGCGATGCATGACGTTGAGCATGCCGCCGTAGAGCGTCACCAGCGTGATCAGCAGGAGATAGGGAAAGGTGATCCGCGTCAGCTCGATGGCGAGGCGGCGCTGCTCCGCATCGTCGCCGAATCCAGGCGCCAGCAGCGTCATCGCCTGCGGCATGAACAGCCAGGCCACAGCCAGCAGCACCAGCTGCGACAGGAACAGCAGCGTAAAGATCCGGTCGGCGAACAAGCCGGCCGAGTCCTCGCCGTGCTCACCATAGACATGGGCGTAGGCCGGCACGAACGCGGCATTGAACGCGCCCTCGGCAAAGATCGCCCGGAAATGATTGGGCAGGCGAAACGCCACGAAGAACGCGTCGGCCACCGGACCGGCGCCAAGGATCGCCGCAAGCATGATGTCGCGCGCGAAGCCCGTCAGCCGCGAGAGGAGCGTATAACCGCCGACGGTGAAGATACGACCGAGCATGCGCCGCTTCTATCCTATGGAGCGGCACTTCAAAACGGCGAAATCAGGTTGAAAGCGCGCCGCGCACAGCCTTGATGATCCGCTGCTGCGTCGGCTCGTCGAGATAGGCATGCATCGGCAGGCTGATGACGTCGCTCGACAGGCGTTCGCTGGCCGGCAAGCCGCCTTCGGCGACCGGGAAATCCCGATAGGCGGTCTGCTGATGCATCGATTTCGGATAATAGATCGCGGTCGGAATGCCCTGCGCCTTCAGCGCCGCGGCGAAGCCGTCGCGGTCGCAGCCCTCCGGCAGCCGGATGGTGTATTGCGCCCATACCGAGGTGCAGCCGCTCGCGAGGCGCGGCACGCTCACGACGTTGCCGAGCCCCTGGGCGTAACGCTCGGCGACCCTGTTGCGCGCGGCGATCTCGTCCTCGAAGATTTTCAGTTTCTCGATCAGGATCGCGGCCTGCATGGTGTCGAGCCGGCCGGTCAGGCCGAGCCGGACATTGTCGTATTTGTCCGAACCCTGGCCGTGGACGCGGACGCTGCGCAGCGTCTCGGCGAGTTCCGCGTCGTCGGTGAAAATCGCGCCGCCGTCGCCGAAGCAGCCGAGCGGTTTGGCCGGGAAAAAGCTGGTCGCAGTGGCAAGGCCCAGGCTGCCGAGACGGCGGCCCCTGTAGCTGGCGCCGAAGCCCTGCGCCGCGTCATCGAGCACGAACAGGCCCTCTTCCGCCGCGATCGAGCCGATGGCGTCATGGTCGGCGCTTTGCCCGAACAGGTCGACCGGAATCACCGCCACAGGCTTCAGGCCGAGCTTCCTGGCGGTCGCGATGCCGCGCCTCAGCGAGCCTGCGTCCATGTTGAAGGTCGCTTCGTCGACGTCGACGAACACCGGTGTCGCGCCGGTCAGCGCCACCGCCTCGCCGGTCGCACAAAAGGTAAAGGACGGACAGAGCACCGCATCGCCGCGGCCGACGCCCTTGGCCATCAGCACCATCAACAGCGCGTCGGTGCCGCTCGCGCAGCTCACGACATGCCTGGCCCCGCTGAAGGCGGCGAGTTCCGCCTCGAGCTGGGTCACTTCCGGACCATTGATGAACTGGCAATGGCCGAGCACGCGGGCCACCGCCTCATCGATGGATTTGCCGAGCCGGCGGCGCTGCGCGGCGAGGTCGACGAAGGGAACGGGATCGGGACGCATGTGCTGGTTCATGGAGCCTTGCAGGGGTTGTGAACGGGGCATCGGCGCGCGGTCGCTGTGGATTGAATCACGATCGCGCTCACTCATCTTTGTTTGATTTGTTCGAGCATGGAGCCGTTCGGAAAACCGGTTCCCACTTTTCCGGACCATGGCTCTAGCCGACGACAACGCGCCGCGGCCCGTTGCGCGCGGGAGAGGCCGCGGCGGGCCTGGCCGGCGCTTCCAGGCAGCGGGTCGCGATTTCGAGGCTGGCGACGCCTTCGTCGCCGGTCACCGCCGGCACGCCGCCGGAGCGCACCGAATGCAGGAAAGCGATCAGTTCGGCGCGCAGCGGCTCGTCATGGCCGACCGGCAGATGCCGCATCGAGTAGCTGCCGTCCGGCTTGAAGCCGAAGCACTCGGTAACCTGGCGGGTGAGAAGGTCGCCCATCACATATTTGCCGCGGGTGGCGACGGTGACGTTGCGCGCCTTGAACGGCGTCAGCCAGTTGGTGTTGATATGGGCGAGCACGCCGGAGGCCGTGCGGAACTGCAACAGCGCGATATCCTCGCGCTCGGCGACCGCGCTGGAGAGCTGCGGCTGCACCTCCACGATGTCGGACTCGGTAAACCAGCGGATCAGATCGATGTCGTGCACGGCGAGGTCGATCACCACGCCCACATTCGACATGCGCGGCGGAAACGGTCCCACGCGCGTGATCGCGATCGAAAGGATGTCTTCGCCCGAGATTGCCTGCTTGATGGCCTGCACCGCCGGATTGAAGCGTTCGACATGCCCTACCATCAGGGTCACGCCGGCGCGGTGGGCGGCGGTAACAATGTCGCGCCCCTCCTCGACCGTGGAGGCGATCGGCTTTTCGACCAGGATGTGCACGCCGCGCGCGATGCAGGCGAGCGCGATCTCGTGGTGGAGATGCGTCGGGGCGGCGATGGTGACGGCATCGACGCCTTCGGCGATCAACTCGTCGAGGCCGGCGAAGGTGCGGCAGCCCGCCAGTTCCGTAGCCCGCGTCCGGTGCGCCGGCAGGGGATCGACGACTCCGACCAGATCGATGTCCGGCAGGCCCGCCAGCACCCGGGCATGATTGCTGCCCATCACGCCGGCGCCGATTACGCCCACGCGAAGCGCGCGTCTTGCGGCGGCCTTTGCGCCCGGTACCTTAGAATTCATACGATCGACCCCAATAGAACTTTCGCCACCCGGGCGATTCTCTAGCACGCCGCCCCAAATGTGGCGAATGTGATCAATCGTTTCCGGACACGTTTTGATTCAGAAAGTTACCGTCGATAGCTCGCCGCAGAGCGATTGAATCAGAGCGTAAGTGACGCACCGAAATGATTCGCGATCAGCTATACCCAATCCTTGACAGCCGGAGCCGCTCAACTTCAGCGCAATAAAACAGGCAGTGGAGCCTCCGATTCTCTAGGTCCGTTTAGAGCGCCAATTGGCTTCGTTTCGGAAACTAGGCAAGACCAGTTCAAGGTGCCGGCCGCTGGACCTCGTTTCCGAAAAATACAACTAATAAGAGCGTTTTATAAATTACTCTTATTAGTTGCATCTCTAATAACCCAACTGCGACCTAGCGCGAGCAAGTGGGCCTGCTGGCCCTATTGCAGCGACCGTTCTTGATCAACATTTTGCTTGGAACCAAGTCTAGCGACCGAAGAGCTAGCTCGCTGGGGCTCAAGCGCCTGCTGCATTTGTTTCATGGTCTTGGTCTGCATCAGGCGCTTGACCGTTTTGTCGATCATGGCGTCTAGATGCTCCATGCGCGCTAGTTGTTCGTCCATAAAGTTGAGATCGAGACCCTGCGCGAAAAGTTCACCGTCGTCGAAGCGTTCGGGCAGTTCAGAACACAAAACTCCCTTAGCAATTTGAGGTCCCCAAGTTTCGGGCGCTGCATCTTGAGCGAGAGGCCACGCCGAACGGACCAGAATGCTGAAATCAAAGTCGATCGCGGAACTGACCTTGCTAATTATCAAATCGACTTCCGCGACGGTTCTAGCCTTATAGAAATCCAGGGCAAACGAACGAATCTTTTCCACCGATCTGCCGAAGAGATTCTGAAGTGCGACTTCACGGAGCCGTCGCACATTTAAAACCCAGTCGTAGCGGTCCACGCGCCGCCTGCGCCAATGAAGATCCGCTAGTGTCTCGACCCAATGTACTTCGGTGGGGCCCATGGGGGTCCACTCTGCATAGAGTCCATTCCGGAGCGCGTCGTAGTCGGCGGGCTCTTCCCCCAACATAAAGAGCTGCGTCGGCCCGGAATACGCACCGTGTTTGAGCGCATTGGGTTTCTTCCTGCCTTTCGTCATTGCCTAAGCCTCCAAAGCCGAGTCACAAGCGGCTCCGCGCGATGGGCCGACGAAGCCGAAGAAAAGGGCGGTCATTGTTCAATCTCCATGTCAGTGAAAGGTGAGGTTTATTCAGCGGTGTTCGATTACGCGCAGGGGCGCGCATCTCTGACGCGAGCTGCGTCATAGGCGACGGTCTGTCGAAGGGGCTGTATTGAGCAGCCCTTAAAGCGATAATAGGTGGAAGCCTCGACAGATCGCGGGGGTGGTCGCCCGTCCCCGGGCTCCAAAGCGCGCGCGATAATCTTGGCCTTTCCCGCTGCCGTCCCCGGTGTGCGGTGGGTAACGGTCACCGTCTCCGGCGCCTAACCTACCCGAAATATCTAACAATTATTGGGTTAACGCTTCGTTAAGCTAATGCTCGAGCCTTGCTCGTATGCAACTGGATGAACTTATCAAGCACTTTGCCGACAGCAGCTCAACGTGTTAGGCCCAAGCTGCGAGGGCGCGTTTTTCTTTAGCGATACTGTTGCGTTCCCGGCAGGTGATCACGACCAGACGCATGGGCTCCCTCTCCGATTCAAATCAACAGGAAAATGCTCCCGTCGCATTGAACTAGCGAAACTGCTGCGACAGTCGTCCAAACTAACCTTGAAGATCGAATGACCGATAATTTGGGCACTGCCGCTACAGTGGCTCTCGCCTATTCACTCTCCACTCCGCGATCCCGAGAAGGCGCGCTGCAGCGAGCAATCGCTCATCGTAGCTGGCCAGCTGTACGCTCTGCTTTTGCGCGCGGATAAACTCAAGGGCCGCGAGGTGAATTGCGTCCAATGTCCGCACAGCAACGGGAAGTGGTTGCAGCGCGCGTTTGAGCACGGGCCCAACCATTTCAATCATCGCGACGCGGCCGATCAGGTTGCGCGCCGCGTCGCCGTCCTGCATGCAAACGGTTTTATCGTTCGCTGAATCATACGGACACGTCGCGCATCCGCTCATGACCGCTGGTAATCGTCCTCGATCCGGATGATATCGTCCTCGCCGAGATAGCTGCCGGTCTGGACCTCGATCAGTTCCAGCGGAATCTTGCCGGGATTTTCCATCCGGTGGGTCGCGCCGATCGGGATATAGATCGATTCGTTCTCGTGCACGGTCTTGACCAGGTCGTTGACGGTCACGCGCGCGGCCCCCCGCACCACGATCCAGTGCTCGGAGCGATGGTGATGCTTCTGCAGCGAGAGCCGGCCGCCCGGCTTGACGATGATGCGCTTGACCTGATGCCGGTCGCCCATGTCGACCGATTGATAGGAACCCCAAGGACGATGCACCTTGAGATGTTCTTCGGTCACCTGAGGCGCCACGATCTTCAATTTTGCGACCAGCCGTTTCAGGCCGTTGGCATCCTTCTGGCGCGACACCAGCACGGCGTCCTGGGTCGCCACTACGACCAAATCGTCGACACCTTCCAGCGCGACCAGCGCCTTGTCGGTCGCGACGTTGCAGTTGCGGGAATCCTCGAACACGGCTTTGCCTTGCGCGGCGTTGCCGTCGCTGTCCTTGTCCGAAAGTTCCCACACCGCATGCCAGGAGCCGACGTCGGACCAGCCGCATTTAACCGGTATCACGGCGGCGAGCGAGGTCTTTTCCATCACGGCGTAGTCGATGGAAATCGTCTTCGCGGAAGCAAAGGCGCCCTCGTCCAGCGTGACAAAGCCGAGATCGCGCCCGGCTTTGACCACGGAATCGGTCACCGCTGCCACGCTTGCGGCGTCGACGGTGCGGTATTCATCGAGCAGCACCGAAGCGCGGAACATGAAGTTGCCGCTGTTCCAGAGATAGCCGGCCTTGATGTATTCTGCCGCCGTTTTTGGATCCGGCTTCTCGACGAATTTCGCGACGCTGCGGACCTCGCCGGAAATGACCTCGCCCGGGCTGATATAGCCGTATTCGGTGGCTGGGCGTTCCGGCTCAACGCCGAAGGTCACGATGCGCCCGGCCTGTGCCGCCACCAGCCCCTGGCGGCAGGCGGCGACAAAGGCTTCCGTATCGCCCACCACGTGATCGGCGGCGAGCGCCAGCACCACCGCGTCCTTGTCGCGCGTCTGCGCAAAGGCCGCGCCGGCCGCGATCGCCGGGCCGGAATCCCGCCGCATCGGTTCCAAGCAGCACATCGGCCTCGAGCCCGATCTCGGTGAGTTGCTCCAGCACCATGAAGCGATAGGCCTTGTTGGTGATTACGACCGGACGCTCGAAAAGCCCCGCATCCGACACCCGCAGGAGCGTATTCTGGAAGGTCGAACGCGTCCCGAACAGAGGCAGAAATTGCTTGGGATTGACTTCGCGCGACGCCGGCCACAGCCGGGTTCCGGCGCCGCCGCACATGATCAGTGGAATAATTCGTCCGTCCATCGGCGCCTCAAACCTTGTAGTGGTCGCGATACCACGCGACAAAACCGCGAATGCCGTCTTCGATCGAGGTCTGCGGCCTGAAGCCGACGTCGCGCATCAGATCGTTGACATCGGCGAAGGTTTCCATCACGTCACCAGGCTGCATCGGCAACATATCCTTGATCGCCTTGCGGCCCAACTCCTGCTCCAGAAGCGCCACCACATGCATGAGCTGTTCCGGCTTATGATTGCCCACATTGTAGATCCGCGCCGGAGCAGTTCCGGCCTCCCCGTCGCCTTGGGGAACGTGATCGATCAGGCGCTGTATAACACGGGTGACGTCATCGATATGGGTGAAGTCGCGGCGCATCTTGCCATGGTTAAAGAGCCGGATCGGCTTGCCTTCGACGATCGACTTGGCGAACAGGAAAATTGCCATGTCCGGACGGCCCCACGGTCCATATACGGTGAAGAATCTTAACCCGGTGGTCGGCAGGCGATACAAATGGCTGTAGGAATGGGCCATCAGCTCGTTGGCCTTTTTGGTCGCGGCATACAGACTGACGGGACGATCGGTCTTGTCATCGACCGAAAATGGCAGTTTCGTGTTGGCGCCGTAGACCGATGACGACGACGCATAAACCAGATGCCGGCATTCATGGTGCCGGCATCCCTCCAGGACGTTGAGAAAGCCTTCCAGATTGGCATCGGCATAAACATGCGGATGATCAATCGAATGGCGCACGCCGGCCTGGGCCGCCAAATGGACCACCGTCGCAAACCGATGCTTCGCAAACAGCGCCTCGATCGACGGACGGTCCGCAAGATCCATCTGCACGAAACCGAACAGCGCATGCTCGCGCAATATATCGAGCCGCGACCGCTTCAGGGCCGGGTCATAGTAGTTGTTGAGATTGTCCAGGCCGAGAACATGACGGCCTTCGGTCACGAGCCGGCGGGCGATGTGAAAACCGATAAATCCCGCCGCACCCGTGACCAAAATTGTCTGATCCGACATCGCATCTCCAGGGGGCATCGGTTCGGGTCCGCCGCCCCGGCCGCAGCCTCTATTACCCGCGGTATCGAGGGTGTCGCAATACCCTGTTGTGTGGGTATTGCCAGATCGGCTTTAAAACCATACCAAGGCGGCGAAGTTCGGCGTCCGGCGTCGGGTTGCGCAGTTTTTGATCATCCTCAAACCTGAAAAAAGCGTGGGCGAGATGCGCCGGATCCTGTTTTCGACGATAAAGATACTGATCTCCCTGGCGCTGCTTTACCTCGCCCTACGCAAGGTCAATCTCACCGAGCTTGCCTCCCGCATCAACAATCTTGCGAGCCTGGGCTGGATCGTCGTGGCGATCGCCGTGACTTTCCTGCAGATCTTTGTCGGCGTGTTGCGCTGGCGCGAGATCGGCGCGGAATGCGGCGCGCCGCTGGGGCTGGGGCAGGCGATGCGGTTCAATCTGATCGGAACCTTCTTCAATCAGACATTGCCCTCCTCGATCGGCGGCGACGCGGTACGGCTCTGGCTGGTCGCGCGCGGCGGCGCCGGATGGCGCGCGGCGACCTATTCCATTTTCGTCGACCGCGCCATCGGGCTGATCGCGCTGGCGATCATCATCGTGGCGAGCCTGCCATGGAGCTACAACCTGATCGGCGATCCGCACGGCCGGTCGGCGCTACTCTTCGTCGATTTCGCCGCACTTGCGGGCGGCGTGGGATTTCTCGTACTCGGCGCCCTGCCCTGGCCGTGGCTGAAACGCTGGTGGGGAACGCATCATCTTCACGCCTGCGCCGTGATCGCGAACCGCGTGATCTTTAGCCGGAAGCATGGACCTGCGATTGCGGTGCTGTCGATACTCGTTCACGTCCTTGCCGTCGTCATTGCCTGGTGCGTGGTGCAGTCGATCGCTGCGCCCGTGGTATTCGGTCAGATATTCCAGCTGGTGCCGCCGGTCATGCTGATCACCATGCTCCCGATCTCGATCGCGGGCTGGGGCGTGCGCGAAGCCACCATGGGACTGGCGTTCGGGTATGCCGGGCTCTTGCCGAATGAAGGCGTGAACGTTTCGCTGCTGTATGGCGCCGTCACCTTCCTCGTCGGCGCGTTCGGCGGGCTGGTCTGGATTTTCAGCGCCGAGAAGGCTGCCCAAGGATCGGCGCCGATCGAGGTTCCAGAGTAACCTGCGGCATTGGATAGAATGACTATTCCCCAGTTACTCTCGCCGATTGTTGCCCTGGTTGCCGCAGCCCTCCTTTCGGCCGGCATAACCTGGGCGATCCGGCCCTGGCTCTTGCAATATGCGCTCGCCAGGCCGAACGCCCGGTCATCGCATCTCGTTCCGACCCCTCAAGGCGCCGGCGTCGCGGTGATCGCAGCCACGCTCCTGGTCGCGGGCACCATCACCGCTTACGCAACGACGCCGTCCCTGAGCATCCCGCCCGCGATCTTCGCGGCGTCGCTGTTCATCGCGATGGTGGGATTCGCCGACGACATCAAATCCATCCCGGTACTGCCGCGACTGTTGCTGCAGGGGGCTGCCGTCGCGGCGATCCTTTTTACGACCTCGGACGATGTCAGGATCGTTGCCGCCTGCCCGCTCTGGATCGAACGCGGCCTGCTCTTGCTTGCGGGCCTCTGGTTCGTGAATCTCGTCAACTTCATGGACGGGCTGGACTGGATGACGGTCGCAGAGGTCGTGCCGATCACCGGCGCGATGATCCTTCTCGGCTGGTTCGGTGATTTGCCGGTGGCGGCGACGATTGTCGCGGCGGCGCTCTGCGGCGCCATGCTCGGCTTCGCGCCCTTCAACCGCCCGGTGGCAAAAGTCTTTCTCGGAGACGTCGGCAGCCTGCCGATCGGCCTGCTGCTGGGCTGGTGTCTGCTGCAACTGGCCTACAGCCAGCAGTTCGCCGCCGCCTTGCTGCTGCCGCTCTATTATCTGGCGGACGCGACGGTGACGCTGGTGCGCCGGATGATCAGGCGAGAACCGTTCTGGGCGGCGCACCGGTCACATTTCTATCAGCGCGCAACCGACAACGGCTTTTCGGTATTGCGCGTGGTGAGCGAGGTGTTCGCGCTCAATGTCGGCCTGGCGGTGCTGGCGATCGCCTCGACCCGGACGCAATCAGCCGGGATCGATGTCATGTTGATGATCATCGGCGGCCTTGGCGTGGCGCTGACGATGTACCGGTTTTCGAAGCCGCGCACCGCGTAAAATGGCTTCATCCGGCGTTCCGCTGGAGTTCCCCGATCAGGGCAGAGTAGCTGGCCATCGCCGCGGCGAAGTTGAATTGCCCTGCGATCCCGACGGCGCGCTCGCCCGCAACGGATCTTCCGAAGAAAAGGCCAGACGTATGGTCCTGGCAAGTTCGCCGGCATCGCCGGGCGGGGAGACCCAGCCGATATCATGTTCGGTGACGGTGAGCGCCGCCTCGGCGTCGGGTTCGGAAACGAGGATGACGGGCCGGCCGACCGCAAGCAGATTGTAGAACCGGCTCGGAACCGATACGCCGGCGACGTCCTTGCGATAGGGAATGAGCCAGACGTTGGCGGCGGCAAGAAACTCTTCGAGATGATCGTCCTCGACACGGTCGACCAGCGTGACATTCGGAAGACCGGCCTCGGATTGCATTTCCTTCAGGCGCTGGAAACCGATCCCCCAGCCCGAAAGCAGAAAATGAATATCCGGATCGTCGCGCAGCAATCGCGCCGCCTCGAACACGATCAGGGGATCATGGGTAAATCCAAGATTTCCGGACAGGCCGACCACGAAGCGCGCGGCAAGCGCGCGGCGATAGCGATTGTCGGGCCGGATCGGCCGGACACCAGGGGCAAGCGTGGCCCAGTTCGGGATGAACCGGATCTTGTCGCGGGTTATGCCGCCGTAACGCAACAGCAGTTGCTCGGTGTCGTGTCCAATGATGACAATGGCATCCAGCGCCCGAAACATCAGCGCGTTGGCGGCCCGCATCGCCTTGGCCGGAATTGACGACGGGCGCCAGAAGACCGGCCATCACCAGCACGTCGGGATAAAGATCGTGCATGATCAGCGCCGATTGCGCACGCTTCAATTTGGCGGCGGCGGCAACCGCATAAGGCAACATGAAGGGGGCGGTGACGGTGAGGGCCACGTCTCCGCGCCGCAACGTCCTCAGCACCGCGATGAAGGCACGGATCGTGAAGGATGCTTCGGCCGCGGCACGCCTGATCAGGGCGCCCTTTGCCGCCATCCGGTTCTTGATCTCGACCACGACCGGACGCTTCGAAGGCGCAGGCTCGCGCGTCGCCGATCCTGCCGATCCCGAAAGCACCAGAACCGGTCGCTCTGCCGCCAGATGTTCCGAGATCTTCGACATGATCGCGGCTGTCGTGCTGGGATCCGGCGGATAATGCTGGCTGACGACGACGACTTTTCCAGGCTCAAGCATCAATCGCTTTCGAAATGGTCGCGCACGGTCGTCTGCAATCCGGCAATCCTATCAAGCGGCGGTTGAGCCGAATTCCGGAACGGCATCCTTCAATACGGCCCTGATGGTGGCCCGGTCGTCTCTGGCGATCGCCTGCTCGAGCGCCGCAATCCACTTCCGCAGCGCCTGCATCGGCGGTTCGTTGGGCTTGGCCGCCATGATGCCGGCGACACCGATCTCGATGGTCGGCTCCTCGCTGGCGAACAGGATTTCGTTCAGCCGTTCTCCCGGCCGCATGCCGGTGAAAACGATATCGATGTCATGGCCCGGCTGCAGGCCGGAAAGCCGGATCATGCGCTCGGCAAGGTCGACGATCTTGACCGGCTGTCCCATGTTGAGCACGTAAACCGAGACGTCCGGACGCACCGGCGCCAGCGCGTGCGTGGCGGCCGTAATCACGAGATCGCAGGCCTCGCGGATGGTCATGAAGTACCTGACCATATCCGGATGCGTGACCGTCACCGGGCCGCCCGCCTCGATCTGGGCCTTGAATTTCGGCACCACCGAACCGTTCGAGGCCAGCACGTTGCCGAATCTCACGGAGATCAGGCGCATCCGCGGCGTGGCGCCCGGGCCCGACTGAGACGCCAGATCATGATCGAGCGCCTGGCAATACATCTCGGCAAACCGCTTGGTCAGACCCAGCATCGAGACCGGCTCGATCGCCTTGTCGGTCGAGATCATCACCATCGCCTCGGCGCCCGCGGCGAGCGCCGCGTCGGCGACATTGATCGATCCGAAAATGTTGGTCTTGACTCCCTCGCTCCAGTCGCGCTCGAGAATCGGCACATGCTTGAGCGCGGCGGCGTGAAACACGATATCCGGCTTGAATTCCTTCATCAGCCGCATGATGCGCTCGCGATCGCGAATATCCGCAATCCGGCCCTCGATGACGGCGCCGGTCTGATGCGCCGCCAGCGCTTCGGTGACGGCGTAGAGCGCCGGCTCCGAATTCTCGATCACCAGCAGCGCGCGGCGCCGAATGTCGCGACCCGGTCGCAAATCTCCGAGCCGATCGAACCGCCGCCCCCGGTGACGATGACCGCCTTGTTCTTCACCAGGGCCTCGAGGCGGGCGTAGTCGATGTTTTCGCTCGGACGCAGCAACAGGTCCTCGACGGCGACGGTCGTCAACCGCGGCGTTTCCCCGCTCTCCAGCGACGGCAGGCGGCTGACGATCAGCCCCAGCCTGCGCGCCCGCATCAGAACGGATTCGGGCCGCGCGTCGGGCTCGAAGGCGGACGGCGTCATGACCACGCGCGCGATCGGCTTGTTGCGTCGCGCGAAATCAGCGATCACGTCCTCGACATCGTCGATCCCGCCGAGCACCGGAATGCTCCGGATCAACTGGCCGCGGTCGGCCGGCGATGGCGACAACACCCCGACGGGCCACAAATGCTTGACGGCGCCGCTTTCGATCCCGCGCAGAAGGATTTCGGCATCCGCCGCGCGGCCGATCAACAGCGCCGGCGAGGCTCCCTCGGTCCGGGCATGGTAGCGCATGCGCGAATAGCGGAAATAACGATAGGCGAAGCGCAAGCCGCTCAGGAAGAACACCTCGAGAAACCAGTAAAGGATGATGGTGATCTTGCCGAGAAAGAACGGCGTTTGAAGATTTGGCGCCGCCAGCCTGTCCTGAACGTTGGGCGCGACAAAAATATAGTCCAGCACCAATAGCGCGAACGTCAGCACGGTCGCGACGCGAAGAATATTCAGCGCGTCCGGCAACGAAATGAAACGCCATTTCGTGGTGGTCAGATTGAAGACGTAACAGACGACCACGCTGAAGGCGACGAAATACGGCAGGATGCGCAGCAGCAGCGGCAGGCGATCGAAAAAGGCTTCGCCCTCGAAACGCAGATAGAAGCTCGCGAGCACCGCCAGCGTGGTCGCCAGCGCGTCGTGCGCTGCGATCAGCAGGTTGCGCAAGGTCAGATTTGAAAGACGCGTCATTTCGCTGACCGGTAACAGACGATCTCGGGGCTAAGCCGTTGCGAGGCCGCTGATAGCTCATCTCGCGCGTGCATGCCAGCCGTCATGGTTTGGCGGAAATTTCGCATTCCCGACTGCCCGCCGGCTTCCCTCAGCACCATGCCGCCGGCGATGCCTACCCCCAGGACGTACATCCATCCCTCGTTGAAATCGAATATGTGAGAATTGAACAGCGAGGTGAAAATATTCTGCACCACGACCATCAACCCGATCCAGGTTGCCAGCCCCTCGCCGCGGAACAGCATCAGATGCACCAGCCACATCGCATATAGCACGACAATGCCGATCGCGCCCCACTGGATCGCAACGTTCAGCGTCTGATTGTGCGGATTTGCAATCACCTCGGCGGCTGCGCCGCGCTGGTCGACGGCGGCCTCCTCGAAAAGCTCGCGTATCGATCCGGTTCCGTGACCGAAGATCGGCGCCTCCGAAATGAACCGCAGCGATTTTTGGTAGAACTCCAGCCGCAAGCCGAGCGACGTCGGGATGTTTTGTTCCTTGTAGAGTTGATAATCCCGCACAAAGGTTCTCGGCGGTCCAGCGCAATTTCGGTGATGTCGCCCACGCCACCCCGCCAAGGACCGCCGTCGCGCAGGCGATGATGACGATACTGCGCCATTTCAGGTGAAGCAGCGCGAACACCGCCAGCATGATCGGCATCGTGACCAGCGCCGTCCGCGATACGACGACGAACAACATGTTGGCGACGAGGCACAGGGAGATCGCGATCAGCAACGCCGCCAGCCAGGTTCTTTTCGCGCGCCAGAGGGTGACGGCGGGATAGGCCAGCACCACGGCGCACAGCGCGAATTCCTGGCTCTGGTCGATGTAGTTCTTCACCGGGACGCCGTACTCGGCCCCCGACTTGAGCGCGAGCCCCGGGTCGAACGCGACGATCAAGGACATCAGCATCAACAGCACGCAGGAGACCAGAAAGGCAATCATCACCTGCAGGCCGCGCGCGGAGCGCTCGAAATGATAGAGCAGCACCGGCAGCATCAGGAGTTTCGAGGTCTGGCCAACGGCATGGAGGCGCACCGCCCATGACGCATTCGACCAGAGCGTTCCGCAGCCGCGAGCGCAAACAGCGCGACCGGCAGCACGCAGATCGGACGCTTCAGCGACTGCAGGAAGACCCTGACGTCGAGGAAGCGTGCCACCGAAACCAGAAACGCCGCGGCGAAGATCGCCACCAGCGTGGTCGACCAGGGCAGCGAAACGGCGATCAGAATTGCGAAAATATCCGCCGAGGTCGACCACGCGGCCGGGTCCCGCCACCGCCGCCACATCAGCGCCGGCACCGATTCACTCGACACTGCGCTCACGCCTGGCCTCCGCGTGCGCGCTCGACCAGCGATGTCGTGCTGAACCCGGGCAGGACGTCGACCAGCAGCACTTCGCCGCCACCGGCTTCGACGATCTCGTGACCGACGACCTGCTCGCGCCTGTAGTCGCCGCCCTTCACCAGCACGCTCGGCCTGATCCGCGTAATCAGCCCGAGCGGGGTGTCTTCTTCGAAAATCGCGACGAGATCGACCGCCTCCAGCGCCGCCAGCACCTCCGAGCGCGCCGTTCGTCCTGGACCGGACGCCCCTCGCCCTTCAGCCGTTTCACCGAGGCATCGCTGTTGAGGCCAACGATCAAACGGTCGCAGGCGGCGCGGGCCGCGGTCAGGACCTTGACGTGGCCGGGGTGCAGGATGTCGAAGCACCCGTTGGTAAATCCGATCCTCAAGCCCTGCTTGCGCCACTCCAGCAGATGCCCGTCGAGGTCGCCGCCCGCCGCGACAATCTTCTCTTCGGCCGCCAGGAAGGCATGCGGCAGGATCTTCCGCCGCAGTTCCGCCGAGGTGACGCTGGCGGTGCCTTTCTTGCCGACCGCGACGGCGGCCGCCGCGTTCGCCATCCGCAGCGCCGTTTCCCAATCGGCTCCCGCGGCCAGCGTCACCGCGAGCACCGCGGCGACGGTGTCGCCCGCGCCCGAGACGTCGCGGACTTTCACCGGATGAGCCGGAATATGGACAACCTCACCCTTGCGCGGCACCAGCGTCATGCCGTGCTCGCTTTGCGTCACCAGCATGGCCTCGCAGTCCGCAAGCTGCATCGCGTCCTGCGCGGCGGCGGCGATGCTCTCCTGCGTGTCGGCGCGGCTGCGGGTCGCCTCCGCGAATTCCTTGCGATTGGGCGTCAGCAGCGTCGCGCCGCGATAGATCGCGAAATTGGCGCTCTTGGGATCGACGATGACGCGCTTGCCGAGCTTTCGGGCGGCGTCGATGATGTTGCGGATCACCCGCGCCGTCAGCACGCCCTTGGCGTAGTCGGACAGCAGCACGATATCGGCGCGGGCGAGCTGCGGCAGAATGGCGTCGATCAGCTTCTGCTCGATGTCGGCGCTCGCAGGCTGAGCCAGTTCCCAATCCGCGCGCAGCATATGGGTGGAGAAATGTTCGGAGACGAAGCGCACCTTTCGCGTCGTCGGCCGCGAGGGATCGCACACCAGAACGCTTTCGATGCCGTTTTCCCGGGAAAGCTGAGCCTTCAATTGCGCGCCGGCGTCGTCCTCGCCGACCAGGCCGACGAAGATGCAGCGCGCGCCGAGCGAAGCGATGTTGCGCGCGACATTGCCGGCGCCGCCGATGTTGGTTTCGGTGCGCTGCACGGCAATGACCGGCGCCGGCGCTTCCGGCGAAATCCGCGACACCTCGCCATAGACGAATTCGTCGAGCATGAGGTCGCCGACGCACAGCACGGTGCGGCTTGCAATCGCATGCGACAGGGCTTCAAAATCGAACATCTGCTCTCGTCATCTGTTGCGCCGTCAGCGGAAGCGGTCGGCGCGGTCGAGGAAGCCCTTGACGTAGATCCCGACCGCCTCTTCCAGCGCCGTGAAGCCGCCATTGTAGCCGGCGCGCTGCAGCCGGCCGACGTCGCCCTGGGTGAAGTACTGGTAGCTGCCGCGGATCGCCTCGGGCATATCGACATAGCGGATATTCGGTGCCGTGCCGAGCGCGGCATAGGCCGACAGCATCATATCCCTGAAGCTGCGGGCGTTGCCGGTGCCGACATTGAAGATGCCGCTGACCGACGGGCTCGCCAAGAGCC
>CAVRIQ010000009.1:0-5034 GCA_963721275.1 uncultured Alphaproteobacteria bacterium | reverse complement strand
ATCAACGACAAGCACATCGAGGTGATTGTCCGTCAGATGCTGCAGAAGGTGGAGATCACCGACCAGGGCGAGACCGACATGATCTCGGGCGAGCAGGTCGACAAGATCGAGTTCGACCAGCTCAACGCCAAGGCCAAGGAAGAGGGCAAGAAGATCGCCACGGGAACGCCGGTGCTGCTCGGCATTACCAAGGCGAGCCTGCAGACCCGCTCGTTCTTCTCGGCGGCGTCGTTCCAGGAGACCACCCGCGTGCTCACCGAAGCCGCCGTCAACGGCAAGGTGGATCCGCTGGAAGGTCTCAAGGAGAACGTCATTGTCGGCCGGCTGATCCCGGCGGGCACCGGCGCCTCGATGGCCAAGATCCGCGAAGTCGCCGTCAAGCGCGACAAGCTGATCCTCGACGAGCGCGAGAAGCAGGCGGCGATCGTGCCGGCGGCTCCGGAAGTCGAGCCTCTGGCGCTGCCGCCGGCGGAATAAAGCCGCGCGAAATCAGAATGTTAGGAAAAGGGCCGGCGAAAGCCGGCCTTTTTTCGGTTTTTTGGCCGGTGTGGTGCCCGAACCACCTTTGTTCATCTTTCCTTCAGGCTGGAAGGCGCTTTTGGTGGGTTGAATTGGACCGGATGCCTCCGATGAGGGGGCGGCGGGGGATCACGGGAAACACATGTTGGATCTTGCAATCGTCGGCGGCGGGCCGGGTGGCCTGATGAGCGCCTGGTATCTCAAGAAGAAGCTGGGTGACCTCTGCCGCGTCACCATTTACGAGGCCTCGGACCGGCTTGGCGGCAAGATCCTGACACGCAAATTCGACTCGGCGCCCGCGATGTACGAAGCCGGCGTCGCCGAGATCTACGATTACTCGATGACCGGCCCGGACCCGCTGCGGGAGCTGATCCAGCATTTCGGCCTGCAGACCATTCCGATCGATGCCGAGCAGGTCCATCTCGATGGCGAACTCCTGAACGACGTGCCGGGCATGCGCCGCAAATACGGCGCCAAGACCGCGGAAGCGATCGAAGGGTTCCGCAAACTGTGCACCGAGATGGTGTCGCCGGCGGAATACTACGAAGGCGTCGGCGCGCACGACAACGAACACCCCTGGGCCTACATCACGGCCGAGGAGCTGCTCGACAGGGAAGTGGACGATCCCGCCGCCAAACGCTTCTTCAAGGTGATGGCGCGGTCCGATATCGCCACCGAGAGCCACAACACCAACGGCCTGAATGCGCTGAAGAACTTCGTGATGGATGTCGACGGCTATATCAGCCTGTATTCGATCCAGAACGGCAACGAGCAGCTGATCGAGTGCCTGCAGTCCGAGGTGGATGCCGACATCCAGCTCAACCACCGGGTCCTCAAGGTCGGCAAGACCGCGACCGGCCGCTACCAGCTCAACATGATGAACGGCAAGGGGCCGGAAACCCGGGATTTCGATCTGGTGCTGATGTGCCTGCCGCACTCCTGGCTCGCCACCATGGGATGGGAAGGCGAGCAGCTGCGCAAGTCGATGGTCAAGCACATCGCCTATTTCGACCGCCCGGCGCATTATCTGCGGGTCTCGATCCTGTTCGACGAGCCGTTCTGGGGAGAGAAGATCCCCGGCGCATGGTTCATGTCGGAAGCGTTCGGCGGCTGCTGCGTTTACAACGAAGGCGCCCGTCACGACGTCGGCAAGCACGGCGTGCTGAACTGGCTGATCGCGGGTTCGGACGCGCTGGCCTTCGCCAATCTCGGCGATCAGGAACTGATCGACGCCGCGCTGAAGTCGCTGCCGGCTTCGCTCGGCAACGCGCGCGAGCACTTCCTGGAGGGCAAGACCCATCGCTGGCTCTCGTCGGTGAATGCGCTGCCGGGCGGCATGCCGGCGCGCGACGTCATGACCAATCACCGGCCCGAGCCGAAACAGCATCCGGGCCTGGTGGTGGTCGGCGACTATCTGTTCGATTCCACGCTGAACGGACTGCTCGATTCCTCCGACGCGGCCACCGACATCATCGTCACCGAGATGATGCGGCTGCGCCGCGCGCGCGGCGACGGCGGCAAGCCTGCGTCCGACAAGATCGACCGCGGCTATTTCGAGAATTACCGCGGGCTCGGTCCCTACAGCGAAGTCTGGAGCCAGTTCACCGATCCGGCCTACCTGACGGATCTCGTCAAGATCGTCTGGAACCGGGCCAGGGGCTACAAGCTCCTGGTGGCGGGATCCGCCAGCGGCGAGTTGGTGGGAGCGTTGCGCGCGCGCGGCATCGATGCATGGGGAATCGAGAACAACCGCGCGATCCACGCCAGGACGCCGAAGGAACTGAAGAAGTTCAACAAGTACGGGTCGATCGTCGACATGCCGTTCAAGGACGGCGAGTTCGATTTCGTGTTCGAAACCAGCCTGTGCCATGTCGCGGAAAAGCAGGTCCCGCGCGCAATTCGCGAGTTGAACCGTGTCGTGAAGATCGGGCTGGTTTTCGGCTCGGTGACGTCGGATATGGAACCGGCAATGATCGATCGCTACGATCTGCTGCGCGGCGTGAAGAAGCTCGGCACCTGGTGGGAATGGTCGGAGATTTTCTTCAACAATGGCTTCGACCTGGCGATGCATCGCCGCGACTGCACCGACGAGCTGTGGGCGGCGACGGTTGCTGCCGGCAAGGGGGGCCGGACCGGTGGTATGCCGACTCCGACAGTCTGCGCTATTCGTTCTTCGACAAGGTTGAGGCCGACGACGATTGAGCGGCGTGCCCGCGTTCGCCGGGATGGCCTGCGGATATTTGTTGGCGTTGCCTTGCCGAACGCATTCTAATCGCATAGGATCGAGCAGTGGTTCGGTCGGCTGCCATCGATTTGTGCGGCCAGGTTGGCCGAGCTGCAATGGGTGAACTCATGGTGTCGAAGCCTCAATCGGCGGCTCCACTCTGAAAAAAGTCGCCCGGTGATCCGTTGGGCCGCGCTCGATGTTGAGCTTTGAGAACGCTGAAGCCGCCGGCGCGCCACCGCCGACAAGCGGCGTCGCCTCCGCCTGATGACGAAGACGAACCGACTGATGACGACGACGACGATGAGGATCTCATCGTCTATACGGCCCGCGAAGCCGCGGGCGCACTGGCGACGATTTATGCCTTCATTCGGCCGTTGCTGGGAAACTACAAGAAAGCCCTGATTGCCGTCGGCATCGGCCTGCTGGTCGAGACGTTGTTCAACGTCATCATGCCGCTCAGCCTGAAGTTCCTGATCGACGACGCGCTCGGCGAGGAGGATTTCCAGGCGCTGTATGTCGATTTTTCGGCGTGCTGGCGGTCGCCGGCATCATTACCTCGATCGTCTCGGTCTGGTACGAACGCTGGGACGCGCGGCTGGCGTCATCCCTCATATCGGACGTGCGGCTGCGGCTGTTCGAGCATATCCAGAACCTGCCGTCGGCATATTTCGCGCGCACCAAGCGCGGAGAGATTCTGTCGCGCTTCTCGGTCGACCTTTCGGCGTTCGAAGGCGCGGTTGAAGCTCTGGCCAACAGCGCCGCGCTGCCGTTGCTCGAATTGATTGCCGGCATCATCCTGATGCTGTTCCTGAACTGGCAGCTTGCGGTCGTGGCCCTGCTGGTATTCCCGATCACGCTGATCGGTCCGCGCATCCTGACGCCGAAGGCGGTGCAGGCGAACTACGAGCAGAAGCTCAATGAGTTCGCGATCCTCGGTCTGGTGCAGGAAAACATCGCGGCCCAGGCGGTGGTCAAGGCATTCAGCCTGCAGCGCCGTGCGCTCGGCTGGTTCTCGCTTCGCAACGACGAAACGCGCAGCAAGATCGCGTCGGCGACGTTCCTGTCGACCATGGTCGAGCGGACGGTCACCATTCCGGTGCTGTTGCTGCATCTCATCGTGCTGGCTATCGGCGCCTATCTGGCGACCAAGGGCCAAATCACCATCGGAACGTTCGTCACGTTCGAAAGCGCGTTCTGGGAAATGTCCTACAACATCGCCCATCTCATGTATTTCATCCCGGTATCGATTCAGTCGGCCGCCGCGGTCCGCCACATGCAGGAAGTGCTGGACGAGCCGACGCGCGGCGCCGACCGGCCGGGCGCGCCCGATCTGCCGCGCATCGTCAACGACATCACCTTCGATAATGTGACCTTTCAATACGAAGGTAGCGAGACGCCGGTCATCGAGAACCTCAACCTGAAATTCAATGTCGGCAAGAGAATCGCCATTGTCGGTCCCAGCGGGTCGGGCAAGAGTACGCTGCTCAATCTGATTCTTCGCCTTTACGTTCCAAATGAAGGGCGCGTGACCATCGACGGCGTCGACATCCGCAAAGTCACCCGCGAATCGCTGCGCTCGAGCATGGCCGTGGTCTTCCAGCAGGACATGCTGTTCAACATGTCGATCCGGGAGAACATCCGTCTCGGCAAGGAAGGCGCGACCGACAAGGAAGTCGAGGACGCGGCGAAGAAGGCCGAGATCCATCGCTACATCATGAGCCTGCCGCAGAAATACGACACGCAGGTCGGCGAGCGCGGCGATACGCTGTCCGGCGGCCAGCGCCAGCGCATCGCGATCGCGCGCGCGATCGTGCGTGATCCGTCGGTCCTGCTGCTCGACGAGGCGACCTCGGCGCTCGACCAGACCACGGAAGCCGCGATCAACAAGACCCTGCTGAAACTCGCCAGGGGCCGCACCATGATCTTCTCGACCCACCGGCTGACATCGGTGGTCGATATGGACGAGATCGTCGTGATCGCGGGCGGCAAGGCCGTCGAGCGCGGCTCCCATGCCAAGCTGCTGGCGGCGAACGGCATGTATCGCAAGCTCTGGGACGATCAGGTGCCGTCGCATCAGGCGGCCGATCAGGCCGACGACGACGACGACGATGACGACGACGATGACGACGAGGATTGAGCGCGAAATTCGGGCCGCACAGCGAATAATACCCGGGTAAAATAGGGGATCGGCTCAGAAACAGCCCGGCCAGGGCTTGCATCTGGCGGGCTTTGCGAGTTCGCCGGAGGGCCGATTCTTCATACCCGAGAGGCGCTTCTCGCCTTGTGTT
>CAVRIQ010000008.1:0-9501 GCA_963721275.1 uncultured Alphaproteobacteria bacterium | reverse complement strand
AATCAGTCGACATTCCACGCATCGATGCAGGACCGACCACAGTCCACTGGGGTTTTTTCGATGCTAAGCTCGTGCCGGTCCTCACCATCGACAGCGGCGATCGCGTAACGATTTCGTCGGTTTCGGGCGCGCCCGAGGTGCTGCCACCACCGCCTTTCAAGATTCCGCCGGCATTGCCCGCCATCCATGCCGCCAACGGCCCGCAGCGTTTTTTCGGCCACATGTGCACTGGGCCGGTCGCCATACGAGGCGCAAAGGCCGGACAAGTATTGCAGGTCGATATCGAGGCAATCGATCTACACTACGATTGGGGTTATAACGTCATTCGCCCGCTTGCCGGCGCATTGCCCGACGATTTCCCGGAATATCGGCCGATCTACATTTCGCTCGACAAGGCCCGAATGATGGGACGGCTGCCCTGGGGCCAGGAAATTCCGCTACATCCGTTTTTTGGGGTCATGGCAGTGGCGCCGCCGGCAGAGTGGGGTAGGATTCCGACCCCGCCGCCGCGCCGGAACGGCGGCAATATTGACAACAAGGAGCTTGTTGCCGGTACTACTTTGTACCTTCCCATTTTCACCGATGGTGCGCTTTTCTCCGTCGGTGACGGGCATGGCGCGCAGGGCGATGGCGAAGTCTGCGTCACTGCGATCGAGACTGGGCTGGTCGGCACTTTTTGTCTGACCCTCCGTAACGATATGCGACTGGAATGGCCACTCGCCGAAACGCCCACGCATATGATTACCATGGCGTTCGATCCCGATCTCGACGATTGCGTAGTGACTGCTCTACGGCAAATGATCGATCTGATATGCGCGCGCACTGGCCTTGACCGCTATCAAGCCTACGCATTGTCAAGCCTTGCGGCAGATCTACGGGTCACGCAGGTGGTGAACGGCAACAAAGGTATTCATGTCATGCTGGATAAGCGTTATCTGAAGCGCGATTGACCCGCCCCACGTAACGAGACCACTGCCGCCGATCAATCCGCTTTGGACCGCTTACCGTGGTCTTTTCGATTTAGCTACACGTTTTTCCAGCTTGTTCGCGGTCTTCTTTGCCGCCTTCGTGACCAGCTTGGCGGGGATGATCGGCAATAGCAGATAGTTTTCCCGATGGCCGCCGAGATGGATGGTGGTCTTGCCGCCGTAGATCTCCAGCGGGCGGTCGCGTGGGTCGTCGTGCAGGAAGGGGCCATTGCCGGTGAATTCGTTCTTCATATTGGAGAGCTTACCGCCGGAGCCGCCGGGATAGACATAGTCGCGCCCGCGCACACTCAAACCCACGCGATATCCCTTCGGCACCGTAATACAGGTCGGAATGATTTCGATATCGAGTTCGTAGACCTGGCCGGCCTTGAGTGGCTGCTTCTCGTCGTGGCTGTGATAAGGCCGGAACGGCAACGAAAGCTTTTTGTCGAGCTTGCGATGCGAGGCCCGCAGCCAGCCCTGTCCGATTGCGGTGTGCGGGTCAAGCGCGCCCTGAAATACGACTTCCTTCATGTCGGGCGCGAACACTCGCAGCACCAGGAAAATATCGGCATCCGCGGTCGAGGATGAGACGTGAAGCTTGGCGGCAACCGGGCCGGTAATTTCGGTCGCCTCGGCCATCGGTTCGGTTAGGAACGTGACGCCGTCGCCGAGCGCATCGAAACTGATCGCAGCAGAGGTTTTCGGCGGTCCCGCCACTAGCTTCTGGCTATCAGTTTCCAGATAAAACTTAGTCCATTGCGTGCGCGGGATCGGCCAATTGTCCTCGTGGCGGATGACGAATTGTTCACCCGGATGACGAACGTTGAGTTGCACCCGCGGCTGCTTGTCCCAGCCGTTCTTCTCGCCTTTGAGGAAGTAGCCGAAGAACTTCTTCTGAAGATTAACGCCATAGTCGGTGTAGTAGTGCGTCCAATGCTCAATGCCGTGGACTTCGAGCCATTTCTGTTTCGACGCCGACCGGAAGAAGCCCTCAAAATTACCGCGCGGATGCAGCGGCTGGCCGCCCCAATTGGCAGCCGAGAGCAGCGGCACCTTGACCTTCGACCAATCCGGCAACATCGCCTTGTAGAATTCGTCGTCGAGCGGATGCGCGAAATAGGTCTTACCGAGATCGTAACGGTTGGCGCCCATCTCTTCCTCGGTGAGTGTCTCCGGTCCCGACACCCAGTCGCCATTCATGCGGCTGCGATGGCCCTTGGTCCCCAACCCGTATTGCACGGTCTTAACCTGCATGTCGTACCAGTTCTGTGCGAACGTATTGTAGATGCCGCCGTTGTGGCTGAGCTCGCGATAGAAATCGGCGAAGCCCTCCCAAACACAGATTGCGGCCAAATGCTTGGGCTGCAGACTGGCGACCTGCCATTGGTTGATGGCGTAGTAGGAGATGCCGCTCAATCCGACCTTGCCGTTCGACCACGGCTGCACGCCCGCCCATTCGATGCAGTCATGAAAATCCTTGGTCTCGCGCGGCGACCAGTGCTCGACGAAGCCGGGCGAACGGCCGCAGCCGCGTGAATTGACGCGCACGCACACGTAGCCATCCGGCACCCACTTTTCCGGATCGCAGATTTCCCAGCTCTGATACTTGTTGGTCGAGCCGGCCATTACGTCCGGCTGTTTCTGCTCCATGCGCTTCCAGGCGGTCTTGTAGCCGTCTTCGAAATGCAGCCACTTGCCGTAAGGGCCGTGGCTGAGCAGCACCGGGTAACGGCCTTTCTTAACCGGCCGGAACACGTCGCAGCGCAGCACCAGCCCGTCGTCCATCGTGATCGGCATGTCCCAATCGATCCGCATGCAGTCGCGGACTTCGCTGACTTCACGATAGCTCATGGTATTCCACTCCTCGAAAATGCTTTCGGACGGTTACTTCTTCGGGATGACCGGCAGCAAGACATAGGCTTGCCGGTCCGGGCCGGCGTGCAGCGTCACATTGCCGCCGAACACCGCCGGCGGCCGGTCGCGCGGATCGTCGTGCGTGAAGACCGCGCAGCCGGTCCACACCTTGCCCAGCGTCTCCAACCCGGCGCCGGGCTCGCCGGGAAACACATAGTCGGTGCCGCGCACGGACAGCGCGAGCCGATAGCCCTTCGGCAACACGATGCAGGTCGGCCATACCTCGACGTCGACCTCGTAGACCTTGCCGGGCTTGAGTTTCTGTTCCTCGTCATGGGTGTGATAGGGCCGGTAGGGCAGGGTCAGCTTTGGGTCGAGCTTACGGTGCGAGCAGCGCAGCCAGCCTTGCGCGATCGGCGTGTGTGCATCGAGCGCGCCCTGGAAGGTCAGTTCCTTGAGGTCGGGTGTGAAAGCGCGCACCACCAGGAACAGGTCGGCGTCTTCCGTCGCCGACGACACCCACAACTTGGCCGCGATCGGCCCGGTCAGCTCGATCTCCTGTTCGAGCGGTTCGGTCAGGAATGTGACGCCTTCGCTCAAACCGGCATAGGTGACGGAGCTTGCTGCCGTCGGCGGCGCAGCCGACATCGTCATGTCGCCGGGATGGAAATAGAACTTGGTCCATTGCGTGCGCGCCAGCGGCCACTCGTTCTCGTGGCGCTCGATGAATTTCTCGCCGGGATGGCGCACCTGCAGCTGCACCTTCGGCTGCTTGGCCCAGCCGGCATCCTCGCCCTTGAGGAAGCGGCCGAAGAAGCGCTTCTGCAGATCGAGACCGTAGTTCGTGTAGAAGTGCGTCCAGTGCTCGATGCCGTGCACCTCGAGCCATTTATGCTCCGAGGCGGAACGCACGAAGCCCTCGAAATTGCCGCGCGGATGCAGGCCTTGCCCGCCCCAGTTGGCGGTCGAGAGCAGCGGTACCTTCACTTTGTTCCAGTCCGGCATGCGCGATTGCCAGTATTCGTCGGTGTCGAGCTTGCGCGAGATGCAGTCTTCGTAGAAGTCGCGGCGATTTTTGCCGAGTTGCTCTTCCGACAACGTCTCCGGACCCGACACCCAGTCGCCGTTCATGCGGCTCTTGAAGCCGCGCCGTCCGCGGCCGTTCTGCACGGTATAGACCTGCGCCTTCGACCAATCCTGCACGAAGCCGCGGCAGAAGATGCCGCCATGGTGCGCCATGTCGCGATAGAAATCGGCGGCGCCCTCCCATGTACAAATGGCGGCGAGGTGCTTGGGTTGCAGCGCTGCCGCCTGCCACTGGTTCTCGGCATAATAGGAGATGCCGTTGAGGCCGACCTTGCCGTTCGACCACGGCTGCACGCCAGCCCAGTCAATGCATTGCGCCAGATCCTGCGCCTCGCGCAGCGACCAGATGTCGATGACGCCCGGCGAGCGGCCCGCGCCGCGGCTGTCGACACGGATGCAAATGTAGCCGTCAAGCACCCATTTCTCCGGATCGACGACCTCCCAGTTCTGGTACTTGTTGGTCGAACCGGTCGGCACATCCGGCTGATCGGCGCACATGCGGCGCCACTGGTCGGTATAAAGATCTTCGAAATGCAGCCATTTGCCGTAGGGGCCATAGGTCATAATCACCGGATATTTGCCGTCGGCGATCGGCCGGTAAATATCGCAGCGTAATACCAGGCCGTCGTCCATTTTGATCGGCATATCCCAGTCGATCCGCATGCCATCGCGGATTTCACTTTTTTCACGGTATTCCATGGGCTCCTCGGCGTTCGGTTTGCATTCGATAATTAACTGGCGCCGCCAATCCGCCGGCCGTCGGCGTCGAACAGGTAGATGCGGCGCTGATCCAAGGACAAGGCGATGCATTCGCCAACCTTGATTTCGGCCATGCCGAGGCCTTCGGTAACCGCAACGAACGCCCGCTCAACGCCGGCGTCGAAATAAAGTAGCGTATCCTTGCCGAGCGGTTCGACCAGCCGCACCGGTAGCTCAATGTCGCCGCCACCGCCGACCGTCACGCCGACGTGCTCGGGCCGGATGCCGAGCGTGACCGCGCCCGCATTCGCGGCCTTGAAACTTTCCGGCAACGCGAACTCGAATGACGCCGAGCGAAAACGGGGGGGCCCGTTCGCTTGCACGACCTCGCCGGCAACCAAATTCATTGACGGCGAGCCGAAGAAATCGGCGACAAAATAGTTGACCGGATTGGAATAGATCTCCATCGGCGATCCGACCTGCACGATCTCGCCCAAACGCATGACGACGATGCGGTCGGCCAGCGTCATGGCCTCTTCCTGGTCGTGGGTGACGTAGATGAAGGTGCGCTTGAGCGTCTGGTGCAGCCGGTCGCATTCCGCGCGCAGCTCGCGGCGCAGCTTGGCGTCG
Organism: uncultured Alphaproteobacteria bacterium; assembly: GCA_963721275.1. Classification (GTDB taxonomy): domain Bacteria; phylum Pseudomonadota; class Alphaproteobacteria; order Rhizobiales; family Xanthobacteraceae; genus Bradyrhizobium. The sequence continues at coordinate 4,261 of CAVRIQ010000008.1, read as the reverse complement.
AGGCTCGATAGCGGCTCGTCGAGCAGGAAGGTGGACGGATTGGTGACCAGCGTACGCGCCAGCGCGACGCGCTGGGATTCGCCGCCCGAACATTGGTTCGGCATCTTGTCGAGCAGATGGCCGATGCGCACCATGTCCGCCACTTCGCGCACGCGCTTGACGCGGTCTTCCGGCGGCACCTTCTTCATGCGCAGCCCGAACTCGATGTTCTGCGCGACGTTCTTGTGCGGGAACAAGGCATGACTTCTGGAACACCATGCCGAGACCGCGGTCGCGCGGTTCCAGGTCGTTGACCACACGGCCATCGATGCGGATTTCGCCCGCGCTCGGATCCTCGAAGCCGGCAATCATGCGCAGCGTCGTGGTCTTGCCGCAGCCGGAGGGGCCGACAAAGACGATGAATTCGCCGTCCTCGATGGTGAAGCTCAGATCCTTCACCGCTTTGACGGTGCCGAAGGACTTTTCCAGATTACGCAACTCGATGCGCGCCACGACTATCTCCTCACCATGCCGAAGCTGAAGCCACGCGCGAGATGCTTGCGGATGATCAGCCCGACGATCATGAGCGGAATGGTAATGCCAACCGCCAGCGCCGCCTGGCGGCCGTAGACGCGGCCTTCGGTCGAGCCCTGGTATTTGGACAATTCGATCGGCAGCGTGGTGACTTGCGTCTTGGTGAGGATCAGCGCCAGCAGATATTCGCTCCAGGTCAGGATGAGGATGAACAGGAAGGTCGCCACCAGGCCCGAACGGATCAGCGGCAGCACGATCTCGAACACGGTGCGCCAGCGCGACGCCCCCAGGATCTCGGCGGCCTGTTCGACCTCGATCGGCACTTCATCGATGAAGCTCTTGGTCATCCAGACCGCGTAAGGCAGCGTGGTCAGGAAATAGACCAGAATCAGACCGGTACGCGTGTCGATCAGTCCGATCGCCGTGTAATAGAGCGACAGCGGCGCCACGACCACGATCGGCGGTATCATGCGCAGCATCAGCAATTGGAACATTCGCACCTCGGACAGGATGCGGTAGCGCGAAACGCCGTAGGCGATCATCGAGCCGAACAACACCGAAAGAAACGTCGACGTGGTCGCTATGACCGTCGAGTTGAGCATCGAGATCAGCGGCGTCTGCGACGAGATGGCGTATTGCGTCGTGTCGTATTGCTCGGTGCCTAACCACACATTCCTGTAGTTGGCGAGCGTCGGCGGGCTGGGAAAATAATAGGGCGGCCAGGCAAACCACTGCGAGTCCATTTTGAACGACGTGGAAATAATCCAGTAGATCGGGAAGAACGCGATCGCCGCCCAGACGCTGAGCACGACGTATCGCACGATCGTCGTGATCCGCCGGCGATGCGATTTGGTCATCGCCATTCAGGCCTCCACTTTTCCGTCGCCGGATTGCTCGTACATCTTGTCGAGCGACCGTTTCTCGTGGCGCAGCAATCGAATGGCGAATAGCACGATGACGATCATCAATAGCATGACGAGGTAGGACATCGCGGCGCCCTTGGAGATTTCGAAGTACTGCCAGGTGGTCATGTAGATGTAGACCGGCAGCGTTTCGGTCGCCGAACCCGGGCCGCCCTGAAACAAGGCCCAGGTCTTGGGAAATTCCGCCATGGCTTCCAGGAAGCGCAGCACCAGCGCCAGCAGAATAACCGGCCGCAAGAGCGGAAGCTGCACTTCCCAAAAGATGCGCCAACGGGATGCGCCGAGGATTTCCGCCGCCTCGATCGGCTCCTTCGGGATTGCGGTGAGGCCGGCAAGCATGATGATGAAAGAGAACGGCGTCCAGTTCCAAATCTCGAGCATGCTCACAGTCATGAGCGCGATATGCGGGTCGCTGAGCCATGACGGCTTGAACTGAACGCCACTCAGCCGCGTGATGACGTCGTTGATCGGGCCGCTCTGGTACAGCATCATTTCGGCGGTATAGGCGACCACCACCGGGACGGTGAGCATCGGCAGAATGAAGAGAATATAATAGACCGCCTGTCCGCGGAACGGCTTGTTCATCAGATAGGCAAGCAGGAATCCGAAGACGAAGCACCCGACCGTCGAGGTGGTGGCGAACGCCAGAGAGCGCAGGATGGCCCAGCCGAACCGCGGATCGGTGAACACCTCCTTGAACAAATCAAGTCCGACAAAATCGGCGTCCCACCACGAGCCGAGATAGACGGTCCACTGGTGGAACGAGAAGTAGAGCTGCAACAGCAACACCGGCGTCAGCACGAACAGGAACATCGCGATCAGCGGCAGCAGCAGCGATAGCTTGAAGCGTTTGATCGCGCGCGCGCGCGACACCGCGCGGGGCGCGGCCAAGCCCGGCAGTTCGGCAGTCGGAAGGGCGGCCACGGCCATTCCTTACCTCCAAGCGGGAGTCCGGACGAGCACGCGGCTCGTCCGGACGGTCAGGGGAAGGCGGGCTTTCGTCCCGCCGCGCGTCACGCGGGGACGGCGATCTTCGGCATTGCTGCCTTGTAGCTCGCCAGATCCTTCTTCAGCTTGCTGCGGCCGATGCGCCCGATGATCTTGTTCCACTCGTCCTCGGTGTTCTTCAGCACGTCCTTGGCCGGAAGCTGGCCGACGTAAGCCTCCGACAGGTTCTTGCCGAGAGCGTCCTGGAATTCCAGGAATCCGGTCAGATAGATCGGCGGGCAAACCACCTCGAAGTTCTTCTTGACGGCGTTGATGCCTTCCTGCGTGTAGGCTTCGATCACCGGCGGCGCGGCGAAGTGCGCGTTAGACCAGGCGTCGTTGAACGCATTGACCGGGTCGGAGACGATCGGGATGCTGTTCTTGCCGGAGCCGAGCCAGAGCGCGAGATAGGCGGCTTGCGCCTTGCGCGGGCTATACTTGTTGATGAGGATGGCGGCGAGCGGCGAGGAGATCGAGCGGCGGACCATCTTGCCGGTGAACTTTGAGCCCGGCACCACGCTGTAATAGAACTGTCCGACCGTCTTCGACTGTTTCGGATTCTTGATCGTCTTGCAGGTGCCGTCCCAATACTGGCAGCTCACCACGTGCCCCTGCGCGATGCGCGGGATCATCTGCGGCGTGCCCCAATTGGGCGCCTCGGGGTGGTTGACCTTCTTGTCCTGCAGATAGAGGTCGACGGCGTATTGGCCGGCCGGGGTGTTCAGCGTCGGCTTCATGTCGTCGTCGAACGGGAAGCCGCCGGCGCTGTAGAAGATCATGTACCACCAGGTCACGCCGTTGGCGCGGTTGCGCAGGTTGCCCGAGCCGTACAGATCCTTGGACGGGTCCATGAGGAACTCCTGCAGGCGCAGGTTCTCCTCCCAGGTTTCCGCCACCTTCAGCTCGGTGCCGAACTTGTCGGCGAAGCGCTTCTTGTTGTCGGGATTGTCGATCAGGTCCTTGCGCGTGTACTGGATGTGCACGTTGCCGTCGGTCGGCACGCCGTAGGTATGGCCGCCGTATTTCATGAAGTTGTCGTAGCCGGCGACCACGTCGAACTTGAAGCCCGAGTTCTTGATGTATTCGTCGAGCGGCTCGAGATAGCCGGCCGAGGCGAGCGAGGGGATCATGTTCGAATCGATATGGATGAAGTCGAACTGCGGCGAGCGCGAGAGCGCTTCCGCCATCGCCCGCTGCGGCGCGTCGAAGATCGAGATGTCCTGCACCGCGCCGATCGTGATGTTGGTCTGCTTGGAGAACTCGGCGATCACCGGCTTCATCGGCACCAGGTAGGGTGACCAGATCATGCCGTTGACGGCCGCCGGGCCGGCGCTCTTGGCGGCCGTAACGGTGCTCTCTTCCATGGTCGCGGCGGCGGCGAATGGAGTGGTGCCAGGCAGAAAATTTGCAACGGTCAGCCCGAGACCGCCTTCGACGAATGTTCGCCGCGAAATGCTAAATTTGGTCATGACTTCCTCCCGTTAGGTTTTTTTGGAGTGCTCAAGCGTGCGCGTTCCAAAGAATATCGCGCCGCCGCCGATTGCGGCGACCGCTATATTGTTCGGCGGATGACGTTGATTGTGCGACGATAGCTATCCGGCGCTGCCTGCTGCGCATAGGCGCAGGCAGATTTTCGCAATTTCGTTCGCGAGAGGCATAATCCATCGGCCCTCCCGAGCCTTGATCCTCAGCGCGCGCATGCCGCTCAGGGCCATCACGCGTTCAGACCAAGGGAAACTCTGACGTTTTCGTCCCTAGAATAACCGGGTTAAGAACCGGACTTCTTTCAATGGTACGGTGATGCGTCTCGATCCGCAACACGGTTTTCAGGGTAGCCG
>CAVRIQ010000007.1:0-34005 GCA_963721275.1 uncultured Alphaproteobacteria bacterium | reverse complement strand
CAGCGGATATTCGAAAGGGTCAGCGCGCCCTATCGGGTGGCCGGGCATGATATCGTGATCGGCCTCAGCATCGGGGTCGCGATATCGCCCGGCGATGGCCGATCCGTCGACGCATTGCTGTCCAGCTCCGACGCGGCGCTTTACCGGGCCAAGGAGAGCCGCGGCGGGTATGTGCTGGCTCGCGGAGTGCGGGCGCAGGGCCCGGCAGAAACTCCCGCCGACGCCGCGGCGGCGCAAATGGCGGCCTGAGCGGTTTTTCCGTCATGGCCGGGCAAAGCCGTCCGGAGGACGGCGTCGCTTCAACTCGCCTGCGTCCCGGCCATTCACGCCTTATGTGCGTGAAGACAGCCGTGGCACAGGGCCCGGGATGGCGAACCCGTCTGGAAGGCTGGCGTTCGCGGTCCGCTACGCGCTTGGGCCAAGCCCGAGGCTCGCATAAATCCGCCTTGCATAGGCGCCGAATTCATCCGTGGTCTTGATCGGCAGCGCGCGCGGAAACGGCAGGTCGATCGGGAAATATTCCGCCATGCGCGCCGGGCCCGCGGTGAGCACGGCGCAATGCGAGGCGAGGAACACCGCCTCCTGGATGCTGTGGGTGACGAAGATGATGGTCTTGCCGCTTTCGCGCCAGATCCGCAGCATTTCCAGGTTCATCTGTTCCCGGGTCAGCGCATCCAGCGCGCCGAACGGCTCGTCCATCAGGATCAGCTTGGGATCGTGGACGAAGGCGCGCGCGATCGCCGTGCGCTGCTGCATGCCGCCGGATAATTGCTGCGGATACTTGTCCTCATAGCCGGCAAGCCCGACCAGATTGAGCAGATCGCGCGCGCGTGCCCGCGCCGCCTTCATCGGCAGGCCGACGATCTCCGCCGGCAGCAGCACGTTGTCGAGCATGGTCCGCCATTTCAGCAGCAGCGCCTGCTGGAACACCATGCCGATGTCGCGCGCGGGATCGAACGGCGTGCGGGCGTTGCCGATCTGGATGGTGCCGCCGTCGGCGTCGTGAAGCCCGGCCAAGATCTTCAGCACGGTGGTCTTGCCGCAGCCGGACGGCCCGACCAGCGAGATCAGCTCGCCCTCCCTGACATCCATGGTGACGTCGGAGACCGCGAGGAATTCCGGTCCCGCGAACGATAGACCTTGCGCACGTTGCGCAGGCGGATGAAGGGCTCTGGCTCGTCGCTCATGCCAGCCATTTCTGCAAGTTGCCGGTGACGAAATCGTCGTCGCTGAGATCGGCGTGCTCGTTGCAGACGCGGTCGATCTCCTCGATCTGGCCGGGGCTGAGGCCCTCGGCCGGATCGAGGCACCGGATACCCTCCATCAGGCCCTGCCGCCGCAGGATCTCGTGACAGCCGGCGATGCAGCCGTGAAAATTGTTGGCGACGTCGAAGAACGCGCTGTTGCAGTCGGTGACGCGGGCATCGAGCGCCAGCAGGTCGGCCGGCACCGTCGTCTGGCCCCGTGCGGCGCGGCACATCTCGAACTGCTTGATCGCGCTCGCGGTCCACACCGACCAGTGGCCGAGCAGGCCGCCGCGGAAATAGGCGCGCGTGGTGACGCCCTTGTCGCGCAGGTCGAACGGCAGCGTGAGGTCGAGCAGGATGTGGTCGTCATTGCCGGTATAGAGCGCGATGCGATCGAGCGCGCCGGCGGCGGCGACGCCGCGCAGCACGTCGAGCGTGCGATAGCGGTTGAACGGCGCGACCTTGATGGCGATGACGTTGTCGATTGAGGCAAAACGCCGCCAGAACTCGGCGCTGAGGATGACGCCGCCGACCGCCGGCTGCAGATAGAACCCGACCAGCGGAATCTCGCGCGCCACCGCCTCGCAATGGGCGATGATTTCGTGCTCCGAAGCCGATTTCATCGCCGCCAGGCTGAGCAGTCCGGCGTGATAGCCGATGCCGCGCGCGATCTCGGCCTCGGCGACGGCCTGCCTGGTCGGGCCGGCGAGGCCCGCGACCAGCGCCAGCGGCCGTTTGGTCCAGCCCACCGCGGTCTCCGCGGCGAGCTCCAGCACCGGCCGGTACAGGCCGACATCGCGGATCGCGAACTGCGTGGTGTGGACGCCGACCGCGAGGCCGCCGGCGCCGGCGTCGATATAATAGCGCGTCAGCGCGCGCTGGTGCACGGTATCGAGCCTGCGATCGGCGTTGAGCGCGAGCGGGTGCGCGGGGATCACCGTGCCCTCGGCGATCAGGCGCCGCACCTCGGATTTCGATCTGGCTATGATGCATGGCGATCATCCCTATCCATATTCCGGGCCGGCGACGGCGAACGGCAGTTCGGCAGGCGACGCTGCGGCCTGGCCGAAGCGCATGCGCTGAAACGGCCGCTCGATTTTCCACCCCGAGCCGGTCAGGCCGTTCAGGAACCCCTGCTGCTCGTTGACGGCGTCGATCAGCAGCGGCCCGTTTTCGGAGCGCACGATTTCATCGACCAGCGCGAGCGCCTGGTCCGGACCATCCGCCAGCAACGGACCGATGTGCCGGGCCTTGCGGCCATCGCGGACGAGGGCAAGCGCGTCGCCGTTCGACAGCAGCCGGGAGCCGGAACGTCCGCCGAGTTCCGTCAGCAAGGCGCGCGATCGAAGCCCATGGCGAGACGATCGCGCGCGATGAATTTTTCGATCCCGACAGACGACAGCGACGCTCCGGCCTTGGTCGACATCGCATGTTCGAGCCGCAACCGCCGCAGCTGCAGCGTCGGCTTAAATCCCAGCGGCGCATAGACCGTGGCGCCCGCCGGCGTCGCATCGAGCCAGGTCGTGAGACCTTGCTTCGCGGCGGCAGCGAGACAGGCATCGACCAGTCTGGTGGCGAGGCCGCGGCGGCGCCAGCTTTCGGTCACCAGCACCATGCTGATCCAGGCATTGCCGGAGGAGTAGGGCAACAGCGCGGCGCTGGCGACGAGATGGGCGTCCTTGTCGCGCACGCCGAACACGGTTCCCCTGGTCAGGAAAAACCGCCAGTCGGCCTCGTTCTGATTCCAGTGCGCTTCCGTCGACAGCAGCAGTCCGGCGGGCGCGTCGTCCGGGCCGAGCCGGACGACGGCCATCTCGTCAGTACCGGCCATCGCGCACCTCGTATTTGGTCGGCTTTCCCAGACTCGGCATCGCGCGCGCGACCCAGTCCGCGGTCCACTTGACGAGTTGCCCGGTATCGACGATCGGCAGGCCGAACATTTTCACCGCCTGCGAAGTGTCGGTGAGCCACGCCGTCGGCTCCTCCTTGCCGACGATGATGGGCTCGCGGCCGAGCCGCGCGCCGAGCCTGGCGGCGAGATCGCGCACGGCCAGGATCTCGTGGCCGCTGACATTGATCGGCGAGGTCGGCGTGTCGCAATGGGCAAGGCAGCGCAGCGCCTGCGCCGAGGCGTCGCCCTGCCAGATGAAATTGACATGGCCGAGGCTGACGTCGATCGGCTTGCCCGCGAGGATCTTGGTCGCGATGTCGTGCAGCACGCCGTAGCGCATGTCGATCGCGTAGTTCAGCCGGAACAGCCGGCCGGGCGTCGAAAATTGGCGCGAGAAATACTCGAACATGCGCTCGCGCCCGACGCAGGATTGCGCGTATTCGCCGGGCGGGTTGGGCGCCATGCTCTCGTCCGCGCCCTTGCCGTCGACCGATACGAAGGGATAGACGCAGCCGGTCGAGAACGCCACGATCCGCGAATCACGAAATGCCTGCGCGACCAGCGCGGGGACGTGCGTGTTCATCGCCCAGGTCAGCGACAGATCGCCCTCCGCGCCGAATTTGCGTCCGGCCATGAAGACGATGTTCTTTGCCCTCGGCAGCGCCTTGATGGCGGTTTCATCGAGCAGGTCGCACGCGATCGTATCGACGCCGCGCGCTTCCAGCCATGCCCTGGCGTGAGCGTCGCTGAAGCGCGCCACGCCGATGACGCGGCGGCCGGGCAGGGCGGCCTTTGCGAGCCCGGCCAGCGTCGGCCCCATCTTGCCGGCGACGCCGAGGATCATGATGTCGCCGTCGACCTTTGCGAGATCGTCGATCAGCGCCTGGCTCGGCCGGCACAGGAGATCGTCGAGCGCTGCGATATCGGAGATCGTTTCCGGCAGGGTGTCGCGCGTCAGCAGCATGTGTCTTTCCCGTTGTCCTTATTGCAGCCGTACGTCCCTGACCACGAACAGCCGTTCGAGGCCCAGCACCAGGCCGTAGAGCGCGACCCCGAGCAGCGTCAGCAGCACGACCGCCATCACCATCGCCGGCGTATCGAGCGAGGACTGCACCTGGATCATGAGATAGCCGAGCCCGCGTTCGCTGGCGATGAACTCGCCGACGATGGCGCCGGCGACCGCGAGAATGGCGCCGACCTTCATGCCGGAAAACACGTAAGGCAGCGCGCCCGGCAACTGGATCTTGCGGAACAGCGTCCAGCGCGAGCCGCGCAGCGATTTGACGAGGTCGAGCAGGTCCGGCTCGACCTCGCTCAGGCCGCGCGCGGTGGTGAGCAGGATCGGGAAGAAGCAGATGCTGAAGGCGATCAGGATGTTCGGAAAGATGCCGTAGCTGAACCAGACGATGAACAGCGGGCCGAGCGCCACTTTCGGGATCATGTTCAGCGTGACGAACAGCGGCAGCAGCACCAGGCTCACCAGCGGCGACCAGCAGAACACCACCGCGAGCGTCACGCCGACAAGGGCGCCGAGGGCAAAGCCGCCGAGGATTTCGACCGCCGTCACCGCGAGGTTGGAGAGCCAGGCGTATTTCGCCGACGTCAGCGTCGCGATCGTCGCCAGCGGCGAGGGCAGGATGAATTTCGGCACGTGGAAGGCGTCGACCAGGACCTGCCACAGCACGATCACGGCGAGATGCACGACCAGGATGATCGCGAACGTCCGGGCCGAGCGCATGCCGTCTGTGGACAATGTGGTCTCCTGTCGCGCCCGCCTCTGGCGGGCGAGGGGGTACCCCCAGCCTATCGCGGTGCCTCACGTCTTTCAACCAGTTGGTTGATTAAACCGGCTGTGCCTCCATAGTCATGGCGAGCGTCCGTCACGGCCGCAACGCCTGCATCACCAGGTCGACCACGTGCTTGCGGCGGGCGCGCCGGGCGGCGGGGCTGGACAGGTCCTTGCCGAAGATCGCCGACAGCGTCGGGGTATTCGAGAAGAAGAAATAGCTCAGGCCCGCGATCGAGATGTAGAGATGCACCGGGTCGACGCCCTTGCGGAACGTTCCCTCGCGCACGCCCTGCTTCAGGATCTTCGAGACCATGCTGACCAGCGGCGAATGCATGTCCCCGATCCGGAGCGAGGCGCGCACGTGCCTGGCGCCGTTGCGGTTCTCGTCGTTGAGCAGCACGATGAAGTCCGGGTGCAGCGCGAGGTGGTCGAAGGAGCTCTCGATCAGCTTGCGGATGGCCTGTGCGGGCGGCAAACCCTCGAGGTTGAGCTTGCGCTCCTGGGCGCGGATTTCCCCGTAGACCCATTCCAGCACCGCCAGATACAGCGCGTCCTTGTCGCCGAAATAGTGATAGACCAGCTGCTTGTTGACGCCGGCCCGCGCGGCGATCTCGTCGACCCGCGCGCCGGCAAGCCCGCTGCTGGCGAATTCGCGCCGCGCCGCCGTCAGCAGTTTTTGGCGCGTGGCGGCGGGGTCGCGGCGCCTGGTATGACCTGATCGTTGTTTGGGCATTTCCAACCAGACAGTTGACAATTCGGTCCGTCCCTTGTTGCATTGGTAAACCGGCGAGGCTGCAACGACAAGGCCGCGGGCCCGCTGCAAGCGACCAACCGCAGATCGACAACCGCAGATCGAGGAGAGATGCCATGAAGCGTTTCGGGATTGCAGGACTGGCGCTCGCGTTGCTGGCGCATTCCGTGCCGGCGTCCGCCGGCGAATCCGTCAACCTGATCCTGAACTGGACGCCGACCGCGGACCACTCGCCGTTCTATTACGCCAAGGCGCAGGGCTGGTACGAGAAGGCCGGCATCGATCTCACCATCGAGGTCGGCAGGGGCTCGGGCGTTTCGGCGCTGAAGGTCGGCTCGGGCGGTTCGCCGTTCGGCATCGCCGATCTCGCGACCATGCTGGTGGCGCGCAGCAAGGGCGCCGACGACGTGGCGCTGATGAGCATCTACGCCAATACCGGGCAGACCTTCTACTGGCTGAAGAGCTACGGCGTGAACGGGGTCAAGGACTTTCCCGGCCACAAGATCGGCAATCCGCCGGGCGATGCCTCGCGCGTGATGTGGCCGGCCTTCGCCAAGGCGGCGGGCATCGCGCCCGACTCCGTGAACTTCGTCAATGTCGGGCCGACCGCCAAGATCGCGGCGCTGAAGAGCCACACCGTCGATATCATCAGCGATTTCTACAACGAGCACGATCTGAAGGTGATCGAGTTCGGCATCGATCTCGGCTACGTCAACTGGAAGGACATCGGGCTCAACCCCTACGGCAATTCGCTGATCGTCAACGGCGCGTTCCTGCAGAAGAATCCGAAGCTGGTCGAGGCGTTCGTGAAGATCAGCCAGAAGGCGTTCGCCGCCTGCGTCGCCGACGTCACGCCGTGCCTGAAGGCGCTGCTCGATCAGGTCTCGGGCCTGGACAAGGAAAACCAGCAGCGCCAGTGGGAGCGCATCAAGTTCCTGATGACCGACGATTTCACCACCACCAAGGCGCTGGGCTGGATCGACGGCGGGCGCATGAAGAAGGACTACGAGCTGGTGCAGACCTATCTCGGCATGGAGAAGCCGTTCAACGTCGAGGACGCGTTCACGACCAGGCTGCTCGACACCTCGATCAAGATGGACGCCAGCAAGGTGAAGAAGTGAGGTAAAATCGTCATTGCGGGCTCGCGCCAACGCGCGCCCCGGAATGACGGCGACTTAACTCTATTGCGCCGTCATCCCCGAAGCCTTGACCACCGCTGGTCAGTTTCTCGTGGTCCGCCTTCATCAGGCTGGCCAGGTCGTTCAGCGGCATCGCCTTGCCGGGGATGTCGGCGACGCTGAGCGTGCGCTGCACGTCCGGATTTTGCAGCGCCTTGTCGATCGCGTCGTGAATCTTTTGGACCAGCGCGTCCGGCGTCGCCGACGGCACGTAGATGCCGTACCAGGGGACATAGGCGGCTTGCGGATAGCCGGCTTCCGCGATGGTCGGCACGTCCGGCAGGTCCGGCACGCGCTTCTCGGTGAAGACCGCGAGCGGTTTCACCTTGCCTGTCCTGATATGCGGCAGCGCCAGCGCCAGCGAGACGATCTCGAAATGCATCCGGTCGGTCATCAGATCGACCAGCGCCTGGGGCTGTCCCTTGTAGCCGATATTGGCCAGTTTGATGTTGGCGGCCTGAAACAGCTTTTGCGCGGTCAGGTCGATCGACGAGCCGGTGCCGGGATTGCCGAAATTGAACTCGCCGGGCTTCTTGCGCGCCAGCTCGACGAACTCGCCGAGCGTCTTCACCGGCATCGCGGGATCGACCAGCGCCACGCTCTGGTTCCAGACCGCAAGCCCGACGCATTTGAAATCCTTCATCACGTCCCAGCCGGCGGCCTTGTAGAGCGTGGGATTGACCAGCACCGCGGGGCCGGTGACCAGCCAGGTGTAGCCGTCCGGCTCGCTGCGCGCGACGGCGGCGGTGCCGATATTGCTGTTGGCGCCGGGCCGCGCCTCCACGACGATCGCCTGCTTGAGGTCGCGGCCGACCTGCTCGGTCACGGCGCGCGCGACGATGTCGACAATGCCGCCGGCGGGGTAGGGCACGATGATGTGGATCGCGCGGCTCGGATAATCGCTCTCGGCCCGCGCACTGGCGCCGCTGCCGAGCAGCGTCGCGGCAAGGCTGGCCGCGAGGCAAAGCGTTCGCAGTCGCTTCATTCTTCCCTCCCATGTCTGCAACATCGTTCGTGCGACGTTGCTCGTTTTAATGCGGCCGGCGCGGTGGACCCGCGCGTCTCAAGCCGCGGCGTTTCCTTCAGACGTTCATGACCAGCGACCGGATGCTGCGGGCGAGGCCGAGGATGCGCGGCCCGCATTCGCGCTCGATCTGCTCGGCGGAAAAGCGGAACGAGGGAATGCCGCAGTTGACGGCAAGGCAGTCCCCGGCGGGCGTGCGATAGAGCGGCGCCGCGACGCCGAAGATTTCCCGCCGCCATTCGCCGATCGACACCGCAAAGCCGCGCTCCTTGCAGAGTTCGATGTCGGGCAAAGTTCGTTCCTGCACATAGCCCAGTTCGTCCGGCCGCTCCGCCTTCACGGTCGCCACGTAACGCTGCAGTTCATCCGGCGTGTAAAGCGACAGCAGCGCGCGGCCCACCGCGGTGGTCGCCAGCGTTCCGGTGAAACCGACGTCGGGGACGTGCGGCACGGCGTCGGTGGTGCGCAGCGTCTCGACATAGATGAAGTCGAGGCCGAACGGCATCGCGATCGATACGGTGCCGCCGGCATAGGCCGCGAAGTCGCGCATCAGCGGCCGCGCCAGTTGCCGCACTTTCAAGGCCGACAACACCGGATAGGCGGCAGCCAATACGCCGAGGCCAAGTGCAAAACGTCCCTTGGCGTCGCGTTTGAGATAGCCGAGCTGCGCCAGCGTGTAGGTCAGCCGCGACACCGTCGGCCGCGACAGGCCGGTCTGCGCCGCAAGATCGGCATTCGACAGCGGACCATCGCCGTGGCGGAACGCGGCCAGCAGGTCCAGCCCATGCGCGAGCGTCGTCGCAAACGACGGATCGTTTGGCTCGGGCCTGGACCCGGAAGGCGCGGATATCGCTGGGGGAGAAGCTGCGGACATGCAAAATATTGGTCACGATCCGGCATATTGTCAATATACCGAAACAAATTTGCAAATCGTGTTGACATACGGTTAAATGCCGAAAACGGGGAGGCACCATGGATTTCGAGCTGTCGGCGCGCTCAGAGCAGTGGCGGAAGCGGCTGCAGTCGTTCTTCGATTCCGAAGTGCTGCCGCGCCATCGCGCCTGGCTCGAACACACGGAAAGGCGCGAAGCCGCACCCTTCATGGGCGAGCTGCAGCAGAAGGCGCGCGCGGCCGGCCTGTGGAATCTCGGCCTGCCCGAGCTCGCCCCCGACGAACCCGGCACCCGGCTTTCGAATCTCGAATACGCGCCGCTTGCCGAAATCATGGGGCGGCTGTTCTGGGCCTCCGAAGTGTTCAACTGCCAGGCGCCCGACGTTCCCAACATGATCGCGCTGCAGAACTGCGCGAATGCCGAACAGAAGCAACGCTGGCTGCGTCCGCTGCTGGAAGCCGGGACCCGCTCGGCGTTCGGCATGACCGAGCCGGACGTCGCCTCCTCGGACGCCACCAATATCGCGACCTCGCTTCGCCGCGATGGCGACGACTACGTCGTCAACGGCCGCAAATGGTTCATCACGGGAGCGGCGCATCCGCGCTGCTCGTTCCTGATCGTGCTGGGCGTGACCAATCCGGATGCCGACCGCACCCGCCGCCATTCCTGCGTCATCGTGCCGATGGATGCGAAAGGCGTGCGCCTGGTGCGGCCGCTGCGCTGGATGGGCTGCGAGGATCACGTGGCTCCGATCGGCGAGCTCGCTTTCGACAATGTCCGCATTCCCCGTGAAAACCTGCTGGGCCGGGAAGGCGAGGGTTTCAAGGTGGCGCAAATCCGCCTCGGCCCCGCGCGCATTCACCATTGCATGCGTTCGATCGGGCTGTGCGAGCTGCTGATCGAACTGATGATGGTGCGCGCGGCGGAGCGCTCCGCCTTCGGCCGCACGGTGATCCAATATGACACCGTGCAGCGCTGGATCGCCGAAGCCCGCGTCGAGCTCGAGCAGGCGCGGCTGCTCGCCTATCGCTGTGCGTGGCGGCTCGATCAGTCCGGCCATCACGGCGCCTGGCGCGACGTCTCGCTCATAAAAGTCGCCGTTCCCGCGATGCTGCAAAAGATCGCCGACCGCGCCATGCAGGTGTTCGGCGCCATGGGCGGATCCGACGACACGCCGATCCACCAGGCACTGGCCTGGGGCCGCCTGCTGCGGATCGGCGACGGCCCGGACGAAGTGCACCTGCGCCAGATCTTTCGCATGGAGGCGATGCCGTCGTGGTCGGTCGCCGACTCGCCCTATCTTGCCGCGCATCCTTCGTGAGATTGTAGTTCATCGTCATGCCCGGCCTTGTGCCGGGCATCCACGTCCTGTCGGTGCAGCAGGAGGAAGGACGTGGATGGCCGGGTCAAGCCCGGCCATGACGAAAACAGAATCGTTTTATACACTAGGGAGGACCACACATGACCCAGACCGCCGCCGCCGCCGAAGCCCCGAAGGAAACGCCCAAGGACGCCTCCGCTTCCGTCGTCGCGCAGCAGGCGGCGATGCTCGACGCGCTGCCGTTCGCCGACACCGCCGATTTCGACGACGCGGCGCGCGGCTTCATGGGAACGCTGGAGCATGCGCGGATCGCCAACCCGCAAGGCCGCGTGGTCTGGAGCCTCGAGCCTTACGGGTTTCTGACCGACGAGAAAGCGCCCGCGACCGTCAATCCCAGCCTGTGGCGGCAGTCCCGGCTGAACATGCAGCACGGGCTGTTCGAGGTCGTGCCCGGCGTCTATCAGGTCCGCGGGCTCGATATCGCCAACATGACGCTGATCGAGGGCGACAGCGGCGTGATCGTGGTGGATACGCTGACCTCGATCGAAGGCGCGCGCGCCGCGATGGAGCTCTATTTCAAGCATCGGGGCTTGCGTCCGGTCGCCGCCGTGATCTTCACCCACACCCATACCGACCATTGGGGCGGGGCGCGCGGCGTGCTGGCGGAGGATGCGCTGGCGACCGGCCGGGTGCCGATCATCGCGCCCAATCTGTTCATGGAGCACGCGGTTTCGGAAAACATCATCGCGGGGCCTGCGATGCTGCGGCGCGCGCAATACCAGTTCGGGCCGTTCCTCGCCAAAGGGCCGCGCGGGCAGGTCGATTGCGGTCTCGGCAAGTCGATGGCGGCGGGCTCGGTGGCGCTGCTGCGCCCGACCGACCTGATCATGGAAACCGGCGACAGGCGCATCATCGACGGGCTCGAATTCGAATTCCAGATGGCGCCGAACTCCGAGGCGCCGGCGGAGATGCATTTTTTCATTCCGCACTACCGGCTGCTGAATCTCGCGGAAAACTGCACCCATAATTTCCACAACCTGCTGCCGTTCCGCGGCGCCGACGTGCGCGACGCGCTGGCCTGGTCGAAATATCTCGGCGAGGCCCTGGCGATGTGGGGCGGCAAGGCGGAGGCGATGTGCGGCCAGCACCACTGGCCGGTGTGGGGAAAAGAGCGGATCGACACCATGATCCGCCAGCAGCGCGATCTCTACAAGTTCGCACACGACCAGACCATCCGCCTGATGAACCACGGCCTGACGGCCACCGAAATCGCTGAGACGATCAGATTGCCGGCGAGTCTCGAAGGCGCCTGGCATACGCGCGGCTATTACGGCCACATCCGGCACAATGTGAAGGCGATCTACCAGAAATATCTCGGCTGGTACGACGCCAACCCCGTGCATCTCGATCCGCTGCCGCCGGTGGAGTCCGGCAGGAAATACGTCGAATACATGGGCGGCGCGGCGGCGATCCTGGATCGCGCCGCTAAGGATTTTGCCAGGGGCGAATTCCGCTTCGTGGCGCAAGCCGTCAGCCATCTGGTGTTCGCCGATCCCGACAATGCCGCCGCCCGCGCGCTGCTCGCCGATACGCTGGAGCAGCTCGGCTATGCCGCCGAAAGCGCGACCTGGCGCAACGCCTATCTGTTCGGCGCGCAGGAGCTGCGGCAGGGCATGCCGAAGGCGCCGCCGCGCCCGTCGATGCCGCGCGAAACGCTGGCCGCGCTGCGCACCGGGCAATTGTGGGACGTGCTCGGCGTCCGCCTCAACGGCCCCAGGGCCGAAGGCAAGCACATCGTGCTGAACTGGAGCTTTACCGACACCAGGGAGAGTTTTGTCCTGACGCTGGAGAACTGCGCGCTGACCTATCTCGAGGGCGCGCCGGCTGCGACGGCCGACGCGAGTTTTACCCTGGCGCGCTCGACGCTCGACGAGGTCATCGCGAAACAGACCTCATTTCCCGAAGCCGTCGCCAGCGGCAAGATCACCTTCACCGGCAACGCGGTGCGGCTGGCGGAACTGATGGGCCTGATGGACGAATTCCCGCGCATGTTCGAGATCGTGGAGCCGAAGCGGACGACGGTGAGCTGACCGTAGCCGTCATTCCGGGGCGATGCCGACGGGTCCGCGCGAGGCGCGGCCCGACGACAGGCTCCGCATCGAACCCGGAATCTCGGGATGTCTAATCGCTCCCCCTAGCGCTGCGCGGATTCATTCCGTAAAAAAGCCGAACGCGAGGCGGCTTGGATCGCCCGCTGAACCCTGGGGAGGAAAATACGGTATGTTTTCGCATGTCATGATCGGCACCAACGATCTGGAAAAAGCCAAGTCGTTCTATGACGCCTTGCTTGGAACGCTGGGCGTTCCGCCCGGCAGGGTCGACCGCCATCGCATTTTCTATATGACCAAAACCGGCGTTTTCTCGGTAACGAAGCCGATCGACGGCAAGGCCGCCACCCATGCCAATGGCGGCACCGTCGGCTTTGCCGCAAGTTCGCCCGACCAGGCCGACGCCTGGCACGCCACCGGCATCGCCAATGGCGGCAAGACCTGCGAAGACCCCCCGGGCGTGCGCGAAGGCCCCGCCGGCAAACTCTATCTTGCCTATCTGCGCGATCCCGACGGCAACAAGATCTGCGCGATGCACCGGATGGTGTGAGGGCATTTGCTGAAGGCGGCAAGCCGCCGTTTGGCGACGATGAAGGGGCGGGTTAGGCCTCGCGGCCCAACCCGACGGCAAATCACTGATTTGCCTGTCTAGCCCCCTTTGCAAAAATATTCTGATTTTCCGAAGACCCAAATCACCTGTATAACTCTCTCCGTCCTGACTCCACAAGGGGCGGCTCGCGATCGTCACGAACGCGGGACAGGATGCGGTGGACGCAAGCGGCGACGGTGACGAGGCGCGCTTATGCGGACGGCGAAGTCGTGTGGTCCTGACGCCTCGGTGCTGGTGTCAAGTCTGCGGAAGCAACTCCGCAGGCGACGGTGGCAAGAAAGCCGATCACCGGGGAGAGCGCGTTATAAGCCGTAAACCATCGCGCAGGGAAGGCCGGATTGCCTCCGCTGAACCTGTATGCTCGTGTGCGTTTTTCTTATGTGCATCTTGCACACGAGACCGCGGGTGCAGCGCGCACCCGGCTTTCCCTGCGCCCTCTGCTTTCCACGAGGGCGGAAGGTTTTTAAAACTCGGACGCCTTGCGCCGCGAGATCGCGGAAGTGTATCGTTCCCGGCTGTTTGAAAATTGAATCGGCGCACACGCGAACCCGCGCTACCTCTCCCACAAGGAGAGAGACGTCACCGCTGTTGCCGAGACATCGAAGTTCTATCCGAAGTCCTGCTACTCCGCGCTGCTCACCAGCTTGATGCGCGGTTCGGCGGCTTCCATCAGGCTGCGATAGGCCGCGAGATAATCCAGCGCCATGCGGCGTGCGGTAAAGCGCGCCTCGAATTGTTTTCGGATCGCGGGCCGGCTCAGGCCCGGCAGGCGCTGGACCGCGGCGACCGCGCTGGTTTCATCCTCGACGACAAAGCCGGTCAGCCCCTCGTCGATGATCTCCGCGACCGAGCCGCGGTTGTAGGCGATTACCGGGGTGCCGCAGGCCATCGCCTCGATCATCACGAGGCCGAACGGTTCCGGCCAGTCGATCGGCACCAGCAGCCCGATGGCGCCGCTCAGAAATTCCGATTTCTCGGAATCGCCGATCTCGCCGATATAGTCGACCAGCGGATTGTTCTCGATCAGCGGGCGGATCAGTTCGTCGTAATAGTCCTGGTCGGCGCGGTCGACCTTCGCCGCGATCTTGAGGGGAATGCCGCAGCGGGCGGCGATCTTGATCGCGCGGTCCACGCCCTTCTCCGGCGCGATGCGGCCGAGCACGGCCAGATAGCCGGGGGTCACCGGCAGCGGCGTCAGCAGCGCTTCCGGCAGGCCGTGGTGGATGGTGCGCACCCAGTTGGCCTGCGGCACCGGGCGCCGCTGGGCGTTCGAAATCGAAATAACCGGAACCGAGGAGAAGGTGGTGAACACCGGCTGGTGCTCCGGCAGATCGAGCCTGCCGTGCAGGGTGGTCAGAAACGGCGTCGGCTGCCGCGAGAACAGCGAGAATGGATAGTAGTCGAGATGGAAGTGCAGGAAGTCGAACTCCTCATCGTCGCATTTTTGCAGGACGCGCTCCAGCATCACCATGTGCAGCGCGTTGGGATCGCGTACCGCGCCGTCGAGGCGCAGCGCCTTCGGCCAGGGCGCATCCAGCTTTGCGGAGGTCTGGGAATCACCGCTGGCGAACAAGGTGACGTCATGTCCCAGCGCCACCAGTTCCTCGGTCAGCCAGTGTACCACCCGCTCGGTTCCGCCATAAAGCCTGGGCGGAACAGCCTCCGTCAACGGAGCAACCTGCGCGATGCGCATCTTACCGTCTCCTTGCGTCATGAATGAACAGCCCCGCTATGCGTTGGCACCGGCATGCCGCGGAAGGAACGTTTCCGCATGTGCGAAGTTCCTCCGAGACGCGCACTTCTTCCACACCCCGGTCTTGCTCATGCCATCACGCCCGCCCAGAGCTTCGTCGACGTCAATGCTGCTGGATTGTTGCGCGGTGATGGCAGCACAACGGGAACCGGGAATGCGGCTGCCGCATTCGATCGCATCGAGCGCGTCCGGTTAGGATTTCTTCTCCCTCCAGCGGGTTTTGCACTACATGGACAATCTTTCAGGATACGCCAATCGTCCGCTTTCCTTCGTATTGCGCTATCTGCGCCAGCGTCTCGCGGCTCATGTCGTTATTCTGACCGCCGTCATTGCCGCGGTTGCTTGTTCCGTAGGCACGCAATATGGCGTGAAGTATCTGGTCGACGGCCTGTCGGCGGGATCCGCCCGCGCCGGCGGCGTATGGCTGGCATTCATTTTCCTCATGTCGCTGATCGCGGCGGACAACTTCCTGTGGCGGATCGCCAGCTGGACCGCGAGCTTCACCTTCGTGGGAGTAACCGGAGATCTGCGCCGCGATATCTTCCGCCATCTGACCGGCCACGCGCCGAGCTATTTCTCCGACCGGCTGCCGGGAATGCTGACCAGCCGCATTACCGCCACTTCGAATGCCGTCTTCACCGTCGAGAACATGTTCGTCTGGAACGTGCTGCCGCCGTGCATGGCGACCATTGTGGCAATTGCCCTGATCGCGACCGTCAGTCCGCTGATGGCGGCGGGAATGATCGTCGTCGCGGGCGCCATGGTGATAGCGATGTTTCATCTGGCGGCCGTCGGCAAGCCCTTGCACGACGATTTCGCCACCAAGGCCGCGGCCGTCGATGGCGAGATGGTCGATGTCATCAACAACATGCCGCTGGTGCGCGCGTTTTGCGGGTTCCGCTTCGAGCACGACCGATTTGACGCGACCGTCAACCGCGAATTGACGGCGCGGGGGCGAAGCCTGCGCTATCTGGAAAAGCTGCGGATCCTCCACGCCGCGATCACGGTCGCGCTGACCATCGGGCTGCTGGCCTGGGCGATCGTGCTTTGGCAGCGTGGCGACGCCACCACCGGCGACGTCGTGCTGGTCTGTACGCTGGGGCTTTCGATTCTGAGCGCCACGCGCGATCTCGCCGTGGCGCTGGTCGACGTGACCCAGCATGTCGCGCGGCTGACCGAAGCGATCGCCACCCTGCTGCTGCCGCACGAACTGCGCGACCATCCGCAAGCCGAGCCGCTGGTAAAGGCGGGAGCGGCGATCGTCTTCAACAAGGTGTCGTTCCGTTACCCCGGGGGAATGCAGATCTTCGACAAGTTCAGCCTCCGCCTCAATGCCGGCCAGCGGGTCGGGCTGGTTGGACAGTCCGGCGGCGGCAAATCCACCGTGTTCGTGCTGCTGCAGCGGTTTTACGACGTCAACCAGGGCCACGTCGCCATCGACGGCCAGAACATTTCGCGGGTCACGCAAGAGAGCCTTCGCGCGGCGATTTCGGTGGTGCCGCAGGATATTTCGCTGTTCCATCGCTCGATCATGGAAAACGTCCGGTACGGAAGGCCGGGCGCCACCGACGACGAGGTGCTGCGTGCGGCAATCGCGGCGCGGTGCGATTTTGTCGAGACCCTGCCGGAAGGTCTGGCGACCCAGGTCGGCGATCGCGGCGTCAAATTGTCGGGTGGGCAGCGGCAGCGCATCGCGATTGCCCGCGCATTCCTGAAGGACGCGCCGATCCTGCTGCTGGACGAAGCCACCGCGGCGCTCGACAGCGAGTCGGAGGAAGCGATCCGCGAGGCGCTCGGGCGCCTGATGCGCGGGCGCACCGTGATCGCGATCGCTCACCGCCTTGCGACATTGCGCAATTTTGATCGGGTCGTGATGCTGAAAGCCGGTAAGATCATCGAAGACGGGCCGCCGGATCGCCTGATGCAGGGGCAGGGGCCTTACCGCGAACTGGTGACGCAGGAAATGAGCCGGCTCGCGACCCACGCGGCCTAGAGATCGTCATGAATTGCCTCTGAGTTGCGTACCGTCGCGCGGAAAGCGCAAGCAACCGGCCAAGGTCACCCAATGGCAATTGAAGCTTTGACCCAAACGACGATTCGCGAGACCGAAATCGTGCTGGAGTCGCCGTTCTACATTCCGATGACCGGGCCCGCGGCGCGGCCGCGGCGCTCGCTCAAGCACGACGACACCTTCATCGTGCTCGACAGCCATGGCGACATCGGCGCTTCCGCCGGCGGGCCGGACGGGCTGTTCAACGCCGACACCCGCTATCTCGCCCGGCTGGAACTCGTACTGGACGAACTGCAGCCGCTGCTGCTCGGCTCGAATTTGCGCGACGACAATTCCGGTCTGACGGTGGACCTCACCAATCCCGACGTCTATCGCCAGGGGCGGATCGTGTTGCAGAAGGACATGCTGCATATCGTGCGCACCATCTTCCTGTGGCGGGGAACGGCCTATCAGCGGATCGGCGTGCAGAACCATGGCGACCGGCCGGCGAGCTTCGACCTGACGCTGTTGTTCGACAACGACTTCGCCGATCTGTTCGAGGTGCGCGGCGAAAGGCGCCCGCGCCGCGGCGTCGGCACCGGCAGACTGCTCGGTCCGGCCGACATCCTGCTCGAATACAAGGGACTCGACGACCAGTCGCGCAACACGGCGCTTCATTTCGATCCGCGGCCGACTCGGCTTGCGGTGAATGCCGCGATCTATCATTTCGATCTGGCGCCGCAGCAGGTCTCTTCGCTGTTCGTGGCCGCCTCCTGCAACAGGCCGGCCGGGTTCAGGCCGGCGCCGTTCTTCCGCGGATTGCTGGCGCATCGCCGCGAAATGCGCCGCTCGACCGCGGGCGCCGCCAGCATCGAAACCTCCAACGACATCTTCAACGAGGTGCTGTGCCAGTCGATGGCCGATCTCAACATGCTGATGACGGACACGCCGCAGGGACGATATCCCTATGCGGGCATTCCCTGGTATTCGACGACCTTCGGACGCGACGGAATCATCACCGCGCTGCAGATGCTGTGGATCGACCCGCGGGTTGCGCTCGGCGTGCTGCGTCGGCTCGCCTTCTATCAGGCGAAGTCGGTGGATCCGCTGGCGGACGCCGAACCCGGCAAAATCCTGCATGAAATGCGCGGCGGCGAGATGGCGGCGCTGCGCGAGGTGCCGTTTGCCCGTTACTACGGCAGCGTCGATGCGACGCCGCTGTTCGTGCTGCTGGCCGGTCTCTATGTCGAACGCACCGGCGACGACGAGACGCTCACCGAGCTGTGGCCGTCGATCGAAGCGGCGCTGCAGTGGATCGACGGGCCGGGCGATCCCGACCGGGACGGCTTCGTCGAGTACCGGCGCGCGACCGAAGAGGGCCTCGCCAATCAGGGCTGGAAGGATTCCTACGACGCGATTTTCCATGCCGACGGCCGGCTTGCCGAAGGCTACATCGCGCTGTCGGAAGTGCAGGGCTACGTATTTGCCGCCAAGCGGCTGGCGGCGCGCTGCGCGCTGCGGCTTGGCAAGGTCGACAAGGCCCAATCCCTCGCGGCCGAAGCGCGCCGGCTCTCCGAACGTTTCGAAAAGGCCTTCTGGTGCGACGAACTCGGCACCTATGCGCTGGCGCTCGACGGCGAAAAGCAGCCGTGCCGGGTGCGGACCTCGAATGCCGGGCAATTGTTGTTCACCGGCATCATAAGTGCGGATCGCGCCCGCCTGGTCGCCGCCGACCTGATGCGGCCGCATTTCTTCTCGGGCTGGGGCATCCGTACCGTCGCGCACGGCGAGGCGCGCTACAATCCGATGTCGTACCACGATGGCTCGATCTGGCCGCACGACAATGCGCTGATCGCGCTGGGGTTCGCGCGCTACGGTCTGAAACATTCGGTCGCCCATCTGTTCAAGGGGTTGTTCGACGCTGCCAGCTATATGGATCTGCGGCGGTTGCCCGAGCTGTTTTGCGGCTTCCGGCGCGAGAAGCGGCGCGGGCCAACGCTCTATCCGGTCGCCTGCGCGCCGCAGGCATGGGCGAGCGCGACGCCGTTCACGCTGCTGGAGGCCGCGCTCGGGCTCGAATTCGATGCTGCGCGCGGCGAAATCCGGCTGCGCAACCCGCGCCTGCCGGATTTCCTCAACGAGGTGGTGCTGCGCGACCTGCAATTGGGACCGTCGAGCGTCGATCTTCGGGTCAGCCGCCACGGCGAGGAGGTGTCGCTGGAGGTGTTGCGGACCCGCGGCCAGATCCAGGTGTCGATCGTCCTGGCGCATTGAAGTCTGTGCTCGAGCGGAGGAGGCGCGTATGCGCGCAAGACATCTATTCCTGTTCGGGGCCGTCGCCTTTGCGGCGTTGGCGGCCGCCACGTCGTGGGCGCAAAACCAGGCCGCGCCGTCCCGACCGGAGGGCAATCCGCCGGTGTCGCAGCCGCAAAAAACCGCCACCCCGGCCGCACCGAAGACGCCCGCGCCCCCGCCCTCCGTCACCATTATCGGCGCCCGAGAGGCGCACGGCGTGCTCGGCCGCGACGTCCGCAGTCCGGCGAACGAGGACATGGGACATATCGTCGACGTGATCGTCGACCGTGCCGGCGTGGTGCGCGCGGCCGTCATCGATTTCGGCGGTTTTCTCGGCGTCGGCAGCCGAAAGATCGTGGTGGACTGGAGCGCGCTGCATTTCGGGCGTGTCACGGACAAGAGCGACAACATCACGCTCGAACTGACCAAGGAGCAGGTGAACGCCGCGCCCGAATACAAGGAGGATAAGCCGATCGTGGTGCTTGGCGCAGCCGGCAGCCTGAAGCCGCTGCACTTCGATCCCTAAGGAAGAAGCCGAACAAATATGCCGTTCGCAGGTTCCTCCCACTCGATTAACCGGATTGACGGTGACCGGCGTGGGCGAACGATCGGCAGCGAGGGTCTCTCGTCCCGGGTATTGGAACCGGTGATGGACAAGGCGACGGCAGCACCCTCTAGTCAGAGCCGGCACGGCCTCGACTGGTTCATCTTCTTCCTTGCCGATGTGCAGACCGGCTTCGGTCCGTTCATCGCGGTTTACCTGACGACCGAGAAGTGGACTCAGGCCCAGATCGGTCTGGTGCTGTCGATCGGTGGCGTCGTCGGGCTGATCGGGCAGATGCCGGGCGGCGCCATCATCGACGCGGCCCGCTCGGAGCGCCTGGTGGCCGGCCTTGCGGTTGCGACGATTGGCATGAGCGCGCTGGGATACGCGCTTTGGCCGAGCTTCCCCGTGGTGATGGCCGCGGCGACGCTGCACGCCGCTGCGAGCTGCGTGCTCGGCCCGGCGATCGCCGCGATCAGCCTCGGTCTGGTCGGACCGCTGGCGATGGGCGAGCGCCTCGGGCGCAATGCCCGCTTTGCGTCGCTTGGCAACGGAACAGCCGCGGCCGTGATGGGCACGGCCGGCTATCTGCTGTCGAGCCGGTCGGTCTTTCTCGTCACCTTCATTCTGGCATTTCCGACCCTGCTGGCGCTCGCCCGCATCCGCGAGCGCGAGATCGACGTTGTCCAGGCGCACGGCGCCGTGCTGCGGGAGGTGCCCGATGCCAGGGCAACGAGCGTGCTCGGTCTGATGCGCCAGCGCCCTTTGCTGATCTTCGCCGCCGCCATGCTGCTGCTGCAACTCGCCAACGCGGCGATGCTGCCGCTGATGGCGGGTGTGGTGACGACCCGGTCAAGCCAGTGGGC
Organism: uncultured Alphaproteobacteria bacterium; assembly: GCA_963721275.1. Lineage (GTDB taxonomy): Bacteria > Pseudomonadota > Alphaproteobacteria > Rhizobiales > Xanthobacteraceae > Bradyrhizobium. The sequence goes on along the minus strand of CAVRIQ010000007.1, from coordinate 13,745 downwards.
GCCGGTGCTGATCGCCGCCTGCATCATCGTTCCGCAGGCGATCGTGGCGCTGGTGTCGCCGTCGGTCGGAAGCCTGGCGCAGCAATGGGGGCGGCGGCCGCTGCTGCTGATGGGGTTTGCCGCGCTGGCGGTTCGCGGCATCCTGTTTGCGACCGTACACGATCCCTATCTGCTGGTCGCCGTCCAGCTGTTCGACGGCATCACCGCGGCGGTCTTCGGCGTCATGGTGCCGTTGACCATCGCCGACATTGCTTTCGGAAGCGGTCACTTCAATCTGGCGCAGGGCATCGTCGGCACGGCGACCGGCATCGGGGCTTCGCTCAGCACCGTGCTGGCCGGTTACGTCAGCGACAAGTTCGGCAGCAGTGTCGCCTTTACCGGCCTCGCAGGCGTGGCCGCGGTGGGCCTTGCCATGATCTGGCTGGCGATGCCGGAGACCCGCCCGAGCCCGCAGCGATCGGGCAGGATTCGCAAGAAAACGCCGGCCTGATCGGCCGGCGTCTGAAGTCTGCAGGGGAGGCAATGAAAATTTGGCTCGCTCAGGCGTCCAGATTGCGCAGCTTCTGGCGGTTACGGAGCACGATCTGGCGCGCGCCGGAGAAGCCGAGAACTCCCTGGCCGTGGAGCTGCGAAAGCGCTCTCGAGACGGTTTCCAGCGTCAGGCCGAGGTAATCGCCGATATCCCTGCGGCACATCGGCAGCGCCATCATTCCTGCGACCGCGAGCCGGCCGTCCATTTCCAGAAGGAAGGTGGCCACCCGCTCCATCGCCGTCTTGCGGCCGAGCAGCAGCATGTGGTCTTCCGCATGCCGGAGATCGCCGGCGGTCATCGCCCAGAGCTTGCGCGCAACCTGGACATCGACGCCTGCCGCCTGTTCGAGGCTGCGGCGCTTCACCAGCCGCACGGTGGTGTCGATGATGGCTTCGGCGGCCAGCCGGTGGATCGTTCCGGATTCGAGACCGAAAACATCGCCCGGCAGGTGGAACGCGCCGATCTGGCGGCGTCCGTCGGAAAGCAGCTTGTAGCTGCGGACCGCGCCCGAAATAACCTGGTAGACGTATTCCGCAGGCTCATCCTCGCCGTAGATTTCCTCGTCCTTCTTGTAGGAAAACTCGGTTGCGACGAGACCCGCATGACCGGTGACTGCGCCGAACTGGTCCGGGGCGGGGGCAGGGTAGGCGACGGGGCTGACCTTGTGGCCGATAACCGAGGTATTGAGCGATTGGGTGAGCATTTGCCATCTCCTGTGCAGCGGATGGCGAATGGGTACCCGGGATAACCCAGGTTGAAAATTTCGCGTGATATCTTAAGGGCAACTCCCTACGTATATTACCGGAGGTCGCCGTTTTCGGCCTCAGCCGCCGACGGGACGGCTCGCCTGGATGGCCCCGCGGATACGCGTGACAAGGCTCTCGTCAAGCAGGGGTTTCATCAGGACGTCCCGGACGCCGGCCGCTTCAGCCCTTGCCGAGATATTTTCGTCGGGGTAGCCGGTAATGAGGATGACCGGCGCGGCGATATCGCGGTTTCGCAGCCGGCCTGCCAGATCGATGCCGTTCATATCGGGCATTTTGTAATCGATCACAAAACAATCGACGCCGGTCGAATGCACGGCGTTCAGCAGCGACGCTCCGTTCCTGAAGGTGCGGACGTTGAAGCCGTCCGTTTCAAGAAGGAATCGCAGCGAACCAAGGACATCGGCGTCGTCGTCGACCACGTAAACTGTTGGGTTGGCGGATAACGACATCGCGAAAGCCCGCGCATCTTTCGAGCTGGTCTGGATCATAATCTCACCAGACTAGCAGCCAAAAAACGGTTTGGGCTTGATTTAGCTCAATCGTTCAGCAGGCCGGCGCGCATCGCCAGCCGCACCAGCTCCGAGAGGCTGTTGGCCTGCATCTTCGTCATCACGTTGGCGCGGTAAACTTCGATGGTGCGGGGGCTGATGTCGTAGTCGCGGGCGATCAGCTTGTTGGAAAGCCCGGCGATCAGTCCGTCCATGACCTGGCGCTCGCGGGGGCTGAGCGAGGCGATCCGCGCCGCAATGTCCTGGGTGACGGCCTCGCTCCTTGCGGCCGGCGCCGCCTCGCGGATGGCCATCTCGATCATGGCGATCAGGCGGTCATCCTCGAACGGCTTCTCGAGGAAATCGACCGCCCCCAGTTTCATCGCTTCGACGGCAAGCGGCACGTCGCCGTGTCCGGTCATGATCACGATTGGAAACGTGGTGTGGCCCGCCTTCATGCGCTTCAGAAGCTCGATTCCGTCGATGCCCGGCATGCGCACGTCGGAAACCACGCAGCCGAATTCAAGGCCCGGCAGCGCATCGAGAAATTTCATGGCTGTTTCGAACAGCGTGACCTTGTAGTTGGCCGAATCGAGCAGGAAATTCAATGAATCCCGCATCGCCTCGTCGTCGTCGATGACGTAGACCTTTCCCCTGTCCGGCATATTTCAACTCTCGTTCGCTGCTGCTGGCAGGGTGAAGCGAAAAGTCGCGCCTCCCGCAGCATTGCTTTCGGCCCACATCCGGCCGCCATGGGCTTCGATGATCGACCGGCTGATGGAAAGCCCCACCCCCATGCCGGTTTCCTTTGTCGTAAAGAAGGTCTGAAACAGGCTGGCCTTGACGTCGTCGTGGAATCCGGACCCGGTATCCGACACTTCAACCTCGATCATGTCGTCACCGATCTTCGCGTTCGACGCAATAAGCTCCCGTCGCGGCGACTGCGCCATCGCCTCCAGCGCGTTGCGGAACAGATTGACCAGAACCTGCTGAATCTGCACCCGGTCCGCCAAAACCAGATCGAACTCCGGATTCAGATTGAAGCGCAGCTGGATGTTCTGCTCGCGGGCGCCCGCCAGGCCCAGCGCGCCGGCCTCCTCGATCAGTTTTGACAGGCTTTCGACCCGTTTCTCGGATTCGCCCCGCGAAACGAAGTCGCGAAGACGGCGGATGATCTGGCCGGCGCGTATCGCCTGTTCGGCGGCGCGGTCCATGGCGTTTTCGATTTTCGAGGCATTGGGGTCGGTGCTGCCCGCCAGCAACCTGCGCGAGCCCTTCATGTAGTTGCTGATCGCGGCGAGCGGCTGATTGAGTTCGTGCGCGAGCGCGGACGCCATCTCGCCCATCGCGCTCAGGCGTGAAATGTGAACCAGTTCGGATTGCAGTTCCTGGAGTCGCGCCTGGGTTTGCTGATGCTCGGTCAGATCGCGCACGAAACCGGTGAAGTAGGGCTCTCCGCCGGACTGCATTTCACCGATCGAGAGATGCATCGGAAAGGTCGTCCCATCCCTGCGCTTGCCGGTCACGATCCGTCCGATGCCGATGATGTGCCGCTCGCCGGTGGATCGGTAGCGCGCCAGATAGCTGTCGTGGCGCGCCTGGTCCGGCATCGGCATCAGCTCGCTGACGTTTTTGCCGATCGCTTCCCGCTCGGTATAGCCAAACAGCCTCTCAGCTGCGGTACTGAAGAATTGTATGATGCCAAAACCGTTGATCACGATCATCGCATCCGGCACGGTGTCGAGGATCGAGCGCAGGTGGCTTTCGCGCGTTCGCAGCGCATCCTCCACCTGCTTTTCCTCGTCGATATCGAGAACGATGCCGCTGACATGGCATGGGACCCCGGCCTCGTTCCTGACCAGACCGCCGCGGGCGCGAATCCATTGTCCGGGTCTGTGCCTTGCGCCAACCCTGAACCTGACGTCGAGATTCCCGCCGGCCTCGGCAACTTTCCGGATGGCCTGGTCGGTGCGCTGGCGGTCGTCCGATTCGAGCAGAGAAAGAAACAGCTCGTAGGTTACGGGCTCTTCCGGGGCGATGCCGAACAGGCTTCGCGTGGTATTGGACCATTCCAGCGCTCGCGTGGAAAGATCGAGATCCCAGGTGCCGACGCCGAATCCCTCCATTTGGAGTCGGAAGTGCTCGTTCGACGACGATTGAGTTATGCCAGCCACGCTTGAACTTTCACTTCCTTTGCCTGCCGTCCGCCAGTCCGACCCAGCAAGCTCCGGTCCGGGCGATCCTACACCAGATCGGCGTCCGAAAAGCCCCATGAACTTCAAACTTTGATGTCGGATTCACAGCTTCGTATCGCTTGATTCGAGGCCGAAATCCCTGCGTTTCCATCGATATCCCTGCTCGATTACCCAATGCGCTCCGACCGCGCGGGCCCTCGCGGATTTCGCGGGAAGTTTAAGGGCACTTTGATCTATCTCATCCTGCGTTTCGATTCCGCGACTAAAAACGCCTCCGTGGCAACGGAGGAAATCGGATGACCTACGCGACCGTCATGGTCAGTCTGGCGCTTGATCAGTCGAACACGGCGCGTCTCGAAGCGGCGGCGCAGATCGCCGAACGATTTGATGCCGGCATCGTCGGGATCGCGGCGTCGCAGTTCAGTCCGCCGCTCTACTTCACGTCAGGCCAACTGGCCCAGGACCTGATTGACGAGGGACGGGCATCGATAAAAAAGCGCATGGGGGAATTGGAAGGCCAATTTCGCGAGGCGGTGAAAAACCGGGCCAAGCATGTCGAATGGCGGTGCGCCGTCGACTTCCCGGCACGTTACATCCTGCGGGAAGCGCGTTGCGCCGACATCATCGTCAGCGCCGGAGACAGGGGTGCGTTTTCGGATCCGCTGGCGCTGGCCGGCCCGAAAGATCTGGTGATGCAGGCGGGCAGGCCGCTGCTGATTGTTCCCGATTCCGCCAACTGGCTCGACTTTCGAACCGTGCTGGTGGCGTGGAAGGACACGACGGAGGCGAGGCGGGCGATCGCTGACGCCCTGCCGATGCTGCGGACGGCCAAGAACGTCACGGTTGCGGAAATCGTGGAAGAAGACGGCAGCCGGTCGGCCGCCGCCTCGCGGGTCCGGGATGTGGTGGCCTGGCTGTCGCGCCACGGCGTTTCCGCCTCCGAACTCGTGGCGGAGAAGGATGAGGACCGCGACGCCACCGTTCGACTGGACGGAATTGCCGCCGATGTCGGTGCCGGACTCATTGTCGCGGGCGCCTATGGTCACTCGCGGTTCCGCGAGCTGATACTCGGCGGCGTGACGCAGCATCTCATCACCCAATCCGCTCGCTGCGTGTTGCTGTCGCATTAGAGGCCAACGCTTTAACCACGGAAATCGATTGGATCGCGCCTTGTACAAATTCCTCGAACAGACTGTCGCCGGCTACATGACACGCGCAGCCAAGACCGTGACGCGCGACCGAACAGTGCGCGAGCTGAGCGAGATGTTCGATCGCGACGATTTCAACTCCTATCCGGTTGAAGAGGACGGCCAGGTTGTCGGCATCGTCACCAAATTCGACTTGCTGAAGGGTTTCATCTTTACGCCGAGTCAGATGATTCCGCCGTACGAGCAGTTGATGAGCCGGACGGCCGGCGACGTCATGACCTCGGAATTCATCTACGTACGTACCGATACGAAGCTGACCCGGGTGCTGCAGCTCATGGTCGATCACCGCGTCAGGAGCGTTCCCGCCATCGACGACGAGCATCGATTGGCCGGCATCATCGCTCGCCGGGACGTCCTCAAGGCGCTTGCGGATTGTGCCCGCGATTGAGGGCGGTCGTCCCGACACCGGGGACTCTCGAGTCCACAGGCCTCTCATCAGTCCACAGGCCTCTCATCGCCGATGTTGGGAACCAATCGCATTTGCCAAGCCACTGATCGGAAACGTTAAAAGGCGATTCTCGGCTCGATGTCGACATCACGGATCAATCCTAGTTGATCTCGATCAAATCGCTCCAGATCGGACTGTGGTTGTTTGAGCCGTGTCCTCAAGAGAGAATCCGCATGAGCCAGGCCTCTAGTTCAAAAACCATGACCATCGGCGAAAGTGGCTTGTCACTGATCTTTGCGGTGACGGCCTTTCTCTGCGTGATCGGCGCGGCCAAAGCCGTCGACGCACCCTTCGCATTTCATGCCTCTCTTGGCGCCGCTGCCAGTCTCGCGGCGGTGTTTGTCATCCTCAACCGGTATTTCGACCGCCCCGCCGCGCTGCCGGCGCAGGAAATCAATGGCCGGCCCAACTACAATATGGGCCCGATCAAGTTCGCCTCGGTCATGGCGGTTTTCTGGGGAATTGCCGGATTTTCCGTCGGGCTGTTGATCGCGTCCCAACTGGCGTGGCCGTTGCTGAATTTCGACCTGCCCTGGACCAGTTTCGGCCGCTTGCGGCCGCTGCATACATCGGCCGTGATCTTTGCGTTCGGCGGCAATGTGCTTATCGCAACCTCGTTCTATGTCGTTCAGAAGACGTCCCGGGTGCGTCTCGCCGGCGATCTGGCGCCGTGGTTTGTCGTGGTCGGCTATAATTTCTTCATTGTCATCGCCGGCACCGGCTATCTTCTCGGGGTCACGCAATCGAAGGAATATGCCGAGCCCGAATGGTATGCCGATTTGTGGCTGACCATCGTCTGGGTGAGCTATCTGCTGGTGTTCCTGGCCACGCTGATGAAGCGCAAGGAACCGCACATCTTCGTGGCGAACTGGTTCTATCTGGCCTTCATCATCACCATTGCGGTGCTTCACCTCGGCAACAATCCCGCCGTGCCGGTGTCGGTGTTCGGCTCGAAGTCGTACATCGCCTGGGGCGGCGTTCAGGATGCGATGTTCCAGTGGTGGTACGGACATAACGCGGTCGGGTTCTTCCTGACCGCCGGCTTCCTCGCCATCATGTACTATTTCATTCCCAAGCGCGCCGAGCGGCCGGTCTATTCGTACCGCCTGTCGATCATCCACTTCTGGGCCCTGATCTTTCTCTACATCTGGGCCGGCCCGCACCACCTGCACTACACCGCGCTTCCTGACTGGGCTCAGACGCTCGGCATGACCTTCTCGATCATGCTGTGGATGCCGTCATGGGGCGGCATGATCAACGGCCTGATGACGCTCTCGGGCGCCTGGGACAAGCTTCGCACCGATCCCGTGCTGCGCATGCTGGTGGTGTCGGTCGCCTTCTACGGCATGTCGACGTTCGAAGGCCCGATGATGTCGATCAAGGTCGTCAATTCGCTCAGCCACTATACCGACTGGACCATCGGGCACGTGCATTCCGGCGCTTTGGGCTGGGTCGGTTTCGTCTCGTTCGGCGCGCTGTATTGCATGGTGCCATGGCTGTGGGACCGCAAGGGACTTTACAGTCTCAAGCTCGTCAACTGGCACTTCTGGATCGCGACCATCGGTATCGTTCTCTACATTTCGGCGATGTGGGTCTCGGGGATCCTGCAGGGCCTGATGTGGCGCGCCTATACCTCGCTCGGCTTCCTCGAATATTCCTTCATCGAGACCGTGGAAGCGATGCATCCCTTCTACATCATCCGCGCCGCGGGAGGAGCGCTGTTCCTGATCGGCGCGCTGATCATGGCGTACAATCTCTGGATGACGGTGCGCGTCGGCGAGGCGGAAGTGCAGTCGCCCGTCGCTCTTCAGCCGGCGGAATGAGGAGCGATTAAATGTCTTTCTGGACTCGGCATCAAATTTTCGAAAAGAACTCGATCGTCCTGATCGTCGGAATTCTCGCGGTCATCGCCATCGGCGGTCTGGTCGAGATCACGCCACTGTTCTACCTGAAGAGCACGATCGAGGTGGTCGACGGCATGCGGCCGTATACGCCGCTCGAGCTCACCGGCCGCAATATCTACGTCCGCGAGGGCTGCTATCTCTGCCACTCGCAGATGATCCGGCCGCTGCGCGACGAGGTCGAGCGTTATGGCCACTTCTCGCTCGCCGCCGAAAGCATGTACGACCATCCGTTCCAGTGGGGATCGAAGCGAACCGGGCCCGATCTGGCGCGGGTCGGCGCCAAATATTCGGACGACTGGCATGTGACGCATCTGACCAATCCGCGCGCGATCGTTCCGCAATCGGTGATGCCCGGCTATCCGTTTCTGAAAGAGACCGAGATCGACACCGATACCATCGCGGACCATCTGCGGACCAACCGTATGATCGGCGTGCCCTATACGGACGATCAGATCGCCAACGCCGTCGCCGATCTGAAGGCGCAGGCCGATCCGGACAGTCCGGGGGTCGACGCGTTTGCAAAGCGCTACCCGAAGGCCGTCGCGCGCAACTTCGACGGCAAGCCGGGTGCTCCCACGGAGATGGACGCGCTGATCGCGTACCTGCAGATGCTCGGCACGCTGGTCGATTTCAAGCTTTACAACGAAAAAGCCAATCTCCGCTGAAGGCAGAACGATGAGTGCAATCCTAACCGTTCAGAATTTCACATCGGACTTCGTCACCACCTTCTGGACGCCGATGTTCGTCGGAATCTTCATCGCAATCGTGACTTACGCGCTTTGGCCTCGCAACAAGAAAGCCTTCGACGAGGCGGCGAGAATGCCGTTGCGGGAGGAATGACAGAATCATGACTGAACATAGCGATTTCGACCAAGTCTCCGGCAAGACCACGACCGGTCACGAGTGGGACGGCATCAAGGAATTGAACACGCCGCTGCCGCGCTGGTGGGTGATCACCTTCTATTTGTGCATCGTCTGGGCGGTCGGGTACTGGATCGTATACCCGGCGTGGCCGCTGGTTTCCGGATATACAACCGGCGTGCTGCATTATTCCTCGCGCGCGGACGTCGCCGTGGAACTTGCCAACCTCGAAAAGATCCGCGGTGACAAGATGGTTGCGCTTGGCGCGGCATCGCTTGCGGATATCGAGAAAGACCCCGCCCTGCTGGCGCTCGCGCGCGCCCGCGGCAAGACGGTTTTCGGCGACAATTGCGCGGCATGCCACGGTACCGGGGCGGCCGGCGCCAAGGGCTTTCCCAACCTGAACGACGACGATTGGCTCTGGGGCGGTACGCTCGACCAGATCATGCAGACGATCCAGTTCGGGGCGCGTTCCGGGCATGCAAAGACCCACGAAGGCCAGATGCTCGCCTTCGGCAAGGATGGGACGCTGAAAAGGGAGGAAATCGTCACCGTCGCCAACTACGTCCGGTCGTTGTCGGGCCTTTCGACCCGTCCGGGATATGACGCCGCCGCCGGCGCCAAGATTTTCGCCGATAACTGCACCGCCTGTCACGGCGATGCGGGCAAGGGAAACCAGGAGGTCGGAGCGCCCAATCTCACGGACAAGATCTGGCTCTATGGTTCCGACGAGGAAACGATCATCGAAACCGTCACCAACGGTCGCGCCGGCGTGATGCCGGCATGGGTGGGACGTCTCGATCCCTCCACGATCAAGGCCATGGCGGTCTATGTTCACTCGCTCGGTGGAGGAAGTGACCAATAGGCAGGGGAATCCCGGATATCCGCCGGCTATTTGAGCTGGATCAACCGCGCGTCGGATGTTGAGTCTAGGCTCAGCCGCAAATGCGAGATGAATCCCGCCGATGAACAAGCCCGTACTCCCGACGGACCTGGAATATGACGAAAACGGGCCGCTTTATGCGGCCCGCAAGAAGGTCTATCCGCAGAGCGTCTCCGGAACCTTCCGCCGCATCAAGTGGGGGCTGATGGCGTTTTGCCTCGGCGTCTACTACCTGCTGCCGTTCGTACGCTGGAATCGCGGCCTCGGCGCCCCCAGCCAGGCGGTGCTGATCGATCTCCCCAATAGCCGGTTCTATTTCTTCTTCATCGAGCTGTGGCCGCAGGAGGTCTACTATTTTACCGGCCTCTTGATCGTCGCCGCGATCACGCTGTTTCTGATGAATTCGGTGGGTGGACGCATCTGGTGCGGATATTTGTGCCCGCAGACCGTGTGGACGGATCTGTTCTACGCCGTCGAGCGCCTGATCGAGGGCGACCGCCGCGAGCGCATGAGAAAAGACGCCGCGCGGGGCACGCTGAAGCTGGAGCGTTTCGCCGAGGCCACGCTGAAGCATTCGATCTGGCTGATGATCGCGTGGTGGACCGGCGGCGCCTGGGTGCTCTATTTCAACGACGCGCCGACCCTGATGAAGCAACTGGTGACGTTCCAGGCACCGATGCTGGCCTATATCTGGATCGGGATCCTGACCGCGACGACCTACGTGCTCGCCGGCTTCATGCGCGAGCAGGTCTGCGTCTATATGTGCCCGTGGCCGCGCATCCAGGCGGCGCTCACCGACGAATGGGCGCTCAACGTCACCTACAAATACGATCGCGGCGAAAAGCGCACCTCGCTGAAGAAGGCGAACGAATTGCGGGCGCTGGGCGAATCCGCCGGCGACTGCGTCGACTGCTATCAGTGCGTCGCCGTTTGTCCGACCGGCATCGATATCCGCAACGGCTCGCAGCTCGACTGTATTCAGTGCGGCCTGTGCATCGATGCCTGCGACGCGGTGATGAAGAAGATCGGCAGGGAAACCCGCCTGATCGGCTACGACAACGACATCAACATTCACCGCCGTCAGGCCGGCAAGCCGCCGGTCTATCGCCTCGTCAGGCCGCGCACCATCGTCTACAGCGCCATGATCGCGGCCGTCGGGGCGGTCATGCTGTATGCGATGCTGACGCGGACGCTGCTGGACGTCAACGTCTTGCATGACCGCAATCCGCTGGCGGTGAGACTGAGCGACGGCTCGATCCGCAACGCCTATACGGTTCGGCTTCTGAACAAGCGGGGCTTCGACCGCGTGATCGCGATCGACGTCGACGGCCCAGCCAACGTCACGATCCATGTCGTCGGGGTCGATTCCATCACCCCGGACCGGCCGATGATCATCCTGGCGCGGGATACCACCACCGAACTCAGGGTTCTCGTTACCGCGCCGTCCGAAGAAAATCCGGAGAAATCGATCCCGGTGAAATTCCACGTCACCGACATCGGGCTCGGTGAGGTCGCCTCCGCAACCGACAATTTCGTCTCTCCCTGAGATTCCAACAAGGAGCCTGCCATGAGCAGCAGATCGCCCGTTTCGCCGAAGCCTCTGACCGGACGCATGGTGCTCGTCATGCTGGTCGCGTTTTTCGTCGTCGTGTTCGGGGTCAACGGCCTCATGATGACGCTGGCGGTCCAGACCTTGCCCGGCACCGAAGTCGACAGCGCCTACAGCGCCAGCCTGGCTTACGAGAAGGAGATCGGCGCCGCCCACGATCAGGACGCACGGGCCTGGAAGGTCAATGCCCATATCCAGCGCAGCGCGGATGGGGGTGCCACGGTGCAGGTCGAGGCGCGCGACAACCACGGCGTACCGATGTCCGGCCTGACGTTTCAGGGCCGTTTCGAACGGCCGACCGACCGGCGATCCGATCAGCCGGTTGGGCTCACGGAAGTAGGTGGCGGTATCTACCGCGGCAGCGCGGCGCCGATCGCGCCCGGACAATGGGATCTGGTGCTGGAAGGCGACGCGGCGGGCCAGCGGATGTTTCTGTCGAAGAATCGCGTGTTGCTGAACTAGGATAGCCCCGAGCATGCAGGCGACGCGCGACTTCTCCCATTATGTCAGGGACGCAGGCCCGGGCCTGCAGCACATCGACCTTGCGGTCGAAGGCGTAAGTTGCGCCGGATGCATGTCGAAGATCGAGCGGGGATTGTCGGCGATACCCGATGTGACTCTCGCGCGCGTCAACCTGACCGACCGCCGCGTCGCGCTGGAATGGAAGCAGGGCACGCTCGATCCCGCCCGTTTCATCGACCGGCTCGCCGAACTCGGATACAGGGCCTATCCGTTCGAAACCGCGGGCGCGGAGGCGGCGGAGGTCGAGCAATCGCGCTTTCTGCTGCGCTGTCTCGGGGTCGCGGCATTCGCGACCATGAATGTGATGATGCTCTCCATTCCGGTGTGGTCCGGAAATGGCAGCGACATGATTCCGGAACAGCGGGATTTCTTTCACTGGCTGTCGGCGCTGATTGCGCTGCCGGCGGCGGCCTATGCCGGCCAGCCGTTCTTCCGTTCCGCGTTCCGCGCACTGCGAACCGGCAACGTCAACATGGACGTGCCGATCAGCATCGGCGTCATCCTTGCGCTCGCGATGTCGGTGGTCGAAACGATCAATCACGCCGAGCATACCTATTTCGACGCGGCGATCATGCTGCTGACATTTCTGCTGGTTGGACGCTATCTCGACCAGAGCATGCGGCGGCGAACGCGGGCGGTCGCCGGCAATCTCGCCGCGCTCAAGGCGGAGACCGCGACCAAGTTCGTCGGCGCCGACGAGATCTCGCAAGTGCCGGTCGCCGCGATCTTCCCCGGCGACATCGTGCTGCTGCGGCCGGGCGAGCGCTGCGCGGTCGATGGCACCGTGATCGAGGGACGCTCCGAGATCGACCAAAGCCTGATCACCGGCGAAACCCTGTACGTCACGGCGGAGCAGGGCACGGCGGTCTATGCCGGCTCGCTCAACATTTCCGGGACGCTGCGCGTGCGGGTTTCCGCGGCATCGGAGGGCACGCTGCTGGCGGAGATCACCCGGCTGCTCGACAATGCGTTGCAGGCGCGCTCCCGCTACGTGCGGCTGGCGGACCGGGCGTCGCGGCTCTATGCGCCGGTGGTACATGCCACCGCGCTCCTGACCATGCTTGGCTGGGTGCTGATGGGCGCGAGCTGGCACGACGCCATCGTCACAGGCGTCGCGGTTCTCATTATCACCTGCCCCTGTGCGCTGGGTCTGGCGATCCCGACGGTGCAGACCGTCGCGTCCGGCGCGATGTTCAAGGCCGGGGTCCTGCTCAACTCCGGCGATGCCATCGAGCGGCTGGCCGAAATCGACTGGATCATCTTCGACAAGACCGGCACCCTCACGCTGCCCGATCTCGAAGTGGTGAATGCCGCCGGTATCCCCGAAGACGTGTTCCGCCTCGCCGGCCAGCTCGCGCTGGCAAGCCATCATCCGGTCGCAGCCGCAGTGGCGCAGGCGGCCGGCGCGAAATCGCCGTTGATCGGCGCCGTCGAAGTGCCCGGGCACGGCGTGCGCGGCATGCTCGGCCAAACCGAAATGAGGCTGGGAAGGCCGTCATTCTGCGACGCCGAGCAATTGGCGAATGATACCGCCGGCCTCGACCCGGAAGCCTCCATCGTGGCTTTCAGCCTTGGCGAAGCGAAATACGTGTTCGCCGTACGCCAGGGGCTGCGCCCGGACGCCAGAGCGACGATTTCTGCACTGCAGAAGCGCAACATCAGACTTGAGATTCTCTCGGGCGACCGGGAGCAGGCGGTCCGGGCGGCGGCCCAGGCGCTCGGGATCGGCGAGTGGCGGGCCGGCGTGACGCCGGCCGACAAGATCGCGCGGATCGAGGAGCTGAAGCGGCAGGGCCATAAAGTGCTGATGGTCGGCGACGGTCTGAATGACGCGCCCTCGCTCGCGGCGGCGCACGTCTCGATGTCGCCGATCAGCGCCGCGCATCTGAGCCAGGCGACCGCCGATCTGGTTTTTCTCGGCAAGCCCTTGGCGCCGGTGGTCGCGGCCGTCGATTACGCGCGCAAGGCGCTGTCGTTGATGCGGCAGAATCTCTGGCTCGCGGTCGGCTACAATTTACTGGCGGTTCCGATTGCGATCAGCGGCGTTGTGACCCCTCTGATTGCGGCAGCCGCGATGTCCGGCTCATCTGTTTTGGTCATGCTGAATGCGCTTCGCGCCCGCCGCGTCGCGAACGGGAGAGCGTGATGGAAGTGATGGTCATTCTGGTGCCGCTGGCGCTGGGACTTGGGCTGGTTGGCCTGCTCGGATTCCTCTGGGCGCTCAAGAGCGGGCAGTATGACGATCTCGAGGGCGCGGCCTGGCGCGCCATCGCCGATGACGAGCCGGCGCCGGAGAAGCCGGCGGAGTGAGTGCGGGTATGGCGGCTC
>CAVRIQ010000006.1:0-14308 GCA_963721275.1 uncultured Alphaproteobacteria bacterium | reverse complement strand
CATTTCCGGCCCGATCTGGCGGCTTTCCAACCAGGCGCTGCACAACAGCGCCCAGATTGTCGGGGCCGCCGCCGACCGGCTGTCGCAGGAATTCGGCGCCAAGGGCGCGGCGAATTCTTCTTAAGGACGAGGCCGGACCGCGCTTTTGACGTTGACAGCGGTCACGGCGTCCGGAAATATCATCCAACAATAGAAAACAGTCTCTCACATTCTCGCATAAGCCGGAATTGAAGGGGGACATCGCGAAGAGCCCCTGGGAGGAGACCAACGATGACCCGCTACAGCCGAAGAACCCTGTTGAAAGCCAGCGCCGCCTTTGCCGGCGCCTCGACCCTCGGATTTCCGTCGATCGTCCACGGCGAGACGGAAAAGATCAAAATCGGCCACCTCACGCCGCTGACCGGCTTTCTCGGCGCGCTCGGCACCTATGCCCAGCTCGGCATGAGACTGGCCGTGGAGGAGATCAACGCCGGCGGCGGCGTCATGGGACGCCAGTTCGACGTCATGTCGGAAGATTCGGTCAATCCCGCCACCGCCGCCACCAAGGCCCAGCGCATGCTGGAGCAGGACGGCGCCACCGTGCTGATGGGCGAAATCAATTCGGCTTCCGCGCTCACCATCATGCAGGTGGCGGCGCGCAACAAGAAGCTGTTCATGCAGACCGGCGCGCGAAGCGACGCGCTGCGCGGCAAGAACTGCAACAGATACACCTTCCACACCGATATCCCGAACACGGTGATGGTGAATACGGTCGGCCAGGCGCTGCTGCGCGACAACATGGTGAAGGACAAGAAGTTCTTCGGGCTGACCGCCGACTATATCTTCGGCCATGACCTGCTGGCAGCCGCCAAGCGCTTCTTCGCGGCCAACCAGGGCAATCTGATCGGCGACGAGCTGATCGCCACCGACGTCACCGATTTCAGCCCCTATCTGCTCAAGATCCGGCAGGCCAAGCCCGACGTGGTCTGCTCGAACCTCGCCGGCAATCAGGTCACGACCCTGATCAAGCAATATGCCGAATTCGGCCTGCCCTACCCGATCGTCGGCTTCAATCTCAACACCGCCGATGCCTGGGCGGCCGGTGACGGCAATCTGAGCGGCACCTGGCCGACGGTCTGGTACCACACGCTGGATGTGCCGGCGTCCAGGACCTTCGTGGCGAGCTTCATCAAGAAGTACGGCAAGCCGCCGGAAAATCATGCCTGGATCGAATATATCGCCTTCAAGATGATGGCGCAGGCCATGAACGAGACCAAGTCGACCGACACCGACAAGCTGATCGCCTATTTCGAAAAGGAAACGGAGTACGACATCCTGAAGGCGCGCAAGGCGCATTTCCGGGCGTGGGACCATCAGCTGATGCAGGAAGCCTATCCATTCACCGTGAGGCCCAAGGGCCAGGCCAAGGATCAGTGGGACTTCATCGCGCTGGGGACCGCGGTCCCCAAGGCGAACGAGCCACTGGAATCGCTGGCGCCGACGAAAGAACAGAACCCCTGCACCCTGTAACCGCCGCGTCGGTCGCCGGCGTCCGCCCCCGGCTTCGGGCGCGCGCCGGCTGACCGCGTTTTTACGGCCCGGTCGCCACCGCCGCCGACATCGTGTGCCTTGCGGGATCGAGAATGCAGTTCGGTTTCTTGCTCGAACAAGTGGTGAATGGCCTCGTGCTCGGAGGCTATTACCTGTTGATCGCGCTCGGCCTGTCGCTGATCTTCAGCGTCGGCGGCGTGGTCAATCTGGCGCATGGCGCGTTCTACGCGCTCGGTGCCTACGTATCGGTCGAAATCACCAAATATCTCGGCTTCGGGCCGGCGGTCGTGATCTCGCCCGTCGCGGTTGCGATGCTGGGCATCCTGTTCGAACGCTACATCCTGCGGCGTTTTTACAGCGCCGATCCGATCCTGAGCCTGCTGGTGACCTTCGGCCTCGCGATGATCGCCGAGCAGGCGATCCGCATCATCTGGGGTGCGGCGCCGTTGTCGGCATCGATACCGCCGGTGTTTCGCGGCTCGGTGATCGTCGGTGACTTCCTGTTTTCGCGCTACCGCGTGATGCTGCTGGCGGTGGTCGCCGTCGTGCTGCTCGCCGTCTGGCTGCTGCTGCACAAGACCTCGTTCGGCCGCGTGGTGCGCGCCGGCATCCAGCGCCCGGACATGGTCGCCGCGCTCGGCATCAGATTGCAGCCCTACATGACCGCGATCGTCATGCTGGGCGTCGGCATGGCCGCGATGGGCGGCGCGTTCTTTGCGCCGATCACGATCGTGCATCCGGCGATGGGAGCCGAGATCATCACCGTGGCCTTCGTCGTGGTGGTGATCGGCGGCCTCGGAAGCTTCTGGGGCGTCGTGATCTCGGCGCTGCTGGTCGGCGTGGTGCGCGGCATCACCATTAATTTCGTTCCCGCCGCCGGCGAAGCCTCGATCTACGTCCTGATGTTTGTGGTCCTGCTGGTGCGGCCGCGCGGGTTGCTCGGCGAGCGTATCGAGAAGTTCGAATGAAGGCCGCCTCGCTCACCCAAAAATACCGGCCGCTGCTGCTGGCGAGCCTCGCGCTGGTCGTTCTGCCGTTCGTCCTGCCGCTGCTCGGGCTCTCGCTCAACACCGGAACCATGGTGGTGATCCTCGCCATCGCGGCCATGGGGCTCAATCTGTGCGTCGGCTACACCGGGCTGGTGTCGTTCGGCCACGGCACCTGGTTCGGCATCGGTGCCTACGCCGCGGGCCTGATCCAGCTGCACTGGTTCGGCGGCGAAATCTGGCTGCCGCTGCTGCTGTCGATGGCCTTCGTCGCGCTTGTCTCCGCGGCCGCGGGCGTCATCATCCTGCGCCGCCGCGGGGTGTATTTCTCGCTGCTGACGCTGGCGCTCGCAGCCCTGACCTACACCGTCGCCTTCCGCTGGAGCGAGGTGACCGGCGGCGAGGACGGCCTCGGCGGCCTGCAGCGCGGCCGCATCGGGACGCTCAGTCTCGACAATTCGCTGACCTTTTACGTCACCGTCGCGCTGATCGGTCTCGCCGTACTCTATGCGCTGCTGCGGCTGTCGCGCTCGCCGTTCGGCCACGTGCTGGTGGCGATCCGCGAAAACCAGCTGCGCGCCACTTTCCAGGGTTATCCGGTCGAGCGCTACAAGCTCCTGGTCTTCGTGATCTCGGCCGTGGTGACCGGGCTTGCCGGCGCGCTGCTCGCGTTCCAGACCTATCTGGTTTCGGCGGAAGCGGTTTCGGTGCCGTTTTCCGGCGAAATGCTGGCGATGGTGGTGATCGGCGGCATGCGCAGCATGCTGGGACCGGCGCTCGGTGCGCTGTTCTTCATCCTGTTTCGCGAACTGTTTTCGATCTGGACCGCAAACTGGCTGCTCTGGTTCGGGCTGATCTTCGTCGCCTTCGTGATGTACTCGCCCGAGGGATTGATCGGCGTCTGGCGCACGCTGATGCGGCGCTTCCGCCCCGCCCCGGAGGAAGGCGCCGCCATGAGCAAGCGCAAGATCTATGAAGGCTTGCCGCTGCCCGGTTTCCTGAGGCCCGAAAGGCTCGAGGGAACGGTGCTGGAGGTCAAGGGCATCGCCAAGCATTTCGGCGGCATTCGCGCGGTCAATAACGCCAGCCTCACGATCGGCGCCGGCGAGATCCACGCGCTGATCGGGCCGAACGGCGCCGGCAAGACCACGCTGTTCAACCTGATCTCGGGTCTCTACCCGACCGATGCCGGAACCATAAAACTCGGCGGCCGGGAGATTCAGGGCGTACCGTCCGACCTGATCTGTCACCGGGGCCTCGCGCGCTCGTTCCAGATCACCAATCTGTTCCGCGGCCTGTCGATCTACGAAAACCTGCGGCTGTCGCTGCAGGCGCAGAGCCGCATGCGCTTCAACCTCTGGCGCGATATCGACGCTTACCCCGAGATCCACGGCGAGACCGCCGAACTGATAAAGTTCCTCGGCCTGGAGGGCATCGAGGCCATCGAGGGCGGCGAACTGTCCTATGGCGGCCAGCGGCTGGTGGACCTCGGCATTGCGCTCGGCTCCAAGCCGCAGGTGCTGCTGCTCGACGAGCCGCTCGCGGGCCTTGCCGCCGCCGAGCGCGAACGGGTCTCGAACCTGGTCAGAAACGTCGCCGCCAACATTCCGGTCCTGATCGTCGAGCACGACATCGACCGCGTGCTCGGCTTCTCGCACCAAGTCACGGTCATGAACCAGGGCGAAGTGCTGATGACGGGCTCGCCCGAGGCGGTGCGCGCCGACCGGCGGGTGCAGGAAATCTATACCGGCACCGGCATTCCCGAGGTCGAACACAGCCGCAGCGAGGAAATTCAGCGGGACGCCGCGCAAATCCTGCGCTTCGAGGCCGTCAATACCTTCTACGGCAAGAGCCATATCCTGCACGACGCGACGCTCGACGTGCGCGAGGGCGAGATCGTCGCGTTGCTGGGCCGCAACGGCGCCGGCAAGTCGACGCTTTTGAAGACGCTGGCCGGGCTGGTGCCGCTGGCCTCGGGTCAGATCGAATATGAGGGCCGCGATATCTCCGGCCTTCCGGCCCCGGATATCGCGCGCGCCGGCATCGGCTACGTGCCGCAGGGACGCGGCCTGTTCGCGGGCATGACGGTGCGCGAGAACCTTTCGCTCGGGCGGCTGGCGCGCAAGACCGACGGCAGCCATGGCGTGGTGTGGAGCGAGGAGCAGATCCTCGAATATTTCCCGCGGCTGAAAGAGCGCATCAATGTCGCGGCGGATTACCTTTCCGGCGGCGAACAGCAGATGGTGGCGGTGGCGCGTGCGATGTCGGGCAACGTGCGGCTGTTGCTGCTGGACGAGCCGTTCGAGGGCCTCGCGCCCACCGTGATCCTCGAACTGTTCAGGGTGTTCGACCTGCTGCGCCGCCACACCTCCATCGTGATCGTCGAGCACAATCTCGACCTGGTGCTGGCGCTGGCCGACCGCGTCTTCGCGCTGGAGCGCGGCGCGGTGTTCCATCAGGGCCCGGCGGCGCCGTTGTTGACCGATCTGGACTACCGCAAGAAGATCCTGTGGCTGTGATTGAGAAATCCGTCATTCCGGGGCGATGCAAAGCATTAAGCCATGATGGCAGCCCCCAACTCACACCGCCAGCACCTCGCCGATCCGGCCCCGAATGAGCTCGCGCTCCTCTCGCCCCGTATCGGCATCGAAGCTGACGTCATAGGCGATCTTCGCCGGGCGTTTGAGCACCACGATGCGGTCGCCGATTTCCAGCGCTTCGCTGATCGAGTGGGTGATGAACACGGCGGTCTTGCCGTTTTCCTTCACCAGCCGAACGAATTCCGCGCGTAGCCGTCCCGGCGGTCGATTCGTCCAGTGCCGAGAACGGCTCGTCGCACAACAGGATATTGGCGTTGGTGGCAAAGGCGCGCGCGATCGAGACGCGCTGGCGCATGCCGCCGGACAGCGCGTGCGGATAATCGTTCTCATGCCCGCCGAGGCCGAGTTTGGTCAGCCACGTCTGCGCCGTCTCGCGCCGCTCTCCTGCCGGCACCTCCAGCATCTCGAGCCCCAGTTCGACGTTCTGGATCGCGGTGCGCCACGGCAGCAGCCGGTCGCTCTGGAACACGATCGCCATTTTGCCGCGGAACGAGTTGAAGTCCCGGAACGGATCCCGCCCGCTGACGCGCACCGTGCCGCTGGTCGGCTCGGTCAAGCCCGCGATCATGTTGAAGATGGTCGACTTGCCGCAGCCGGTCTTGCCGAGCAGCGCCAACATCTGGCCGGGGCGGACCTCGAGATCGAGGCCGTCGACCGCGCGGTAGGCCCCATCCGAGCCCGCCTTGCCGAACACCTTTGACACGCGGTCGAGGTGAATGGCGGCTTCCGCCGGCGTGACGCTATCCCTCATATCGCGCGCTCCGACACGGCGCGATAGCGGAACGCGACGTTTTCGATCAGCGTCAAGGCGCCCTGCACGATCAGCACGAAAAACACCAGCTGCAATGTCCAGGCCAGCGCGCCGGCCATGTCGAACAGCTGCTGCTGCTGCAGCAGTTCATAGCCGACGCCGCCGGTCGCCCCGACCAGTTCGGCAACGACCACCACGCGCGAGGCGTTGCCGAGATTGACTTTCCATGCGGTGAGAATGTCCGGCAGGATGGCAGGCGCAATCATCACCCGGAACAGTTTGGCGCGGGTGGGACGGAAGCTGAACACCATCTCCATCAGGTCCCGCGACATCGCGCGCAACGCGCCCAGCACCTGGAACGTGAACGCCGGCAGCGTCGTCATCACCATGATGAAGAAGATGCGGAATTCGACGCCGTGAAACCAGATGATGGCGAACACCACCCAGGACAGCGCCGGAATGCCCTGGAACAGCGTCAGGATCGGGGACAGGAAATTGTCGACCGCGCGCGAGCGCACCATCAGCAGCGCCAGCCCCCCGCCGACGATGAAGGCCCCGGCAAGCCCTGCCAGAATGCGAAGGATGGTCGCCAGCACGTCGGCGAACATCGCCCCGGTGGAAAATATCTCCAGGCAGCGCCAGAACACGTCGATCAGCGAGGGAAACAGAAAGCGCGGAAAGAACAGCGAGGCGAATTGCCAGAGCAGGATCACCACGACGAACGGCAGCACCGACGTCCCCAGCCGCCTTGCCGCCGCCAACAGCCTGTTGGCTGGCGGCGACGTCACGGTCTGGGGCGCGGCCTCGCTCATTTGCCCGGCGCCTGATAGATGGTCGAGGCGGCAGGATCCGACGGCAGGAAAGCGATCGACTTGCCGGCGGCATAGACCGAGTTGATCTCCTTGCGGACGTCGGAGGCCCACTGCACGTTCATGCCGAGCCGGTCGTTGGCGCGAATGAGGTCGGCGATCGCCTTCTGGTCGGCGGCCGTTCCCTTGGCCGCGATCAGTTTCGATGCGTCATCCGGATGCGCCGCCACCCAGTCGGCGGCTTCCTTGTAGGTCGCATAGAGCTTTGCGACCAGTTTCGGGTTCTTCTCGACCCAATCGAGGTGCGCGGCGACGCCGAGATAGGGAATGTTGCGGCTGCCGGTGAATTTCTTCCAGCTTTCGGCAATCGCAAGGTCGATCGTCCGCATCTCCGGCTTCTTCGACAACAGCGTCGTATAGGCCGGCTCCCAGAGCTGGACCGCGGCGGCGCGATCGGCCAGCGCGTAGCCGATCAGGCCGGGGGTCGCGGTATTGATCACCGAAATTTTTGCCGTGTCGGCGCCGAGCTGGCGCGCGAACCAGTCGAACATCACGTAATTGGTGGTGCCTTTGGCCGCGGCGAGATCCTTGCCCTCGAGGTCCTTCAGCGTCTTGATCTCCGGCCGCGAGGTGACGACCGCGCCCCAGAAGTCGAACAGGTTGAACAGATAGGTCACCTTGACGCCGCGGATATCGGCGAGCCCGACCGTCAACAGCGAGGCGCTGCCGCCGAGCTGGAATTCGCCGGAGTTGAATTGCGCGGTGTAGGCGTCGGGCGTGCGTTCCTCGAACTTGATTGCAAGGCCGTTCTTCTCATCGAGCTTTTGCGCCTTGATCACCGGCGGCAGAAACGCGCCGAGCGAGGGAGGCCCGAACACGACGATGGAGATCGGCTCGGGGGTTTGCGCCCGCGTTTGTCCAGACAAGAGCAGAATTCCGACGCATGCAAGCCAAGCCAATACCCTGTTCATGATCTTCTCTCCGCCATTTGTTTTCGCTATTTTCCGCAAGTCCTCACAGGCCGAAAAGCTTGCGCGCCAGGCCGCCGTTGATGGCCGCGCGCTCGCTGTCCGAAAATCTGGTCTCGGCGACGATCTTGGTCGGTGCGAGATCGCCGATCGGGAACGGCATGTCCGAACCCATCATGATCCGTTCGGGGCCGACGATGTCGGCAAGGTAGCGCAGCGTGCGGGGGTCCTGGACGATGGTGTCGTAATACATCGCCGCCAGCGCCGCGTCGGGATCGCCGAGCTTGTCCTTGTCGAGGGTATAATTCCGGCGCAGCCGGCCGATCACATAGGGCAGCGCCGCGCCGCCGATGCCGGCGACGATCCTGGCATTGGCGTAGCGGGTGACGTGGCCGGCATAGATCAGCCGCGACATCGCGATCAGCGTATCGGTGATACGCCCGACCGCGTTCGCCATGCCGTAATCATGCACGCGGTCGTCGCCGCTTTCGAACACCGGATGGATGAACACCACCGAGCCGAGTTCGTTGGCCGCCTCCCAGAACGGTTGCAGCGAGGGATCGTCGAGCACGCCGCCCTTGCCCTTCGGCTGGGTCCCGATCATCGCGCCCTTGAAGCCGGCCGCGTGCGCCTCGCGCAGCACTTCCGCGGCGCGCGCGCCGTCCTGCAAGGGAACGGTGGCGAGCGGCACGAAGCGCGGCTCGCGCATCGCGGTCTGCGCCAGATGCGTGTTGATCAGGCGCGACCAGGCCACGCCCTCCTCCGCCGGCACTTCATAGCCGAACATATCGAGCCAGCCGCCGACCACCTGGCGTTCGATCTTCTGCTCGTCCATCCATTTCAGCCGGCCGGGCAGATCGCTCAGCGGTTTCGAAACCGGCCGGGTCGGCTTGCCGCCGGCAAAGGAAAAGCCGAGGCTGCCGCCGTCCTCGATCAGGCGGATCGACGGAAAGCTCGAGGCATGCGTGCGGATCGCGTCCAACAGGCTCGGCGGCACCAAATGGGCGTGGCAGTCGATGATCATTCGGTTTGCTCTTTGGATCGTTGCGCGGCGGCGATGGCGTCGCCGATGGCGGAAATGCGGATCGGAAGCTTGTTGAAGGAGATGCCGAGCGATGCGACGCAATCGTTGACCGCGCCCGAGATCGCGGCGGGGGCGCCGAGATAGCCGCTTTCGCCGGAACCCTTCTGCCCGAACACGGTAAAGGGCGACGGCGTGCAGTGATGCACGATCTCGACCTCCGGCACCTCGTGGGCGGACGGCAGCAGGTAATCCATGAACCCTTGCGTGATCAGCTGGCCCTCGTCATTGTAGACGAACTCCTCCAGCAGCGCCGCGCCGAGGCCGTGCGCGATGCCGCCGAGCGTCATGCCCTTGACGATATGCGGCGTAATGACGGTGCCGCAATCGTGGCCGATCACGTAGCGCCGGATTTCCGGCTTTCCCAGCGCCGGATCGATCGCCATCAGCACCACGTGAAACTCGAAGGAGTGACAGGGGTACATCTGGACCCGGCCGTCCTTCGGCAGCTGGATGCCGGTCGGCACCTGCATCACATGGGTGGCCTCGAGGCCGGGCTCCATGCCCGCCGGCAACAGATGATAGTTGCGATGGGCGATGGTGACGAGTTCGGTCCAGCCAAGCTGCTTGCCGCCGCCGGCATCGCTGACGCCGCCGGAAGCATAGACCACCTTGTCCTCGCCGAGGCCGAACTGGTGCGCGCCGATCCGCGTCAGCTTGGCCTTCAGCTTCTGCGCGGCGTGGAACGCCGCGCCGCCGAGCATGATCGCCATCCGGCTGCCGACCGGCGAGTTCGAGGGCAGGCAGGCCAGCGAATCCGGCCGCACCACGCGGATCAGGTCGGGATCGATCTGCAGCACCTCGCCGACGACCGTGGAAACCAGCGTCTCGTGACCCTGCCCCGACGAGGTGTTGTGGATGGTTATGGTGACGAAGCCGAGCCCGTCGACGTTGATGCGGCAGGAATCCATCCAGGTGGTGGTGGTGTTCTTCTCGTTGAGCAGCGGCTCGAACGAGGAGTTGCCGCCGCTCGGCTCCAGGCACGCGGCAATGCCGATGCCGGCCAGCAGCCCGCAAGCGCGCAAACGATCGCGCTCCCTTTCCATGCCCGCGAAATCGATATGGGCGAGCACCTTGTCGACCACGGTGTGGTAATCACCGCTGTCATAGGTGCTGCCGCTCGGGATCAGATAGGGAAACTGTTCTTTACGAATGAAATTCCGGCGCCGCACCTCGATGCGATCGAGGCCGACAGCCGCAGCGACCTTGTCGATCGCGGCCTCGATCGCGTAGTTGGTCGGCGACTGGCCGAAGCCGCGCACGGCTTCCTGCACCGCCTTGTTCGAGGTCACCGATTGCGCGCGGTACTGCACGCTTTCGATGCGGTACGGCCCGACGATGGCGCCGATCGGCTTGCCCAGCTGGAACGGCGCGCGGCCGGCATAGGCGCCGGCATTGTCCAGCGCGCGGAACTTCATCGACTTGACGATGCCGTCATTGTTGAAGGCGACATCGACGTCGAAGATGCGGTCGGGACCGTGGGCGTCGCCGCCGCTCATGTTATCCAGCCGGTCCTCGATCAGCCGCACCGGCCGGCCGAGCCGCCGCGCCAGATGCGCCACCAGCACGGTCTGCTTGATGCCGCGCTTGACGCCGTAGCTGCCGCCGACGTCGACATCCTGATGCACGCGCACGCCGTTGGCCGGGATCCGCAAGGCGCGCGCGATCTGATCGGGATATTTCGGCATCTGGATCGAGGCCCACACGTCCAGCATGTCGCGCCAGGGATCCCAGGACGCCACGACGCCGAAGGTCTCGATCGGAACCGTGGAGCTGCGTCCCCAGGTGACGCGGAACGACAGCTGCCGCGGGCTCTCGGCGAAATGTCTTTCCACCTCGCCCCAGACGAAGGTGCGGTCGAGCAGCACGTTGGAGCCGTGCGCGGGATGAACCGGCGGGCTGTCCGGCTTCAAGGCTTCTTCGGCATGCATCACGAAAGGCAGCGGCTCATAGTCGACGATGACCCTTTCGGCGGCGTCTTCGGCGAGCGCCCGGCTGTCGGCGACCACGGCCACCACCCACTCACCGGCATAGCGGGTTTGCCCGACCGCGAGCGGATGGCGTTTTACCAGGGGCGTATCGAGCCCGTTCATCAACGGATCGGTCGCGGCCGCGAGCTCGTCGCCGGTCAGCACATAATGCACGCCCGGCATCGCCAGTGCTTCGGAAGCATCGATCGAGACGATGCGCGCGGCCGGATGCTGCGACGGCAGCACCGCGACATGCAGCATGCCCTCGAGCGCGACGTCGGCGACGTAATGGCCGTGGCCCGCGACGAAACGGCGGTCCTCGCGAACCCGGCGGTTGGTCGAGACGAAGCGGAAGGTGGCGGGATCGGCGCTCATTTCGCCTCCGCGACGGGTTTTGCGGCTTGCGCGGCCGGCCGCGGCGTATTGGCCTTGCGCAAACGATCGGCGGCGAACTGCACCGCCTCGATGATCTGCCCGTAACCGGTGCAGCGGCAGATATTGCCGGAGATCGCTTCCACGATATCCTCGCGCGTCGGCGTCACGTTACGCTGCAGCAGCGCGTGCGCCGACAGGATCATGCCGGACGTGCAGTAACCGCATTGCAGGCCGTGGGTTTCGCAGAAGGCATCCTGGATCACGCTGAGTTCGCCCGGCGCCGGCGCAAGGCCCTCGATGGTCGTGATCTCGTAGCCGTCCGCCTGCACCGCGAACATCAGGCAGGACCGCACCGGCTCGCCATCGACCAGCACCGTGCAGGCGCCGCAGACGCCGTGCTCGCAGCCGGCATGGGTGCCGTTGAGCAGGAAATTCTCGCGCAACACGTCGAGCAGCGTCTTGCGCGGCTCGATATCGGCGGAACGGCTGACGCCGTTGATGCGCAGTTCGACTTTCATCGCCCGCCTTCCGAACGTTTCGCGGCCGCGTTGTCGCGCGCCTGTTCCAGCGCGCGAAGGCAAAGCACGCCGGCGACGCGGCGGCGATAAGTGGCGCTGGCGTGCAAATCGCTCATCGCCTCGATATCGGCACAGGCGGCATCGATCGCGGCCGTTGCGGACGCGGCATCGAGCGCGGTTCGCAAAAGCTGCGACATATCGAGCCGCATCGGCCGGTCGGCGACGCCGCCAAGGCCGAGCGCGATGTCGAGGCAACGCCCCTCCTCGTCGAGCGCGACTTGCGCCGCGGCGGCGACAAACGCAAAATCCGAGCGCCGCGAACTGACTTCGAAGAAGCCCACCCCGATGCGCCGGTGCGGCCAGACCGGAAACCGGATCGCCTGCACGCACTGGCCCTGATCGATCGATGTCACCATCGGCCCGATGTAAAAATCATCAGCCGGCATCGAGGTCGGGCCGGTCCTGGCCGCCAGCATGATTTCGGCGCCCAGCGTCACCGCGACCAGCGGGATTTCGGCCGACGGATCGCCATTGGCGATCGAACCGCCGACGGTGCCGCGATTGCGGGTCGGCGGATGCCCGACCCATGGCAGCACGCGCGCCAGCATCGGCACCGCTGCGCGAATGACGGGATCGCGCTCGGCCTGCGCCTGGCGCGTGGTGGCGCCGACAATCACGGCGTCCTTTTCCTCGCGAATGCCGGCAAGCTCCGGCAATCGCAGGATGTCGATCAGTCTGGCCGGACGCGCCAGCCGCATCGCCAGCATCGGCACCAGCGTTTGTCCGCCCGCGATGACCCGCGCATCCTCGTCGCCGGCCAGGAGATCGCATGCCTCCGCGAGCGAAGCCGGTCTGACATAGTCGAAGGGCGCGGGTTTCATGGGGTGCCGCTAGCCGAGCGGCAAGCCGGCGATCGCCGGCGACAGCACCGAAACGGTCTGGTTCTTCAACAGCGGCCCGTCGGTCTCGCTTGCCGCCTTCACGGCCACCCACTCCGGATCCGCGGCGAACGACGCCCAGGCCTTCTGGCGCGAATCTTCGTCGGCAAAGCGCGTCATATAAGTGAGGCGGCCGTCTTCCGCCGGCGCGGTGAACGCGCCGATCAGTTCGATGCCGTGACGGGGAAAAAATTTGGTCGCGACGTTGTCGCGAAAGCGGCGGCGCATCGCGTCCGCCCGGCCTTCCGCGGCTTCGTAGACCCGGATTTCGTAGATCAAAACGCGCTCCCAGTCTTGACGGACAGCTTGTCGAAAGCCCGCTGCCTTGGAAGAGACGATAGAAGCCCGCGGCGGAAATTGTCAAACACAAACTGAGGCAATCGAGCAAATTATGCAGGATTGAGTTGGTTCAATCTGGCAAATGAAATGACGGAGACAGCTTATAAAAGTCCTTTTAAAACCGCCACTTGCAGATTTCGCCAGCTTGCAATAAACGAGATCCGGTGGTTCCGAGGCCAGAACCTGTGTCAAATATTGCAACAATTCCTAAATTGTACTACTTAGCCAAATGACCGATCAACGGCGTTCGAAGGCCTCTCGCGGATAGCAGGAAATGACCGACTGGGTACCCGCTCTCGCCAAGTTTCCAGGGCCGCGTTATCTCGCCTTCGTTTCGGCGCTGGAAGCCGACATCACCTCCGGCCGCGTCAAGCCCGGCATGCGATTATTGCCTCAGCGCGACATGGCACAGCGGCTCGATCTCAGCGTCGGCACGATTTCGAAGGCTTACGCGGAAGCCGAGCAGCGCGGGTTGATCTCGGGCGAAGTCGGGCGCGGCACGTTCGTGCAGAGGCGACGGCGCGAGGCGCGAGGTCTTGGTGCTTCGGAAGCAACGATCAACCTGGCGCTGAACGTTCCGCCCCATACCGGCGAAGACGAAGTCATTGCGGCCGTGCTGGCGGAGATCGTCGCCGACGGCGAAATGCCGAACCTGCTCGGATATCTGCCGCACCAGGGCTTGCGCCGGCACCGCGACGCGATGGTCACGTGGCTTTCCTCGCTCGGCGTGACCGCCGACGCCGACCATCTCTTCATCACCCATGGCGGACAGCACGCGCTGTCGATCGCGCTTCCCATGGTCGCTTCGCCGGAAGACATCGTGCTGACCGAAAGCTACACCTATTCCGGCATGCTCGCGCTTGCGTCGCTGTCGGGCTACCGGCTGCACGGCGTGGCGACCGACGCACAGGGTCTCATTCCCGAACATCTCGACCGCGCCTTCACCGAGACCAAAGCGCGCGTGCTCTATTGCATGCCGACGCTGCAAACGCCGATGGGATCGGTGATGCCGGCCAAACGGCGGCAGGCGATCGCCGAGATCGTGCGCAAGCATGAAGCCTACCTGCTCGAAGACGACGCCTACGGTTACCTGCTGTCGCCGCCGCTCGCGCCGATCTCCAGGCTCATTCCGGAACGCAGCTTCTACGTCGTCAGTTTCGCAAAATGCCTCGCGCCCGGGCTTCGCATCGCCGCCATGATCGCGCCCGAGGCGTTTCGCGATCGTTCGATCAACGCGCTGCGCGCCACGGGCTGGATGGCCGTGCCGGTCATGGCCGAAGTGGTGGCGCGGCTGATCCAGAACGGCGGACTTGCCCGGCAGGCCAAGCTCAAACGCGACAAGGCCGCGGTTCGCGACGCTATCGCGCGCCGGATCCTGAAGGAGTGGCTGCCTGCTGCGACCGGCGTGCCCGGCTTTCATCTCTGGCTGCCACTGCCCGCCGG
>CAVRIQ010000005.1:0-9437 GCA_963721275.1 uncultured Alphaproteobacteria bacterium | reverse complement strand
TCGTCGAAGGTGACACATGCTGCTTGACGCTTGTGGGACCCGCTGATGTAGGTCACATAGACGTCAGCGCAGTCTAGCGCAAATAGGTGCGAGCGAAATCTCCCTCCTGGCGAACGTGATCGAATTTCGGGAAGCGAGGCTGCCACGAATGCGCCCGCTCCTTCGTCAGCCTCGAAAGGCTGTTCAGGATCGTCACGCTTTCCTTCTTCAGCGCCGCCGAGACCGCAGCAAGATCCGGAAAGTGCTGCCGCACCGCGTCCAGCCAGATCGTGCGGCCGGCCAGGAAGCCGCCGGCGCCCGCGGCATAGGCGTATTCCAGCACGCGTTCGAACTTGTCGTGCGCGGCGCCCCCCGACAGCAAGACCCAGGGAATGTCATATTCCCTGCATATCTCGCCGACAGCATCGAATTCCTTCTGCGCGGCGCTTGCCGCGGCGCCGCCGTCGCGGGACGGCAGAGCGTTGGCGGCGAGCGGGCTCTCCAGCTTCAGCAGATCGACGCCATATTCAGGTTTTACAAACTCGCGCACGCTCTCGATCACCAGCTGCGGCAGCTTGCCCGGCGATTCGACATAATCGGCCGTATGATTGGCGCTGCCAAGAAAGGGATAGACGAGCAGCTCGAGCACATAGGGGATGTCGTTGTGCGCGCACTCCTCACCGATCTCGCGCACGAAGCGCTGCTGATGCGCATTGATGGCGGCATCGGCGTCCGGCCGGTACCACGCCAGCACCTTTACGGCGTCGCCGCCCATGGCCCGGATCTTTGCCACACTCCAATTGTCGATGACGCGCGACTTGCGGCCACCGCGGGTTTCCTCGACCCGATGCTCCTCAAGCGTCATGATCAGCCCGCAACGCGGCGGTATAAAATCGATCGCCGCCGGCACGGCAAAATTCGGATCGAACAGCATCGAGCTGCAATGTGGCGCCAGCGCCTCGACCAGCAGCCGCTTGGCCGCGACCACGTCGGCGTAGGTTACCTGGTCTTTGGCAATCTTCTTCGCCTGTGCGATCGCCTCGAACATCGGTGGCCGCTGATCAAGC
Source organism: uncultured Alphaproteobacteria bacterium (assembly GCA_963721275.1). Taxonomy (GTDB): domain Bacteria; phylum Pseudomonadota; class Alphaproteobacteria; order Rhizobiales; family Xanthobacteraceae; genus Bradyrhizobium. The sequence goes on along the minus strand of CAVRIQ010000005.1, from coordinate 8,391 downwards.
GCGACCATGCGAAAATGCCCCTCGGTATCCGCCAGTCGCGCAAGGCCGCGTGTCTTTCCGATCGTTCTCATTGGCCGTTCCTTTGAAATGCGAGACAGTCTTCAAGCGTGGGAATGCCGGCGCGCCCGCCCGGCCGGGTGCATTTGAGCGCCGCCGCCGCCGCAGCGAACGCCATGGCGTCGCCTGCCTCAAGGCGCGCGCCAATGGCGAAGGCATAAGCGCCATGGAAGACGTCGCCGGCGCCGGTCGTATCGATGGCGTCGACCGCGTAGGCCGGTTGGCGATGGACGACATTGTTCGCAAGCCACGCGACGCCATCGGCGCCGCGCGTGACCGCGGCCACGCCGCAGCCGAAGTCTGCGACCCTGGCCAACGCCCCGTCGTCGGTCGATCCGGCAAAGCCGGAGGGCGCCGGCTCGGAGAAAATGGCATGATCAGTCAACGGCAGCAGCGTCTCAAACACCTCGGCGTCGGCGACATCGGCATCGAGCACCGTAGGAACGCTTTTCGCGCGCGCGGCCTTGAACATCTCGACTGCTCCCGTCAGCCAGCGCGGATCGGCAAGCACGGCGGACGCGGTTTCGACTTCGCCCAGCGGCAGCCAATCAGCCGGCTCCGGAAATTTCCCGCGAAAATTCACGATCTGACGCTCGCCGGTGGCATCGACCAGAATGCCCGACACCGACGATTGGCCGTCCGCAAACAGGCGAAATTGACTGACGTCGACCCCCTCCGCCGAGAGCGCTTTGCGCATCTCGTGACCGGCCGCATCGTCGCCCCCGCGCCCCCAAAACGCGGCGATACCGCCAAGCCGCGCGATCGTGACCGCAGCGGTCGCCGCCATGCCGCCGCCCATGGTGGTGTATTCAAAACTCCTGATCTTCGCGCTGCCGCCCGAGAAAAACGCCGGCACCCGCCAAATTTGATCGAGCGCGGAAAGACCGAGGCAAATCACCCGCGTATTGCCCGCGTTCGCCACTAGATCGAGCGCCGCAGCTCCTTGCCTATCCACTCTCGGCCTTCCGCGATCGCTCATGGCAATACCCGGCCGGTCGCGGCGTCAAAAAGATGAACCTTGCCGACCTGGGGCAGCAGAAACAGCCGCTCGCCCAGCTTCGGCTTGAGCGACGGATCGACCCGTGCAATCGCGCCGGTGCCTGCGACGTCGAAATGGATCAGGGTATCCGAGCCAAGCGGCTCGACCAGCTTGATCTGGACCGGGATGCCGGAGGCATCGGCGACGACGACCTGGAAGTGCTCGGGTCGAACGCCGACGACGCCCTTTCCTGCCGCAGCCTTGAGCCGCGCGCGAAGCGCGGCATCGAGCGGTGCCGGCGTTGCATCGCCCGAATATATCGCGGCATCGTCACGTAATTCGACCGGGAAGAAATTCATCGTCGGCGAACCGATGAAGCCCGCGACGAACTGGTTCGCCGGCCGTTCGTAGACCATTTCGGGCGTGTCGTATTGCTGCACGATGCCGCTTTGCAGCACGACGATCCTGTCCGCCATGGTCATGGCTTCGATCTGGTCGTGGGTGACGAAGACCATGGTTGTCCGGAGCTGTTGCGACAGCGCCTTGATCTCCGCCCTCACCTGCGCCCGCAGCTTGGCGTCGAGATTGGACAACGGTTCGTCGAACAAGAACACCTGCGGATTGCGCACGATGGCCCGGCCCATGGCGACGCGCTGGCGCTGGCCGCCGGAGAGTTCCTTGGGCTTGCGATCGAGGTAAGCCTCGATATGCAGCATGGCCGCCGCCTGCCTTACCCGGCTGTCGATCTCCGCCTTCGGCATGCCGCGCAGTTCGAGTGCAAACGCCATGTTGTCGTAAACGCGCATATGCGGATACAGCGCGTAGTCCTGGAACACCATCGCGATGTCGCGCTGCGCGGAGGGCACGCCGTTGACGCGCTTGTCGCCGATCAACAGGTCACCGCTCGTGATCGGCTCGAGTCCCGCGATAATCCGCAACAAAGTCGACTTGCCGCAGCCCGACGGCCCGACGAAGACGACGAACTCATGATCCGCGATCTCGAGACTGAGGTCGGGGACGACCGTAAAGCTGCCGTAGCGCTTGACGAGGTTGCGGATCGAAATACCGGCCATCAGCGTCGTTCCAGGGTCAGCACGGGCTTGATCAGCTTGCCCTCCGCGAACCGCGCGAAATTCTCCGGGAACTCGCGCAATCCGAACTCGCCGTCGACCAGCACGCGATACTCATCCTTGTAGCGGCGCAACAGCGCGACATTCGGCTCGAAATCGCCGACCGGAAAATAGAAGGTGCGGATCATGTAAAAGTCCTTGCGGCGAAAAACCTTGCCCTCCTCGATAGTCCAAGGGGCTGCGTTTTCGCCGACCAGCACCAGCGCGCCGCGCGGCAACACCACCTCGATGCCGAGATTGCGCGCGGCGTGGGCGCCGGAGCATTCCATGATCAACGCAAAACGCTTGCCGGTATCGCCAACGGGATGGGATTGCGCGCCGAACGCCTGCGCTATCCTGAGCCGCGCCGCGTTTGGGTCGGAAACGTGGATGTCGCTGTAGCCGGCATCCCTGAGCGCCAGGATGACGCCGAGCCCCACCGGGCCGGCGCCCGTGACCAGCACGGGTCCGGCTTCCTGCGGCGGTACGACGCGGCTGACGAAACGAACTGCATGCGCCGAGGTGCCGATCGTATCGAGCAACAGCGGGGCCAGGCTGTCTTCGATGTCGTCGGGTACCGGCAGCAGGCAGTTCTCCGGAACCGGCAGGTATTGCGCGTAGCCGCCCGGCCGGTTCCAGCCGATCAGGCTGGATACTTCGAGGCACATCTGAGTATCGCCGCGGCGGCAGGCGGCACAATGGCCGCAATGAACGGGAATGTAGACTGCGCAGCGCCGGCCGTTCATCGGATGGCCCGGCTGCTCGACGACACCGAAGATTTCGTGGCCCGCAGTGAATTCCGCGCCGCTGTGCCACAGTTTCAAATCCGAGCCGCAAAGCGCCGTGCGCGAAACCCGCACCAGCACTTCGCCCGGCCGCACATCGGGAATCCCGACGCGCTCGATCGTAATGCGTTCGTTGCCGTGAAATACGGCCGCTTCCATAGTCGCATTGGGTAGATCGATGGTTGCCATTTCGATGCCTAGCCTTTCACCGCGCCGAGCGTCAGTCCCGACACCAGCCAGCGCTGGACGATCGAGGCGAGGATCAGCGGCGGAAGCGCGATCAGCGTCGCGGCCGCCATCAGCGCTCCCCATTCGGTCGAGCCCTCGCCGACGAAGTTGAAAGCCGCCGCGATCAGGGTCTTGCTGTCGCCGTTCGACAGCACCAGCGCGAACAGAAAATAGTTCCACGAGAACACGAACGAAAAAATCGCGGCCACCGCGATGCCGGATCCCACCAGCGGCAGCGCGATCTTCCACAGGATGCGCATGATGCTGCAGCCATCGACCTGCGCGGCCTCGAAGATGCTGCGCGGTATGTTGTCGAACGACGGCAGCAGCACCCAGATCACGATCGGCAGCGTGATCACGGCATGGCTGAGGATGAGCGCCGTGTAGGAGCCGATCATCCCGACCTGCCGGAACATCACGTACCAGGGCAGCAGGAACAGCGTGCCCGGAGCCATGCGCGCCGCCAGCGCCAGGATCGCCGGCCAGGAGATTCGCGTCCATGAGACGGCGAAGGCGGCGGGAATTCCGAACAGCAGCCCCAGCCCCGCCGATCCCAGCGTCACGATCAGGCTGTTGACGGTGTAGGAGAAGAATGGCGTCGTCCGCATCAATTGACTGTAGTTCTCGAGCGTCGGCGAAAAAATAACTGTCGGCGGATAGGCGGTGACTTGGAACGACGGCTTGAACGACGACAACACCATCCATGCCATCGGCGACATTATGAGGATGCCGGCCAGCACCAGTTGCGCGGTGTTGAGCTTGCGTATCAGGGATTCGCTGAGCGGCGTGTTGTCCATCTGGATCACCAGGCAACCGCGCCGCGCAGGCGATTGAAGGCGAGCACGACGCCGAACACGATTGCGGTCAGCGTCAACATCAAGGCGCTGGCATATCCGAGGTTGAAGAACTCAAAACCGACGCGGAAGCCGTAGATATTGAGCGTGTTGGAGGCATTGCCGGGCCCGCCCTGCGTCGTGATGTAGATGATGTCGAAGAACCGCAGCAGGTCCACGCTGCGCAGGATCGTGGCCGTAACGATGGTCGGCAGCAACAGCGGCAGCGTGATGCGCCAGAAGGTCTTGAACGCCGACGCCCCGTCGATCTGCGCCGCCTCGTAGACGCTCGCCGGCAGCGACTGCAGCCCTCCCAGCACAATCAGTGCGACATAGGGCGCCCATTGCCAGGTGTCGATCATCGCCACTGTCGGAATCACCCAGGTCGGCGATGCCAGCCAGTCGGATGGCGGCAATCCCACAGCCTGCAAGATGTAATTGGCAGCGCCGAGCGAGGGATCGAGGATGACCAGCCACATCAGCCCGGCGACCACCGGCGGCATCATGAACGGCGAGATAAACAGGGATCTGACGATTCCCGGCAGCCGCTTGGCATGAAACAACAGCAGCGCCAGCCAGATGCCGAGGACAAGCTGCAGGACGAGCGAGAGAATGTAAAGCGCCAGCGTTACCCACAGCCCGTGCCAGAATTCACGGTCGGCTATCAGCTTCGAATAATTGCCAAGGCCGACGAAAGACTGCCGTCCCGTTGAGGAAAACGCGTGGAAACCGAGCCAGACGGTGTAGAGCACGGGGAATGCGATCATCGCCAGCGTGAACAGCACCGCAGGCGCCGACAGCGCGGCGAGTTCGGCGCGCTGGCGGTCCGGCGTTACAGCGTTCGCGGCATAAGCCATGGGAACAGGTCCGCGTGGTGAACGGCTTACGGAAGAAAGGGCTGCATGCTGCCGTCAGGGATTGTGACGGCAGCATGCCAACACCTTCGGTGCCAGCTATTTCTGCGCAATGAGGGCGTCGAGACCCTTGTCGGCGTCGGCGCAAGCTTGATCCACCGTCTTTTGCTTGAGGATCAAGTCCTGCACGGCCTGGCCGATGAAGTCGCGCGATTCCGGATTGGCGACGATGGGATAGCCGACCTCCGACGATCCCTTGGTCGCCAGCACGTCGAGCGCGGCCTGCCACTGCTTGCGCACCGGCTCTTGGTCGATCCACTTGCGGTATTCGGGATCGTTGGCGACCGCCGGGCGTGGCGGCGCGATTCCCTGCACCGCCATGCGCTTTTGAATCTCCGGGCTGGTCGCCCATTGCACGAAATACCAGGCGGCATCGGGCTGCTTGCTGTAGGCGGACACGGCCATCCCCCAGCCAATCGCGGTCGGCACCTGCCCCGCTTCGCCAGCGGGGAAGGGCGCAAGGCCGGTGTCCTTGAGCCGCTCGCCGCCTTCCATCACGGTCCTCAATTCGTTCGAGGATTCGAACGACATCGCGGCGCGGCCGGTTCGATAGAGCGCCGAAATCTGCTGGAAGCTGTAATTGACCACGCCGGGCGGACCATAGTCGCGCAGCAGGCGGCTATAGGTTTCCAACGCCTCCTTGCCCTTCGGCGAGCAGAGGTTCGACTTCCCGTTCGCCATGTAGCTGCCGCCCATATTGTGCAGCATGTTGCTGAAAGTGTAGGCGAGCGCCGGTTTCAAGCCGCGCGAGACGAACGGCGTGATCGTAGAGTCGCACGCTTTGATCTTTTGTGCCGCGGCCTCGACGTCCTTGATGGTAGCCGGTTTCTCGACACCGCATTTCTTGAGGATGTCGGTACGGTAATAAAGAATTGGCCCCTCGATGTTCATGGGCATGCTGGTCAGCTTGCCGTTGAAAGTTCCTGCCTTGAGCAGCGCCTGGCTCAGGCCGGCATAGTCGTAATCCTTTGCCGCCTCGTTCTTCGCCATCGCCGATAGATCGCCATACCAGCCCGCCGCAGCAAACTGCTCGCCCTCGCGGGACGGTAAGGTCATGAACACGTCGACCTCGTCGCTGTGTGCGTTCATCACGGTGACCAGCCGCTGGCGCATCTGCTGCTCCTGGTAGCCGTCGACCTTGAGCGTCATGCCGGTCAGCTTCTCGAAATCGCCCTTGTAGGTCAAAAGCGCCTGCGACACCGGGTTGTTGTTCGCGAGGAAGGTGATGGTCTTGCCCTGGAATTTCTTCCAGTCGAAATCGGCGGCACGGGCCGCCGTCGTGACGGCCCCCAGCGCGACGATGATTACCGCGACCCGCGTCAGCAAATGCGTTTCCGGACATGCGTTTCTCCCTGTTGCGTCCACGGTGTCTGGTTTGACCAGATCAGTTATGTAACCGGTTACAGACTACGCCGCGATCTCGAGCTGTCAAGCAGGCCAAGTTTCGGATATCCTGCGATAAACCGACTATGATTGGCTTCCTGTGCTGGACAAATCGCTTAATCGCCTTCATCATACGCATGTAACGTTACAATGCGAGGGTCAAAGACCGCCGTGGAGACGCACTCCGGGAGATCGTCGAAGCAAGGCATCCGCGCCGTCGCGGCCCGCGCCGGCGTCTCGACCGCCTCGGTGTCGCGCGCGCTGAACAGCCCGGACTCCGTCAGCGCCGAGCTGCGCGAGCGGATCGCGGAAGCCGTGCAATCGGTCGGCTATATTCCGCACGCCTCGGCGCGCGCGCTGTCGTCGCGGCGCACCCGCACGCTGGGGGCCATCATCCCGACGATCGACAACACGATGTTCGCGCGCGGCATCGCGGCGCTGCAGAAATATCTGTCGTCGGTCGGCTATATGCTGCTGCTGACGACCAGCGGTTACGATCTCGATGTGGAACTGGAGCAGGCGCGCAACCTCATCAGCCGCGGCGTCGACGGTCTGGTGCTGCGCGGCGACTGCCATCACGACGCCTTGCGCAAGATGCTCGCCGACAATGCCATTCCCTTTATCAATGTCGGGGTCTATCGGCCGGATCGCCCCTACCCCTGCGTCGGCGCGGACAATGAAGCAGCGGCCTACCGTGCCGCCATGCATGTCGTCGAACTCGGCCACCGCCGGATCGGGATCGTCTCGGCGCTGCAGCGGAACAATGACCGCGCCAGCGCGCGCGTCGACGGCTTTCGCCGCGCGCTGTCCGAGAACAGAATCGAATTGCCGCCGCAATGGCATGTCGAGGTGCCCTACACGCTCGACGATGCGCGCGAAGCGGCGAGATATCTGCTCGGCCTGCCGGAACGGCCAAGCGCGCTGGTCTGCGGAAACGACGTGATCGCCTACGGCGTGCTGCTTGAGGCCGAGCGCAGCGGCTACGTCATCCCGCGCGATCTGTCGGTCGTCGGGTTCGACGATCTCGACTGGAGCCGCCACTTGCGGCCGAGTCTCACGACGATCCAGGTCCCGACCGGTGCGACCTGGCAGCGCGCCGGCGAATATCTGGTCCGGCATCTCGCCGGCGAACAGACCATCATGCATCACGAGGTCGATTATTCCCTGATCGTCCGGGAATCGACCGCACCGCCGCGCGCCTGACGCAGCCCATCCAGGGGAACGACATCCAATGAGCTCTCTGTTCTCTCTGCCTTCCGGCTTTCATGCCACCGTAATCGGCGGAGCCGGCGATATCGGTGCCGCGATCTCGAATCTTTTCCGCGATCTGGGTGCAACCGTCACCGCGACGGCTGTGGACGATGCGGCGATCGCAGGCTCGCAACTTCGCCCGCGCACCGGCCTGACAATCCGGCCCCTCGATGTCACCAACGATGCCGCCGTCGAGGCTTTCGCGAAAGGCCATCAGCGCGTCGACGCGCTGATCAATTGCGCCGGGATACTGGCGCGCGACAAGGAATATGAGATTACGACCTTCATGAAAGTCCTCGACGTGAACCTGACCGGCACTTTCCGCACCTGCATGGCGTTTCGCACCGCGCTGGCGCGGAGCAAGGGTGCGATCGTCAACATCGCTTCGATGAATGCGACTTTGGCGCTGCCGCGCATTCCCGCCTATTGCGCCAGCAAAGGCGGCGTCGTGATGCTGACCAAGGCGCTGGCGCTTGCCTGGGCGCCGGAAGGCATCCGGGTCAACGCGGTCGCGCCGGGCTACATCGAAACCAGCATCAACGAGGCCGGCCGACAGGACCAGGCCCATTACAACCGCATCGCGGAGCGCACCGCCTTCAAGCGCTGGGGGCAGCCGGACGATGTCGCCGGCGCCGTGGCGTTCCTGTGCATGCCGGCGTCAAGCTACGCCACCGGCACGGTCGTCGCCGTTGATGGAGGATTTCTGGCTGGTTAAACCCGGGCAGCAGCCGGCACCCTTCTGCCTTCGTCATTATTGGGCCTCTCACAGCCAATCGCCTTTGAGAACCCAGGCTTCGCGCGGAGTATCGGTGACGTGAGTTGCTGAAGAACCGCTTTGCGCCACGACCGGCC
>CAVRIQ010000004.1:0-467872 GCA_963721275.1 uncultured Alphaproteobacteria bacterium | reverse complement strand
CGGCCGAGCAGGATCAGGGTCTGTCCGCGCATGACGCTCAACCACCGTTCGACGTCGAAGTTGAACAGCTGGCGATCAACCTCGCTGATTTCGTCAACCCGGCTGCTCGCCTCGACATTGGCCTCCAACGCCTCGGGCATGCGTCCGGCCAGTCGCAGGGCCTGGGACAGCACGGCGTGCAGCATCGCCTCCACGCTTCGGTCCGTGGCATCGACCGCGAGCGCCAGCGCCTCGCGCACCCGCGAAACATATTCATCCGCCGACCCGTTCACCGCCAGATTTCTGCCGTAGGCGGCGTGGACCCAGGCGTTGGCCCGCATGTTGCCCGCCGCGAGCGCCAACTGCCGGGCTTCCTCGAACCAGCGCTGCGCCTCCTCGGACGGCATTCCCTCGCGCCAGCCGAACGACATAATCTGCAGGCACGCCTGCATGCGCAGAAAGTCGGTCGGTTCGGATGCGGGCTGCGCGGCCAGCAGCTGATGCACCTTTTTCCAGCTTCTCAGCGCCTGGCTGCCGTCCTGGGTTCCGATCCAGAAGGCGGCACGCATATGGGCCTGCGCCGCCTCCATCATCTCGCCCGCCTCTTCGAGATGATAGGCCAGCAGGCCGGCCAGCTCCTGCTGGCGATCCGCAAAACGGGGCTTGATGGCTTGCGCGACTTCGGAATAAATCTTCCGGCGCCGTTCGCGCAGCAACGAGCGGTAGCAGACCTCCTGAATGAGCGGATGGCAAAAGGCGTGGAGACCCGGCTCGGTCAGCGGCAGCTCGCGCAGCAGTTCGGCCTGCCGCAGGCGTGAAAGCGCTTCCGACAGCTCGATCGGCTGCAGGCCGGTCACGCGTTCCAGGATCGCGAACGGCACTTCCGGGCCGATCACGGCCGCGTATTGCAGGACCTGCCGGGCGGGCTCCTTGAGATCGTCGATCCGCGCCGCGAGCAAGGCTTCGATCGTCGCTGGCAATGGAATCGCATCGATTCCGCCGGCGAGACGATACGCGCCGCGTCGGCCCTCGAGATCACCGCGCTCGATCAGCGAGTGGACCAGCTCTTCGATGAAGAACGGGTTGCCCTGGGCGCGCTCGGCGATGTAGCGCGAGACCAGCGCCAGCGAGGGGTCCTTGCCCAGGAGGTCATAGAGCAGGTCCTTCACGTCGGCGCGATTGAGCGGCGACAGGCTGATCTGCCTGTAGTGCGAGCGCTGCATCCAGGGCGCCGCGTAGTCGCGCCGGAAATTGAACACAAGCAGGGTCCTGGTGCCGACCACCGCATCCACGATGGCTTCGAGGAATTCCGTGCTGGCGGAATCGATCCAGTGCAGATCCTCGATTAGGACGACAACCGGTTGCACGGTCCGGCCGGAGCGCACCAGGTTGCGCACCAGTTCGATCAGCCGCACCTTCCGCGCGGCTGGATCGAGCTTGGACTTCGGATGCGACGTGTCGGTCAGGCCCAGAAAATCCAGCAGCAACGGGAGCGTTTCTTCCGCGCCGGGCAGGCTGCCGATCGCCTTGGCCACCCGGCGCCGCGCTTCGTCGGGCGGCTGGGCCTGCTTGATGCCGAAATATCCGCGCAGCAACTCGAGGACCGGCTGATAGGGCGTGGCGTGTCCGTGGGCCGTCACCCGGGTCTCGTAGACGCGGATGCCTCGTTTGCGACAGCTCTCGGCGAACTCGAAACAGAGCCGGCTCTTGCCGTAGCCCGCCTCGCCGACGACACCGACTACGCGCGCCTCGCCCTCGGCGGTGCTCGCCAGTTCGGCCTGGAGGGCGTCGAACTGCGCCTTGCGGCCGATCAGCAGGCTGAGATGAGGCTGGCTGCGGAAAATCACGCTCGCCGGGGCATGCCTGACGCGCAGCAGCCTGAAAACATCGACAGGCTCCGACAGACCGCGAACCGGCCGTCGACCGAGCGAGGTAGCCTCGACGAACTGGCGGGTGACCGCCGCCGTATCGCCGGTGAGCAGGATTTCGCCCGGCTCGGCCATCTGCTCCATACGAGCGGCGAGGTGCGCCGCCGAGCCCGCGACGTCATAGGTCTGGTACAGGCTGTTCTCGACCGCCTGGACGACGACCTCGCCGGTGTGGATGCCGACCCGGATTTTCAGGTCCGGATCGCCGAGTCCGGCGACGGACGCCTGCATGGCCAGCGCGGCCGCGCAAGCCCGCACCGCGTGGTCTTCGTGCGGCCGGGGCGCTCCAAAGAGCGCCATGATTCCGTCGCCGGTGACCTTGTTGACCACCCCGTCATAGCTTTCGACGGCGCTCTTCATGGCATCGATGACGGGCCGCATCCGGCGCATCGCATCCTCGGGGTCGGTGCGGTCGATGAGACCCGTCGAGTTGCTGATATCGGCGAAGATCACGGTCAGGTTCTTGCGCTCTCCGCCGCTGGCGGTAAGGGCCCTCAGCACCTCCTCCGCGGAAGGCCGGGCTGGCGCATCAGCCCTCAGGGCTGCGCTGCAATTGCCGCAGAAATGACTGCCCGGGCGGTTGATATGCCCGCAGATCGAACAGACCGCGCCGAGCGGCCTCCCGCAAGCTTCGCAGAATGTATTCGTCGGGCTGTTGTCGCTGTTGCAAGTCCGGCAATGCATAAGCAAAACCTTGCTGCCAAAACGGGCACCGATCAGACTACCTCCGGATCGAGGGCGTTTCCATGGTCAAGACAAGGCACGTGCATGTTAAGGTAGCGTATATCCTTGTCGCCGACCTCTGGCGGTATCAGCGCTTGAGGAACGGAATCCAGAGAACCGACGGCTCGACGACCAGGGTGGCGGCAAACGAATCGAGCGAGCCGGTGCTGCCTGGAAAGAATTTGACCACTACCGGAAAGTCCGTGCCGAAGGCGACGACGTCGAACCGAAAGACCTTGTCCAACAAAGGTTGCAGCGGCCAGGTGTAGCCGTAGTAGCTGATGGTCAGATTGCTGCCGGAACGGCCGACCACCATGTCGCCATATCCAGGATTGCTGAACATTCCCGCGTAGTCGCCTGGAGAGGAAGCAGCGGTCGCACCTGCCGGCGTGCCAGCCAGCGCTGCCAGTTGCGCATCTCCGGGACCCCCTGAAGCGGCGACAGGCGTTGCGCGCGGAGGAAGACTGATTTGGCCGGTGAGCTTGTCGTGGAGCAGGTGGTCGTAGATGTCCCTCGCGATCTTGTCCGGCCAGTGATTGACCATATCGGGAGTGCAGTGCTGATTGGTGAGGACGACCACGCCCAGTCCGTCGTCCGGCATGAACGAGACGTAGGCGGAATATCCGTCGGCGTCGCCGGTATGGAAGACGAGCCGCTTCTTCTGCTGTCCGCTCTGAATCGTGCCGATGGTCCATCCGAGACCGTAGCTGGTTTGGGTGCCGTCGTCGGTGCAGATCAGAGGGGCGTACATGCGCTCAAGGTTGGGCTTGCTGAGCAGCACGCTGCCGTTGGACGCAAACCCCTTTCTCAGAAACAACTGCACCCATTTTGCCATATCGAGAACGTTGGAGTTGATCTCAGCGGCGGGACCGACATTGGTGAAGTCCTTGAGGGGAAGCGGATCGGTCTTCTCATATCCCTTGGCAAAGTTGGTGCCGCGCGTGAGATCGGCAAGCGTGAAGCTTGTCTCCGTCATGTCGAGCGGCTCGAGGATACGCGTCTTGATGATGGTTTCGTAGTCCGCGCCAGACAGGATCTCCAGCAGATGGCCGGCGACCATGTACATGATGTTGTTGTAAACGAACTTGGTGCGGAAGGCCGTTCCGCCGGTAACCGGTACCGGATCAAGATATCGCAGCCGGTAAAGCAACTGCGATCGTGTGAAGGGACCGAGGTACCAGAGGCAGTTGTGCGGCGCCACGCCCGTTCGGTGACAGAGGATGTCCAGCAGCGTCGTTTCGCTCGAGGCCTGCGCATCCTTCATCTGGAATTCGGGAAAAAGCCGTTGCAGCGGCACATCGAAGCCGAGCTTGTTCTGCTCGATGTACATTGCGATCGCCATGCTGGTGAAGGCCTTGGTCGCAGAGCCGATGGCAAAGCTGGTGCAGGCATCGACTTCCGCGCCGCTGGCGCGATCGCGAAGGCCGAAATCCTCCGGCGAAGGCGAGGTGTCCGTCCTTGACGACGGCGACGGCGACGCCGGGGTCCGCGACAGGATGAAGATTCTGAATCGCGTCCTCAACGATTTTTTGGAAATTCGGTCCCAGGTTCGAGCAATGAATTTTCATGGCGCACTCCGTTGCAATACAAAAAGGTGTCCACCATCACATCATAGAGTACCTCACCGGCAAAGTCTTGGGGCCGCCGAGAAAGACCGACGCCAGGCGCCGGGGCACGCCGGCCAGATCGATCCGCGCGACCCGGGCCAGGAATTCCTCGAAGAAGATTCGCATCTCCAGGCGGGCGAGATGCTGGCCCAGACAGGCATGCGCGCCATGGCCGAAGGCCAGGTTGCGGCCCGGATCGCGATCGACGCGAAAACAATCCGGCTGGTCGAAGGCTCTCTCGTCGCGGTTGCCGGACAGGTAACACAACATCAGCCAGTCGCCCCTGGCGATACGGCGTCCGTGCATCAACGTATCCGTGGTCGCGGTGCGCATCATGTGGTGCGCCGGCGTTGTCCAGCGCACCGCCTCCTCGACCAGCCGGGGCAGCAGGCTGAAATCGTTCCTCGCCATGCAAAACGGCTCGGCGTTCTCGCACATCGCCCAGACCGCGCCCGACATCGCCGCTGCCGCGGTGTGGTGGCCGGCGGTGAGGATCAGCATGCAATAGCCGACGGCCTCGAACGGGCCGATCGGCCTGCCGTCGATCACCGCATTGGCGATGAAGCTTGCCAGGTCGTCTTGCGGTCTGCGGCGGCGCTGCTCCAGCAACGGGGTGAAATAGGCGTCGAAGCCATTGAAGGCATCGAGCAGGCGCCTGGTGTGCCGGGTCGGATCGCGGCTCGCTTTGGTCTCGCGGCTCGGCGCCTCATCCTGGCTGCGGAATAGTTCCTGGATGAGATCGAACAGCCGCGGCTCATCTTCCTCCGGGATTCCGAGAATCTCCATCGCGACCCGCAACGGGAAATGCAGCGCGACGTCACCGGCGAAGTCGCAGGATCCGCCCCGTTCAGCCATCCGATTGACGGACAGGCGCGCGAGGCGACGAACGCGATCCTCGAAAGCGCCGACGCCCTGGCGCGAGAACCAGGCCTGGGCGATGTGCCGGTACCGCGCGTGGTCGGGCGCATCCATCTGCAGCAGCGTCCGCATCAAATGCGGGCTGCCGCCCGTCAGCGATCGGGCGAGTTCGTCGGCGGCGCGCGGCACCAGCGTGGTCGCGCGCTCGCCATTGCAGAAAAGGTCGTGCCGGCGGCTGACCTCGAGAATGTCGGCATGCGCGGTCACGGCCCAGAACGGATCGAAGCCGTCCGCCTCGATCAGGACGAGCGGGTTGTTGTGGCGGAGCCACTGGAAGCCCGCCATGAGGGCCTTTTGCGTGGCATAGGCCGCGGGGGAAACGATGAGGGCGCCGACCTTCTCCGGGCTCATCTCCGTCTCGTTCATCGCGTTTCCCTGCGCGAGAGCGCCGATCCGCCGGCCGGCCGCGGGCCTGTCATGGACACCTGGATTGGCAGGCTAGCACGGAAATGGAGCGACGAGGCAATCGGCGGACCGGGCGCGAGCCACGCTCTGAAGGACGAAATTCCGGTCATCGATCCCGACGGCGCCGCGACTGCCGACGATTGAGGCGCGCGAGGGTGCACGATCAACGATTCAACGCCACTTCCTTGAAGGCAATCACGAGCGGCCGCTCGAGCTTCCCCTGCATGCCCTGGATGATTTCGTAGGCTTGTTCCCGGGGCATGGTCGGTCGGTAGGGCCGGTGTTCGATCAGCGCGGAAAAGATGTCGGAAATGGTCAGTATCCGGACGATGTCGGTGATATCAGCGGCACCAAGCGCATCGGGATATCCGCTGCCATCGAGGTATTCGTGATGGTGGCGGACGGCATCGAGGATCTCCGGGGAAATGCTGTGGTTCCGCCTCAGGACTTCCCATCCGGCCGCCGGATGGGTCTCGATCAGCGCGCGCTCTTCCGCATCCAGCTGCCCGGGCTTGTCAAGGATCGCGAGCGGAATTCTCGCCTTGCCGATGTCGTGAAATATCGCCGCCGAATATAATCGCTCCATGTCCCGTCGCGCCAGACCGAGACTCAATCCAAAATCGGCCGCCACGCCCGTCACCAGGAGGCAATGTTGATAGGTTCCTTCGTGATGCCGGCGCACCGTCTCGAGCCAGTTCGACAGCCCGTCTTCCGCGATGTTGTCGGCAATCCCGCGGGCTGCATCCTTTGCGCCCCTGACGTCGACGGGCTTGCCGCTCACGACGGCGGAGAACATCGATCCGATGGCAATCGCTCCGGCGTTCGCGGCCTCCCGGGCACCAAGCAAGGCATCGTCAAGGTGAATTTCGCCAGGACGGCTATCCGCCAGTTGTGCCAGCAATTTTTCCTGATGCACGGGAGTGCCGAGCACCCGGCTCGCGCCCAGCGCATAGGCCTGAACGATGCAAAGGCGCGCCTTCCGATCGACCAGGAAAATTCGCTTGCGGATCTGGGCTAATTTTTCGGATGCTTCCTTGAGCACCGCGACATTCTCGACGGATCGCAAATCCGCCTCGATGACGACGGCGTCGACCTCGCCGCATCCGTCGCTCGTCTGACCAAGCAATTCCGATGTCACCGTGTGCCGATCCTGAAGCATCGCCTGCAGGACAGCGCGTTTATCGGCAGCGTCGGCGATGACATGAACGAGCATGGTGGTCTCTGCTATCGGCCGTTCGGCAGGATGCTCTGCCGGCGGCGTTTGAAGTCCTGGGCCTTTATCGCGTCAGGAAGCGCTCGAGATCCGTGCAGATCTTGTGCGCCATCTCCGCCGTTACCTCGAACTTGATTTCCTCCTCGGTCGTGCTCAGCGCAACGACGCCGGTCAGCGGCTCCGTCGACTTGGTTGAGACGGTGACCTCGGTTATTCGGCTTACCTCGGTCATCTCAGATGGCCTCTTTGGTTGACTGTCGTTTCAGGGGCTTCTTCTCGGCTTTGTCCCGGGCCAGAAACTTCACCCCGATCTCTTCGCCGGCCACGCGCACCATTTGACAGCGGCGAAATGCGACACCCGTCGACGATAGCAGCAGGAAGAACTCCTTGAGGTCCAATCCCTCGAAGGATCCCTCGACCTGCAGGCGCGCGCCGGTTTGCGAGACGTCGATCATCATGCAGTCCCGACGCCAGGTTCCGTCGATGCCCATGATGTAGACGGGGATGCCGCGTTCGAAATCGACCCGCTCGCTCTTTCTGTCGCCATAGCCCATGATGCAGTCTGCTCTTTGAAAAATTGAAAGGGTACCGGGCGCTCCTCGCGCTTACCTCGCGGACCTGCCGAAGTAGCGCTGCAAAGCCATTTCCCGGGAATTTCGCCCCGCAATTGTCTGCAGCGCCATGGACACGGCTTGATTGCTGGGGGGAAGGCGATCCGCTTCGCTCAGCAACAGGTCGGTGACTTGCCGCACCATCGCGCCGCACTTTGCCGATGAACCGCCTTGCAGTGCGGCATCGAGATCGTCGAACAGGGACAAGCTATCGGCGTTCTGCACGATCGCGATCCATCAAGTTGGGGAGAGCGCCGCTACGCGCCGCGTTCTTGCTTACGACTTCGGTTGATATTCGTGGTCACTCGACAATTCGCGTAGAATGCTCTCTAAACTACAATGTTCGGTAAATTGATTGGGCGGCCAAGACCGCCAAAATTCAAGACCGCCAAAATTATCGTGGTCTAATTTGGGATTGCGAATTCGGTTTGCTGCGGAGCAGTCATTTGGGGGACTCTCGAGACGACCATCAAGGTACAAAATATCCTACGATACACTCTGCCGTGCGACAGCGGGCGCTCGGCGATTTTTTGCGCAAGCATCGAGAGGCGGTGGCGATACCGGCCGAGGACAAGCAGGTTGGCGAAAGAAGGCGGCGAACATCGGGACTGCGGCGCGAAGAAGTCGCCCAGCTGGCCGGGATCAGTTCGACCTGGTACACGCGGCTGGAACAGGGAAAGCAGGTAACGCCTTCCGGCGCAGCGCTTGGCCGCATCGCCGACGTGCTGCGGCTGGCGCCGGCAGAACGGGCTTACCTGTTTCAGGTGGCCCAGCGGGTCGACCCGAGCGGCGCTGCGAACTTCGCGGGCGAATTGGTTACCCATGCGATCGAAAGCTGCGTGCTTGCCATTTCATATCC
This sequence comes from uncultured Alphaproteobacteria bacterium, assembly GCA_963721275.1. GTDB lineage: Bacteria > Pseudomonadota > Alphaproteobacteria > Rhizobiales > Xanthobacteraceae > Bradyrhizobium. Next base: position 459,629 of record CAVRIQ010000004.1, on the reverse strand, counting down.
CGCCGGCGTGCTCGACAAATACTGGACGCCGCTGTTCTGGAATGCCGCATTGGCGGAGTTGTTCCCGGGGTGGTTGCAGGGTCCGGAGAAGAACCTGTTGCGCTACATGTTCCTCGATTCGGGCGTGAGAGAACTCGTCATCGATTGGGAGCCCCGGGCGCGCCGCCTGCTCGCCCAATTCCGGGTTGAATTCGGCAAGTATATCGATGATCCGAAGATGCTCGAGCTGATCCAGGGATTGAGCGAGGCGTCGGATATGTTTCGGCAGTTCTGGGAAGAACAGCAGGTGCTGTGGTGGGAAGGTAATGAAAAAACCTTCAAACATCCGCAGCGCGGCTTGCTGACTTTCTTTCAAACCACCTTCCTGGCCGCGCCCGACCCGACCCTCAAGCTGGTAATCCTGAAGCCCTGCGATTAGCCGCGATCGCGCGCTCTCCCGTCAATCAACCGATCCCGGGATAGTCGGGGCGGGAGCTCTTTTGCGCTGCAACATAGTGAAAGAATTCCCGCGCGCGGTGGCCGGGAAGCCCCGTTCATTTTCAGTAACTATAAAGGTCAACGAAACCTTCAAGCTATGCTGCGAAATTATACCGGGCTACTACGGGTCCTGGAGAGGCAGTGATGTATCCGCGGCGGTTCGCACGTGTTCGGCCTACCGGCAGAATTTCCGACAAGGCCAAGTTGATCGTTGGCCCCAAGGCTCCGGTCATCGACTGCCGGATCGTCGATTATTCCCCGGGCGGCGCATGCCTGGAGCTATCGGGTCAGACCAAGGTGCCGACCCGATTCGAGTTGTTGTTCGGCACCACCAGGAAGCGTTGCCGCGTGGTCTGGACCGCGGGGCGACGTATCGGAGTGGCTTTCTGACAGCGCGCGCCTGGAGCCCGATTGGTTCTGACAAGAATCAGGACCGGGGCTCTCCGTTTGGCGCGTCTTCTTCGCGTGAACCGGTATCCACGCCGGATCAAGTCCGGGGCAAGCTTTCGCGCGAATACGCCATAGCGTTCAGTTATTGCGCCGGCTCGCGCTGGTCGCGATCGCCGCCGCGGCGGTGCGGTTCTCGACGCCGAGCTTGGCGTAAATCTGCTCCAGATGCTTGTCCACCGTCCTCGGACTCAGGCCCAGGATCTGCGCGATGTCGCGATTGGTCTTTCCCTTGGAGAGCCACGCCAGAACTTCGCCTTCCCGCATCGTCAATCCGAGCTCGCTGGAGAATTCCGCGGGCAGGTTGGTGCTGGACTCCTTGGCGAGCCGCAGCAGGAATTCGTTTGGGCCGAGCTTGCCCATATATTGCAGCCGCAGTTGCTCATTGTCGGGGAATGACGCCATCGCCGGCGTCTTTGCTCCGCTCTTGCCCTTCTGCGCCTGTTCGAGCCAATGCAGCATGGGACCGGGCAGCACCAGCTCGTCGTTGGCGCTGGCCGCAAGATTGGCCGACAGCAGCTTTTGCGCCTGCGGGGTCGCCCACATGATCGTGCCCTGCCGGTTGACGGCGAGCAGAAATCGCCCCGACACATCGAGCGCGGCGCGCGCGCTCTGCGTCAGCCTGGCATTGGCGAGATGCACCCTGATCCGCGCCAGCATCTCCTCGATCACGATCGGCTTCGTCACGTAGTCGACGCCGCCGGCCTCCAGCCCGCGCACGATATGTTCGGTCTCCGCGAGTCCGGTCATGAAGATCACCGGCACGTTGCTCAGGCCGGCGTCGCGCTTGAGGCGGCGGCAGGTTTCAAAACCGTCCATGCCCGGCATCACGGCGTCGAGCAGAATGATGTCGGGCGTGATCTGATCGACGATCCGCATCGCCGCCGCGCCGTCCATCGCGACCATGACCGTCATCTCCGCCCCATCCAGCGCGTCGGTCAGGAGCCGCAACGTTTCCGGGGAATCATCGACAACGAGCGCGATGTCGCGTTTTTTGGACTCAGTGGTCATAGGAATGCAGGTGTTTCAGGGTTGCCATGTACTGATCGAGATCGAAGCGATCGATCAGCGAGCGCATTTGCGCAACGAAGTCGGCTTGTTCGGGAAAGTCCGTTCCTATTTCATCCAGCTTGACCTGGATCGCCCGGATATAGCCCAATTGCCCAAGGCCGATCAGTTCCTCGACATGCCTCACCGGCGGCCGCGGGCCGCTGCCCGGCCGCCACGGCGGGACCACGATCTGATCGGTTTGATACTGCCATTCGAGCTTGAGCAGCTGGCGGATCAGTTCCATAAGCCTTGGAATATCGATCGGCTTCATCAGATAGCCGTCGTGAAACGGCTGCGCCAGCGGCGCGCCGTGCGCCTCCAGCGCGCTTGCCGAAACCATCAGGATGCGGGCCTGATGGTGGCCGGTCGCGCGCAGCGTCTCCGCCACCGTCCATCCATCCATGCCTGACATCGAGATATCCAAGAGGAACAGATCGGGCCGGCAATGCTGGGCGAGCGCGAGGCAGCCGGGCCCGTCCGGCGCGCTCAGGAGGATGAAGCCCAGCGGCGTCAGTACTTCGCGCAAGAGATCGCGCTGCACCGGATCGTCGTCGGTGATCAGGATGGTCTTGCGCGGACCGTGATAGCCGAACACCGGGGCATCGACCGGCGCAATCCGGGTCGGATTGGTTACCTCCGACAGCAGCATTTTGACGCGAAAAATGCTGCCGGTGCCGACCGTGCTGGTGACGCGGATGTCGCCGCCCATCACGCCCGCGAGCAGGCGGCTGATGGTCAGCCCGAGCCCGGTGCCGGTTTGCGGCTGCGAGACGCCGAGCGCGCCGCGCTCGAACGGCGCGAAGATGCGTTCGAGGTCGGATGCCTGAATGCCCGGGCCGGTGTCGATCACTTCGAACTCGGCGACGGGGCTGCGATAATGCACCACGAACTGCACGCCGCCGGTCTGCGTGAACTTGATGGCGTTCGACAACAGGTTGATCAGAATCTGGCGCAGCCGCTTTTCGTCGGCATAGACCACGACTGGCAGCACCGCCGGACGCCTGAAGACGAAATCGATGCCCTTGGCGGCGGCCTGCAGGCGGAACATGCCGACCAGCTGATCGAGGAACTCGCTGAAGCGAACCTCGTCGCGCGACAGATACAGCCGGCCGGCCTCGATCTTGGAAATGTCGAGGATGCCGTCGATCAGTCCCGACAGATGGTCGGCGCTGCGGCGGACGACGCGGACCTGGTCCCGCGGCTTTGACGGCAGGCTGGTATCCTGCTCCAGCAATTGCGCGTAGCCGGAAATCGCATTCAGCGGCGAGCGCAGCTCATGGCTGAGGCCCACGACATAGCGGCTCTTCGCCAGATTGGCTGACTCGGCGACCTCCTTGGCGCGCTGCAATTCGGCGTCGGTGCGCTTGTGCGCGTCGATTTCCTGTATCAGAAGCGCGGTCTGCCGCCTCGTTTCGGCCTCCGCCGCGCGGCGGCTTTGCTGCGCCAGCACGAACAGCCAGGCGACCACGCCGATGATGATGGTCAGTGCGAAGAACACCTTCCACAGCACGTCGGAGAGCTGCAGGTTGTCGGCGTGAACGGTTGTCGAGGTCTGCAGGTAGATCATGCCGAGCGTCAGTCCGACCAACCCGGCGGAAACCGCGAACACGCCGAGATAATGCCCGAGCTGCGAATTGATCCGGGCGTAGATCGGCTGTGGCAGCAGCTTGCCGAGGGTTTCGGAAACCTGCGCCTGGATCCGCGCATGCGGCTTGCAGAGATCGTGGCAGCGCGCGTCGAGCGAACAGCACAGCGAGCAGATCGGGCCGGCATAGGCCGGGCACGACGCCATGTCTTCGGGCTCGAACGTATGCTCGCAGATGCAGCACTGGATCGCTTCGATGTTCTGCCAGCTGCGCTTCGGCTTGCGCGCGATGTAGTATTTGCCGTCGGTCGCCCAGGCGATCAGCGGCGCGGTGGCGAAGGCCACCACTAGCGCCACGAACGGCGCCAGCGCCTTCGCGGTCGGGCCGAACAGGCCGTAGAACGCCGCGATCGAGACGATGGTGGCGGTCGTCATCGCGCCGACACCGACCGGATTGATGTCGTAGAGATGCGCGCGCTTGAATTCCATGTGTTGTGGCCGCAGCCCGAGCGGCTTGTTGACCACGAGATCGGCGACCAGCGCACCGACCCAGGCAATCGCGACGTTGGAGTAAAGCGCGAGCGTCTGTTCGAGCGCCTTGTAGACGCCGATCTCCATCAACAACAGCGCCACCACCACGTTGAAGACCAGCCAGACCACGCGGCCGGGATGGCTGTGGGTGAGGCGGGAAAAGAAGTTCGACCATGCGATCGAACCGGCATAGGCGTTGGTGACGTTGATCTTCAGCTGCGACAGGATGACGAAGGTGCCGGTCAGCGCCAGCGCCAAATCCGGCTGCGACAGTACATAGCGGAAGGCCTCGAGATACATGTGCGCGGGCTCGGCGGCATGCTCGTAGCTGACGCCGTGGCTCAGCGCGAAATAGGCCAGGAACGATCCGGCGAGCAGTTTGAGCGAACCGAGAATGATCCAGCCGGGGCCGGCGCTCAAAAGCGCGATCCACCACGACGTCTTCGAGGTCCGGCGGTCGCGCGGCAGAAAGCGCAGGAAGTCGACCTGCTCGCCGATCTGCGCCACCAGCGAGAACACCACCGAAGCGGCGGTGCCGAACAGCAAGAGATCGAGATGGCCCGCGAGGCTGCCGTGCTCACCGGGGAAATTTCTCCACTCGACAAAGGAGTGCGGATTGGCCCAGGCGATCGCCGCGAACGGCAGGATGTGAAGGATGATCCACAGCGGCTGCGTCCACAACTGGAAGCGGCTGATCAGCGTGATGCCGTGGGTGACCAGCGGAATGATGACGACGGCGCTGACGAGATAGCCGACCGGGCGCGGGATGCTGAAGCACATCTCCAGGGCGGTCGCCAGAATCACCGCCTCGATCGCGAAGAAGATGAAAGTGAAGGAAGCGTAGATCAGCGAGGTGATGGTCGAGCCGATGTAACCGAAGCCGGCGCCGCGCGTTAGCAGATCGATGTCGATGCCGCATTTGGCGGCGTGATAGGCGATCGGCAGGCCGCAGCAGAAGATGATGACGCTGACCACCAGGATGGCCGCGGTGGCGTTGGTGACGCCGTAATTGAGCGTGATGGTGCCGCCGATGGCCTCCAGCGCCAGAAACGAAATCGCCCCCAGCGCGGTGTTGGCGACGCGGGCGGCGGACCAGCGCCGCGCGCTCTTGGCTGTAAAGCGCAGCGCGTAATCTTCCAGCGTCTGGTTGGCAACCCATTGATTATATTGGCGCCTGACGCGGTCTATCCGCTGCCGCCCTGCCACTTCGGTACTCCTGACCCCCAAAAAATCGCCGTCCGCCAAGCCTGGCAAAATCTACGTCGCTATTTTGCGGTGCAATATACGCGATCTTGCGTATCTGTGCACTGCACAATTTCAGCAATCCTTAACCCCGGCAATAACGCGTACTCGAACACCAATGGGGTGAACATGTCAGACGACAAGAAACAGGGGCTGGAGTCGGCATTCCGCCGCAAGCTGCTGATGGGGATGGCGGCGATCCCCGCCTTAACCATGCTTCCCCGCCCGTCCTTTGCGGAAGCCCCGGCAACTTCCGCGATCAACACCACCGGTCTCGCGGTTACCGATACTGAAGTGACCGTCGGCATCCTGCACTCGGCCACCGGCACCATGGCGATTTCGGAAACCGGCTCGATCGAGTCCGAAAAGCTTGCCATCGCGCAGATCAACGAAGCCGGCGGCGTGCTCGGCCGCAAGATCAAGATCATCCAGGAAGACGGCGCCAGCGACTGGCCGACCTTCGCGGAAAAGGCCAAGAAGCTTCTCGTCAACGACAAGGTCGCGGCGATCATGGGCTGCTGGACCTCGGCATCCCGCAAGGCGGTGCTGCCGGTTCTCGAGCAGTATAACGGCATGCTCTATTACCCGACCTTCTACGAGGGTCTCGAGCAGTCCAAGAACGTCATCTACACCGGTCAGGAAGCCACCCAGCAGATCCTCGCCGGCCTGAACTGGATCAACAAGGAGAAGGGCGCGAAGTCGTTTTTCTTCATCGGTTCGGACTACATCTGGCCCCGCACCTCGAACAAGATCGCCCGCAAGCACGTCGAAGGCCATCTCAAGGGCTGCAAGGTTGTCGGAGAGGAATATTACCCGCTCGGCAACACCCAGTTCAACTCGGTCATCAACAAGATCAAGCTGACCAAGCCGGACGTGATCTTCGCCGACGTCGTCGGCGGCTCCAACGTCGCGTTCTACAAGCAGCTCAAGGCGGCCGGTATCGATCTGTCCAAGCAGCTGCTGCTGACGATCTCGGTGACCGAAGACGAAATCGACGGCATCGGCGGCGAGAACATCGCGGGCGCCTATGCGTGCATGAAGTACTTCCAGTCGCTCGACAATCCGAACAACAAGCTGTTCGTCCCGGCCTTCAAGAAAATGTGGGGCGAGAAGACGGTGATCGGTGACGTCACCCAGGCCGCCTATCTCGGCCCGTGGCTGTGGAAGTTGACTGCTGAGAAGGCCGGCAGCTTCGACGTCGACAAGATCGCGGCTGCCTCGCCGGGAATCGAATTCAAGGGTGCGCCGGAAGGCTACGTGCGGATCCATGAAAACCACCATCTGTGGTCGAAAACCCGGGTCGGTCGCGCCAAGCTCGACGGCCAGTTCGAGCTGGTTTTCGAGACCGCCGATCTGGTCGAGCCGGATCCGTTCCCCAAGGGATACCAGTAAGCGCTCGGCCTTCCATCGCGCTTTTCCCAACCCGCTCCCTGGCGCGGATCGTCAATCCGCGTCCAACACCCCCGCGCCGCAAATCCGGCTCGCGACGCGGGGGCCTTTCCCCGACGGAGGACATCGATGTTCGGAGACTATTCGATTGGCGATCTCGGCTCCATCTTCGTCATGCAGGGCTTTGCCGGCCTGATTCTGTTTTCCGTCTACGTGCTGATGGCGCTGGGCCTTGCGATCATCTTCGGCCAGATGGGCGTCATCAACATGGCGCATGGCGAGTTCATGATCCTCGGCGCCTACGTCACCTGGATGACCTCGAATTTCTTCCAGGCCTACCTTCCGGGCCTGTTCGCCGGCTATTTCTTCCTGGCGATGATACTGGCCTTTATAGCGTCCGGGGCGCTCGGCATGCTGGTGGAATGGGCGCTGATCCGGCACCTCTACAAGCGGCCGCTCGATACGCTGCTCGCCACCTGGGGCCTGAGCCTGATCCTGCAGCAGGCCTACCGTTCGATATTCGGTGCGCGTGAGGTCGGCGTCGAACTGCCGCAATGGATGCTAGGTTCGCTGCATGTTTCCGACAGCATCGAGGTGCCGATCAACGGCATCTTCGTGATGTGCCTGACCGTGCTGATCACCGTCGCGGTCGCCTACGTCATGTACAAGTCGCGCTGGGGCCGCCAGGTCCGCGCCGTGGTGCAGAACCGCATCATGGCCGGCGCGGTCGGCATCAATACCGAGAAGGTCGATCGCTACACCTTCGCGCTCGGCTGCGGCATCGCCGGCGTCGCCGGAAGCGCCTTCACCATGATCGGCTCGACCGGGCCGACCTCGGGCCAGCTCTACATCGTGGACACGTTCCTGGTCGTGGTGTTCGGCGGCGCGGCGAGCCTGCTCGGCACCATCGCATCCGCATTCAGCATCTCGCAGACGCAGTCGACGCTCGAGTTCTTCATGTCGGGGTCGATGGCCAAGGTCCTCACGCTGCTTGCCGTGGTCGGAATTCTGATGCTGCGGCCGCAGGGTCTGTTCGCCCTCAAGGTCCGCAAATAACAAAAAGGGCTGAAGCCATGACCGACAATCGCTTTGTCAACAAATCGGAGCTCATCGGCATCCTGGTGCTCGCCGCCTTCCTGGTGGTGATCCTGCCGCTCTGCCTCGACGTCTTCAGACTCAATCTGGTCGCGAAATACCTCACCTACGCCTTCGTCGCGCTGGGGCTGGTGATCTGCTGGGGCTATGGCGGCATCCTGAGCCTCGGGCAGGGCGTGTTCTTCGGGCTCGGCGGCTATTGCATGGCGATGTTCCTCAAGCTCGAAGCGTCGAGCGTCGAGAACACCAAGATCCAGTCGACGCCCGGCATTCCCGATTTCATGGACTGGAACCAGATCACCTCGCTGCCGACATTCTGGAAGCCGTTCCACAGTCTTACCTTCACCATCTTCGCGATCATCGCGGTGCCTGGCCTGTTTGCCCTGATCATCGGTGCCGCGATGTTCAAACGCCGCGTCGGCGGCACCTATTTCGCCATCATCACCCAGGCGGTCGCCGCCATCCTGACCATCCTGATCGTGGGACAGCAGGGCTATACCGGCGGCATCAACGGCATGACGGATCTGCGCACCCTGAAGGGATGGGACATCCGGCCGGACCACGCCAAGATCGTGCTCTACTTCTTCGAGGTGGGCTGCCTGTTCGTCTGCATCTTCATCGCCCAGTTCATCCGGCACTCCAAGCTCGGCCGCATCCTGGTCGCGATGCGCGACAAGGAGGACCGGGTTCGCTTCTCCGGCTATAGCGTCGCGAACTTCAAGATCTTCGCCTTCTGTGTCGCGGCCGTGTTCGCCGCGATCGGCGGCGCCATGTTCGCGCTCAACGTCGGTTTCATGTCGCCGTCCTTTGTCGGCATCGTGCCGTCGATCGAAATGGTGATCTACACCGCGGTGGGCGGCCGGCTCTCGATCCTGGGCGCGGTCTACGGCACGCTTCTGGTCAACTTCGCCAAGACCAGCCTGTCGGAATCCTTTCCGGAATTGTGGCTGTTCGGGCTCGGCGGGTTGTTCATCGCCGTCGTTCTCGCCTTTCCGAACGGCCTGGCCGGGATCTGGAGCGACTATGTGGCGCCCCGGATCGGCCGCCTGTTCACGTCGCGCACATCGAAATCCGGCGACGGCTGGGCTGAAAAGCCGGTTGCCGACGGCGCCCCGGCGGAATGAGGAGACAGACCATGCTGATAGGTCACCAGCCCAAGGAATTCCTGCTCTCGGTCGAGGCGCTCACGGTTTCCTTCGACGGTTTCAAGGCGGTCAACGATCTCTCCTTCTACGTCGAGGAGAACGAGATCCGCGTCATCATCGGCCCCAACGGCGCCGGCAAGACCACCGTGCTCGATCTGATCTGCGGAAAGACCAAGGCGACCTCCGGCTCGATCCAGTTCCGCGGGCAGGAGCTCACGAAGTTGAAGGAGAACCAGATCGTGCAGGCCGGGGTGGGACGAAAATTCCAGACCCCTTCGATCTACGACGACCTGACCGTGTTCGAGAATCTGGAGATCTCGTTTCCGCGCGGGCGTACCGTGTTCGGCGCGCTGACCTTCACGCGCGACGCCGTCGTGCGCGACCGGGTTCACGAGGTCGCCGAAATGATCTTTTTGAAAGACCGGCTGGACGCGAACGCCGAACTGCTCAGCCACGGCCAGAAACAATGGCTCGAGATCGGCATGCTGCTGATCCAGGATCCGGAACTGCTGATGCTGGACGAGCCGGTCGCCGGCATGAGCGTCAGCGAGCGCGTCAAGACCGCCGAGCTGCTCAACCGCATCATCAAGGACCGTTCGGTGCTGGTGATCGAGCACGACATGAAATTCGTCGAGGACATCGCGCACAAGGTCACGGTCCTGCATCAGGGCCAGATCCTGTCCGAAGGCACGATGGATCACGTCAAGAACGATCCCAAGGTCATCGAGGTCTATCTCGGACATTAGCGCATGATCCCGAAAAGTGGGGTCCGGCTTTCGGACAAGATCATGTGCTGCGAAGGATAAGGAACGCTTCAATGCTGGCAATCTCCGATCTGCACGTCGCCTACGGCCAGAGCGAAGTCCTGCACGGTCTCAACGTCTCGGTTGCGGCAAACGAGATCGTGGCGATCATGGGCCGCAACGGCATGGGCAAGACCACGCTGATGAAGTCGCTGATGGGGATCGTTCCGACCAAAAGCGGTTCGGTGTCGATGGACGGCGCCGAGCTTTCCACCCTGAAGAGCTACGAGCGCGTCGCCAGGGGCCTCGCCTATGTGCCGCAGGGCCGGATGATCTTCTCCACCATGACGGTAAAGGAGAACATCGAGACCGGCCTCGTCGTATCCGGCGAGACCGAGGTGCCGGGCAGCATCTACGAGCTGTTTCCGGTGCTGCTGGAAATGAAGAACCGCCGCGGCGGCAACCTGTCCGGCGGGCAGCAGCAGCAGCTCGCGATCGCGCGCGCGCTCGTCACCAAGCCGAAGGTGCTGCTGCTGGACGAGCCCACCGAGGGCATCCAGCCCTCGATCATCAAGGACATGGCCCGCACCCTGAAACGCATTCGCGACGAGCGCGGATTGTCGATCGTGGTCTCCGAGCAGGTCCTGAGCTTCGCGCTCGATATCGCCGACCGCGTGCTGGTCATCGAGAACGGCGAGATCGTGCGCGACGACAAGCGCGACACCGTCGATGCCGCGCAGGTCTCGAAATATCTGTCCGTGTAACCGCAATTTGGCTTGTAAACAGGGGAGCTTTTTGATGCCAGAGACACTGATCAAGGTCGATCTCACGCAGTCGGCCTACGATAACGACATGATCCACAATCGCTGGCATCCTGACGTGCCGATAGTGGCATGGGTCAATCCGGGCGACGATTTCATCGTCGAGACCTACGACTGGACCGGTGGCTTCATCAAGAACAACGATTCTGCCGACGACGTGCGCGACATCGATCTGTCGATCGTGCATTTCCTGTCCGGCCCGATCGGCGTCAAGGGCGCCGAGCCCGGCGATCTCCTGGTGGTCGATCTGCTCGACATCGGACCGAAGAAGGAGAGCTTGTGGGGTTTCAACGGCTTCTTCTCCAAGCAGAACGGCGGCGGCTTCCTGACCGAGCATTTTCCGCTGGCGCAGAAGTCGATCTGGGACATCAAGGGTCTCTACACGTCGTCCCGTCATGTTCCCGGGGTGAACTTTGCGGGCCTGGTCCATCCCGGCCTGATCGGCTGCCTGCCCGATCCGAAAATGCTGGCGACCTGGAACGAGCGCGAGGCCGCGCTGATCGCGACCAATCCGACCCGCGTGCCCGGACTCGCCAACCCGCCTTTCGCGCCGACGACCCACGCCGGTCGCGCCAAAGGAGACGCCAAGGCGAAAATCGGCGCCGAAGGCGCCCGCACGGTTCCGCCGCGCGAACACGGCGGCAACTGCGACATCAAGGATCTGTCGCGCGGCTCGAAGATCTACTTCCCGGTCTACGTGCCCGGCGGCGGTCTTTCCATGGGCGATCTGCACTTCAGCCAGGGCGACGGCGAAATCACCTTCTGCGGCGCGATCGAGATGGCCGGCTGGCTGCACATCAAGGTCGACATCATCAAGGACGGCGTGTCGAAATACGGCATCAAGAATCCGATATTCAAGCCGTCGCCGATCACGCCGAACTACAAGGACTATCTGATCTTCGAGGGCATCTCGGTCGACGAGCAGGGCAAGCAGCACTACCTCGACGTCCACATCGCCTACCGGCAGGCCTGCCTGAACGCGATCGAGTACCTGAAGAAGTTCGGCTATTCAGGCGCTCAAGCCTACACGATTCTGGGCGTCGCTCCGGTGCAGGGGCACATCAGCGGCGTCGTGGACGTTCCGAACGCCTGCGCGACGCTGTATTTGCCGACGGAAATTTTCGACTTCGACATCATGCCGTCGTCGGCCGGGCCGATCAAGCATATCAAGGGTGGTCTCGACGTGTCGCTCTCGCCCGACAAGTGATCCCTGCGCGACGGGGTGCGGGACGGCGCGTACCTTCCGCCCCGCATCCGCCGTCGTGAACAACATTACGAAGCTTTTGCGCAAGGGAAGACAAAATGCCGGTCTACGAGTATCTCTGCGACGATTGCGGCCCGTTTACCGACATGCGGCCGATGTCGGAATGCGACGAGCCGCAGGACTGCCCGCAATGCGCGGGCGAATCGCCGCGGGTCATCCTGACCGCGCCGAATTTCTTCTGCATGCCCACGAACCAGCGCAAGGCCCACGCCACCAATGAGCGCTCGGCCAACGCGCCCAAGACGATCGGCGAATACAAGGCATCGCACGGACCGGGCTGCGGCTGTTGCTCGACCAGGCCTTCTCGCCTCGTCAGGAAAACCCGGAGCGGCGGCAAGAGCTTTCCGACCGCGCGGCCGTGGATGATCAGCCACTGATGCCTCACGATCCTTCGTGATCGCCGGAAGCGGCCACATCGCGGCGCCTGGAACGATCGATACGCCAACCCACAACCTCGTCCACCGTCACATGGCCGTTCGATCGACGGCAAACTCAACCAAAACAGGAGCCGATACCCATGCTTCATGGTGACATTTCCAGCAGCAACGACACAGTCGGCGTAGCCGTCGTTAACTACAAAATGCCGCGCCTGCACACCAAGGCCGAGGTGCTCGATAACGCCCGCAAGATCGCCGATATGGTGGTGGGAATGAAGACCGGCCTGCCGGGCATGGATCTGGTGGTCTTCCCGGAATATTCTACCCACGGCATCATGTATGACTCGAAAGAGATGTACGAGACCGCCTCATCGGTCCCGGGTCCCGAGACCGACATCTTCGCCGAAGCCTGCCGCAAGGCCAAGGTCTGGGGCGTATTCTCGCTCACCGGCGAGCGCCACGAGGAGCACCCGCACAAGGCGCCGTACAACACCTTGATCCTGATGAACGACAGGGGCGAGATCGTCCAGAAATACCGCAAGATCATGCCGTGGGTGCCGATCGAAGGCTGGTATCCCGGCAATTGCACCTATGTTTCCGAAGGTCCGAAAGGCCTGAAGGTCAGCCTGATCATCTGCGACGACGGCAACTTTCCGGAAATCTGGCGTGACTGTGCCATGAAGGGTGCCGAGCTGATCGTGCGCTGTCAGGGCTACATGTATCCGGCCAAGGAACAGCAGATCCTCATTTCCAAGGCGATGGCCTGGGCCAACAACGTTTATGTCGCGGTCGCCAATGCCGCCGGCTTTGACGGTGTCTATTCCTACTTCGGTCACTCCGCGATCATCGGCTTCGACGGCCGCACCCTGGGCGAGACCGGCGAGGAGGAATACGGCATCCAGTATGCCCAGCTGTCGAAGAGTCTGATCCGCGATGTGCGCCGCACCGGCCAGTCACAGAACCACCTCTACAAGCTGGTCCATCGCGGCTATACCGGCATGATCAATTCCGGCGAAAGCGCGCGCGGCGTCGCGGCCTGCCCCTACGATTTCTACAAGAACTGGATCGCCGACCCGGAAGGAACGCGCGAGATGGTCGAGGCGATGACCCGCTCGACCGCAGGGACTGACGAATGCCCGATCGACGGCATCCCGAACGAATCGTCCGCGAGCAATTTCTAAGCCATTGAGCGAGAGCCGGTTCTGGCTTGCTGGCGCTTTTGGAAATGGCGGGGCTCGGCGATGCCCGCAAAGACGGCCGGCGAATACAAGGCGTCGCATGGACCGGGCGGCGGCTGCCGCTCGACCATGCCCTTGCGGCTCTCAAGCAAACCGGCAGCGGCGGCAAGGGCTTTCCGACCGGGCCGGCCGGGGATGATCAGCCACTGATTCCAATTTCGCGGGATCTTGCACGCCAGCTCAGCCGGTTGCCTCGACGACTTCTCTCTCCCCGCAAGCGGGGCGAGGGAACCGAACTTGGGCGAGCTCTGATGCAACCAAAAACTATCGTACTCTAGCTCAGCCGATTGCCGTTGATGGCAAGGCCGGGGCGGCTGTTGAACTGCCGCGTGGCGATGTCCGGCGTCAGCGGCACCGACAACCGGCAGATCAGGCCTTCGGAGCGCCAGTCGAATTCGGCCTGTCCGCCGAGCTGCAACTCGATGGAGGCGATCACGCTTCGGGTTCCGAAGCCGCGCGATGCCGGCTTTTCGACAAGCGGGCCGTTTCGCTCTTCCCACACCATCTGCAGAACGTCTTCCTGGATTCCCCAGTTGAGGGAAAGGCGGCCGGCCACCGTGGACAGGGCGCCGTACTTCGCCGAATTGGTCACGAGCTCGTGCAGAGCCAGCGCCAGCGTTTGCGCAGTCGCGGGCTGCAGCTGAATATCGGTGCCGCGGAACGTGATCTGATCGCCGGTCGCATAGGGCGCGAGCTCTTCGTCCACCAGCTTTCCGATTTCCGCGCCCTGCCAGCTCGATAGCGAAAGAATGGTGTGCACGCGCGCCAGCGCGCTGATCCGCCCCTCCACGGCCTGGATATAGGCCTTGACGGTCTCGCCCCGGGTCAGCCGGACAATGGACTGCGCCAGCGCGAGCGCATTCTTGGCGCGGTGGTCGACTTCCCGGGCCAGCAGATTCTGGCGCTCCTCGGCGCGCTTGCGTTCGGTGATGTCGACGGTGACCCCGCTGACGCGCACCACGCGGCCGGCCTTGTCGACGGTCGCCGCCGCCGTGCCGACGCACCAGCGGACTTCGCCGTCCGCACGGTTGACCCGGAACTCCGCTTCATAGGATCGTTCACCCTTGCCCAGCAGAGCGATGGCCTTGCGCAGCTCATCGACATCGTCGGGATGCAGCAACGCCTCGATATTTACCGTCGTCACCACGAAGGTTTTTGGGTCGACTCCGAAAATATGGAACTGGCCCTCGTCCCACATCCAGTCCCCGTTGGTCCAGTCCCAGTCCCAGGAGCCCATTCTGCCGGCGGCAAGCGCCAGGCTGCGGCGCTGTTCGCTTTCGAGCAGTCTCGCGGTCGATTGTTCCAGTTCCGCAGTGCGCGCGCGAACGCGATCCTCGAGTTCGGCATTGAACCGCTCGAGCTGCCGGGTCTTGCGATAGAGCTCGGCGAACACCCTGATCTTGGCGCGCAACACTTCCGGAATCACCGGCACCGGAACGTAGTCGACCGCGCCCATCTCGTAGCCGCGAAGCCGGTCGATATCGCTGACCTGAATGGCCGAGATGAAGATCATCGCGGTCTTCTGGAAGCGGGGATGCTCGCGGATCATCGCCGCCAGTTCAAACCCGTCCAGCTCCGGCATGCAGACGTCGACCAGAATGACCGCAACCTCGTTCTTGAGCAGGAATTCGAGCGCTTCCCTCCCGGAAGTCGCGACCACGAGGTTTTCGCCGAGCTCCTTCAGAATGACCTCATAGGCGAGCAGCTTGGCCGGCTGATCGTCGACCAGAAGGATGTTTACCTTTTCATGGTTCATCATCGGGCGTGCCAATCAGCGATGTAGCCACATACGGATGGCGAGGAGCAACTGTTCGGTATTGACCGGCTTTGCGAGATAGTCGGAGGCGCCGGCCTCCAGGCATTTCTCGCGGTCGCCCTTCATGGCCTTGGCGGTGAGCGCGATGATGGGAAGCCTCCGGAACGCCGGGTTTTCCCGGATGACGCCAATGGTCTGATAGCCGTCCATCTGCGGCATCATGATGTCCATCAGGACAATCGCGATCTCCGGGTTCGACCCCACCAGCGCGACCGCCTCGCTACCGGTCGTGGCCGTGAGCACCTTCATGCCGCGCCGCTCCAGGACGCTGGAAAGCGCGAAGATGTTGCGGGCATCGTCATCCACCAACAGCGCGGTCCGGCCCACGAGGTCCTCGTCGGAACTGTTGAGCTTCTCGAGCATTCGCTGCTTCTCGATCGGCAATTCCGTGATCACACGGTGCAGAAACAGCGACGTTTCATCGAGCAGGCGTTCGGGCAATTCCACGCCTTTCACCACGATACTGCGCGCCATCGTGTGCAGTTCGGCGTCTTCCTCGACCGAAAGCTCGCGGCCGGTGAATACGACGACGGGAACATTGGACAGCGAATCGTCGTTGCGGATCGAATCCAGCACCTCGAAGCCGCTCATGTCGGGCAACCGCAGATCGAGGACGACGCAGTCGCAGGGATTCTCGCGCAGGGTGGAAAGCGCCTCGGCGCCGGTGCCGGTGGTGACGATCTCGATATCGTCGTGGCCCAGCAGCTCCCTGATGCTCATCTGTTCCGCCGCATTGTCCTCCACGATCAGCAGGCGCTTGCGGCGAGGCTTGGCGTATTCCTTGATCTGGGACAGCGCCGCGCTCACCCCTTCGGTCGTGGTCGGCTTGTTGACGAAGGCGAAGGCGCCGCGCGCCAGCGCGTGCTGACGGTCTTCGTCGAGCGTGATGATCTGGACCGGGATGTGCCGCGTCAGCGGACTGTGCTTGAGCTGGCTCAGCACCGTCCAGCCGAGCATGTCGGGCAGGAAGACGTCGAGCGAGACCGCGCTGGGCTGGAATTGTTTGGCAAGATCCAGCGCCTCGGAGCCCCGGGCCGCGACCAGGACCTTGAAACCCTTGTCGCGGGCGAGATCGACCAGCACGCGCGCATAATGCGGATCGTCCTCGACAATGAGGAGAATGGTGTCGCCGGGTTCGAGATCGAGCCGGTCGTCCGGAAGCTGCTCGATGACGCGCTCCTGGGCTGCGGCCGGCAGCGCCGGGGCAACGCTGTATTGCGAGGAAGCGCTGACCCGCGGCGCGACCGTCGGTCCCGAATATTTCAGCGGCAGATAGAGAACGAAGGTGCTGCCCTTGCCGGGCGTGCTCTGCAGATGAATTTCACCGCCCAGCAGGCTCGCGAGCTCGCGGCTGATGGCGAGGCCGAGGCCGGTGCCGCCATATTTCCGGCTGGTGCCGGCGTCGGCCTGTTGAAACGCCTCGAAGATCAGCTTCTGCTTTTCCAGGGGGATGCCGATACCGGTGTCGGACACCTCGAAGGCGATCACGGCCGGCGAATGGTTGAGCAGGGGATGTTCGGCGCTCCAGCCGCCAAGCGCCGCCGAGACGCTGAGGCGCACGCCGCCTTCGGCGGTGAACTTGAAGGCGTTCGACAGCAGGTTCTTCAGCACCTGCTGCAGGCGTTTGGAGTCCGTGACGATGCTGCGTCCGAGATTCGGATCGACCTCGATGTTGAACGACAGCTGGCGGTTTTCCGCTTCGTGCCGGAACGGGCGCCCCACGGTTTCCAGCAGGTTGGCGGTCAGGATTTCCTCCGCATCCACCGTTACGGTTCCCGAACTCGATCTTGGAGAGGTCGAGGATGTCGCTGATCAGGTTCAGAAGATCGGTGCCCGCGCCATGGATGGTGCGCGCGAATTCGACCTGCTTGTGGGTCAGATTGCCATCGGGGTTCTCGGTGAGCTGCTGGCCCAGGATCAGGATGCTGTTGAGCGGCGTGCGCAGCTCGTGCGACATGTTGGCCAAGAATTCCGACTTGTACTTCGAGGTCAGCGAAAGTTCGGTCGCCTTCTCCTCCAGCGCGCGCCTTGCCTGCTCGATTTCCTGGTTCTTGCGCTCCACCTCGACGTTGCGCTCGGCAAGCTGCTGCGCCTTCTGCTCGAGCTGCTCGTTGGTCTGCTGCAGCTCCTTCTGCTGCGTCTGCAATTCGCCGGCGAGCTGCTGCGATTGCTTCAGCAGGCCTTCGGTCTGCATCGTGGCCTCGATCGAGTTGAGCACGATGCCGATCGAGTCGGTGAGCTGCTCGAGGAAGGTCATTTGCGACGTCGTGAAGGCGCTGACCGAGGCCAGCTCGATCACCGCCTTGACCTGGTTCTCGAACAGCACCGGGAGCACCACGAGATTCTTCGGCGCCACCCGCAACAGCGCCGAACTGATCGGGGCCGCATCATTCGGGATGTCCGATACCAGGCGCTGGCGCTTGTCCATCGCGCATTGCCCGATCAGGCCCTCGCCGAATTGCACGTTCGGCTGATGCGGGCTGACGCTGTCGCCGGCGTAGGCCGAAAGCAGGCGCAACTGCGGGCTGTCCTCGTTCTCGACCTGGTAGATCACGCCCATATGGGCGTTCACCAGCGGCGTCAGTTCGGTCAGCAGCAGCCGGCCGACCGTGGTGAGGTCGCGCTGGCCCTGCAGCATGTTGGTGAATTTGGCGAGGTTGGTCTTCAGCCAGTCCTGCTCGGTATTGACGTCGGTCGTGAGCCGCAGATTGCCGATCATCGTATTGATGTTGTCTTTCAGCTCCGCGACCTCACCCCTGGCGTCGACCTGGATCGAGCGGGTCAGGTCGCCTTTTGTCACCGCGGTCGCAACTTCCGCGATCGCGCGCACCTGCGAGGTGAGGTTGGCCGCGAGCAGGTTGACGTTGCCGGTCAGATCCTTCCAGGTGCCGGCAGCACCCGGCACGTTGGCCTGGCCGCCGAGGCGGCCCTCGACGCCGACCTCGCGCGCCACGCTGGTGACCTGATCGGCGAACGTCGCCAGCGTTTCGGTCATGTTGTTGATGGTGTCGGCGAGGGCTGCGACTTCGCCCTTCGACTTCACGGTCAGATTTTGCTTCAAATCGCCATTCGCGACGGCGGTCACCACCTTGACGATGCCGCGCACCTGCTCGGTCAGGTTGGCCGCCATGAAGTTCACGGTGTCGGTCAGGTCCTTCCAGGTCCCGGCGACGCCGGGCACCTGGGCCTGGCCGCCGAGCTTGCCCTCGGTGCCGACTTCGCGCGCGACGCGCGTCACCTCGCCGGCGAAGGCGTTCAATTGATCCACCATGGTGTTGATGGTGTTCTTGAGTTCGAGAATCTCGCCCTTGACGTCGACGGTGATCTTGCGCGAGAGGTCGCCGCGCGCCACCGCGGTGGTGACTTCGGCGATGTTGCGGACCTGCGTCGTCAGGTTGGCCGCCAGCAGGTTGACGTTGTCCGTCAGGTCCTTCCAGGTGCCGCCGACGCCGGGCACCACGGCCTGACCGCCCAACCGGCCCTCGGTGCCGACTTCGCGCGCGACGCGCGTCACCTCGGCGGCGAAGGAGCGCAGCTGCTCGACCATCGTATTCAGGGTGTCCTTGAGCAGCAGGATTTCGCCGCGCACGTCGACCGTGATCTTCTTCGACAGATCGCCGCCGGCGATCGCGGTGGCGACCTCGGCGATGTTGCGGACCTGCGCGGTGAGGTTCGACGCCATGAAGTTGACGTTGTCGGTGAGGTCCTTCCAGGTGCCGGCGACCTCGGGCACCTGGGCCTGGCCGCCGAGCTTGCCCTCGGTGCCGACCTCGCGCGCCACGCGGGTCACCTCGGAAGCAAAGGCGTTGAGCTGGTCGACCATGGTGTTGATGGTGTTTTTCAGCTCGAGGATTTCGCCTTTCACGTCGACGGTGATCTTGCGCGACAGGTCGCCGCGCGCGACCGCCGTGGTGACTTCGGCGATGTTGCGGACCTGCGCGGTGAGGTTGCCCGCCATCGAGTTGACGCTGTCGGTGAGGTCCTTCCAGGTGCCGGCGACGCCGGGCACGTTGGCCTGGCCGCCGAGGCGGCCTTCGGTGCCGACCTCGCGCGCCACGCGCGTCACTTCGCCGGCGAAGCGGTTGAGCTGGTCGACCATGGTATTGAGGGTCTCTTTCAGCTGCAGGATCTCGCCGCGGACGTCGACCGTGATCTTGCGGGAGAGGTCGCCGCCGGCGATCGCGGTCGCGACTTCGGCGATGTTGCGGACCTGTGCCGTCAGGTTGCCGGCCATCGAGTTGACGCTGTCGGTCAAGTCCTTCCAGGTGCCGGCGACGCCGGGCACTTCGGCCTGGCCGCCGAGCTTGCCGTCGGTGCCGACCTCGCGCGCCACGCGGGTCACCTCGCCGGCGAAGGCGTTGAGCTGGTCGACCATGGTGTTGAGCGTTTCCTTCAGCTGCAGGATTTCGCCCGACACGTTCACCGTGATCTTCTTGGACAGGTCGCCCTTGGCCACCGCGGTTGCGACTTCGGCGATGTTGCGGACCTGGCCGGTCAGGTTGGAGGCCATCGAGTTGACGCTGTCGGTGAGATCCTTCCAGGTGCCGGCGACGCCGCGCACCAGCGCCTGGCCTCCGAGCTTGCCTTCGGTGCCGACCTCGCGCGCCACGCGCGTGACTTCGCCGGCAAACGCGTTGAGCTGGTCGACCATGGTGTTGATGGTGTCTTTCAACTCCAGAATCTCGCCGCGGACGTCCACCGTGATCTTCTTGGAAAGGTCGCCATTGGCGACCGCGGTGGTCACTTCCGCGATGTTGCGGACCTGCGCCGTCAGATTGCTGGCCATCGAGTTGACGCTCTCGGTCAGGTCCTTCCAGGTGCCGGCGACGCCGAGCACGTTGGCCTGGCCGCCCAGCCGGCCTTCGGTGCCGACCTCGCGCGCGACGCGCGTCACCTCGCCGGCGAAGGCGTTGAGCTGATCCACCATGGTGTTGAGCGTTTCCTTCAGCTGCAGGATTTCGCCCGACACGTTCACGGTGATCTTCTTGGAAAGATCGCCGCCGGCGATCGCGGTCGCGACGTCGGCGATGTTGCGGACCTGCGCGGTGAGGTTCGACGCCATGAAGTTGACGTTGTCGGTGAGGTCCTTCCAGGTGCCGGCGACGCCGGGGACCTGGGCCTGACCGCCGAGCTTGCCTTCGGTGCCGACTTCACGCGCGACGCGGGTCACTTCCGAGGCGAATGAATTGAGCTGGTCGACCATCGTGTTGATGGTGTCCTTCAGTTCCAGGATTTCGCCGCGCACGTCCACCGTGATCTTGCGCGAGAGGTCGCCGCGCGCCACGGCGGTGGTGACGTTGGCGATATTGCGCACCTGCGCGGTGAGGTTGCCGCACATCGCGTTGACGGAGTCGGTGAGGTCCTTCCAGGTGCCGGCGACGCCGGGCACGATCGCCTGACCGCCGAGCTTGCCGTCGGTGCCGACCTCGCGGGCGACGCGGGTGACTTCGGAGGCGAACGAGCGCAGCTGGTCCACCATGGTGTTGATGGCTTCCTTCAGCTGCAGGATTTCGCCGCGGACGTCGACCGTGATCTTCTTCGAGAGGTCGCCGTTGGCGACCGCGATGGTGACTTCGGCGATGTTGCGGACCTGGCCGGTGAGGTTGTTGGCCATGGAGTTGACGCTCTCGGTCAAATCCTTCCAGACGCCGGTCACTTCGGGGACCTGGGCCTGACCGCCGAGTTTGCCTTCGGTGCCGACTTCGCGCGCCACGCGCGTCACCTCGGAGGTGAACACGCTGAGCTGCTTGATCATGGTGTTGACAATGGTGGCCGACTGCAAAAATTCGCCGCCCAGCGGGCGGCCGTCGACGTCGAGCTGGACGGTTTGCAACAGGTCGCCCTGCGCGACCGCGGCAACCGCGCGCGTCACTTCGCGCGTCGGCCAGAGCAGGTCGTCGATCAGGGTGTTGACGGATCCTTCCATGTCGGCCCACGAGCCGCTGGCAAGCCCGAACTTGACGCGCTGGCGGGTCTTGCCTTCGCGGCCGACGACCTGGCCGACCCGCTCGAGCTGCTGCGCCATGCGCTGATTGGCGGCGACGATTTCATTGAAGGTGTCGGCGATCTTGCCCTCGATGCCGAGATGGTCGCCGGTCATTCGTACCGAGAAGTCTCCGCTTCGCATCGCCTGCAGCGCGTGCAGCAATTCCTGCGAAGGGTCCGGCTTTCCGTTGGTGTGCGGCTTTGGCTTGGCCGTGCGACGCCGGGTGGATGGAGCGGCAGAGCCGAGATCACTCATGGAGTTCCCCTCAAGCAGCAATGGCGCGTTCGCGTTCGCGCACGTACGGGTCGAATTATTTTCACACGATAAAATCGTGCGAACGATTTCGAAGCAAGCGAAATACCTGAGCTATTACAAATCTCTAGCCCCCAGCGAACGGGCATGAAAGCAACAATTCCGCCGTGGAACTTTTGTTCCGTGGCCGGATTAAATTATTGATTCTCGAAGCGCCTGAATCGATTAACGCGACGTGATCGCGTCGCTTTTGAGACCGCAGCGCGGAACCGCGCGCCGCCCCGTCGCTCCCTTGAGTTCCCGCGTCTCGGTCCGGGAATGGAACCGCCGCAAGCGGGCTTCAATGCCGCTTTCGGCCCGGCCTTCTTGGCGGGGGCGGATTGCCGCCGCTCACGGCTTGCGGATCGAACTTGCGGGTCACGTTGACGGCCGCCTGGCTGATATCGAGCAGCGAGCGGTGGCCTTCCTCCATCACGGTGGCGGACTTCTTGTTGAAGCTCTCGGCCAGTTCGCGGATCGACTTCACCTTCTCGAACAATTCATCAGCCTTGCCGTTGGTCAGGCCCGGCACGACGTTGTCCATCTTGTTCATGGCGCGGTCGATGTTCGCAAACGCGTCGTCGGTCTTGCGCATGATGCCGTCGATCGCGTCGCCCTTGCTCGCCAGCGACGCCGTATAGGTCTCGAAATTCAGCAGCGCATCCTTCACCTGCGCCTGGTTGCCGACGAGGAGGCGGTCGACATTGTGCAGGGAATCGCGGATCGACTCGATCTCGCTGAGGTCGGCGGTGAGGATCGGAATGCCGTCCTCGTCCAGCGGCACCGGGGCCGCGGCAGGCGCGCCGCCGGTCAGCGATATCGCCGCCACGCCGGTCAGCCCCTGGAATTCCACGCCGACGACCGTGTCCTTGCGGATCGGCGCGCCGCTATCCACCATGACGAGGGCGACAATTCTGCGAGGGTTGTCCAGCTTGAGCGACTTTATCACTCCAATCTGAACCCCATCGAAGTTCACGTTGCCGCCCTTGCGAAGCCCGCTGGCGGAGCCTTCGAACACGATGCGAAGCGGGATTTGCTGCCGCAGCGCGTGGATTTTCTTGAAGCCGAGCACGCCGGCGAACGCCGCGGCGATCACCGCCAGCGTCACGGAACCGATCATGAGGTTGCTCTTCGCCATCTCCCGATTGTACGGGCAAAGGCGGGCGAGCGAAAGGCGGATGCCTCGCGGGCCCCTCTCCCCTACACCCACGCGCCAAGCGCGTGGCGGGGAGGGGTCGGGGGGACCTTCAGCAGATTTGGTGCCACCATGAGAGCGAGAATGTGCGGAGAGACCCCCCACCCCCGCCCCACCGCTTCGCGGAGGGAGGGAGGAGACGCACCGGCGATCAGTGAGCAGCCATTGCTGGCCACGCAATCGCCTCAGGTCAGGTCCATTCCTCGGCGCTGGCGCCAGCGAGTGCTCGGACCCGCGCCTCGTCGGCGGCGAGTTCCCGGGCCGCTCCCGAATAGACCACGATGCCGTCGTCGAGCACATAGGCGTCGTCGGCGATTTCCAGGCTCATCCGCGCATTCTGTTCGACCAGCAGAACCGAGATGCCTTCGTCCTTCATCTGCTGGACGATGCGGAACACTTCGCGCACGATCAGCGGCGCCAGGCCCTGCGAAGGTTCGTCGAGAATGAGCAGTCTCGGGTTCAAGAGCAGGGCGCGGCCGATCGACAGCATCTCCTGCTCGCCGCCGGACAGCTGACGGCCGCGATTGGACTTACGCTCCGCGAGCCGCGGAAACAGCTTGTAGATTCGCTCGATGGTCCACGGCCCTTCGCGTTCGAGCGGAACCATGAGATTTTCCTCGACGCTGAGATTGGCGAAGATGCGGCGGCCCTCGGGCACAAAACCCACCCCCGCTGCGGCGACGCGGAAGGTCGGCCAGCGCGTCGTGTCCTCGCCGAAGATCGTGATCTTCCCCTCGCGCGGCGGGGTCAGGCCCATCAGGCTTCGCAGCGTCGTGGTCTTGCCTGCGCCATTGCGTCCCAATAGCGCGGTGATCTTGCCCTCGGCAACGCTGAGGTTGACGCCATGCAGGATGTGGCTCTTGCCGTAATAGGTGTGGAGGCCTTCGGCTGTCAGGGCTGCGGTCATGCGGCATTGCCCGGATAGGCGGCCTGAGCGGCCACTTCGGCGCGGCCCATGATGCTGCGGAGCGATGTCGTCTTGCCGGCGCCATTGCGGCCGAGGCGCGTGACGATCTCGCCCTCGCTTACCGGCGAGCCCAGGCCCCGCAGGATGTGGCTCTTGCCGCAAATCGTTTGCGGCCCCGTGGCCTTGAGCGGTGTCATCCGGTTCCCCCGAGATAGGCTGCCTGCACCGCCTCCGACGCCGCGATCTCCTTCGGCGTCCCTTCGGTCAGCAGATTGCCCTGGTCGAGCACGGTGATGTAGTCGGCCAGGTGAAAGACCACTCGCATGTCGTGCTCGATCAGTACGATCGTGTATTTGCTTTCGCGATGCAGGCGGCGAATCAAGGCGGTGATTTCGTAGGTTTCCTGATCGCCCATGCCGGCGGTCGGCTCATCGAGCAGCAGCAGCCGCGGTCGCTGCGCGAGCGCCATCCCGATCTCCGCCGTCCGCTGATCGCCATGCGGGAGTTCGCCGACCAGCCGATCGGCCTTGGCGGTGAGCCCCACCAGCGCCATCATTTCGGCTGCGACGTCGCTGGCGACCTTCGTAGCGGCGCGGCCCGGCACCATGTTCAAAGTCTGTCCCGCCGCCACCTCGGCCGCCGTGAGCAGGTTCTCTTGCACGGTCAGTTCGGGAAAGATCTCCGTGATCTGGAAGGTTCGCCCCATACCGAGTCCGACCCGCTGGTGCGCCGGAATCTGCGTCACGTCTTTTCCATCGAACAGGATCGAGCCCTTGGTCGGGGCAAAATAGCCGCTGATCATATTGAAGAAGGTCGTCTTGCCTGCCCCGTTTGGGCCGATGATGGCCCGCAGCTCGCCGCTTTTGACGGACATCGACACGTCCTTCACGGCGACCAGATTGCCAAATCGCTTGGTGACGTTGCGAACCTCGAGCATGGTCAGGCCTCACCGCGCTGGCGTCGCATGCCGAGCAGGCCGCGCGGAAAGAACAGCACGACCAGCACGAAGATCGCGCCCACGAAAGACATCCAGTTCACGGTCATCGACGATATATAGTCCTGCAGCACGACGAACACGGTGGCGCCCAGCAGCGGTCCCCAAAACGTCCGCATGCCCCCCATCACGCACATGACGACGAAATAGCCGGACAGCGAGTAATGCAGCGCCAGGGGATCGGCAAAGTTGTTGAGCAGGGCGTAGAGCGTGCCGGCAAGCGCGGTAAAGAAACAGGAGATCGAGAACGAGAGCCAGATCTGGCGTTCGACCGGGATCGCCAGAAAGCGCGCGCGGCGCTCGTTCTCGCGGATTGCCCGCAAGGTATGGCCGAACGGAGAACGGACCAGCAGGCCGAGCAGGCCTACGGCGATCGCGAAGACAGCCAGCAGGAAATAATAGAATTGAGGCCCGCCCGCAGAGATGTCGAGCGTCAGCGGCCCGAACCCGATCGGCTCGCGATGGAAATCGCGCAAGCCGTCGAAGCCGCCGGTGAAGTCGTTCCAGCTATAGGCGAGATAGTACCATAGCTGGCCGAAGGCGATCGTGCACATCGCGAAGTAGACGCCGCGGCGGCGTACGATCAATAAGCCGAACAGGGTGCCCGCCAATCCGCCGAGCAGCGTCCCCGCGATCATGGCGAGCGGCGTACTGTGCACGAGATAGCGCAGGGTCAGGCCGGCGCCATAGGCGCCAAGGCCGAAATAGGCGGCGTGCCCGAAGCTCAATACGCCGGTGAACCCGAGCAGCAGGTTCAGCCCCATCGCGGCCAGACCGAACACCAGCACGCGGCCGGCAAGCGCGGTGTAGCCGCCGAGCAACGGCAGCCAGAATGGAGCCGCAATCAGAAGCCCCCAGATGACGAGCAGTCTGGCCCAGCGTGGAACGGCCGGCTCATGCACCGATGGCACGGCCGCGGTCGCGACGTCGGTACTCATGACATCATTCCTTCCTCACCCATCAAGCCGCGTGGCCGAACCAGCAGCACGATCATCATGATCGCATAGATCACCGCTTCGCTCGCGGACGGGAAAAACACGGTGGTCAGGGCCGCCGCCATCCCGATCAGGAGGCCGCCGAACAGCGTGCCGATCAGGCTCCCGACGCCGCCGACGATGATGGCGATGAAACTCGGCATCAGCAGGTCGTCACCCATGTTGGGATTGAGGCCGATCTGCCCGGCGGCGAGCACCCCGCTCAAGCCGGCGAGCAGGCAGCCGAGGGCGAAATTGAACGTCCGCAGAAAGCTGATATTGACGCCCAGCGAGGCCACCGTTTCAAGGTCGAGCGTGCCCGCCCGAATGCGCACGCCGACCCGCGTGTAGCGCAGGAATGCAAACAGTCCGACCACGACGACGATGACGACGAACACCATGAAGACGCGATACCAGGTGACGAAGAACAGCTCGGCGCTGATCGGCTGGGACAGAAAATCGGGCAAACCCAGCGGCAGGCCGTTGGGGCCCCATACGTAACGCGCGATGTCCTGCATCACGAAAGCAAATCCGAACGTGAGCAGCAGGCTGTAGACCGGATCGCGGTTATAGACGCGGCGGATCATCAGGCGCTCGACGGCGAGGCCGATCAGCGCGGTAAGCAGCGGCGCGACCAGCAGCGCACCCCAGTAACCCAGCGTCGGCGTCAAGGAGTAGGCGAGGTAGCCGCCGAGCGCCAGGAAATTGCCGTGAGCAAAATTGATGACGTTGCTGAGGTTGAGGATCAGCGACAGGCCGAGCGCCATCAGCACGTAAAAGGCGCCAATGATGAGTCCATTGGTGACGTTGAACAATATGACCTGCGTCATCCGCGCTCCTGTGGGCCAATGGGCCCCGCCGCAATTGTCGGCGAGTCGGTTTCCGGCTCATTCGGTGTCCGACTCGTAATGATTGTGTAGGAGTTCAAGCTCTTGCGGTCCGTCTCGTGAGGATGCGGGTGTGAGCGACGAGCGCCCAGGCAACTGCACTGGTGGCGAGTGATTTCAGTCCAGACCATCCCGATCTCCTCCGGATCCTTGCAGATCCGAAGGAATCGTGGCTGGCTGAAATCACTCAGCTTCTTCTTCAGCTCGGCTCCGCCATCTTGCAGCCGGTATCGGCGACCGAACCTGCGGCCTCGTCACCCGGAACCGGCGTCGTAACGGTGAATACGTCGTCGGGTCCGGACTTCGCCGGATGCACTTCGCCGACGAAGATATTCGGCATCAGCTCGTGATCGCCGGCGCGGTAACGCACCTTGCCCGGTTGCAATGCGACGTCCGGCGGCAGCTCGAAATCCTCCAGCGCCTTCGCCATTTTCGGGCCCTCGAGCGATTTGGCTTTCTCTGCCGCCAACCGCACCGAATGCATCGACACATACCCGAACCAGTCCCGCGCCGAGGGCGTTTTTTTGGTCGCGGCGCGGTAGTCGGCGACGAACTTCACCACTTCAGGCACCTTGGGCTGATTCCACCACCATTCCATGTCCCACCAGCCGGTCTGCGCATCCGGTGGACATGCCTTGATGCTCTCCAATTCGAACAGCGCTCCGCCGAGCGCCATTTCCTTCTGCATGCCGAACTGGGTGAATTGCTTCATGCAGTTGATCTGCGTCAGCCCGCCCATGTTGTTGAGCAGCACGTTCGGCTTGTAGGCCTTCGCCTTGATAAGGGTGGCGGAGAAGTCGGTATTGTTGATCGGCAGCATGTCGCCTTCGTAGGTCCCGCCGGCCTTTTTCAGCGCTTTGATGAAAGCGTCCTGAAGCGTATGGCCGTAGGCGTAATCGGGAGTGATGAAGAACCACTTCTTGCCGAACTTCTTTACCAATTCCGGCGTGACCGCATTGGCATCCATTGTCGTTGTGTTGCAGACCCGGAACACATTCCATTTGCAGTTGGTGCCGGTGATCGGATCGGTATGGCCGCCCGGCACGATGTGGAAGATCTTCTTCTCGTTGGTCACCTGCGACATCGCATAGGCGATGCCGGAGTTAACGTCCCCGAGGATCGCGCTGACCTGGTCGCGGTCGATCAGCTTTCGCGTCTTCTGCACGCCGGTGCCGACATCATTGGCCGAGTCCTCGACCAGGAGCTGAACCTGACGGCCCAGAATCCCTCCCTTTTTGTTGATTTCGGCCTCGGCGTATTTTGCGCCGTCGACCTCGCTCTGCGCCAGTGCCGAGAGAACACCGGTAAGCGGATTGACCATTCCGATCTTGACCGGGGTGTCGCCGCGGGCTTTGACGATGAAGGGGGCTGAAAATTGCACCGCAGCAATTGCGGCCGTCGATTTCAAAATAGTACGCCGATCGATCGGCCAGGATCGTCGCGAATTATCCATGCTGTCCTCCCAGACAAGGTTACGTTTTTCGATGGCCGGCATTCTTCGATGCCTTGGTCGGCCGGGAGCCTAGCCTTTCCGGCGCGGCTTTGCCAATCATCAACCCGCGAGAATATCTTGCAACCTTCGGCCTAGGACATACGCCTAAAAAACAGGCCGGCGGCGATCCGGACGCCTATCGGCCTTGCGGCATCGCGGTGGCGGCCTTGGCGCGGATGGGCGCGGCCGGACGGCTCGCCTCGCCGGGCTCGATGACAAAACGTTGATCGAGCGAATACCAGGGCGGCGCGAAACCCGGCGCGGGCGAGGGCTCGTCATGGCGAACGTAATTTCCGATGAGCGCGCGCGTCACGCCGAACTGCACGTCTGAATCGATGTGCTCGTCGTCAGGCGAATAGATTTGCGAGATCAGTGTTTTGAACCCGGGCTTGTAGATCATGAAGTGCAGGTGCGCCGGCCGCCAGTTGTGGCGACGGGTGGCCTTCACCAGTTCTCCGACCGGGCCGTCCACGGGAATGGGATAGCCTGCGGGCCTGACGCTTCGGAAGTGGAAACACCCCTCTTCATCCGAAACAAAACGTCCGCGCAAATTCATCTCGGCTTGCGCGGGATCCTGGTTCTCATAGAGGCCTTCCGGCGAAGAGTGCCAGACGTCGACTTCGGCCCCGGCGACCGGACGTCCGTTTCCATCCTCGATCGAGACGCGAACGATCAGCGCCGCGCCCGGCGTTGGCGAGCGCACCAAACTATCCCCGCTGACGCTCGGCGGCTGGTCGTCACGCCAGAACGGCCCCAACAGATTGGCCTGAGTTTCGGTCTGGCCGTCGTTGCCGTTGTTGAGCAGGCAGACCAGCGACGAGACCCCCAGGGAGCCGGCCATCAGCACCACCTCGTTGTGCGATGCGGTCGTCTTCTGACCCATCGCGGCGATGATTCCCGCCGCCTGCTGGAATTCGCGTTCGGTCAGGCGAACCTCGCGCACGAAGCCGTGCAGATGCCGCACCAGCGCCAGCAATATCTCGCGCAGGCGCGGATCCTCGGTGCGGCCGACCGCCTCGATGACCGCGTCGGTTACCATCGCCTGATTTTCGATGATCATTGCAAATCCGCCGACCTCTGCGGTGCGGCCCATGCCGCGCCCTTGTACGTCACGCTTCGGCCGGCGCTTCGCCGCGGCATCAATGTCCGGCGGCGCTCTTGGCGGCTTCGTTGTTGAGCACGATCAGGGCGTCGACGGCGACGCCGGTCCTGGTGTTGATCAGGAATGGATTGACGTCGATCGAGGCGATCCTTGTGCCGGCGTCCGCCATCAGATTGGACAGGCCGACCAATGCCTTCACGGCGGAAGCCTCGTGCAGCGCCGGCTTGCCGCGATAGCCTTTCAGCTTCACGCCGGCCTTGGTCCGGCTGATCAATTGCCTGGCCTCGGCCGCGTCGAGCGGGGCGCCGGCCAGGGCGACGTCCTTCATCAGTTCGATGTCGACGCCCCCGGTTCCGAACAGCACCACCGGGCCCATCTCGGCATCGAGCGCGCTGCCCACCACAAGCTCGAGCTCGGCCTTGACCTGCTGCGCGATCAGGATGCCCTCGAGCTTCGGCTTGCCCTTCAGCCTCTTCACCCGCGCGGTGATGTCGTTGAACGCCTTTTTGACCTCGGCGGCGCTGTTGAGGTTCAGCACCACGCCGCCAATGTCGGATTTGTGCAGGATCTCCGCGCTGACCACCTTGGCGACGACGGGAAAACCGATTTTCTTCGCGGCCTTCACCGCGTCCGCGGCCGTCCGCACGATTTCTTCCTTCGACACCGGGATGCCGTACGCCTTCAGGAGCTGCTTTGACGCCACCTCGTCGAGGGCGGCGCCGGTGGCGTTCTTCAGCGTCTTCTCGAGCGTCGCGCGCGCGGAAGCAGAGGAGCTCGATACGATGTCCGGCACCACCTTGCGCAAGCCGGCGTAATCGATCAGCGATTTTATGGCGCCGACGGCCCGGTCCAGGCCCTGCATCACGGCGATATGCGGCAGCGACTTGCGCAAGCCCTTGGTGAATTCGGTGAAGCCGATCGACATCGCGCTGATATAGACCACCGGCTTGGAGGCGGCGCCCGCCATCTCGTTGACGATGCGCAAGTTCCTCTCGCGCAGTTCGTGCGGCGCCTTGGGCAGCTCGGAGTCGATGATGACGATGTCGGTGTCGGGATCGTCGATCATGATCTTGATCGACTGCATGTAGACCGAAGGATCGACCACCGCGGCAAAACCGGCATCGAGCGGATTGCCGACGATGGAGCCGGGGCCGAGCATCTTTGCAAGCTTGTCGCTGGCATTCTTGCTCAGGGGAGCGAAATTCAGGCCGGCCGAAAAGAAGGCGTCGATCAACAGGCCGCGCTTGCCGCCCGACAAGGTGACTGCCGCGAGGCGGTTGCCCTTCGGCGGATCGGCATGAACGAAACATTCGGTGGTTTCGATCAACTCGTCGAGACCGCGCGCGCGGATCACGCCTTCCCGGGTCGAGATCGCATCGAACGTCTCGATCGAGCCGGCCAGCGCACCGGTGTGCGCCATCGCGGCGGCGCGTCCGCCCTCGGAGGACCCGAGCTTGAGCGCGATTACCGGCTTGCCGGCCGCGCGCGCGGCCTTGCAGGCCTCGCGGAACACCCTGGTGTTGCGCACGCCCTCCAGGTAGACCACGATCACGCGGACCTGAGGATCGGCGGCGAAATAGCGCATCAGATCCGGCGTCTCGAGGCCGGCCTCGTTTCCGGTGGTGACCATGTAGCCGACGCCGACGCCGCGATCCTCCAGCGCCTGGCGGATCGCCATCACGATCGCGCCGGACTGGCCGGCGATCGCCACCGGACCTGCTTCCATGGTGACGATGCGGTCGTCGATGTTGGTGAACATGTTTTCGCCGGCGCTGAGATTGCCGAGGCAATTCGGACCGGTGACCGCAAGGCCGGTCTCCCGGATGGCCTGCTGCAATTCCACGGCGAGCCGCTGGCTGTCCTCGTCCTGCAATTCGCTGAAGCCGGAAGTGACGATGGTCGCCGAGCGCGCGCCGGCCGCGGCCGCGTCGCGGATGACCTGAACCGCGAAGCGGGCGGGAACCAGCACCAGCACGTGGTCGGGCTTGTCCGGCAGGCTGGCGAAATCCTTGTAGCAGGGCACGCCCCAGATGGTTTCGCGCCTGGCGTTGACGGGATAAAGACCGCCTTCGAATTTGTACTTGATCAGGTTGTTCCAGATGCGCTCGGCGTAGTTCCCCGGCTTGTCCGTTGCACCGACCAAAACGATATTGCGCGGATGCAGCATCGCATGAATGCTCTTGACGATGTCGCTCGCATCCGATGAGGGCGACCATTTTCCGGCCGGAGCCGGTGCGGTGCTTACCTGAGCTTCCATAGGCGTAACCCTTACCCTTCGTTTTTTTCGGAGATGGCGATCGACCGGAGGATGCCATTCGCCTTTTCATTTCTATTATTGATAGTCGGGCAGGGTGGCAACTCTGCAAACCGGTCTTGCAATCAAGCTAGTATTTCAGCAGCCCCAATTTGTAGCCCCAGTGGAAGACGATCTGGCGCGCGACATAGGGCGCGATCGCGCGGCGGATTTCGATTTGCGTGGGCGCAAAGCCCAGCGACCGCAACCGGAGGATCTGCATTTCCTTGACGCCGACGTCGTAGGTAGCGGCGGTCTTCTGCTGGTCGTGAACGCGGAAGCAGGCGAGGAACCGCGGCAGCCGCGCGAATTTGAATCCGGCCGCCTGCGCGCGCAAGATGAAATCCCAGTCCAGCGCGTAGTGAAAGCTCTCGTCGATCGGCTTGATGGCCTGCCAGACGCGCCGGCGCCAGAACATGGTTTCCTGCGGGATGTAGTCGGCGTATTGCAGCGTCTTGCCGTCGTGCGGCGGAAACACCGCGCGGCCCACCTCCAGGCCGTCGCCGTCGATGAAGATGCGATGCCCGTAGACGATGTCGATGTCCGGCCGCGTCTGGAAGAAATGGGCGATCGTCGCAAGCGTCCCCGGCAGCAGGACATCGTCGCTGTTCAGATAGGCCATGATGTCGCCATCGACGCCGGCAAAGCCGAGGTTGATCGCGTCCGATTGCCCGTTGTCCCGCTCGCTGCGCCAGCTGATGCGATCGCCGCGATTTTTCAGGAGTTCGACGCTGCCGTCCGAGGAACCTCCGTCCTGCACGTGGTAATGCAGGTTCGGATAGTTCTGGCCGAGGACGCTGTCGATGGTCGCGTCGAGAAATCTCGCGTGATTGTAACTCGGCGTCACGATCGCGATGCGCGGCGGATCGGCGGGCAGGGCCGGTGGCGGGGGCAGGCCGGCGAGCTTGATCGGACGCGCCGAATACTGCTCGAACGTCCACATCGGCGGACGCGTCCAGCGTCTGCGAAGGAAGTGCCGCGATCTCGCATAGGCGCTTCTGAGCTGGCTCTGGTCCTGCTCCAGCAGGGTGATGCGGCGTTCTATCTTGTCCAGGCTTGCCAAAATGCGCTGCTTGAACTCATCGTCCATTCCGTCGCCCCGTAATTCCCCTGCGAACGATCGATAAAATAACGGGCTATGACAAATTTGTTCAATAATATGAAGTAGTTACGAGAATGCGGGTTTCCGTGTCAAGCCCATGGGATGCAGATGACGGCACCGGCAGGGGCGGCGCAAGTCGATAAAACGCCGCGCCCGACAGAATGCCGGGCTGTTTCGGCGTCCCGGACGGTCGCGGCACGGTCGAACCGGAGCTGCCGGACGGCCGTGAGGCGTGGGATCTGCGCGCTCACCAGGCCGGTCGCGGGCGCGACGGCGAGGCGATGCCGGCAAGCAGCACGGCGAGAATCCCGGTCAGGAAGATTCCGTCGAAGGTCCCCGCCCCGCCGATCGAAGCGACCGGCGCGCCGAGGCCGCTGATCTTGTCGAGATTGAGAAGATCGGCGCCGATCAAGGTGCCCATCGAACCGCCGACATAGGCCAGCGGTGCTGCGTATTCGCGCGACAGGATGAAGGCAAGGATGACCGTGGTCACGACCGGCGCAAACACCGGCACGGCGATGCCGATCCCGTGCACGGGCGTGGCCATCATGTGGATGATGAAGGCGATCGCGGTGATCGCGATCGCCGCCTTGAGCCAGAGCTGATACCGGATGACCAGATAGGTCGACATCAATGTCGGGATCACCGCGCCGCCGATATTGACGGCGATCACCGTCCCGGGCGATGAAACCACGAGCGGCACGACATACCGCATGCCGAAGAAATCGACGATCTCCCCCGACTGGACCGTGTGTCCGGGCAGGAACGCGACCGGAATGTTGAAATAGCTGCCGATCAGCGAGCCGAACAGCAGCAGCAGGGCGGCGCCCGGTCCCACGCCGAGGCGCATATAGGCATAGCGGAGAATGCGCAGCTGGATCAGGATCACCAGCCCTACGAACAGGAAGACCAGGATCGAAAACAATCCGGGCGTCAGCGGCAGATAGTGCATGTGAGAACCCGTGATCTCGGAGGCTGGTCTTGGCTGGCGCAGGCTGGGCTTGCGTCTTTAATTGGGAATTAGTCCGGTGACTCGCATTTATACCAATATTCGGGCGACAGGGTCGTTCCCGTTCGGCCTTCTCGTCCATAGGTCGGACGGCCGGCAGCGAAGGCGGGTCTGGAAGGCCCGGGCGCGCGATTGCCGCCAGGCCGGCAGGCGCGGATGATCGCCGTCCGGGGCGGAGAGGAAAGTCATGAGCGAGCCGGGCCGAAGCGATCATTGGCAGAACGTCTACGTCAGCAAGGGCGAAAACCAGGTGAGCTGGTTTCAGGAAACGCCCGCGATTTCGCTGGAGTTGATCGAACTTGCGGGGGCGATGCCGGGCTCCGGCATCATCGACATCGGCGGCGGAGCGTCGCGGCTCGCCGATTGCCTCGTTTCGCGGGGCTATCAGGACGTGACGGTGCTGGATCTGTCGGCCGCGGCACTTGCCTCGGCGCGGTCGCGCATGGGCGACAGCGCCAGCCGGGTGACATGGATCGCGGCCGACGTCACCGTCTGGGAGCCGTCGCGGAGCTACGACATCTGGCACGACCGGGCGGCGTTTCACTTTCTCACCGAGCCTTTGGACCAGGCCGCCTATGTCGACCGGCTGCGGCGCGCCTTGCGCGCGAGCGGACATGCCATCATCGGCACCTTCGCGCCGGACGGACCGGAACGATGCAGCGGCCTTCCGGTCAGCCGTTACGATGCCGCGCGCCTGGCCGCGACGCTCGGCAGCGGCTTCGAACTGGTCGATACGCGGCGCCACGACCACGTCACCCCGTGGGGCGCGACGCAGACCTTTCAGTTCAGCACGTTCCGGCGGGAGCCGGATTGACGATTGGCGCACCAGGTAGTGGTTGAGCTCGCCCTTTGCCAAGTGTTGCTGCCGTGATGCGATCCCTGCAGAGGAAAACGCGTCATTCCGGGGCGCGCTTGAGCGCGAACCCGGAATCTCGATCCATCAGCGCCAGATTCCGGGTCTGCGCCTGCGGCGCATCCCGGAATGACGTCGTGCCGCGACGGCCTTGACTTTAGCCGCCCGCGTCGGCGCTGATGATGTCGCCGAACAGCTCCCATTTGCCGCCCTTGAACTGCATCATCTTGAGCTGTTCGATCGGGGCGAAATCGGTCGCCGAGGTGTTGATCTTGATCCCGGGAAGCACCGTATCGGGCGCAAAATCCTTCAGGCTGGCGGCCTGCTTCATGACGTTTTCGCGGGTCAGGTTGTCGCCGGCCTGCTTCAGCACCTGCACCATGGTCTCCGCCGCGGCGAAGCCGTACACCAGATTGGCGTCGGAGATGTTGGCGCCCGGCATGTACTTGTCGACGAACGCCATGAACTTCTTCATGCCGGCGTCGTCCTTCCACTGCGGATCGGAGGCGTCCTTGAGATAGCCGGCCGACAGGATGCCTTCGGAGGCCTGAAGGCCTGCGGGCTTCATCACCGCGCCGATCGAGATCGCGACGTCGGTCATCAGATGCATCGGCTTCCATTCCAGCTCCGCCATCTTCTTGATGGCCTGGGCGGCGAATTTAGGCGTCGAGATGTTGACCAGCACGTCGGCGCCGGTGCCCTTCAGCTTGACGATATGGGAATCGATCGAGGGCTCGGTGGTCTCGTAGCTTTCCTCGGCGACGATGATCGAGGAGGCCTTGGCGCCGAACACGTCCTTCAGCCCGGCAAGGTAGTCCTTGCCGAAATCGTCGTTCTGGTAGAACACCGCGACCTTGGCGTTGGGCTTCGTCTTCAGGATATATTTGGCGAAAATCCTCGCCTCGACGCGGTAGCTCGGCTGGAAGCCCATGGTCCACGGGAAATTCTTCGGGTCGTTCCACTTGCTGGCGCCGGTGGCGAGGAAGAGCTGCGGCACCTTCTTGACGTTCTGATATTTCTGCACCGCGGTCTGGGTCGGCGTGCCCAGCGCGTTGAACAGCAGAAATACCTCGTCGCTCTCGATCAGCTTGCGCACCTGCTCCACCGTCTTCGGCGGGCTGTAGCCGTCGTCGTAGCTGATGAAGTTGATCTTGCGGCCGTTGATGCCGCCCTGGTCGTTGATCATCTTGAAATAGGCGTCCTCGGTCTTGCCGATGATGCCGTAGGCGGACGCGGGTCCCGAATAGGCCTCGACATTGCCGATCTTGATTTCGGTGTCGGAGGCGCCGGTGTCGTATTTCTTCTGTGCGAGCGCGCCCTGCGTGGTCAGCACGGCGAGAGCGGTTGCGGCGGCGAAGGCGATGAGATTCGAGGTCAGCAAGGGCAGTTTCTTGTTATTCACGGGAACAATACCTTTCATTGCAGGGGGAGTGACGAGAGAGAAACGAACACGAGGGCAGATATTCTGACGTCATTGAACGAGACGGTGGGCGTGCGACAGGGGTAACAATCGGTGAAGCGTTACGAGGCGCTGGCTTTGACCTGGTCGGCCGGCGCGGGCGCGCCGAAATTCCTGCGCAGGGTCGGCTTGTGGATCTTGCCGGTGGCGTTGCGCGGCAGGGCGTCGACGAATTTGATCGCGTGCGGGCGCTTGAAGCGCGCGAGGTTGGCGGCGCAGTGCGCATGGATCTCCGCCTCGGTGATGCCGTGCCCCGGCTTCACGGCGACGATCGCCATGCCGGTTTCGCCCCATTGCTCGCTCGGAATTCCGATCACGGCGGCTTCCGCGATCGCGGTGAGCTGGTGCAGCACGTTCTCGACCTCGGCCGGATAGACGTTCTCGCCGCCGGAAATGTACATGTCCTTCCAGCGGTCGACGATGTAGTAGAAGCCTTCTTCGTCGATGCGGGCGGCGTCGCCGGTGTGCAGCCAGCCGTCGGTGAAGGAGGAGGCGTTGGCGTCGGGCCGGTTCCAGTAGCCGGGCGTGATGTTCGGTCCCTTGACCCATAATTCGCCGAGTTCGCCGGCGGCGGCCTCCCGCCCGTCGGGCGTCACGATCCGCACCTCCGTGTGCAGCACCGGCTTGCCGGAGGAGCCGGCCTTGCGCCTTGCGTCCTCGCGGTCGAGCGTCAGCACCGCGGGGCTGGTCTCGGTCATGCCGTAGCCCTGCTGCAGGGCGACGCCGCGTTCCTCCCACACTTTCAACAGCGGCACCGGCATCGGCGCGCCGCCGACGCCGCCATTGATGAGGCGGCTGAAGTCGGAACCGGCGAACGAAGGATGCTGCGCCATGAACTGGTAGATCGAGGGCACGCCGAAGAACACGTTGATGGCTTGCGCCGGGTCGCTGATCAGCTCGAGCGCCAGGCCCGGATCGAACGCGCGCATGATCAGCACGGTGCCGCCGGCATGCAGCACCGGGTTGGTGTAGCAATTGAGCCCGCCGGTATGAAACAGCGGCAGCACGGTCAGCAGCACCGAGGACGGCGAGATATAGGCCGGGCCGCCGAGATTGACGCAATTCCAGAACGTCATGCCGTGGGTGATGATGGCGCCCTTCGGCTGGCCGGTGGTGCCCGAGGTGTACATGATGGTCGAGATGTCATCGAGGGTGACGATCTCGGCGCGGTCGAGCGGTTTTGCAGCCGCGATCGCGGCCTCAAAGGTGCCGCCCGGTCCGAGCAGCAGCGTGGATTCGACCTGGCACAGTTTTGCCACCGAAAGCGCGATCTCCGCGAGTTCGGAATCATGGATCATCAGCCGCGGCGCCGCGTCGCCGACGATGTAGTGCAATTCGGGAACGGTGAGGCGGGTGTTCAGCGGCAGGAAAACCGCGCCGATCCGGCCGCAGGCGAACTGCACTTCCAGCGTATCGGTCGTGTTGAGCGCGAGCACCGCGACGCGGTCGCCGCGCCTGATGTCGAGTCCCTCGCGCAAATGCGCGGCGAGGCGGGAAACGCGGGCATCGAATTGCGCGTAGCTGAACCTTCGTCCGCTGGCGAGGTCGACAGCCGCGAGCTTGTCCGGTGTGCGGCGGCCGAAATGCGCGATCCAGTCGTAGTGGCGAACCGGCAAAAATTTCCTCCTGATGTCAGCGGTCTTGCGCCGCCTGATCCCGTCTATCGAATTATAGTGCCGGCACCATGCCCAACTTTATTCGGCTTGGCCAGCGGGTGTTTTGTGCAGCATCGCGCTTCGGTTCGGATTCGGCCGCCCGCCCGAAACGGCGTCTTGCGTTGAGGCGCTGGGGCGGGGCTGGTAGGCCATTCTCGGGAAAGTGGGGCAAATTCGTTCGACTGACTCCCGGCTGTCATCCTCGCGAAAGCGGGGATCCAGTACGCCGCGCTCTTTCAATTCCATCGCTGCCGCCTCTGGAATGCCGGGTCGCCCGGTCAAGCCGGGCGACGACACCGGTGGGTGTGGCCGCAAATACAGCTTCGCATTCCCGCCGCTTGTTTTGCGCGAGGTTTGGCCTGCTCGTTCCGCCCTCTCCACATCAGAGGGCGCAGGGAATGCCGGGCGCCCGATGCGCCCGATAGCCGCGTGTGCAGGGGTAGTGGGTGGACGCACACGCGTTGTCAGGTCACACCGGAATCGCCCGGCATTCCCCGCGCAATGGTTTACGGCTTACTTCGAGCTCTCCCTGGCGACCGGGCTTTTTTGCCACCATCGCCCGCGAGAATTGCTTCCCGCGAACTTGACGCCAGCGTCGGGGCGTCAGGACCACACGACTTCGCCGTCCGCATCAGGCGCCGTCGTCTACGGCACCATCCGCGTCCACCGCATCCCGCCCCGCGTTTCGTGACGTTGCGCAACGCCCCTGAGTGGGGCGGGACGGCGGGGGATATAAAGGTGATTTGGAGTTGGGGTCAAGAGAAAATTCTGAAAATCGGAAATGGACCCAAAAAGGCCGTAGGTGCCATACGTCCCTCGGCCACTGATGCCGCTTGCGTTCGGTCTCTGGTCGCTTCATGCCAGCCACTCGACGCAAGCCTGCGCCGGCCGATACAAGGCATGGTGATTTAAGCGGGAGAATACGATGCTGGAGCGCGCCCGGACGCAGAGCCCGTTTTATACGGAAGAGCACGAAGCCTTCCGCGACGTGATGCGCAGTTTTGTTTCGCGTGAAATCGAGCCCCACGCCCATGAATGGGACGAGGCCGGCGAATTTCCGCGCGAGCTCTACGTCAAGGCCGCCGCAATCGGCCTGCTGGCGCTCGGCTTCCCGGAAGAGTGCGGCGGCGTGTCCGCCGACCAGTTCATGAAAATCGTGGCCTCGCAGGAACTCGCGCGCGCCGGCGCCGGTGGGGTCAGCGCCAGCCTGATGAGCCACACCATCGGCTCGCCGCCGATCGCGCGCGCCGCGCGGCCCGAAATCAAGGCGCGGGTGCTGCCGGAGGTGCTGTCGGGGGCCAAGATCTCGGCGCTGGCGATCACCGAGCCGGGTGGCGGCTCGGATGTCGCCAATCTCCGCACCAGGGCGCGGCGCGACGGCGATCATTACGTCGTCAACGGCGAGAAGACGTTCATCACCTCGGGCATGCGGGCCGATTATCTGACCGTGGCGGTGCGGACCGGGGCTGAGGGCGCGGGTGGCGTCAGCCTGCTCTTGATCGAAGGCGATACGCCGGGCCTGTCGCGCACCAAGCTGAAGAAAATGGGCTGGTGGGCGTCGGATACCGCGACGCTGCATTTCGACGATTGCCGCGTGCCCGTCCAAAACCTGATCGGCGAGGAAGGCCAGGGCTTCAAGCTGATCATGCACAATTTCAACAGCGAGCGGATGGGCATGGCGGCGAGCTGCACCGCTTACGCCCGCGTCTGCGTCGAGGACGCCATCGCCTACGCCAAAGAGCGCAAGACGTTCGGCAAGCCGATCTCGCAGCACCAGGTGATCCGCCACAAGCTGGTCGACATGGCGCAGCGCGTGGCGGCGTCGCAGGCGATGCTGGAAATGCTGGCCTGGCGGCTCGGTCAGGGCGAAAGCCCGGTCGCCGAAATCTGCATGATGAAGAACCAGGCCACGCAAACCATGGCGTTCTGCGCCTCCGAGGCGGTGCAGATTTTCGGCGGCGCCGGCTACATGCGCGGCATCAAGGTCGAGCGCATCTACCGCGAGGTCAAGGTCAACGCCATCGGCGGCGGCACCGAGGAAATCATGAAGGATCTGGCGAGCAGGCAGATGGGATTGTAGAAATTTCCGCATCGCTTGCTTGCTCCCCTCCCTCCACGCGCATCGCGCGTGGCGGGGCCGAGGGGTCGGGGGTGGGGGGTCTATCCGCTTGCTCCTCTGGCAGAGAGTCTGCTGCACCACCCCCCACCCCCGACCCCTCCCCGCCGCTGCGCGGGGGGAGGGAGTAGAAACGAAGCGCGAGCCCGGAATGACGAGGAAATGAAAAAATGCTCTTTACCGCCGATCACGACGAACCGCGCCGGGCCTTGCAGAAATTCATCGCGGCCGAAATCAATCCGTTCGT
Source organism: uncultured Alphaproteobacteria bacterium (assembly GCA_963721275.1). GTDB lineage: Bacteria > Pseudomonadota > Alphaproteobacteria > Rhizobiales > Xanthobacteraceae > Bradyrhizobium. The sequence continues at coordinate 419,847 of CAVRIQ010000004.1, read as the reverse complement.
CGACGAATGGGAGAAGGCGGAGCAGTTTCCCTCGCACGAGCTGTTCAAGAAGCTCGGCGATCTCGGCTTTCTCGGCCTCAACAAGCCGGTCGAATTCGGCGGCCAGGGGCTCGACTACAGCTACGCGCTGATGATGGCGGAAGAGCTCGGCGCGATCCGATGCGGCGGCGTGCCGATGGCGATCGGGGTGCAGACCGACATGGCGACACCGGCGCTGGCGCGGTTCGGCTCCGACGAGGTGCGCCGCGAGTTCCTCGCGCCTGCGATATCCGGCGACGCGGTGGCCTGCATCGGCGTGTCCGAGCCGGGCGCAGGCTCCGACGTCGCCTCGATCAAGACCTTTGCGCGTTCCGACGGCGACGACTACGTCATCAATGGCGGCAAGATGTGGATCACCAACGGCGTCAAGGCCGACTGGATCTGCCTGCTCGCCAACACCGGCGACGGGCCGGTCCATCGCAACAAGTCGCTGATCTGCGTTCCGATGAAGTCAAAGGGCGTGCAGGTCGCGCGCAAACTCGACAAGATGGGGATGCGCTCCTCCGACACCGCGCAGATCTTCTTCGACAATGTGCGGGTGCCGAAGCGCAACCGGATCGGCGAGGAAGGCCAGGGTTTCACCTATCAGATGGTGCAGTTCCAGGAGGAACGGCTGTGGGGCGCGGCCGCCTGCCTCAAGGCGCATGAAATCATCATCCATGAGACCATCGAATACACCCGCACCCGCAAGGCGTTCGGCCAGAGCATCCTCGACAACCAGGTCGTCCACTTCAAGCTCGCGGAAATGCAGACCGAGGTCGAGCTGCTGCGTTCGCTGATCTATCGCGCCGCCGAAGCGCTGGTGGCCGGCGAGGACGTCACCAGGCTCGCGACCATGGCCAAGCTGAAAGCGGGAAGGCTGGGGCGCGAACTGACCGACGCCTGCCTGCAATATTGGGGCGGCATGGGCTTCATGAACGAGACCCCGGTCAGCCGCGCCTATCGCGACAGCCGCCTGACCTCGATCGGCGGCGGCGCCGACGAGGTGATGCTGTCGGTCTTGTGCAAGATGATGGGCACGCTGCCGGGCATGAAACAGAAATAACAGGGTATTGTCCTCACCAGACTTCTCCCCTCCCTCCGCGAAGCGGTGGGGAGGGGTCGGGGGTGGGGGGTGGTTCAGCAAACTCTCTGCCAGAGGAGTAAGCGGATAAACCCCCCACCCCCGACCTCGAGAGCGAGCTTCGCTCGCCTCGGACCCCGCCACGCGCAAGAGCGCGTGGAGGGAGGGGAGCCCATGATCTCGCTCACCGTCGCTCGCTATTGCGGACCGCTCAGCGGCGTTCCAAACTGTCCTGAAGCACGAGAAGGAAACGCCATGATCACGCTTTACCATTGCGACGGGGCGCGCTCGTTCCGGCCGCTGTGGATGCTGGAAGAGATGGGGCTTGGCTACGAGCTGAAGATGCTGCCGTTCCCGCCGCGGGTCTTGGCCAGGGAATACCTCGCGATCAACCCGCTCGGCACCATCCCCTTCATGGTCGACGGCGAAACCAAAATGACGGAGTCCTCCGGCATCTGCCACTACCTCGGCACCCGGCACGGCCCGACCCCGCTGATCGTCGGGGTCGACGAGCCGGCCTATGGCGCGTTCCTGAACTGGATGTATTTTTCCGACGCCACGCTGACCTTTCCGCAGACTTTGGTGCTGCGCTACACCCAGCTCGAGCCGGAAGAGCGGCGCAATCCGCAGGTCGCCACCGACTACGCCAAATGGTTCTTGGGGCGGCTGCGCGCGGTCGAGGCCGCCACCGCTGACGCGGAGACGCTGGTCGCCGGCCGCTTCACCGCGGCCGACATCGTCATCGGCTATGCCCTGCGGCTGGCCGAGACCATCGGCCTCGCCAAGGATTTCGGGCCCAACGTCGCCGCCTACTGGCAGCGCCTGCAGGCCCGCGACGGCTACCAACGCGCCGTGGCGGCGGAAACCCGGGCCGGGGTGGAACAGAACGTGGCTCCCCGGGTCCGCGCCTGATCCTTCCTTCATTCCGGGGCGACGCGAAGCATCGAACCCGGAATCTCCAGATTCCCAGATGTGCAATTGCACATCCGGGGTTCGCGCCAGGCGCGCCCCGGAATGACGTGGCCAGGCGTCCAATTTGCGCTATGGTTGGCGTCACGCAGCGGCCGAAAGAGCCGCACGCGGAGGGTCGACCATGGACGAAAAAGGCCGCGAATCCGGCCACCTGATGCTGATTACGCCCGAGCGCGTGTTTTACGCGGGCCTGCTCGGCCGTCCGCGCCAGCGCGGCTCGGGTGCGTTTCACGTCTATGTGGCGATCGAGGGCGGCTTGCGGCTTTCGATCGAAGGCGGCGGCTGAGATTGACGGCGAACTGGCCGTGGTGGCGCCGGATGTGCGGCACACCATCGCCAGCGACTATCGCTCGGTGATTTGCGTCCTGATCGAGCCGGAAACCGTCGGCGCCGGCGCCCTCGATGCGCTTGCAAGCCGCGTGTCGGGAGCGGAACGCCGGTTTTTCGTCGACCGTATCCGCGCGGCCTACGCGCAATTGCTGCTCAAGCCATGTGGCGGCGATATCGGCAGTGTCGCGTTCGACATCATGTGCTTCGGCGAGGCGCTGCCGCGGCGCGGCCTCGATCCGCGCGTGGTGCGCGCGATCGCGCAGATCGGCCGGTTTTGCGGCGAGCCGGTGACGGCGGCAAGCTGCGCGGCGGAGGCCGGACTGTCTTCCTCGCGCTTCCTGCATCTGTTCAAGCAGGAGACCGGCATCTCGTTCCGCGCGTTCCGTGCCTGGAAGCGCGCGCGGCATCTGCTGCATTTCGCCAACCAGGACCTCAACCTCGCGCATCTGGCGCAGGATATCGGCTATCCCGACTCCACCCATTTCAGCCACTCCATCCGCCGGTTTTACGGGCTGAAGCCGCGCGCCATCTTTTCGGGTTCCCGCGATCTGGCGATCTACCGCAGCGGGCGGGCCGGCCCCGGCGATAGCGCATGGACGCAAGAAGCCGGATGACGACGAACGCATGATCGCCCGGGTCGCTTCGCGGCCCCACGCGACAGAGCGAGAGCTTCAATCCATGAGCGACAAGGCCGTCATCACCTGCGCGCTGAACGGCGTGCTGACCGATCCGAAACAGCACCACGTGCCGGTCACCCCGGAACAAATGGCGCGCGAGGCAAGAGCGGCCTTCGACGCCGGCGCCAGCATCATGCATATCCACCTGCGCCAGCAGGCGCCGGGCAAGGGCCATCTGCCGTCCTGGGATGTCGCGGTGTCGCGCGAGATCCAGCAGGCGATCCGCGAAGCCTGTCCCGGCGTCATCATCAATCACACCACCGGCCAGTCGGGCCCGGACTACAAGGGCCCGCTCGATTGCGTGCGCGAAACCAGGCCGGAAATCGCGGCCTGCAACGCCGGCTCGCTGAATTACCTGAAAGTGAAGGCCGATCATACCTGGGCCTGGCCGCCGATGCTGTTCGACAATTCGGTCGAGAAGGTCGGCGACTATCTGAACGTGATGAAAGAGGCCGGCACCATTCCCGAATTCGAATGTTTCGATGTCGGCATCGTGCGCTGCGTCGGAATGTACCGCCAGACCGGGATGTATTCCGGGCCGCTGGAATACAACTTCGTGATGGGCGTCGCCTCGGGCATGCCCGCCGATCCGGAATTGCTGCCGATTTTGCTGAAGCTGAAGGCGCCGGAAGCGCACTGGCAGGTCACCGCGATCGGGCGGGCGGAAATCTGGCCGCTGCACCAGCGCTGCGCCGATCTCGGCGGCCACCTGCGCTCCGGCCTGGAGGACACCTTCTATCTCGGCGACGGCACCAAGGTGACATCGAACGGGCAACTGGTCGAAGCGCTCGCCGCCTGCGCCCGCCGCGCCGGCCGCGCCATCGCCAGCCCGGCGGAAGCCCGGCAGATTTTCGGGACCAGGCATTAGTGTAACGCAGCGGGCGCAGCCGTCCGCCGCCGTCATTGCGAGCGAAGCGAAGCAATCCATCTAGCAACATCGCGAAAGCTGGATTGCTTCGTCGCTTCGCTCCTCTCAATGACGAATTGAAGGAGACAACAGCATGACCAATCTCGCAGCCACCGGCGGCGTGCCGGGCCCGGGCCGGATCGGCCGGGTGGCGATCGGCGATCTGCTGAAACGCGCGGCGGCGCGCTTTGCCGACCGGACCGCGCTCACCGACGGCGCGCGGCGCGTGACCTTCGCCGAGCTCGAACGCGACGCCAACCGTTTTGCGAACTACCTGGTCGCGCGGGGCTTAAAACCCGGCGAGAAGATCTCGACCATCTGCAACAATTCGGTCGAATTCGTCAAAGCGCTGTTCGGCATCCACCGCGCCGGCCTCGTCTGGGTGCCCATCAACACCATGCTCGGCCCCGCCGACATGGATTACATCCTCGACCATGCCGAAGTTAATTTTGCCCTGATCGACGACAATCTCTACAACCAGCCGGACCGCCGCGCGGCGCTGCTAAAGCGCGGCATCGATCTGATCGCGGTCGATCTCGCCGGCACGGCGGCCGCCGCGGGTCTCGAGAGCTTCAACGATCTGATAAAAGGCCGCTCCGAGATCGAGCCCGAGATCGCGATCGACGACCGCGATCTCGCCATGATCATCTACACCTCGGGCACCACGTCGCGGCCGAAGGGCGCGATGCATTGCCATCTCGCCGTGGTCATGGCGGTGATGAGCAATTGCATCGAGATGCAGCTTTGCCGCGACGACGGCATCACCGGGCAGTTTCCGCTGTTCCATTGCGCCGGCCACGTGCTGCTGCTGAGCTATCTGTCGGTCGGCGGCCGCATGGCGCTGATGCGCGGCTTCGATCCGGTGGTGTGCATGGAAGCCATCGTGCGCGACAAGCTCACCGTGTTCGTCGGCCTGTCGCTGATGTACCAGGCGATCCTCGATCACCCGCGCCGCAGGGAATTCGACCTTAAGGGCTTGCGGACCTGCATCTACACCATGGCGCCGATGGGCCGCCCGCTGCTCGAGCGCGCCATCGCCGATCTCTGTCCGAACTTCGTCCTGTCCAGCGGTCAGACCGAAATGTATCCGGCCACCACGATGTCGCGCCCCGAGGTGCAGCTCAAGCGCTTCGGCAATTACTGGGGCGAATCGCTGATCGTGAACGAGACCGCGATCATGGACGATGCCGGCAATTTGTTAGCCCGAGGCCAGGCCGGCGAACTCGTGCATCGCGGGCCCAACGTCATGATGGGCTATTACAAGGACCCGAAGGCGACCGAAGAGGCGCGCAAATTCGGCTGGCACCACACCGGCGATCTCGCGCTGATCGACGAGCACGGCGAAGTGCTGTTCCTCGACCGCAAGAAGGACATGATCAAGTCCGGCGGCGAGAACGTCGCGTCCGTCAAGATCGAGGAGACGCTGCTCGCCCATCCCGCCGTGCAGAACGCCGCCGTGGTCGGCCTGCCGCATCCGCAATGGGGCGAGGCGGTCTCCGCCTTCGTCAAGCTGAAGCCGGGCGCTGTGGCCGACGAAGCCGGCATAGCCGAGCATTGCCGCAAGCATCTCGGCGGCTTCCAGGTGCCGAAATTCATCCGGATCCTGGACGAAATGCCGATGACCGCGACCGGCAAATTGCGCAAGGTCGAACTGCGCCAGGCTTTTGCCGATCACTTCGCGAAGGAAAGCGCGTGAGCGTGCTCCATAACATCATCGTCATTCCAGGGGCGCGCGAAGCGCGAGCCCGGAATGACGAGTAGGGTAGTTCATGGCCATCATTGAATCGACCATCGCGCCTTCCAGCGCCGCCTACAAGGCCAACCGCGAGGGCATGCTGGCGCTGATCGCGCGGATGCGCGGGCTGGAGGAACGGGCGCGCGCGGCGTCGGCCGCCGCCAAGGACCGCTTTCACAAGCGCGGGCAGTTGCTGCCGCGCGAGCGGGTGGCGCTGGTGCTCGATCCCGGCGCGCCCTTCATCGAGCTCTCGACGCTGGCGGGCTACAAGTTCGACGTGCCCGATCCCGACAAGAGCGTTCCCGGCGGCGGGCTGATCGCCGGCATCGGATTCGTCGCCGGCATCCGCTGCATGGTCAGCGCCAACGATTCCGGCATCGATGCCGGCGCGCTGCAACCGTTCGGCCTCGACAAGACGCTGCGGGTGCAGGAACTGGCGCTGGAGAACAAGCTGCCTTACGTGCAGCTGGTCGAAAGCGCCGGCGCCAATTTGCTGCGCTACCGCGTCGAGGATTTTGTCAGGGGCGGCAACATTTTTCGCAATCTGGCGCGGCTGTCGGCGGCGGGCCTGCCGGTGGTCACGGTGACGCACGGGTCGTCGACCGCGGGCGGCGCCTACCAGACCGGCCTGTCCGACTACATCGTGATGGTGCGCGGCCGAACGCGCGCGTTTCTTGCCGGTCCGCCGCTGCTGAAGGCGGCGACGGGGGAAATCGCCACCGAGGAGGAACTCGGTGGCGCCGAAATGCACACCAGCATTTCGGGCCTTGGCGACTATCTCGCCGAGGACGATCGCGATGCGTTGCGGATCGCGCGCGACATCATGGCCAATCTGGAGTGGGATCGTCCGCCCGCAAACTCGGCCGCGCATCGCCCGCCGCGCCACGATCCCGAGGAACTGCTCGGCATCATGGCGATGGACCACAAGCGACCCGTCGACATGCGGCAGGTGATCGCGCGGATAACAGACGATTCCGATTTCACCGAGTTCGGCGCCGATTACGGCCCTGCCACCGTGTGCGGGCACGCCCGCATCGAGGGCCAGGCGATCGGCATCGTCACCAACAACGGCCCGCTCGATCCCGCCGGCGCCAACAAGGCGACGCATTTCATCCAGGCCTGCTGCCAGTCGCGCACGCCGCTGCTCTATCTCAACAACACCACCGGCTACATGGTCGGCAAGGCCTATGAGGAAGCCGGGATGATCAAGCACGGCTCCAAGATGATCCAGGCGGTGACCTCGGCCACCGTGCCGCAGATCACGATCTATTGCGGCGCGTCGTTCGGCGCCGGCAATTACGGCATGTGCGGCCGCGGTTTCCATCCGCGCTTCTGCTTCTCGTGGCCCAACGCCAAGACCGCCGTGATGGGCGGCGAGCAGGCCGCCGAGACCATGGCGATCGTGACCGAGGCGGCCGCGATCCGGCGCGGCAAGCCGATCGAGAAGGAAAAGCTCGACGCGATGAAGGCGCAGATCACAGGGGTGTTCGACGGCCAGATGGACGTGTTCGCCACCAGCGCGCGCGTGCTCGACGACGGCGTGATCGATCCGCGCGACACCCGGGCCATATTGAGCGAAGTATTGGCGATCTGCCGCGAGGCCGAGGCGCGCACACCCCAGCGCATGCAGTTCTCGGTGGCCCGGCCATGAACGGGTCGACGAAGGCCATGCCATTCCGCAAGATCCTGATCGCCAACCGCGGCGAAATCGCGTTGCGGATCATGCGCACCGCGCGGCGGCTCGGCTACGGCGTGGTCGCCGTCTATTCCGACGCCGACCGCGATGCGTTGCATGTGCGCGAGGCGGACGAAGCGGTGCGGATCGGCGAGGCGCTGCCGGCGCAATCCTATCTCGATATCGCAGCGATCATCGCGGCGGCGAAATCGAGCGGCGCCGATGCGATTCACCCCGGCTATGGCTTTCTCGCCGAGAACGAGGCGTTCGCGCAGGCCTGCCGCGATGCGGGCCTGGTGTTCATCGGGCCGTCGCCCGACGCCATCAGGGCGATGGGCAACAAGGCCGGCGCCAAGGAGATCATGCGGGCTGCCGGCGTGCCCTGCGTCCCCGGCTATCAGGGCGCCGACCAGAGCGACGCGGTGATGCTGGCCGAAGCCGGCAAGATCGGTTTCCCCGTGATGATCAAGGCCGTCGCCGGCGGCGGCGGGCGCGGCATGCGGCTGGTCGCGGACGCGGGCGGCTTTCCTGATGCGTTGCGCAGCGCGCGCTCCGAGGCGAAGGCCGCGTTCGGCGACGCCGCCGTGATTTTGGAGCGGGCGATCGTCGATCCCCGCCACATCGAGATCCAGGTGTTCGGCGACGCCTTCGGCAACGCGATCCACTTGGGCGAGCGCGACTGCTCGGTGCAGCGGCGGCACCAGAAACTGATCGAGGAGGCGCCGTCGCCGGCGGTCACGCCGGAATTGCGTTCGCTGATGGGCGGCATCGCGGTCCACGCCATCAAGTCGATCGGCTATCAGGGCGCCGGCACGCTGGAATTCCTGCTGGATAAAAGCGGCGCGTTCTATTTCATGGAGATGAACACGCGCCTGCAGGTCGAGCACCCCGTCACCGAGGCGATCACCGGGCTCGACCTGGTCGAACTGCAGCTGCGGGTCGCCGGCGGCGAGCCGCTCGGGGTGGCGCAGGAGGACGTCAAATTCAGCGGGCATGCGATCGAGGCGCGCCTGTGCTCGGAGGATGCGGCGCAGGATTTCATGCCGCAATCCGGCCGGATGGCGCTGTGGCAGATGCCGGGGTCCTTGCGTGTCGAACACGCGCTGCAATCCGGCTCCGAGATCCCGCCCTATTACGATTCGATGATCGCCAAGCTGGTCAGCCATGGCGCCACCCGCGGCGAAGCGCGGCGCAAGCTGATCTTTGGCCTCGAACAGACTGCCGCGTTCGGCGTCACCACCAATCAGGCGTTTCTCGCTGCCTGCCTGCGCCATCCGGTGTTCGCCGCCGGTGAAGCCACCACGTCGTTCATTGCAACGCATCGCGCCGAATTGCTGGCGCCGCGCGAGGACGAGGCCTCCGAGGCTGTGCTGGCGGCGCTCTTGTTGTACGTCACCGATCCGTTCGCGCCGCCGTGGCGCAGCGGCCGGTCGCTGGCGGCAGGTTTTCCGGTTCCGGTCCGGGTCGAACTCGATCATGGCATCCATGAGCTCGAGGTCGGGCGGGACCGCGATGGCAGCCATTATGTCGGCCTCGACGACAAGGTGGTCCGGGTCGAGATCGATGGGATCGATCGCGACAGCATCCGCGTCCGTCGCGATGGTCATGGCGAAATCTTCAAATGGTCGCGCGACGGCGACCGGCTTTTCATCCTCTACCACGGCGTCACGCTTGATATCCGCGACCTGACCCGCGCCGCGCCGGTGTCTGCCGCAGCGACCGGCGGCGACGGCAAGGTCCGGGCCGCCATGAACGGCCGCGTCGTCGCGCTGCTGGTCAAGCCGGGCGACACGGTCGCGGCCGGTCAGCCCGTGATGACGCTGGAAGCGATGAAGATGGAGCACGTCCACACCGCCGGGATCGCCGGCACGATTTCCGCGATCGACGTCGCCGAGGGCGAGCAGGTCACGACGGGGAAGATCGTGGTCGAGATCGAGGCGGACGCGCCGGCGCAGTAGGTGCTTCCGCTCGTCATTGCGGGGAGCGAAGCGAAGCAATCCATCTTTCAACATTTGCGCTCTATGGATTGCTTCGCTTCGCTCGCAATGACGAATTAAGCGGCGCCGTAAAATCTACGTCGTCCCGGCCGAGCGGGGCGCGCGCCGTCGTCGGCGGTAAGGAGCATTTCTAATTCCCTCGTCATTCCGGCGCGACGGGCGATTCGTTTCTGCTCCTCCCCGCGCCACGCGCGATGCGCGTGGAGGGAGGGGAGCGATAGCGTTCAGCTCTCCCGTCCCGTGCCCTCGTTGAGGAAACACGCCACCTGATGCTGTCCGCCGAATTCGGCCAGCTCCGGGCGTTCGATCTTGCAGCGGTCCATCACGTAGCGGCAGCGGGTGTGGAAGGCGCAGCCGGAGGGCGGGTTGATCGGGCTCGGCACGTCGCCGTCGAGCAGCGGCACCAGGCGTTTGGCCCTGGGATCGGCGACCGGGACGGAAGCCAATAGCGCTTGCGTGTACGGATGGCGCGGGTTGGCGAACAGCTTCGTCTTGTCCGCGATCTCGACGATGCGCCCGAGATACATCACGGCGACGCGGTGGCTGATATGGGCGACGACGGCGAGATCGTGCGCGATGAACAGATAGGAGAAGTCGTGCTTGCGCTGCAGGTCGATCAAGAGATTGATCACCTGGGCCTGGATCGACACGTCGAGCGCCGATACCGGCTCGTCGCACACGATCAGGCTGGGCCCGAGCGACAGCGCGCGGGCGATGCAGATGCGCTGGCGCTGGCCGCCGGAGAACTGATGCGGATAATTATGCATCTGGTCCGGCCGCAAGCCCACCTGCTCGAACAGCTCGGCGACCCGCTCCCGCTTCTTGTCGCCCGAAGCCAGGCCGTGGACGGTCAAGGGTTCGCCGACGACGTCGCCGGCGGTCATGCGCGGATTGAGCGAAGCGAACGGGTCCTGGAAGATGATCTGCATCGAGCGGCGATGCGTCCGCAATTCGGCCTTGCCGAGATGGGTGATCTCCTGGCCGTTCAGCCGGATGCTGCCGGCGGTGGGCTCGACGAGGCGCAGAACGCTGCGCGCCACCGTCGATTTTCCACAACCGGACTCGCCGACCATCCCAAGGGTTTCTCCGGCGCCGATCGTGAAGCTTACGCCGTCGACGGAATGCACCTTGCCGACGGTGCGGCGCAGGATGCCGCTGCGCACCGGGTAGTGCTTGACCAGACCGGATACTTCGAGCAGTGCGCGCGCGTCGGTCATAGCGGCCCCGTCAGTTCCGCCGCACGCCAGCATGCCGCCAGATGGCCGGCGCCCCAGTCCTGCAGCAGCGGATATTCCTCCCGGCAGCGCGCGACCGCGAGCTGACAACGCGGCGCGAACGCGCAGCCCTTGGGCAGGTTTGTCAGCGACGGCACCATGCCGGGAATTTCGACCAGCCGCACGTCGGTATTCGCGCCCGGCGTGGGCACGGTCGGAATCGAGGCCATCAGGCCGCGGGTGTAGGGGTGCCTCGGGTTGGCGAACAAGGTTTCGACGTCGGCCTCCTCGACCTTCTTGCCGGCATACATCACGATGACGCGCTGCGCGGTCTGGGCGACGACGCCGAGGTCGTGCGTGATCAGGATCAGCCCCATGCCGAGCTGCTTTTGCAGGTCGAGCACCAGGGCCAGGATCTGGGCCTGGATCGTGACATCGAGCGCGGTGGTCGGCTCGTCGGCGATCAGCAGCGCCGGCCGGCAGGCCAGCGCCATCGCGATCATCGCGCGCTGGCGCATTCCGCCGGAGAGCTGGTGCGGATATTCGGTCGCGCGCCGCTCGGGTTCGGGAATCCGGACCAGACGCAGCATCTTGACGGCCTGCTCCCACGCCTCCTTCCTGGTCATCGGCTGGTGCAGGCGCACCGCTTCGGTGATCTGGTCGCCGATCCGCATCACCGGGTTGAGCGAGGTCATCGGCTCCTGGAAGATCATGGAAATGCGATTGCCCCGCACTTCCCGCATTTCGTCTTCGTCCAGCTTGAGAAGATCCGATCCTTCCAGCGTGACCTGACCGCCGACGATCCGTCCCGGAGGGTCGGGCACCAGCCGCATGATCGAAAGCGCGGTCACGCTCTTGCCGCAGCCGGACTCGCCGACGATCGCCAGCGTCTCGCCGCGGCGGACCTGGAATGAAACGTCGTCGACCGCCCTGAACAGCCCGGAATTCGTGAAGAAAACCGTCTGCAGGTTCTTCACGTCGAGAACCGTGGCTTCCGCTCTCGCCTCGTTCATCAGCCGCGTTGCCTCGGATCGAGGATGTCGCGCAGCGCGTCGCCGAACAGATTGGTTCCGAACACCGCCAGGCTGATGGCGACGCCGGGGAAGATCACGAGCCACGGGGCGGTGCGGACATATTCCGCCGCCGATTCCGACAGCATGCGCCCCCACGACGGATAAGGTTCGGGAATGCCGAGGCCGAGAAACGACAGCGAGGCTTCGGTGAGAATGGTGGAGCCGAGCTGGGCGGTGGCCAGCACGATCAGCGGCGCCAGCGTATTGGGCAGAACGTGGCGCAGCGCGATCCGCGTTTCGCTCATGCCGATCGACTTGGCGGCTTCGACGAACGGCAGCTCGCGCAGCGCCAGCGTATTGGCGCGGATCACGCGGGCCACCGTCGGGATCAGGGGAATGGCGATCGCGATGATCACGTTGGGAAGCGACGGCCCCAGCGCCGCGGTCATGATCAGCGCCAGCACCAACAGCGGCAAGGCCTGCAAAATATCGGTAACCCGCTGGAACACCAGATCGACCCAGCCGGAGAGATACCCCGACGCGAGACCGATGGTCACGCCGAACAGCGAGCCGAGCGCGGTCGAGCCGATGCCGACGGCGAGCGAGATGCGCGCGCCGTGAATGATGCGGCTCCAGACGTCGCGGCCGAACGAATCGGTCCCCATCCAGTGCCGCCAGTCGGGATGGGCGAGCGCGTGCGCGGAATCGACGGTCAAGGGATCGTAGCGGCAGATCAGGTCGGCGAACGCCGCGGCCCACACGAACAGCACCATGAAGAACAGGCCGATGGTGCCCAGCATATGGCGCCGCGCGAGGAACGTCAGCCGGCGCCAGCCGTGCGTGGAATTGGCGCCGGCGCGTCTCAGTTCGTTATCGTAATTGACCGCGGCCAAATCGTCTCCTAGTCCGTGTATCTGATCCGGGGATCGACCAGCGCATAGAGCATGTCGACGGTGAAGTTCGCGAGCACGACCACCACCGCGATCAGCATCACCAGGTTCTGCACGATCGGATAATCGCGCCAGCGGATCGCCTCGACCAGGAAGCGGGCGACGCCCGGGATATTGAAAACGGTCTCGGTGACGATCAGGCCGCCGATCAGGAACGCGGCCTCGATGCCGATCACGGTGATGACGGGCAGAATGGCGTTCTTCAGCGCATGGCGATAATTGACGGTGTTTTCCGACGCGCCCTTGGCGCGGGCGGTGCGGATGTAATCCTGCCGCAGGATCTCCAGCATCGAGGACCGCGTGATCCGCATCGTCAGCGCCGCGCTGCGAAAGCCGACCGCCATCGCCGGAACGCAATAGATCGCGATCGCCTCGGCCCAGGTCTTCGGGTTCGGATTGAAGATCGGCATGGTTCCGAACAGCGCGACGGATGCCATCAGGATCAGGAGGCCGAGCCAGAAGGCGGGCAGCGACAGCCCGCTCAGGCTGACGACGCGCAGGAAATAGTCGAGCCGCGTGCCCTGCCTGACCGCGCTGATGACGCCCAGGGGGATGCCGATCGACGACGAGAACACCAGCGCCAGCCCGGCCAGCCGCGCCGTGATCGGAATCCGCGGCAGGATCTCGTCGAGCGCCGGCTTCTCGGAGACGAAGGAATAGCCGAGATCGCCGTGCAGCAGTCCGCCGATCCAGTGCAGATACTGCACGACGATCGGCTGATCGAGCCCGAGTTCCCGCTCCAGATTGGCCTTGTCGGCCGGGTCGACATAGCCGGCCGCGGCGAACAGGATGTCGACGATATTGCCGGGCACGATGCGCAGCAGCACGAAGATGATGACCGAGATCCCGAACAGGGTCACGAGCATCAAGGCGAGGCGCCGCACGATATAAGCAAACACCTTGCTGCTCTCCGTTTAGCCGCTGGATCGCGTCGTGGCGGACCTCACTTGTCCAGCCACACATCCTCGTAGCGATAGCCGTTGTAGGAGCTGTTGGTCATGATGGTGACGCCTTTGACGTAGGGCTGCCAGCAGGTGCCGGTGTGGGCATGGAAGATGATCGGCCGGGCGACGTCCTCCTGGAGCTGCTTGTCGATGTCCCAGACCAGCTTTTTGCGCTTGGCGATGTCGGTTTCCTGGGATTGTTCGTCGAACAGCTTCTCGATGTTCTTGTTGCAGTAGTTGGTGTAGTTCCGTTCCGAGCCGCAGGAGTAGTTCTCGTAGAACGACTGGTCGGGGTCGTCGACCGAGTTGCCGGTGAGGTTGAGGCCGAGCGCATAATCCTTGCGCGCGATCTTGGGGAACCAGTTGGCGGTCTCGACGACGTCGAGTTCCGCGTCGATATAGATGCTCTTGAGCTGGTCGATCAGGATGACGGCGGGGTCGCGGTAGACCGGGATGTTGCGGGTCGAAACCTTGACCGCGAGGTGCTTGTCCGGGCCATAGCCCGCCTTCTGCATCAGCTTGCGCGCCTCCTCCCGGTTGGCGTTGACGTCGGGGCCGTAGCCCGGAATCGTCTCCAGCATTTCCTTCGGCATGCCCCAGAAGCCGGCCGGCGGGGGCAGCATGGTGCCGCCGATATCGGCCTGGCCCTCGAACAGGATCGAGACGAACGCCTTGCGGTCGAGCGCCAGCGCCAGCGCGCGGCGGATGTCGAGATTGTCGAACGGCGGCGCCGACGAGTTGACGATGATGTTGGTGCTGACGTTGTTGGGGGCGACCACGCATACCGCGTTCGGCGCCTGCTTCTTGATGTCCTTGAGCAGCGGGATCGATACCTCGGTCGGGAACGTCATGTCGAACTTGCCGGCGATGAACGCCAGAATGGCGGTGGAGCGGTTCGGGATGATGGTGAATTCGATGCCGTCGAGATGCGGCAGGCCCTTCTTCCAGTAATCCGTATTGCGGGTCAGCTTGATGGATTCGTTGGCCTTGAATTCGACGAACTTGAACGGGCCGGTGCCGATCGGATGGGTGCGCATTTCCGCCGGTGAAACGTGGCAGGGATAGACCGGCGTATAGCCGGAGGCGAGCAGCGCCAGCAGCGCCGGCTGCGGCCGCTTCATGTTGAACGCGACCTCGTAGTCGCCGTTGGTGGTGACGTCGTTGACGAATTCGTACCAGGCCTTGCGCGGGTTCTGGCGAAACTTCTGCGGCGATTTTCCCATCAGCATGTCGAAGGTGCATTTGACGTCGGCGGAGGTAAACGGCTTGCCGTCGTGCCACTTGACGCCGTGGTGCAATTTGAAGGTGAGCGTCTTGTGGTCGCCGCTCCAGGCCCAGCTGTCGGCCAGCTCCGGAACGATCGAATCCATGCTGTTTTGCGCCACGTCCTGCTTGTACATGACGAGGTTGTTGAACACCGACATGAAGGGAATGTTGACCGAGTAGGTCGCGCCCTCGTGGATGGAGGCGTTTCCGGGGCTGTCCCGGTGATAGATTCTCAGGATGCCGCCCTGTTTGGGTTCGCCCGCGAGCGCGATCGACGAAACTGCCAGTAAAGATAACGCCGCCGCAACGGCAAGCGCCTGCACGCTTCGCATAGTTCCCTCCCTCGAATTTTGGCCTCATGATGGGCCAATTTATCGAACGATAGCATGGCGGGGCGTCGGCGCAACCGGCAAAAGGCCGCCGTCCGCATTGGCAATTCGGCCTAATGCGACGCCGTGCGGCGGAAGAGCGCAGCCTTGCTCACCGCAATGCGTCACACGTCCAGCCTGTCGCGCTTGAGCCGGAGGATTTAGCCTTCGATCGCGGTCTCTGCCGCCACCCCGTCGCAAAGCCCGTTTGCGTGGCGCCGTCTTCAACCACATTCGGCTTTGCGCGATCGGACCGAAACGGCTCTATCCTCTTTGTCGGATGCGCATTCTTTAGGCGGGCCGGTATCCACCGCGCTCGAAAACGCTATAGAAGCATCGCATGATTCCATGGCTACAGGTTGATAGCACCCGCGTGCCGGGCGCAGAGGTCGAGCTTCGTCTGATGCGGCGAGGCACGGAATTCTCCATGATGCTGGGCCCGAACGAGCTGATGAACAGCCGGCTCAGCGGATCGGAGGAGGCGCTGGCCACGCTCGCCTGCAGGCGAATCGAGGCGGTCAGGCGTCCGCATCTGTTGATCGGCGGGTTGGGCATGGGGTTCACGCTGCGCGCCGCACTCGCCGTACTGGGACCTGAGGCGCGGATCACGGTGGCCGAACTCGTGCCTGCCGTGATCGCCTGGGCGCGAGGTCCGATGGCCAGCGTGTTCGGCGACAGCCTGACGGATTCCCGTGCCAGCATTTGCGAGGCAGACGTCGTCGATGTGATCGGGTCCCGCGCTTCCGCGTTCGATGCGATCCTGCTCGATGTCGACAACGGCCCGGAGGGCCTGATCCGCAAAGCCAATGATGCGCTCTATGACCTGAAGGGATTGAAAGCCGTCCGCCGGGCGCTGCGGCCGGGCGGCGTGCTCGCGGTGTGGTCGTCGGGGCCGCATCCCGCATTTTCCAAGCGGCTTCGCGACGCCGGCTTCGATGTGAATGAGGTGAACGTGCGCGCGACCACGAGGCGCAGCGGCTCACGCCATGTCATCTGGTTTGCGACCAAGTCCGAAAGCCGGCGCTAGCCGCCTCAGCGGCGGGTGCTCTGGGCCGCGGCTCCGGCGATCGAATCGGTCCAGCGCCATTCGCTGGAGGCGAGCTTGCCGGCGACCACGACCAGCGTCACGGCCAGCAACAGCCGCAGCGCCATTTCCGGCACGCGGGTGGCGAAGTAGCTGCCGATGACGATTCCGGGCAGCGATCCCATCAGCAGCACCGCCATCAAATGCCAGTCGATCGCGCCGAGCGCCCAGTGCCCGATACCCGCGATCAGCGTCAGCGGCACCGCATGCGCGATGTCGGAGCCGACGATGCGCGACATCGGCAGTTGCGGGTAGAGCAGGAGCAGCGCGGTCACGCCCACCGCCCCGGCGCCGACCGATGAAATCGAAACCAGCACGCCAAGCGCGGCTCCGACCAGCACGGTCGCGCGCGCGATGGTGCGGGCATCGAGCCGCTCCATACGCCAGCGAAGCGAATCGATGATGGTCTTGCGGAAGATCAGCGATACCGCCGTCAGCAGCAATGCAAGAGAGAGCACGACGTTGACCAGGCTGCGTGCCGCCGCGCCATCGAGATCGAGCCGCCACAGAACAAGCAGCGTCAGGATGCTGGCCGGGATGCTGCCGCTGGCGAGCCGGATCACCGCCGGCCAGTGGATGCTGCGCGCCCAGCCGTGCACGACGCTGCCGCCGGTCTTGGTGGCGGCGGCGTAGAGCAGGTCGGTGCCGACCGCCGTCGAGGGATGAATGCCGAACAGCAGGATCAGGAGCGGCGTCATCAGCGAGCCGCCGCCCACGCCGGTCATGCCGACGAGGAGCCCGACGCCGAAACCCGAAGTGACATAGAGCGGATCGATCACCGGCATCGAGCGGACCTGCACGCACGGTTGGTCATCGCAAAGGTTTCCTCGCTGCCCCGCCAGCGCGCGGCGCGGCCGTCCACGTCGTTCAGCACCTGTTCAGGTAGGATCAACCCTGCGATGACGGCAATAGCGCGGACCAAAAAAGAATGATCCTTGCGTTGATCCGCCTTGAATAGGGAATCTTCCCAGCAAGGCGGCGAGCGGCGAAAGCGTCTGCCTGCCGGAACCGGACGTGGCGCCAATGACTCGCATTGTCGTGTAGTCGCGATGTCGGACTTCGACCTGCAACGGCAGAATTTGTCTGCGTTCGAACGCCGCAGGCACATTCGGTACAACTACCCAGCTCGCTTAGCGAAACGTTAGGGATAATCAGAGACAAGGTGATTCAAAATCCCGACCGATCAGCCGGTACGCCAGTGTTCCTGCCTGGGCCAAAATCATGCAAGTATTTTCAAGACTGTCGATCAGCACCAAACTTTTCGCGATCGTTTCATTCCTGTTTCTGGTGATCGCCATCATCGGCGGATTTGCGTTCGTGCAGATGCGCGCGATCAACGCCGCCGCCCACGATATCCAGGCGCAATGGTTGCCGAGCGTTCGATGGGTCGGCGAGATGCGGGTGCAGTCCGCGCGCTTTCGCGCCGTGCTGCGCGATCATCTGATCGTTGCGGATGCGGAGCGGGCGGACGTCGACAAGAACCTCGCCGCGCGCAAGGCCGACTTTGAAAAGGCTGCCAAGGCCTTTCGTCCCCTGATCTCGTCGGCCGCCGAACGCGAGCTTGCGGATCAACTGGAAAAGCAGTGGCAAAGCTTCGCCGGCGCGTCGAGCGATGTGCAATCGCTTGCCAACAAGGGCGATGTCGCGGCGGCAAAGGAAATCAACGCCAGGAAGGTGGTGCCGATCGGCCGCGCGATGGACGCGACGCTTGCGAAAATCGTGGAGCTCAACGACAAGGGCGCCGAAACGGCAGGACAGGGCGCCGAGGCAACCTACTGGAGCGCCATCCTGCTGATGACCGCTATTCTCGGCGGCGCCGTCCTGCTCGGGCTCGGCGCGGCGATCTACATGGTCCGCGACATCCGCCGCGGCATCGGCTCGATCCTGAAACCGATGGGGCAATTGACCGACGGCGAACTTTCCGTCGAGATTCCGCACCAGGGCGAAGCCACCGAGATCGGCCGGATCGCCGGCGCGCTTCAGATCTTCAAGCAGGCGCTGATCGCCAAGAAGGCGTCGGACGAGGCGGCCAGGGCCGAAGACGCGATCAAGGCGTCGCGGGCGCAGCGCATCAGCGCGGCAACCGGAAATTTCGAGGCGATGATCGGTGAAATGATCGATTCGCTCGCGTCCGCGTCGACCGAGCTGGAGGCATCGGCGACGACGATGACGAAGACGTCGGATGTGACGATGTCGCTGTCCGACTCCGCCGCATCGGCCTCGCGCGCGGTGACCGACAATATTCAGGCGGTCGCGGCGGCGACCGAAGAGATCACCTCGTCGGTCAACGAGATCGGCCGCCAGGTGTCCGAATCCAACAGGATCGCTTCCACCGCCGTCAGCCAGGCGCAGAAAACCGACGAGAGCATCGCGAGGCTTTCGCTCGCCGCCGGCCGCATCAATGACGTCGTCAAGCTGATCACGGAAGTGGCGGAACAGACCAATCTGCTCGCGCTCAATGCCACCATCGAGGCCGCGCGCGCCGGCGAGGCCGGACGCGGCTTCGCGGTGGTCGCATCCGAGGTCAAGGCGCTGGCGACGCAGACCGCGAAGGCGACCGCGGAAATCGATGCCCAGGTGGCCGACATGCAGACCGCGACCGCGGAGACCGTTACCGCGATCAAGGAAATCGGTTCGACCATCACGCTGATTTCCGAAGTGTCCTCGGCGATCGCCGCGGCCGTCGAGCAGCAGGGCGCCGCGACCCAGGAGATCGCGCGCAACGTGCAGCAGTCGGCGCAGCTCTCGACCCAGGTGGCGTCGGAAGTGACCGAGGTCAAGCGCGGCTCGAGCGAGACCAGTTCGGCGTCCGGCGAGGTGCTGACGGCGGCGCATTCGCTGGCGCGCGAAAGCGACCATCTGAAGAGCCAGGTGCAGGACTTCCTGAATACCGTACGCGCGGCCTGAGCGGACAATCAAAAGAAACAGCGCGGCGGATGGCTCCGCCGCGCTGCTGTCCTGCCGGCCCGGAGCTCAGCTGTAGATTTCGAACAGGCCGGCGCCGCCCTGGCCGCCGCCGATGCACATCGTCACCACGCCCCACTTCGCCTTGCGCCGGCGGCCTTCCTGCAACAGGTGGCCCGTACAGCGCGCGCCGGTCATGCCGAAGGGGTGGCCGATCGCGATCGAGCCGCCGTTGACGTTGTACTTCGCGGGATCGATGCCGAGCTTGTCGCGCGAATAGAGGCACTGGCTGGCGAACGCCTCGTTGAGCTCCCACAGATCGATGTCGTCGATCTTCAGGCCGTGGCGCTTCAACAGCTTCGGCACCGCGAACACCGGGCCGATGCCCATCTCGTCCGGCTCGCAGCCCGCCGCCGTCCAGGCGACAAAGCGGCCGAGCGGATTGAGGCCGCGCTTTTCGGCGTCCTTGGCTTCCATCAGCACCACGGCGGCCGCGCCGTCCGAGAGCTGGCTGGCGTTGCCGGCCGTGATGTATTTGCCCGGACCCTTCACCGGCTCGAGCTTGGCGAGACCTTCCATGGTGGTCTCGGGCCGGTTGCACTCGTCGCGGTCGACCACATAGTCGACGATGCTCTCGGCCTTGGTCGCCTTGTCGACCACCTTCATCCTGGTCTTCATCGGGACGATTTCGTCCTTGAACTTGTTGGCCTGCTGGGCGGCGGCCATGCGGCGCTGCGATTCCAGCGAATACTCGTCCTGGTATTCGCGGCTGACCTTGTAGCGCTCGGCGACGATGTCGGCGGTGTCGATCATCGCCATGAAGATGGCGGGCGCGGTCTTCAGCAGCTCCGGATCGACCACTTCCTTCGGCAGCGGGCCGCCGGGCACCGAGATGCTTTCCACGCCGCCGGCAACGATGCATTCGGAGCCGTCCGAGCGGATCGAGTTCGCCGCCATCGCGATGGTCTGCAGTCCCGAGGAGCAGAAACGGTTCACCGACACGCCGCCGGTCGATTTCGGCAGGCCCGCGAGCAGCGCGGCCTGGCGGCCGATATTGGGCGCGCCATGGGCGCAATTGCCGAGGTAGCAATCCTCGACATATTCCTTGTCGACGCCGGCGCGCTCGACGGCGTGCTTGATGGCATGGGCCGCCATCGACATCGGTGCGGTGATGTTGAACCCGCCACGGCCGGATTTCGCCAGCCCGGTACGGGCATAAGAAACAATGACGGCTTCACGCATTTTTTTGATCTCCCTTTGGACTGGCCGATGATGCCTCGCGAACGGCTGTAATCGTACATAATTCCCGCCGGGGCAATGAAAATACCGCGGGCTCGGGTTTCCGGCTGGCGGAATTACGGCCGTGGGATACCCAATAACCAGACGCAGTAGCAATGGTGCGGACGTGTCCGCTCACACGATCCGCGAACTGCTGTTGCCCCAATAGCGGTCGCGCAACAGCCGCTTGTAGAGCTTGCCGGTCGGCAGCCGCGGCAGTTCGTCCTCGAAGTCGATCGAGCGCGGCACTTTCTGGCGCGACAGCGACTGGCTGCAAAACGCGATCAGCTCCTCGGCGAGCGCGGCGCACGGCTCGATGCCCGGCATCGGCTGCACCACCGCCTTTACCTCCTCGCCGAGATCGGCGTTGGGCACGCCGAATACGGCGGCGTCCGCGATCTTGGGATGGGTGATCAGGAGGTTCTCGCATTCCTGCGGGTAGATGTTGACGCCGCCGGAGATGATCATGAAGGTCGCGCGGTCGGTGAGATAGAGATAGCCGTCGTCATCGACATAGCCGACGTCGCCGACCGTGCTCATGCTGCCGTCCGGCGAGCGCGCCTCTTTGGTCTTGTTCGGGTCGTTGAAATATTCGAACGGCGTGGCGGTCTTGAACCAGACCGTGCCCGGCGTGCCCACCGGGCAGGCCTTCATGTTCTCGTCGAGAATGTGGAGGTCGCCGAGCAGCACCTTGCCGACGCTGCCGCGGTGGGCGAGCCATTGCTCGCTGTTGCAGGCGGTGAAGCCCAGGCCCTCGGTGGCGCCGTAATATTCGTGGATGATCGGCCCCCACCATCTGATCATGTCTTCCTTTACCGCCGCAGGACACGGCGCCGCGGCGTGGATCGCGATTTCCAGCGACGACAGGTCGTGGCGCCTTCGCGCTTGCTCCGGCAGTTTCAGCATGCGCGAGAACATCGTCGGCACCAGCTGGCTGTGGGTGACGCCCCATTTCTCGACCAGTTCGAGGTAACGCTCGGGATCGAAGTGCTCCATGAGGATGACGGTGCCGCCCTCGCGGATCGTGAGATTGACGGCGGCCTGCGGCGCCGAGTGATAGAGCGGCGCCGGCGACAGATAGATCATGCCCTCGCGGTACTGCCAGAGTTTCTGCAGGAACTCGAAGATCGGCAATTGCTGGGTCGGCGGCTGCTCCGGCAGCGGCCGCAGAATGCCCTTCGGCCGTCCGGTGGTGCCCGACGAATAGAGCATCGCGGTGCCGGTGCATTCGTCCGCTATCGGCGTCCCCGGCAGCCCGCGCGTCGCTTCCTGAAGGCCGACGATCCTCTCATTCTCACCGGGGCCATCGGCAACGATGCAGAGTTCGACGTTCGGGCATTCCCGGAGCGCCTCGCGCGCGACGCCGAGTTTCGCGACTGACGTGATGAGGACGCGCGATTGGCTGTTGTTGACGATATAGGCGAGTTCGCCCGGCGTGAGATATGAATTGACGCAGGTGTAATACAGTCCGGACCGTTCGCCGGCGCCGCAGGCCTCGAGGTAGCGGCTGTTGTTCTCCATGAAGATCGCATAGTGGTCGAGCCGCTTCAGCCCGAGCTTGCGCAACAGATGCGCCAGCCGATTGCTGCGCGCCTCCAGTTCGCGATAGGTCACGGCCTCGCCGGTGGCCGCCATGATGAAGGCGGGCTGCAGCGGGCGCAGATAGGCATGCTTGCCGGTATACATCGTGTCTCCGATTCCCTCATGCGGCCAGAAGCAGAATTTCGCGCACCTGCGCCGGCGAATCGATCTTGCGCGGGTTGCGCGGGATCCATGGCGTTGCCATCGCCAGTTCCGCGATGCGGTCGAAATGCTCGGGGCCGATCCGGACGTCCTGCAGGCTGCGCGGCATGCCGAGGGCGCGGATGAATTCGTCCAGCACGTCGGCGGCGTCGTTGCCGGGCCGCCCCATTGCGGCAGCGACCAGCGCCTGCCGCTCGGCATTGTCCTGCCTGTTCCAGCGCAGCACCGACGGCAGCATCACGCAGGACGTGTAGCCGTGCGGCACGTCGTAGACGGCGCCGAGCACGTAGCCGATGCCGTGGCTCGCGCCCATCGGCACGCCCGACGACAGCGGCCCCATCGAGAGCCAGGTGCCGATCTGGCAATCCATCCTGGCGTCGAGATCCCCCGGGTCGGCCTTCACGCGCGGCAGCGCCTGCGCCAGCATCGACAGCCCCTTCAATGCCTGGGCGTCGGCATAAGGGTGCGCCTCGCGCGAGCACAGGCCCTCGACGCAATGATCGACGGCGCGGATGCCGGTCGAAAGCCACAGCCATTGCGGCGTGTGCACGGTGACGGCGGGATCGAGGATGGCCGCGCGCGGCATCACGAGGTCATGGCGCACCATTTCCTTGATCTTGGTGCGCAGGTTGGTGACGCCGGCGATCGCGCTGAACTCGCCGCCGGCGATCGTCGTCGGCACGCTGATCTGGCGCACCGCCGGCGCGTTCATGTCAGGCGCGACCCCCTTGACGGCGCGAATCCGGTCGATGTCGTCGGTGGCGCGAACGTCATTGGCGAGGCAAAGCTGCACCGCCTTGGCGCCGTCGGTGATCGAGCCGCCGCCGACGGTGACGATGAGATCGGCGTTGGCGGCGCGCGCGAGCTCGGTGGCGGCGACGACGGCCTCGCGCGGCGTGTGCGGCGGCATGGCATCGAAGGTGCCGGCGCAGCGGGGCCCGAGGCGTGCACGGATTTTCTCGATCTCGCCGGTGGTTCGATTGAGCGTGCCGCTGACCATCAAAAACGCGCGGGCAGCGTGCAGACGGTCCATCTGCTCGGCGACCGCGTCGGCGGCCGGGCGGCCGAACACGACCTCGTCCATGGCGCCGAAAACGACACGCCCCTTGTGCACGACGACTGTCCTCCCGGGACATTTTTGTCTTGTGGCAGTGTTGCGGCCAATTTAGCGGAGGTGCCGCGCCGATGGGAACCATAAAATGGTGTGTTCCCGTGGCCAGGCCACACGTCCTGCGCGTAATGGTCGCCCGGGACGTGACAGCTCAGATCAGCAGCCCCGCAACGTCGGCGATCGCGACCTGCCGCTCCGAGAAAATGATTTCCGCGGCATCGCGCTCCCAGTCGCCGGCGAGGGGCTCGAGCGGGTCCTGCGCGCTCAGGCGATGTTCGAGGACCAGCCGCGCATACAGCGCCCGGCGCGCGTCCGAGCCCGGCCGGGCGGCTTCCCACATCATCAGGATGGCGCTGGTGACGTGATAGAGGCTTGATGCCGCCTGCCGCGCGCTGGCTTCCAGCGCAGGCTCGGCGGCGACGCGTTCGGTGAATGCCAGGGTCCGCTCCAGCGCCAGCCGCAGCCGATCCCGGAACGCCGCCGGCACGGAAGTGGCATTATCGAGCAATTTGGTGAGCGCGGTTCCCAGGGCGCGATGGGCGCGGCTCTTGCCGACAGCGCGGGTGACGATGTCGAGCGCGTTGATGTTGCTGGTGCCTTCCCAGAGCACGCCGACATGGGCGTCGCGGATCAGCCGCGCATGCACCCATTCCTCGATGTAGCCGTTGCCGCCGCGCACTTCCATGGCGCCGGTCGCCACCGGAATGTTGTCGCGGCAGGCGCGGAATTTCAACAGCGGCGTGAGAATGCGCAGGGCGCTCTCGGCTTCCTTCGAGCCGGCATTGGCGCGGTCCATCGCGCTGGCCGCAAACAGGAACATCGAAAGCGACTGCTCGGAGGGCAGCGCGATCTTCAGTAGCTGGCGGCGCAGCAGCGGATATTCGATGATGGTCTTGCCGAAGGCGGTTCGGCCGCGCGCGCAGACCATCGCCTCGTTGAGGCAGCGCCGCATCATGGCGGCTGCCCGCACGCCGTGCGACAGCCGCGACAGGTTGACTTGCTCCATCATCTGCTTCAGGCCACGATCGATGTCGCCGACCAGGTAGGCCTCGGCGCCTTCCAGCAGGATCTCGCCTGATGCCATCGAGCGGGTGCCCAGCTTGTCCTTGAGGCGGGCGATGCGGTAGGCGTTGCGGCGGCCGTCCTTCAGCCGGCGCGGCAGGGCAAAGAGCGCGAGCCCCCTGGTGCCGGAGGATGCGCCTTCCGGGCGCGCCAGCAGAAGCGCTATGTCGGCATCGGCGTGCGAGCAAAACCACTTGTCGCCGTAGAGCCGCCACACCCCGTCCTCGCGGCGCGCCACCGTCTCGATCGCGCCGACGTCGGAGCCGCCGGCACGCTCGGTCATGAACTGCGTGCCCTTCCACATCGTGGCCGGGTCGTCCGACAGCATTTTCGGCAGCAAATAATCCTTGAGCTCATCGCCGGCGAATTTGCGGATCAGATGGATCGAGGTGTCGGTGACGCTGATCGGACACATCAGCCCGAACTCGGCCTGCACGAACAGGTATTGCAGCGCGTATTTGGCGACCGCGGGCAGCGGCCGGTCCATGCCCAGCGCACCGGCGCGATGGCTCATGGCGTGAAACTGGAACTCGCCGAATGCGATTCTCTCCATCTCGCGGTAGGACGAATGGTAGTCGATCCAGTCCTCGTCGCGGCCGAAGCGGTCCCTGGCATTGAGCACCGGCGGATGCTTGTCGGCGACCCGTGCCAGCTGGTCCAGCCGGCCGCCCGCCAGTTCGCCCAGGCGAAGGAAATGCGGCTCCAGCCGCCGAAAATCTTCCGGCTGCAGATACAGTTTCAAGAGATCGCGCAAGCCCCGATCGACTGCATAAAAATTCTGGCCCGCGCAATCCGGCGCGATGTAATCGGGACCGCCACCTTTCGCCTCGGCGTCGGCGAACGATTTGTGAGAGGTAGGCGCGTGCATGTCTGACCTCGTTTGACGGATCGTTCGGCCGGAGGAAGGTTCGTGATAATGCCTCGCCTGCCGCGCAGGGTCGAGAGCGAATTGTTCCGCATTGCGGCCGTGGAGCCGGCTCCGGGCATGGTTTCCGACGTCGCAAAGACGCGGGTTGAACGTCCTGCGCCTCACTTCGCCGTTCCGCTGCGCTGCCATCCTCTCCGCCGGTCGCGACCGGGCCGGGAGCCGTCGGGACGGAATGGCGCACGAGGAGCGGCACGATCGCGCCGGCCGGGCCAGGCGCCAGCTCATGAGGTGCCGGAGTCGACTACCGGGCCTTTGATTTGTTCAGGACTGCAGCGGCGCGTACCAGCGTCTTGAAGGCATCCTCGTCCATTTCATCACCCTCGTGGATATCGATGGCGCGCCTGACGTTGCCTTCGAGGCTGGAATTGAAGAGGCCCGCAGGGTCCTTGAGCGAAGCGCCCTTGGCGAAAGTCAGCTTCACGACGCTCTTGTACGTCTCGCCGGTGCAGATCAGTCCATCGTGAGACCAGACCGGAACGCCTCTCCACTTCCACTCCTCGATCACCTCAGGGTCGGCCTGTTTGATGAGCGCGCGGACATGAGCGAGCGTCTTGCCCCTCCAGTCGTCCAGCTCCTTGATCCTCGCGTCGATCAGCCGGGAAGGGGATTCGCCCTTGGTCGTTGCGCTCTTTTTCATCTTGTTTGCACCTCATTCGGCTGCTTTTCCATCCGGCGAAGCCCGCTCCTTCCCCGACGCGCTTCATGGTGCCGCTGTCCGCAGATGTCGGCCGACGTCAGTCGGTCCGCGCCAGCACCCGCTCCAGGTTCGCAAAGAACTTCTGCCACCCGTATTTGGCGCCCTGGTAGGCCTGCTGCTGATCCGGCCGGAAGCCCGACTGCTCCATGCGCAGGTGGGTCCCCGTGCTCGTGGGAGTGAGAGTCCAGGTGACGACACTCTCGAGACCATAGGCCGCCCAGGTGTAGGACAGCGTTTTGTTCGGCTCGACTGCCAGGACCTGACAGTCGACCGCGCCCCAGTCTGCGCGAAGATTGAAACGGTGATCCGCGACAGGCTTGAAGTCGTTCTTCATGAGCCACTCCTCGATCAGGTGTGGTTGCGTGAGCGCGCGCCAGATCTTTTCCGGCGGAAAAGCTATCTCCCGTTCGACAACGACGGAGAGCGTTTCGGTCGCGATGTTGCTCATTGGTCCATCCTTTTGAGTAGATCCTCGAGTTGGTCGAACCGGCTTTGCCAGAAGCCGGCCATTTGGCTTGTCCAGTCGACCAGCGGGGCCAGCGCGCCGAGCTGCGCGCTATAGTGCGTCTGGCGGCCTTCGTGGCGGTCGCGCACCAGCCCGGCCTGCCTCAGGACCCCGAGATGCTTCGAGACGGCCGGTTGCGAGACCCCGGACTGAGCTGTCAGGGCCCCCACTGTCTGCTCTCCTTCGCGGCACAGTCGTTCGAAGATAGCCCGCCGAGTCGGATCGGCCAGCGTTCGGAAGAGCACATCGTGAGCGTTCGGCATTTTGGAATCGATAACCTGTGGGCTATTGATTGAAATATAACCGCCGAGATATGTGAGTCAAGCCGGAACGTGGAGCGGCATCAAAGTCTCGTCACGGGAGCCAGCAGCCAGGCGGCCACGCGCCGCCGGCGCGAGCCCAGTCATGCGCCAGCATACCCCGCTGATTATGCATCATGTCGTTATCGATCATGCGTCGTCGTGGCGCCTTGCATGTGGCTGCTGCCATCCGCAGGGGCCTGCGCTATGCAACCTTGTAAACAGGCCCTAGGGTAACCGCTCAATCCCGGGAGGAAACGACATGGCGCCGACGGCCGACCTCGCTGCATTGAAGCTCGATGATTTTGCGCCGCAGCTCGAGACGGTCTTCGACATGCAGGCCGAGGGCGGCAAGGTCGCGCTGAAACTGGTCAAGGCGGAGCCTGCGGGTCAGAGCGGACGCGCTGGCGGCGCGTTTTCGTTGCTGTTTACGGCACCGGCCGGACCGTTTTTGCCGCAGGCGATCTACCCGCTGGATCATCCGGCGCTGGGGACGATGGAGATATTCCTGGTGCCGATCGGGAAATTGCAGGGCGGCAACGGCTACCAGGCGGTGTTCGCGTGAAAGGCCCGCGCGCTCAGCCCGGTTCGGCGCTCCAGCGCATCAGGTCGTAGACGCCCTTGTCTTCCGCGGTCTCAAAGCCGAGCCGCCGGTAGAGCCGCATCGCCGGGTTGTTCTTCTCGACGTGGATCGACACCGCCTTGCCGGCGGCGGTTGCCTCATCCATCAGGTCGCGCAGCAGTGCGGTGCCAAGTCCGTTGCCGCGATGCGCCGGCAGCAGGGCGATGTCGATGATGCGGTGCTGGCTCGGCCAGCGTTCGATGTAGAGCCGTCCGATTTCCTCAGCCCCGCGCGCCGTCACCAGCCAGTCGGCCTGCGGATAGTAGCGCTGGTAGTGGGCGTGCTGCGCCTGGAATTGCTGGTCGAGGAACGCCGCTTTCCGCTGGTCGGGCCAGTCCGTGAGGGCCAGTTCCTCGGCGCGGGTCGAGGCATAGACCGCTGCGAGGAATGGCAGATCGGCGTTCGTGATCCGGCGAAAGGTCATTCCGGCGTCGGCCGCGCGCAGCCAGCCGAACGGAACCGCCTCGCCGGTTGCTGAAAGAAGCTGGTCCACGCAACCGGGCTTTACGTGCGCGGCGGGAAAACGCCTTGCAGGGCGATGCAGAAACTCAAGGTGAGGTAGGGCTGTCGGTTGTTATGCGACTGGTCGCCGCCGGCGGGCGTGAGCGCCGAACCGGCGAGTTGGACCAAAGCTCCCGGTACCGCGTACTGGCCAATTCCAATGCCTTTGGCCAGCAGTTCCGCCACTGGTTTGGTATCGATCCCGTCCGCCAGGGATGCGCTCACGTTGTGCGAATGCAATGGTATCTCGCTCTCCAGCAGCGTTACCGTATCGGACCCGCCGATCTCGCCGAGATCGTGCAGCGACAGGCCGGGGCCCTGGCCGGGATGCATCGGCGCGTTGCCCTGCATGTCCGGCAGCGCAAAATTGCTCTTGCCGTCGCCGCCATAGGTGGTGCCGAGCAGCGAGAACAGCGCCGTGTTCTGCGAGATCGGCAGGATCTGCCCGTCGCAGAAGGCCCAGCCCCTCGGCGAGAAGTTGAACGGGAAAATGCGGATCTCCGCGACGAACGGATCCATGGCCTGCTCCTAGGTCTGGCTCGGGAAGATGCCGAACAGCGAGATGATGAAGTCGACGCAGAGATAGGGCTGAAAATTATTGTGCGGCTGGTTGCCACCCACCTGACTGACCATCTGGGTCGCCAATGTCTTCAGCGGAACGTCGGTGCCGTATGGCAGGATCGCCGCGTTCGACGAGGATCCAAAAACCTGCCCTGCCGGCGCGGTGCCCGTGGCCAGGTCGGCCGATGCCAGCAGAGTGTGAGTATGCGCCGGAATCTGGGGCACGGTCAGCGTGACGGTCTCGACGCCCCCGGTCTCGGCCAGCGTGAAGCCGTTGCCCATGTGGATGGGAATCCGGCCGCGCAGGTCCGGCAGCCCGAAGGTGCTCTGGCCGTCGCCGCCATAGGTGGTGCCGATCAGGTTGAACAAGGTTTCGTTCTCGGAAATCGGCAGCAGTTGCCCCTCGCAAAACATCCACCCGGCCGGCGCGAAGTTGCCGGCGAACATGCGAATTTCGCCCACATATGGCTGTGCCACGGATACGTCTCCTCAGTTCTGCGACGGGAAGATGCCCTGCAGGGCGATGCTGAAGTTGAGGGTCAGAAACGGCTGCATGTTGAGGTGGGCCTGAGACCCGCCCGTCTTCGCGACCGCATTCGCAGCCATCGCCTGAAGATTCGACGGGCCAGAATAGAGGGAAGCGGCCGTCGACTGTGCCGGCAGCAGATTCGTATTGGGGACGTTCGTCGTCGCCGGAATGGAAGTTGCGTTCAATACGTGCACGTGCTGCGGAATCTCGGAGATCGAAAGCGTATGGTCCTGCTCGCCTCCCGCCTCGCCGAGAACATGACCCATCCCGCCGGTGTGGGTCGGCACCCGTCCCTGCAGATTGGGCAGGCCGAAATTGACCCGCCCGTCGCCGCCATAGGTGGTGCCGAGCAGCGCGAACAGCGCCTGGTTCTGATTGATGGGAAGAAGCTGCCCGTCGCACAAGGCCCACCCCTTCGGCGGGAAACCGAACGACATCATCCTGATTTCCGAGAGAAACGGTTCAGCCACGCGCGTTTCCTCCTGCAACCATCTAACGTTGTCATTATGGCACATCACATCGGCAAGTCGACATGAATCTGCGCGAGGTGCAAGGCCGCGGGTTTGTAACCCTCGCGTTCACGGCGTCGGCGCATGGGCTGCATCGAATGGCGCGGCCCGCCTCATACGGGAAGAGACAGCGCCCGCGCCGCCCGGAGGCGAGAGCATCGGGCCTCGGTCCGGCCGCAGCGTCGCGAACGTCAGACCAGCAGGTCGACGT
This sequence comes from uncultured Alphaproteobacteria bacterium, assembly GCA_963721275.1. Lineage (GTDB taxonomy): Bacteria > Pseudomonadota > Alphaproteobacteria > Rhizobiales > Xanthobacteraceae > Bradyrhizobium. The sequence continues at coordinate 390,153 of CAVRIQ010000004.1, read as the reverse complement.
AAATCTGCGCGAGGTGCACGGCCGAATGGCTGTCGACCAGCACGTTCACGGCATCGCCGGCATGCGCGCCGTCGAGCTGGGCGACATTGGCCCAGGTGGCAGCGGCGCCCGACATGGGCGAGGGGGCGTTGGGGGTGGTGTTGAGCTGCAGGGGCGCGAATCTTCCGCTGGCGTCCTCCACCGCGCGCACCAGCAACCCGTCGGCGACGGTCGAATCGTGGAATGAAGAGGTCAGCGCGGTGAAATCGAAGGTGTCGCCCTGCGACGCGCTGTAGTCGGCGACATGGGTGATCGGCTGGGCCGCCGGCGCCGCCGGCGTGGACAGTTCGATGTTGTGGCTGAACACGAAATTGTCGGCACCGCCGCCGCCGAACAGGATCTTGCCGCCATAACCCGCATCGATGGTGTCGTTGCCCGCGCTGCCGGCGACGATCGGCGCCCCGCCCTTTGCTTGCGCGTAGGCGGCCTCGGCGGCCTGGGCCAGGCCGGTGTCCGTTGGCGGAGCACTGGGGGCGGTCTGCTGGAACGTGCTCGGGCTGGTGTGCGCGACGTCGGCAGCGTCGGGCAGCCGCCGCTCGCCGTCGGCGAGGCTGATATACATCAGATCGTTGGCGTCGGCCGGCGCCATGCTGTCGGGCAAGCCGAGCTCATGCCCCATCTCATGGGTCACGACGGTCAGCAGGTCGAGGTGGCCCGCCGCGGCATTCGCGGGATCGGTGAACAGGTCGGTGCCGGCAGCATTCGCGGCGTGGGCGAATTCAAAATTGTCGGCTGGCGTCGAATCGATGAACCAGCCATGCCCGGCGGCGTCGGTATCGATCGTGACGTGCCCGGATGTCTGCTGCCCGATGATATTGCCGGAGAAATCCGTCACGCTGAAGACGAGCGCGGCCAGCGCCGCCAGCTGTGCTGTGGATGCTCCCGCCTGCGCCCATTGCGCGATCGCCGCCGCGACGACGGAGTCGAGCTCGGCCTGGGTCAGGTGGGATTCGCCCGGCGTCGACGACGATGATGCCACACCGCCCGATGCCGCCAGCATGTTCTGCGGCAGGGAGGAAATGCCAACGAAGCCGCTCGTCGCCGAGATCAGGGTGGTGCCGCCGACACCGAACGAGCCGGCCGCGCTGCCGGGATTTTGCGAATTGACGTAATTCTCGATCGTGGGGCTCGACTGCGACCCCGCCGTCATGCCCACAATGTGGAACGCGTCGACAGTGGCGGTCGTCCCCTGCTTGCGCAAGCCGATGCCCGAGGCGATGGTGCCGGCGCCATCGTTATCACCGGCTGTGATATTGCCGCTGATTTGCAGGCTCACCGTCTCGTTGTCGCCGCCGGGGTTTCCGGAGCTCACGCGGATGCCATAGGTCGTGCCGCTGCCATTGGTGGGGGCGGCAACGGTGTTGTTCTGGATCAGGAAATTGTCGTGCGCGGCCGCGCCGATCGCGTTGAGCAGGATTCCATTGCCGTCGGTGTGCTGGATATTGTTCGAGATAACGTTGATGTTGACCACGGGCGAGTCGGTGATGGCGAAGCCCTGGCTTGATCCGCCACCGATGCCCGCCGAACTGAAGATGTTGTGCGCATCGATCGTGTTGTTGCTGATGGTCGCGTTGAAGACCGACCCGGTCGTGCCGGAACTGTTGACGGCGATGCCGATGCCCGTGACGTTCGTGATGGTGTTGCCGTGGACGAAGAAATTGCCGCTCGCCTTGTCGTTGATGGCGGTGTTGATGCCCTGCGTCCCGATTCCATGGGTCGCATCCTGTCCCGTGATCGTATTGTTGGTGATGGAAATCAGATGCGAGGAATCCTGACCGTAGGTCCCGGCGGGGGCGGATGTGCTGGTCGAATTTCCGCCCAGCACGAGGATGCCCGCATTGCTCGGAAAGTTCGAAATCGTGTTGTTGTCGATCGTCGCCTGCGTGATGCTCGCCACGGTCGAGGCCGAGCCAAAGCCGACCAGCTTGATGGCGGTGTCCTTCGACGTCGTCTGGCTGGTGGTGCTGGTGATCGTATTGTGCGAGATGTTCGCGTTCGAGATCGTGCCGTCGTACTGGTAGATGTCGACGCCGCTGTAATAGCCCTCGTTCAGCACGCTATCCGTGATGGTCACGGTGCCGACGATATTTTGCTCGGTTCCGAGTGTCGGGGCGAATTCGCCATGATTGAACGCGATATTGGAGGTGCCGGTCGTTCCGGTGACCGCCAGCGCGTTGCTCAAGCCGGACCTGTCGATCGTACCGTGGGTGAAAGAGAAGTTGCTGACGCCGCTTTGTCCGTCGATGCCGCTGCCGACCGTCGTTTGAATCTTCATGTTGTTGAACGACGGATTGAACGTGTTGATGAGTTCGACGCCTGCCGCGGTGGTGTTCTGGATCGTTCCGCCCGAGGCGTCGCCGCCGACTGACGTGTTGCTGCCGCCGGTAACCGTCAGCCCGCCGCTCGTGCCGGTGTTGTTGAGCACGATGCCGTTGACCGCGCCGTTGGCGCTGATGTCGTGGAAGTTGAGGTTGCTCGAACCGATGGTGGTGTTGGCGATATTGAGCGCGGTGCCGGTGGTGGTGGTGAGGTGGTTGGTGCCGGTGACGTTGAGCGTGCCGCCGCCGGTGGCGCTGAAGGCGTTCGAGGTCCCGGTATTGAGGTTCAGGCCGCCGCTGAAGTCGATGGTGGCGCCGGTGTTGCTCGAAAGCGCGACGCTGCCGCCGGTGATCGCGCCGGTGAAGGACTGGGTGCCGCCGGTCATGTTGGTGACCGAGACGACGGTGCCGGTGGTGTCGTTGATGGTGCCGTCATCGGTGAAGTTGACGTTGGTGCCGTTCAGCGCGACGTCGGCGCCGCTGGCGCCCGAGATCGCGCCGCCATGGGCGTGGAAGGTGCCGGACGCATTGGTCAGGGCGATGCCGTTGGTGCCGCCGGTCGTGGTGATGCTGCTGAAGTCGACGTTGAGGACGTTCGAGGATCCGCCGATGCTGATGCCGCCGCCGGAGCTGTTGTTGATCACGCCCGAGGTGGTGTCGTCGAGGTGAAGGGTGCCGACGCTGGAGCCGGAAACCGCGAACCCGGACGTCGTGCCGAAGTCGACGCCCTCGATGGTGTTGCCGCTGCCGAGCACGAGGCCGCCGTCGACGACGGCGTTGGCGCCGCTGGCGCTGAACAGCGTGGTGCCGTTGATGGTCACGCCGGCGCTCTGGCTGATCAGCTGCTCGTTGTTCTCGAGCGTCAGCCCGCCGGTGTAGTGAGCGCTGCTGTTCTCGAGCACGATGGTGTCGCCGGCGGCGTCGACGTTATTGCCAACGCCGCTATTGGTGAAATGTACCAGCGTGTTGAACGGATTCTCCGACGAGCCGTCGCCGTCGGATGCCGCGTCGGCGTTGACGTACCAGACGTGCGGCGAGGCGACGTTGAGCGTCACCGTTCCGGTGGCGGTGCCGGCGACGCCGGGATTTTGGTCGGAGACCGTGTAGGTGAAGGAATCTGCGCCGAGGTAGCCGACCGCCGGCTTGTAGGTGAAGTCGCCGTCCGCCTGCATCGTAACGGTGCCGTTATGGGCGGTCGTGATCGTGCCCGCGACCACGACCAGCGGGCCGGGGCCGTCGACGTCGCTGGCGCCGGAGAGCAGGCTGCCGCTGATGGTCTTCTGCGGACCGGCCGGGTCCGGCGCGCCGTCGGCCGGATCGTTGACGACGAGGTCGGTGTTGCCGATGGCACTGTTGACGCCGTTGAAGGTGAAATCGCTCGCGGTCGGCGCGTCGTTGGCGCCGTTCACCGTCACATGCAGCGTGGCGGTGGAAGTGTCGCCGGCCTGGTCGCCGTGCAGCGTATAGGGCACGTCGAACGTCGTGGTCTGGCCGTCCTGCATGTGCTGGAAATTGGCGCCCAGCGTCACCACGACCTGGTTGGAGCCGTTGACGCTGACGCCGACGTCCGCCGTGGTGATGCCTTCGCCGGCAGGCGCGACCATGTTGGTCACCGTGCCCGTGGTGACGTTGTTGGGCGCGCCGTGGTCGGCATCGAGCGTGTCGTTGCCGAGTACGGTGAAGGTGCCGACCTGGTCCTCGGTGATGGAACCGGAATCGTCCACCGCGACCGGCACGTCGTTGACGCCGTTGACGGTGACGACGAGGCTAGCGGTCGAGGTCTCGCCGGTATCGCCGGTCAGGGTGTAGGGCACGGTGACGGTGGCGTGTTCGCCCAGCGCGAGCTGCTGGAAGTCCGCGTTGGTGAGCGTAACCTGGACCTGGTTGCTGACGATCGAAGCCGTCGCGTCGCTATTGGCGAAGGTCTCGCCGGCCGGGCCGGTCACCGTGACGGCGGCGGGGCCGATGGTGATCGCGTTCGATGCGGTATGGTCGGGATCCTGGGTGTCGTTGCCGATGACGTTGAACAGGGTCGGCGCGTCGTCCTCGGTCATGGTGCCGGTATCGGCCGCCGCCTGCGGCAGGTCGTCGGCGCCATGGATGGTGATGGTCAGCGTCGCGGTGTCCTGCAGGCCGCCGGTGTCCTGGATGGTGTAGTTGAACTGGTCGGTGATGGTTTCGGCCGAGGTATGCAGGGCCTGTACCTGCGCGTCGGTCTGGTTCACCTGATAGGTATAGGAGCCGTCGGCGTTCAGCGTCAGCATGCCGTGGCTGCCGGTGAGCGGGCTGCCGACCGTGCCCGCCAGCACGGATCCGCCCTCAGGACCGGTGTGAACGGCGACGACGGTCAGTGCGGTGCTGGCGTCCTGGGCGTCGGTATCCTGGACATCGCCGGCCGCGCCGGTGCCAAGAATGACGTTGCCGCTCGGATCGGTCCCGGCGACGGCATTGTTGAGGCCGCCGGCCTCGGTGGCGGAGACCGAATCGTCGTTCGCCACCGGCGGGGTGTTCTGAAGGATGTTGATGGTGAAGGTCTGCTGGCTGTGCAGCGTGCCGTCGCTGGCATCCACCGTGACGTCGAAGGTGGGGCTGCCGGCGTTGTAGACGACCTTGGTGGGGTCCGCGACGGTGACCACGCCGGTCGCGGAATTGACGGTGAAGCCGCCGCCCGAGGTGTCGCCGGTCAGGGAATAGGTAACCGCCGGTCCGTTGACGTCGGTCGAGGACGCGGTCACGCCGGTATGAGTTCCGACCGGCGCATTCTGCGACACCTGGTTGGTCGCGGCATCGCTGTCGACCGGCGTCGACGGCGCGACGTCGGTGACGCCGATGACGAAGGCCTGTGAACTGACGCCGCCCTGGCCGTCGCTGGCCTGCGCGGTGACGGTGTAGCTGCCGCCGGAGCTTTCGAAATCGATCTTGGTGTGATCGGCGACGGTGACGATTCCGGTCGCGGCATTGATGGTGAAGCCGCCGCCCGAGCTGTCGCCGGTCAGCGAATACGTCACCGCCGGGCCGTTGACGTCGGTGGAGGACGCGGTGACGCCGACGGTCGAGCCATCGGCCGCGCCTTCGGCGACGGTGTTGGTCGCCGCGTCGCTGTCGGTGGGCGTCGAGGGCGCCACATCGGTCACGCCGATGACGAAGGTCTGCGAATTGGTGAGCGTGCCGTCGCTGGCCTGCGCGGTCACGGTATAAGCGTGCCCGGCTGCGGTTTCGTAGTCGATCCTGGTGTGATCGGCGACGGTGACGATTCCGGTCGCGGCATTGATGGTGAAGCCGCCGCCCGAAGTGTCGCCGGTCAGCGACCTAGGTCACCGCCGGGCCGTTGACGTCGGTGGACGACGCGGTGACGCCGACGGTCGTGCCGTTGGCGGCGCCTTCCGCCACGCGTGTTGGCGGCAGCGTTGCTGTCGACCGGCGTCGACGGCGCCACGTCGGTCACGCCGATCGTAAAGGTCTGCGAACTCGTGAGCGTGCCGTCGCTGGCTTGCGCGGTCACGGTATAGGCGTGTCCCGCCGCGCTCTCGAAGTCGATCTTGGTAAAGTCGGCGACGGTGACGATTCCGGTCGCGGCATTGATGGTGAAGCCGCCGCCCGAGCTGTCGCCGGTCAGCGAATAGGTCACCGCCGGCCCGTTGACGTCGGTGGACGAAGCGGTGACGCCGACGGCTGAGCCGTTGGCGGCGCCTTCGGCCACCGTGTTGGCGGCGCCGTCGCTGTCCGTGGGCGTCGACGGCGCCACATCCGTGACGCCGATGATGAAGGCCTGCGAGCTGACGCCGCCCTGGCCGTCGCTGGCCTGCGCGGTGACGGTGTAGCTGCCGCCCGAGCTCTCGAAATCGATCCTGGTGTGATCGGCGACGGTGACGATTCCGGTCGCGGCATTGATGGTGAAGCCGCCGCCCGAGGTGTCGCCGGTCAGCGAATACGTTACCGCCGGGCCGTTGACGTCGGTGGAGGACGCGGTGACGCCGACGGTCGAGCCATCGGCCGCGCCTTCGGCGACGGTGTTGGTCGCCGCGTCGCTGTCGGTGGGCGTCGAGGGCGCCACATCGGTCACGCCGATGACGAAGGTCTGCGAATTGGTGAGCGTGCCGTCGCTGGCCTGCGCGGTCACGGTATAGGCGTGCCCGGCCGCGGTTTCGTAGTCGATCCTGGTGTGATCGGCGACGGTGACGATTCCGGTCGCGGCATTGATGGTGAAGCCGCCGCCCGAAGTGTCGCCGGTCAGCGACCAGGTCACCGCCGGGCCGTTGACGTCGGTGGATGAGGCGGTGACGCCGACGGTCGTGCCGTTGGCGGCGCCTTCCGCCACCTGTTGGCGGCGGCGTTGCTGTCGACCGGCGTCGACGGCGCGACGTCGGTGACGCCGATCGTAAAGGTCTGCGAACTCGTGAGCGTGCCGTCGCTGGCTTGCGCGGTCACGGTATAGGCGTGTCCCGCCGCGCTCTCGTAGTCGATTTTGGTAAAGTCGGCGACGGTGACGATTCCGGTCGCGGCGTTGATGGTGAAGCCGCCGCCGGAGCTGTCGCCGGTCAGCGAATAGGTCACCGCCGGCCCGTTGACGTCGGTGGAGGAAGCGGTGACGCCGACGGTCGTGCCGTTGGCCGCACCTTCGGCCACGCTGTTGGCGGCGGCGTTGCTGTCCGTGGGTGTCGATGGCGCGACGTCGGACACGCCAATGCTGAAGCTGTGCGTGGTGGTCGCCAGGCCGTCATCCGCCTGCACGGTGACGGTATAGGCGTGTCCGGCGGAACTCTCGAAATCGATCCTGGTGTGATCGGCGACAGTGACGATTCCGGTCGTCGGATCGATGGTGAAGCCGCCGCCCGAGGTGTCGCCGATCAGCGAATAGGTCGTGACCGGTCCGTTCGGATCGACCGCTGAGGCGGTGAGGCCGACCTGCGTGCCGTTGGCGGCGCCTTCGGCGACGCTGTTGGCGGCCGCATTGGTATCGACCGGGGTCGGCAGCGCGACGTCGGTCACGCCAATCGTAAAATTTTGCGAATTCGACAGCGTGCCGTCGCTGGCCTGCACGGTGACGGTGTAGGCATGTCCCGGCGAACTTTCGTAATCAATCTTGCTCGAGTCGGCGACGGTAACGACCCCGGTCGTCGGGTTGACGGTGAAGCCGCCGCCCGAGCTGTCGCCGGTCAGCGAATAGGTCACCCCCGGGCCGTTGATATCGGTCGAGGACGCGGTGATGCCGACCTGCGTGCCGTTGGCGGCGCCTTCCGCGACGCTGTTGGCGGCGGCGTTGGCATCGACCGGCGTCGATGGCGCCACGTCGGTAACGGCGATGGTGAAGGTCCGGGTGTTGGTCAGGAGGCCGAAGAAGTCGCTGGCCTGCGCCGTGATCGTATAGACGTGTCCCGGCGCCGACTCGAAATCGATCTTGCTGGGATCAGCGACCGTTACGACGCCGGTCGTGGGGTCGATCTTGAAGCCGCCCGCCGAACTATCCGAGGCCAGCGAATAGGTGATGGGTAAGCCCAGGAAATCCGTCGAGAATGCCGTGATGCCCACCTGGGTATTGACCGCGGTACCTTCGACGACGCTGTTCGCCGCGGGGTTGGTGTCGGTCGGTGGAGACGGCAGCAGAAAAAACAATGGTACGGGAGGGCCCAAATAATCAGACATACTCACTCACTCCGCCGGCAGGAAATCCTGATGCGTGAACCGATCAGATGGATTGAATTGATTGCGTGGGAGGCGACGGAATGCAGTTCCGACAGCGGAACTTGCAAATCCGCGCAAGCTCTCCGGGGGCAAATCAGCAGCGACAAAATATTCGCTCGTCATCCCACAACGCCCCTCAACTACGCGAACGCACCCGGGCAATGAACGTTTAGAAAGCAGCAGCGATAAAAATTAACCACCTGGAAACCAAGCCAGTCATTTCTCTCATATTTTGCGCTAAGCCGGAAGTCAATGTTCCCGCTGGTTAGTAACCTAAGATTGAGTGACGGAATTGCCGGTAACCTTGATGCATCAAAATGGGACAGCTCCGCTGTCGTGTCTTCGCATTGTCATCTTTGCGGAAAGTAGCGGCAGCCGCGCGCGCGGCACTCATTAGACGCGCGGTTCCACCGCGACCCGGTCGGAAGGCTGGCTCGCGACGGATGCACAGCGCGATATCAAGGGCACGACGCGGCGAATGGATTGCGCACCCGGCGCAGGGTTCCAAAGCCAAGATCATCGGGCTCGCCAATGCCGGTCTCGACACCACCAACTCGATCAAGCGGGCAGCGGAGTTCGGCATCGTCAAGGGCGGCGAGAAGCCCGCCGGCCTGTTGCTGACGCTGGCCGAAGTCCACGGCTTCGTCCCGGCCATCCACGTCTTTCATGCTCGCGCGAGGCAGAGAAGTGGATGCCGGCACAAGGCAGCGAAAGGCCGGGCATGACGAACTTGATCATGGAACGCCATTCCAGGGACTGCTTTTTGAATCAGATTCTGAGGAGCGCGCGCCCCGAAAGATGGAGCGCCGAACTCACGTCAGTCGATCTACCGGTCGCCACCGAGCGGGATGCTGACGGCGCCGGGCACGGCGTATTCGGCGTGGCTGGAATAGATCACGATTCGATTGGCCAGTTGCGACAGCACGCGCTTCAGGATCCGCGCCGCCTGATCGAAATCCAGGTGCTCGACCGGCTCGTCGAGAAGAACGAGCGGGGCATCGTTGAGCAGCGCGCGGGCGAGATTCAGCCGCTGCGCCTCGCCGAGCGACAGCATGTCCTGGCTGATCCAGCCATCGAGCCCGCCGGCGAAACGGCCGTCGAGTTCCACGGCGGCAAGCGCGAGCCAGCACTCCGCCTCAGTAACGCCGGGCGCGAAGAGATTCTCGCGAACGGTATCGGACAGGATCGCGGCATCGTGCAGGCAGAGGTGCGACGCCGCGCGGCGGTAGGCGCCGAGCATCACGACCCCGTCGCCGACAAACTGGCCGTTGTTGTCGGTGCCGATCCAGCCCGCAATCTGTTTGAGCAACGTCGTCTTTCCGGTGCCGCTGGCGCCGACAAGGGCTGTCGGCTGGCCGGCGCGGAAGTTCAGATTGATCGGCTGGCCGAGGCGGCGGCCATCTGGGGTCTGGCGCGGCACGTTCCTGAGCGTCAGGTTTTGCAGGACCGCCGGCGACGACGGTGACGATCCGCTCGGCGTGGTTGCCGTCGCCCAGTCCTTGAGCCCTTCGCGGGCGGCGCGCTCCCGCACCCGTCCAAGCACGATCCGCGAGACGCTGTGCGCGGTCTCGCCCAGCGCAAGCCAGCCAAACCCGAGAAAGGCCGGAATCAGAAGCGCGCTGTCGCGCGCGCCGCCATGCCAGGCCGCGACCAGCACGCCGAGCGCCGCGAGCGGGCCGGCAAGCCCGGCAAGCATGTCGAGCATGGCGAGTGCGCGACGCTGGGCCAGCCGTCCGGCTTCCGCATCGCTGAAATAGTCAAACGCTCTGGCTAAAATGTCCGGGAAGGCGCGCTCCGCCTGCAGCGGCACCACCGAGGCAAGCGCCGTCCCCAGCAGGCGGCCGGCGGCGCGCTGCGAGGAACGCACGCTTGCCCATTGCTTGCCCGCAAGCGGTACGAGCCGGCGCAGGGTCAGCGTCAGCGCGAGCGACAGCAGCGCGATCGGCACGAGGGCGAGAGGCGTCAGCCAGGCCGTTGCCGCAGCGAGCGCGGCGATCCCGGCCATCAGAATTGCCGCCGGCATGCCGACGCGCAAGCGCTCGTAATCGACGTCCTCGACGTCTTCCATATAGTCGGACAGCCGGTCCTGGTTGCCGAGTTGCCAGCCCGCCGCGCGGGTGGAAGGCGCCTGCGCCATCGCGGCGAACAGACGTGCGCGGCGTTTGACCTGGTCGAGCAGGGCGGCGCGGTGGCCGACGACACGTTCGCCGTATTTGCCGAGCGTCTTGCTCAGGGCGAACAGCCGGACGAGCGCCGCCGGAATATGAAAATTGAATGCGAGCGCGGCCGGTCCCAGTCCCGCCAGCGCCACGGCGCCGAGGAACCAGACGGAGATGCCGGTGAGCAGGATCCCGGATGCCGAGGCCACGACGGCAAGCGCGATGGCGAGCCGCCATGGCGACCTCGCGCGCAGCGAAGCAGGCGCAGCGGCGGCGGTGACGATGGAAGGTGCGATCGCTGGTATGCTCATGCGGCGACTGCCTGCCCGGCCTGGGGTGGAGATCTCAGCACGTGATGCCGGCTGGCCGCTTCGATCAGCCGCTCGTCATGCGTGGCGACGATGACGAGGCGCCGCGTCGCCATTTCGGTCAATACCTGCCGGACCAGCTTCGCCGTCTGCGGATCGAGTTTGGCGGTCGGCTCGTCGGCAAGGACCACGCCGCCGGAAAGCATCATCCGGGCGATGCCGATGCGCATGCGTTGCCCGCCGGAGAGATTGTCGCCGCCTTCCGCGATGCGGGCATCGAGCCCGCCGGGCAGCAGCCGTTCGTCGAGCAGCCCGACATGTCCCGCCGCCGCCTGCAGCAGGGCGCGCTCATGGCTGCCGCGATTCCAGGTGATCGCGTCGCCCAGCGTCCCTGCCGGCACGTAGATATCGGTCGATATCCAGTCGCAGCCCTCGGCCGTCACCTGCGGCAGCGACTTGAAATCGGGCGGCGGCGTTTCGATGCCGGCCAACATCCGCAGCAGAGTCGATTTTCCGGAACCGCTCGGCCCGGAAATGGCGATCAGGCCGACCGAAGGAAGGTCCGCGACGTCGAAGGTTCCGGAAACGGTAAACGGCCTCGTTTCCCCGTTGCCTGCGTCGGTCATTGCCGCGCCGGATTCGTCAAGATACCAGTCCAGCTCCTTGGCGGCCGCCTGACCTTCGGCCTTGACGTGATACTGTTCGGCATAACGGCGGAACGGCGTGAAGAATTCCGCGGCGATGATCAGGATGAACAGGCTCTGCCAAAGCGCCAGGCCGGAAAATCCGGGGACGTGGACCAGCCCGAGATGGCTCAGCCCAAGGAATACGGCAAGCACCGCGATCGAGATGGCGGAAAAGAAGTCGATGATGCCGGCGTTGAGGAACGCAACCTTGAGCACGCCCATCGTCGAGTCGGCATAGAGCGTCATCCGCGCTTCGATTTTGCCGTGTTCGCGCAGCAGGGCGTGATTGGCCAGGATGGTCGGCAAGGTCCGGATCCGGTCCGAGAACTGCGCCGCCAGCCGGCCGAAGGCCTTCTCCTGTGCCTCGGCCCGGCTGCGGACGACGCCGCCGAGCAGCACGAAGAAGATGACCATGATCGGAACCGCGATAAAAAGCGTAAGCGCCGCCTCCCATGATACCAGGGCCACCGCCACTGCCGCCAGCAGCGGGCCGATCGCCAGCATGGATTTTGCCGCGCTGTGGCTGATCACGAGGCCGGCAAGCGCGCCAGGATAGCGCTGCAGTCCGGCCACCAACGCGCCCGCGGGCTTGGTGCGTATCCGCACCGGCGATTTTCGGGAGAGCGCATCCTGCAGCGCGCCCCGCAACCGATCGACGACAACATCCTCGGCGCTCGCCGCCGCAAGATCGGCGAACACGCCGGCACAAGTCGACAGCGCGAGGCAGGCGAGCACGCCGGCCATCGCGATGACGTCGAAAGCAGCGTCTTCGATCAGGCGCCCGGCGAACACCGCCAGCGAGCCTGCAAAGCCGATCCGGAACAGCGTGCGTGCGATTTGCCAGCTTAATGTGGCGCGCAGGCCCGCCGTGCCGAAATTTTGGGCAAGACCGAGCGCGTGATCACGATCAGTTGAAGCCGCCGCGGCCGGCACTGTGGTTGCCGGATCCCCGCGCCGCTTTGTCCGCTTTCCATCATTCGATATTCGCATCGGCAGTTTCTGCATCGATTTTGGTCGTCGTCATTTGATCCACGTCAACAGATCGGCCGCTCGAAATGGCTAGGTACGTCCAAACCTCTCGAAAGGTGCGTCCTCCATGACCAATTCGCTGCTCGTCGAGCTTTCGCGGCTGCAATTCGCGCTGACCGCGATGTATCATTTCCTGTTCGTGCCGCTGACGCTTGGACTGTCGGTTCTCGTGGCCATGATGGAAACCGTCTACGTGATGACGGGCCGAACCATCTGGCGCGACATGACCAGGTTCTGGGGGCTGCTGTTCGGCATCAACTTCGTCCTTGGCGTCGCCACCGGCCTCACCATGGAATTCGAATTCGGCATGAACTGGGCCTTCTACTCGCATTATGTCGGCGACGTTTTCGGCGCGCCGCTCGCGATCGAAGGGCTGATGGCGTTCTTTCTGGAGGCCACCTTCGTCGGCCTGTTCTTCTTCGGCTGGGACCGGCTGTCGTCGCGCGCCCATCTCTTCGTCACCTGGATGGTGGCGCTCGGCACCAATTTGTCGGCGCTGTGGATCCTGATCGCCAACGGCTGGATGCAGAATCCGGTCGGCGCTGCCTTCAATCCCGACACCATGCGGATGGAAGTCACCGATTTCGTGGCGGTTTTGTTCAATCCGACCGCGCAGGCGAAGTTCGTGCACACGGTTTCGGCAGGCTACGTCTGCGGCGCCGCCTTCGTCCTGGGCATCTCGGCCTTCTACATCCTGCGCGGCCGTCACATCGAGCTCGCCAAGCGGTCGTTCGTGATCGCGGCGGCGTTCGGCGTCGCCGCCGCTTTGTCGGTCATCGTGCTCGGCGATGAAAGCGGTTACACCATCACCGACAACCAGAAAATGAAGCTCGCCGCCATGGAGGCGATGTGGCAGACCGAGCCGGCGCCGGCCTCGTTCACCGCCTTCGGCATTCCCGACATGCAGGCGCATACGACGCATTATGCCCTTGATATCCCCTGGGTGATGGGGTTGATCGGCACCCGCTCGATCGACCAGCAGATTCCCGGCATTTTCGATCTCGTGAAGAAGGCCGAGGGGAAAATCCGCAACGGCCTCGTCGCCTATGACGCGCTCGAAAAGCTCAAGAAGAACCACGCCGACGCGGCGGCCCGCGCCGTCTTCGACAAGACCAGCGGCGATCTCGGCTACGCCCTGCTGCTGAAGCGCTATGTCGAAAATCCGTCGCAGGCAACGCCGGAGCAGATCCACGATGCGGCCTGGTCGACCGTGCCCAGCGTGCCCTCCATCTTCTTCACCTTCCGCTTCATGGTGCTGTTCGGCTTCGCGCTGCTCGCGGTGTTCGTGATCTCGCTCTGGTATACGATGCGGGAGGCGGAGGCGCCGCGCTGGCTGTTCCACCTCGCGCTCTGGGCTTTCCCGCTGCCGTGGCTCGCCGTCGAGCTTGGCTGGTTCGTCGCCGAGTTCGGACGGCAGCCCTGGATCATCGACGGTGTGCTGCCGACCTTCCTGGCGACCTCGGAGCTCGGCGTCTACAATCTGGTGCTGACCATCGTCGGTTTCACGGCCGTCTACGGTGTGCTCGCCGTCATCGAATGCAGGCTGATGCTGCAGGCCATCGAGAAGGGCCCCGACGCGGTGAGGCGACATGGGCTCCTTCGGTCAAATCGCAGCGACAACCGGCGCCGGCGCCATCGCGCCGGCCGAGTGATCCTCTTGAGGTTTGGCCAGGGAATACGAACATGATCCAACTAATCTTCGATTACACCACGCTGCGCCTGATCTGGTGGGTATTGCTGGGTGTCCTGCTCATCGGCTTCGCCGTCACCGACGGCTTCGACATGGGCGTCGGCGCGCTGCTGCCCTTCGTCGCGAAGACCGACACCGAGCGGCGCGTCGCCATCAACACCGTCGGCCCGGTCTGGGAAGGCAATCAGGTCTGGTTCGTTCTGGGCGGCGGGGCGATCTTCGCGGCCTGGCCCGCGCTGTATGCGCTGAGCTTTTCCGGCTTCTACCTTGCGATGTTCCTGGTGCTGTTCGCGCTGATCCTGCGTCCGGTCGGCTTCAAATATCGTTCCAAGCGCGAGGGTGTTGCCTGGCGCCGGAACTGGGACTGGGCGCTGTTCGTCGGCGGGGCGGTTCCGGCGCTGATCTTCGGGGTCGCGGTCGGCAACGCGCTCGAGGGCGTGCCCTTCCACTTCACCGACGATCTGCGGCCGATCTATGAAGGCAATTTGTTCGGACTGCTCAATCCGCTGGCGCTTTATTGCGGGCTGGTGTCGCTCTCCATGCTGGTGATGCACGGCGCGGCATGGCTCTGCTTCAAGGCCGAAGGCCCGGTGGCCGAGCGCGCCGCGGCGTTCGGATCGAAAGCGGCGCTGATCACCGCGGTCCTGTTCGCGGGCGGCGGCATCCTGATCTGGTTAGGGGCGTTCGGCGGCTATCAGGTGACCAGTCCGATCGCGTGGGATGGGCCTTCCAATCCTCTCGGCAAGACCGTGACGCTGAATTCGGCGGCCTGGCTGGCGAATTTCCGCGCCACGCCATGGCTTGCGATCGTGCCGCTGCTCGGCATCGTCGCTCCGCTGCTGGCGGCGGCAGGCTTTGGCGCACGCCGGTCCGGCCTGACCTTCCTCGCCTCCAAGCTCGCCATCGTCTGCATCATCGCCACCGTCGGGCTGTCGATGTTTCCGATCATCCTGCCGTCGAGCACCAACCCGAACGATTCGCTCGCCGTGTTCGACGCCTCGTCGAGCCGGGCGACGCTTCGCAACATGCTGATCGCAACCGTGATCTTCCTGCCGATCGTGCTCGTCTATACCGCCTGGGTCTACAAGGTGCTGTGGGGCAAGGTCAGCGGAACGACCATCCAGAGGGCCGGAACGTCGGCGTACTAGAGCGTTTTCAAGCGAAGTGGATACCGGTTCGCGTTAGGAAAACGCGTCAGTTCAAGCAAAGAGCCCCGTTTCGATTCCATCGAAACGGAACAGGCTCTGAGCAGGGAATAGCGGAGACAAACGATGTGGTACTTTTCCTGGATCCTCGGCCTCGGCCTCGCGGCCACCGTCGGCGTCCTCAACGCGCTCTGGTACGAACTGCGCACCGTTCGTGAAAAGGACGCGACCGGCGCGCCGCCTTTGCGGACGCCCTGATCTAGCCCCTTCTCACGCTGGCGCCGCCGTCCACCGGCAGCGTCACGCCGGTGATGAAATTGGCCTCGTCGGAGGCCAGAAACAGCGCGGCGTTGGCGACGTCCCAGCCGGTGCCCATCTTCCGGCGCAGCGGCACCTTGGCGTCCCGCTCGGCCTCGACCTCGGCGCGGGTCTTCCTGAATTCGCGGGCGCGGGTGTCGACCGCCATCGGCGTGTTCATCAGGCCGGGCAGGATGACGTTGGCGCGGATGCCGTATTCGGCGTTCTGGTAGGCGAGCTGCTCGGTGAAGGCGATCATCGCCGCCTTGGTCGCCTTGTAGGCGACGTAGGGGTAGGTGGTGATGGCCGCCATCGACGAGATGTTGATGATGGCGCCGCTTTGTTGTTGCCGCATGACCGGGATCACGTGCTTGGCGGCGAAGATGCAGCTCTTGAGGTTGATCGCGACGCAGCGCTCGAGCGCTTCTTCGGTGAAGTCGAGCAGCTCGGTGTCGCCGCCCGCGAGACTGACGCCGACATTGTTGTGCAGGATGTCGATGCGACCCCAGCGGTCTTTCGCATCGTCCACCATGGCCTTGAGTTCTGCATTCCTGGTGACGTCGGCCTTGAAGGCCGCCGCGGTGCCGCCCCTGGCGCCGATCATGTCGACGGTTTCCCGGGCGGAATCGAGATGGTGATCCACGCAAAGCACGCGGGCGCCTTCGCGCGCGAAGGTCAGCGCGGTGGCGCGGCCGTTGCCCATGCCCTCGCCGGGGCTCTGGCCGGCGCCGACGACGATGGCGACACGATCTTTCAAGCGCATGTCAGTTCACTCCCGGGATTGGGTACTGTTTCAGTACCTCTTTGTAAGCAGGTTCGTTGTCGATCTTCATGGTGGCGAGCACGCGGACCACCGCGCAGTAGAAAGCGATGGTCAGCACCAGATCGGTCATGTGCTCGTCGGAAAGTTGCTTCTCTGATTTCGGCGAAGGTCAACTCCGACATCGCGAGCTCGCGCACCATCTCGCGGGCGCCCTTCAGGACCGCCCTGGCGAGCGGTTCGAGGCGTGAGGGCTTGCCCTCGGTCTCCGCCATCAGCGCCTCGATATCCGCATCGGTGACGCCGAATTCCTTGCCGATTTTCACATGATGGGTGAATTCATATTCCGACTTCTCCAGCCAGCCGACCTGCAGGATCGCGAGTTCACGCAAGCGCGGGTCGAGCCTGCTCTTGAAGCGGATGTAGCCGCCGATGCCGTTGAAGGCGCGCGCCATGTCGGGCGAGTTGACCAGCAGCTTGTGCAGATTGGTGTTGCGCTTGAGCATGTCGCGATATTCGGGCGCGACCTGGTCGGCCTCGAGATAGGGCAGGCGGGCCATCTTGTTCGTTCTCCCTTTTGTCTATTGTTGACCTTCCTCAGGCGTATTCCGCGTCTTGCGGCGCTGCACGTGACGGTCATCAGCCGTGGACGAGGCGCCAGACGATCGCGCCGACCGCACCCAGCCAGAGCACGATGGTCGCCATCGCCTGAATGCCAAATCCCCGGCCGCGCTTTTCGGCGGCCTGCGAATAGCCGGTCATGTAGAGGATGCGGCCGACGATCCAGACGAGGCCGATGACGGCGGCGACGGGATCGCTGATGTAGATCGCAAACAGCCAGAGCGAGGGCAGGAAGATCGGCAGCCATTCCAGCGTGTTCATCTGCACCCGAAACACCCGCTCGAAATCGGGATTGCCCGTGATCGCCGGCGCCTTGATGCCGAAGGCTTGACGCGCCTTCGCCACCCGGATCGAGGTGAAGAAATAAAGTGCGATGGCGAGCAAGGTGACGAGTGCCGTGAAATGAAACATTTTTGGAAACCCCATTGGAGCGACGCCAACGTCCTCAATAGCCGGTCAGCTCCAGATAACCAACGCCGGTGTGGCTGCCGTCAAAGCTGATCGGCCCTTCCCAATAGGGAAAGCTCGTCCCCATCCAGCTTTTCGCATTGAGCGGGACGCACGAAATCGCCAGCGTCAGCGGCGGAATCGCGATGTCCCATGTAGTCGGGATCTTGCGCTCGCCGATCCCGGTCCAAATCTTCGGCGTCATCGTGATATCGGCCGAGGCGATCTGCCGGGCCTTGCCGTCCGGCAAGATCCAGTTGGCGGAGGCGTAATCCCTGCCGTCGGTCTGCCGCATCCGGTACAGCATCAGTTTTTCGCCCGACTGGAAATGGAGCGACAGCCAGTCCCAGCCGGTTTGGTCTGACGCCAGCGGCTGGCTGCTCCATTCCCGGTCCATCCAGGCGAGGCCGGTGACGTCGACGGGCTTGTCGTCGATGGTGATGCGGCCCGCCGCCTTGAAGAAAGGCTGGCTGTAATAATAGGAGGCCTGTTCGCGCTCCGATTTCCGGCTGTAGCCGGCATCGCCCTGCAGCACCAGCGGCCGGTCGGCATCGAGCCGCAGCGTGTAGGAAAAATCCGCGGCCGATGCGGTGAGCTGGAGCGGCGCGATGGTGTCGTCGTGCAGGCCGTCGAGCCCGCGCATTTGCCAGGCATCGATCCAGGCCTGAAACGGTTTTGCCTCGACGCCGGCTTGTCCGACCCCGCCGCGGGCGAATTTCTCGCTGAAGCGGTGGGCGTCGGCGCGGGTGACGGCGGCATGTCCCATCCATAGCTGCTGATTGGCCCAGCCTTCTGCTTGCGCGCCCGGCCGCGCCGCCTGCCGAAACAAGGTCCACTGCACGCCATAGGCAGCGCCGGCGGCGTCTTTGAGATTCGCCGTCAAATACCACCACTCGATGCGATAATCGGGATGCGGACCGTGATCGGCCGGAAACGAAAAGACCTTGCCGGGCACGACCGGCGCGAATCCTTCGGCGTCCTTGCCGAGCCCGGCAAAGCCCTGTGCCAGCGCGCCGTTGCGGCCGAGCCCGAGAACGAGGGCACCGCCGACCAGCGCGCGGCGCGTTATCGAAAAGCTATCGCTCATCAGCAAAGATCTTGATCAGGCGCGCCGGCTGCATGCGCGCCAGTTTGACGACGGGCAACAGGGCGGCCAGCAGCGAAGCCGCCATCGCCACGCCCAATAGCTGCAGCAGTTGCAGCGGAAAGACGTGAAACGGCAGCCGCCAGCCGAACGCTTTCACGTTCACCACCGCGATCAGGCACCACGCCACCAATAATCCCAGCGGCAGCGCGAGCAGGGTGGTGATCAGCGCCACCGACATGGTTTTCAAGAGCTCGATCGCCGCCAGCCGTCGCCGCGTAATGCCGATCGCCCATAATGGTGCGAGCTGCGGCAGGCGGGAATTGCTCAGGGTCAACAGGCTCGTCAGCAGCGCGATGCCGGCGACCCCCAGCGTGAAAGCGTTCAACGCCGCCGTCACCGCAAAGGTCTTGTTGAATATCCGCGTCGATTGGGCTTTCAGCGTGACCTGATCCATCAGGTTGCGGCCGTCGAGACCGAATTTCTGCTGCAGCGCCGAGACCAGCGCCGGTATGGCCGCGGGCCAGACGCGCAGGCCCATTCGCGTCAGCGGCGCTTCGGGAAAGCGGCGGGTGAACGCCGCGATATTGACGGCGATCTGGCCCCTCGGATTGCCGTAATCGGCATAGATGCCGACGATTTCGAGCTTCCAGTTGCCGCCCGCCGCCGGCACTTCGATGGTATCGCCGATCCCGAGTTTCAGGCGCCGGGCCAGTTGCTCGCTGACGAGACCGGCATCGCCGGGACGAAGCCGGATCCAGGCGTCGGCGGTCTTGTCGAGCAGCGGCCAGTGATCGCGATAGGTGGCGTGATCGGCGATCCCGAGGATCTCGATCGGCGCGCCCGCCACCTGCACCTCGGCGCGGCCGCCGGGCAGGATCGCCGCGACTTCGGGACGCTCGAGAAGCCATGCCTTGATTTCCCTAGCCTGCGCGGCGTCCGACGCGTTGACATAGACGTCGGCCGCCAGCCGCCCGTCCAGCCAGGTGACGAACGTCCGGCTGAAGGTTTCCACCATGGTGCCGACGCCGACATTGACCGCGAGCGCGAGCAGCAGCGCCATCAAGGCCAGCGACAATCCCGACAGCTGCTGACGGCTGTCGGCCCAGAACCAGCCCGCGAGCGCGCCATCGGCCTGCCGCTGGCCGAACGAAAGCACGCGTTCGAGAATGGCCGGCAGGATCAGGGCCGCGCCGAGCAGCAACGCCGCCAGCACCGCAAATCCCGAAACCAGCGAATCGCCGTACCGCAGGATCAGGCCCGCGGCGGCGAGCACGACGAGCGCCAGCGCGCTCTGCAGGATCAGCCAGCGGTGCTGCGCCTGTTGCCAGGCATAGGGTTGCGCCGCCGCCAGCACCGGAAGCCGGATCGCTTTTGCCAGGCTCGTGGTCGCCGCGGCCAGCGCGCCGGCGATGCTGATGATGATGCCGGCGATCCACCACTCCGGCTTCAGCGTCAACTGGCCGGGAATCTGCGCGCCATAGAGTCCGCGCAACGAGGCCGCGACGTCAGGCAACAGCGCCGCCGCGATCAAATAGCCGCAGACCAGGCCGACGAGGCCCGCGACCAGCGCCAGCGATACCAGCTCGACCACCAGCACCGCATTCAGCATGCGCGCCGACACGCCGCAGGCGCGCAAGGTCCGCAGCATCGGCAAGCGCTGTTCGAAGGCCAGCCCGATCGCCGAATTGACGATGAACAGCCCGACCACGAACGACAGCAAGCCGAATGCCGTGAGATTCAGGTGAAAGCTGTCGGTGAGGCGTTCGAGGTCGCTCTCCGCATCCGGCTGCACCAGGCGGAGCTGGTCGCCGGCAATACTTTCGAGCGGCGCGCGTTTGCCATTTGTCTTGCCGATCAAAAGCCTCGAAATCTGGTCCGGCTTGTTGAGCAGCCGCTGGGCGACGCCGATATCGACCACCAGCACGCCCGGCACCAGTTGCGCCTGCGCCCGCAGCGGCGGCAGCGATGTGCCCTCGCTCAGGAGCGGCGTCGCGCCTTCGGGCAGATTGAGATCGGTGAGCACGTCCGGCGCGACCAGCGTTTCGCCCGGCGGCGTCAGGAAAGATCGCAGGCCTGCCCGTCCGATCGCCGGCGCATTGCCGACTTCCACCGGGATGGTGATGGGTTCGATGCCCAGCAGCCGGAACGAGCGCCCGTCGATCTGAACGCGGCCTTCGAGCACGGGAGAAACCGGCCAGCCGGCGCGGCGCAGCTCGACGAAGAGTTTTTGCGGGAAGGTCGCGCCGTTTCGGGCCGCCAGCATCGCCGTTCGCGCGCCGCCAAAGGTCGCGGCGGCGCGGTCGTAACTGTCGCGGGCCTGCGCGTTCAGCGCCTGCACGCCGCTCCACAGGGCGGTCGCGGAAATCAGCCCGATCAGCAGGGTCGCAAGCTGCATCGGATGCCGCCGCCAGTGGCTCAACAGCACCGCGAGGGTCCAGGCGACGCGGCTCATGCGATCAGCCCCGCGCGGAGATGGATCTGCCGGTCGAGCGTGGCGGCGAGCCTCGCCGAGTGCGTCACCATCAGGAAGCCGCAGCCGGTTCGCGCGACGAGGTCGCGCGTCAGCGCCAGAACGTCATCCGCTGTCGCCTCGTCGAGGTTGCCGGTAGGCTCGTCGGCGAGCAGCAGCAGCGGCTTTACCGCCAGCGCCCGCCCGATCGCGACCCGCTGCTGCTGGCCGCCGGACAATTGTTCGGGATAGCGTTTTACCAGGCTGCCGAGGCCGAGCCGCTCGACCAGCTCGGCATGCCAGACGGCATCGTGGCGGCCGGCGATGCGCGACTGGAACTTGAGGTTGTCCTCGACGCTCAGGCTCGGGATCAGGTTGAACTGCTGGAACACCAGCCCCAGCCGGTCGCGCCGCAGTTCGGCCCGGCCGGCGTCGCCGATACCGGAAATGGCGATGTTGGCCAGCCTGATTTCGCCGCCGTCGGGGCGATCGAGGCCCGCGATCAGGTGCAACAGCGTGCTCTTGCCGCTGCCGGATTCTCCCGTCAGCGCCACGCGCTCGCCCGCGGTGATATCGAGGTTGACGCCGCGCAGCACCACGACGTCCTCGCCGGCGGAGCGATAGGTTTTGGTCAGACTGCGGACGCTCAGCACGATCGATTTGCCGGTTGCCATGCGGGGCGGGAGCGAAATCTCACAGCGGCTTCTGGTATTTCAGCACGAATTCATCGACCGGCACCCGCGGGTGGAACACCGGCGCGTCCCTGGGATCGTCGGGGTGACGCAGGAAGTCGGCTTCGGCCGCAAGCTTGAACCCGGCGGCCTCGATCTCCTTGCGCAGCGTGCTCTCCTCGATGCGATGCAGCGTTTTCGCCACGCTGGTGCCGTCGCCGGCACGCGCGGAATGATCGGCGATGACCAGGAAACCGCCGGGCTTCAGGGCCGCAAATATCTTGCTGTTCATA
The DNA here is from genome assembly GCA_963721275.1 of uncultured Alphaproteobacteria bacterium. GTDB lineage: Bacteria > Pseudomonadota > Alphaproteobacteria > Rhizobiales > Xanthobacteraceae > Bradyrhizobium. The sequence goes on along the minus strand of CAVRIQ010000004.1, from coordinate 368,472 downwards.
GCGGCGCGATCGGCCGCCATATAGGTCACGTCGTGATAGGCGAAAAAGAACGTGACCAGGTCGAGCCCGCTGACGTCGGGTGGTAAAGGATCGTCATAATTGCGGATCAGGTGCACGACGTTCTTCATGGCCGGATTTTTGGCGCGGATATCGAACTTGTCCTTCACCCGTTCCATGACGGCCGCCGATTCCTGTGCCCAGACCTTGCCATCGGGGCCGACGGCGCGCGCCAGCAGTTCCGTGCTGTAGCCGGCGCCGGCTCCCATATCCAGCACCTTCATTCCGCTTGTGACGCCGGTGAAAGCCAGCATCCTGGCGGGCTGACGGCGCTGATCGGTTTGCCGGTCGGCGTCGCTGCGGTCCGGCGAAGCCACGATGGCCTGATAGTCCGGCGCCTTGGTTCCCTGCGCCGATGCGGCGCCCCAGCTCCCGAGCATCGAAAGCGAAACCAGCACGCCGATAGCGCTCGCACGGCAATGGATCGAATGGAGCATCAAAATCCCCTGACAATTTGCCGCGCAACATAGCAAGGCCCGACCGAGAGATCACGGCCTCAATCGCAGCGAGACGCGATCGTGATCCGGTTGCAGGACGCTTGAAGAACAGCCCGGGCGGCATCCGGAGGGTGGCTCGGCTGCGGCGTGCCCGGGGCCGCCCAAAAATGTTCAGTTGCATTGCCCGACGCCCCACGGGTAGCATTGAGAGGGGCCGATCAACAGGCCGGAAAAACGATAATCGGGGAGAGAACATGACCGAGCAACCGACGCCCAAGGGCGCCTGGAAAATCACGTTTCTGCTGTTTCTGTTCATGCTGGTCAATTTCGCGGACAAGATCGTGGTCGGCCTCGCCGGCGTGCCGATCATGACCGAGCTGAAGCTCGAGCCTGAACAGTTCGGTCTGCTCGGCTCCTCGTTCTTCCTCCTGTTTTCGATCTCGGCCATCGTGGTCGGCTTCATCGTCAATCGCATCGCGACGCGCTGGGTGCTGCTGGTGCTCGCGGCGATCTGGGCATTGGCGCAGTTTCCGATGGTGGGCACGGTCAGCTTCACCACGCTTCTGATCTGCCGCGTGATCCTCGGCGCCGGCGAGGGCCCGGCATTCTCGGTCGCGGCGCACGCGGTCTACAAATGGTTCCCCGACGCGAAACGGACGCTGCCGACCGCGATCCTGTCGCAGGGCTCGGCGTTCGGCGTGATCCTCGCGGTACCGGCGCTGAACTGGGTGATCGTCAATCACAGCTGGCACTACGCCTTCGGCGCGCTCGGCGCAGTCGGCCTGATGTGGGTCGTGGCGTGGCTGGTCATGGGCAAGGAAGGGCCGCTGGTTCAAACCGCCGCCATGGCCAAGGCCGATATCCGGATTCCCTATCTCCAGCTTCTGACCTCGCGCACCTTCATCGGCTGCTGCGCCGCGACCTTCGGCGCCTACTGGGCGCTGTCGCTGGGCCTGACCTGGTTCACGCCCTTCATCGTCAAGGGTCTCGGCTTCCCGCAAAAGGAAGCGGGCTTCATTTCGATCCTGCCCTGGGTGTTCGGCGCCACCATCGTGATGCTCACCGGGTGGATTTCGCAGGTGATGCTGGCCCGTGGCTTCTCCACCCGCGGCGCGCGCGGCGTGCTCGGTTCGGTGCCGCTGATCGTCGGCGGCTTGATCCTTGCAACTCTGCCGCATGCCAGTGGCGCCGGATTGCAGATCGCGCTGCTGGTGGTCGGGTCCGGACTTTGCGGATCGATCTATGTGGTCTGTCCGCCGATGCTGAGCGAATTCACGCCGGTGTCGCAGCGCGGCGCCGTGATCTCGATCTACGGCGCGATCTACACGCTGGCCGGCATTCTCGCACCCTCGGTGATGGGCAGCGTGATCCAGCACGCGGGCGGGCTGCTCGAGGGCTACATGACCGGCTTCACCATCAACGCCGTCATTCTGGTGGCATCCGGTCTGCTCGGTCTGCTGCTGCTGTGGCCCAACACCGAGCGCGCGCGCCTGATGGCGCAAGTGGGGCAACCGAAGTTCGCGTGAGCGAGCTAAGACAATAGCGTCGTGCCGACGAAAACAAAGATTGTCGTCCCTGCGCAAGCAGGGACCCATAACCACCGACGTAGATTGATGCGAAGGCTATTACCCCTATCGCGTTACGAATAAGCCGCGGCGTGATGGGTCCCTGCTTGCGCAGGGACGACTCCGTGGTTCTAAGACGCCGCGGCTTCAATCTTTGGCGAGCCGCCCTGCGCGCCGCGCACCAGGCGGCCCGGTCGCGCGCCGGTCGCCGATCCCTGGCGTTGCGTCACCACGCCGGAGACGATGGTGGCGTCATAGCCGTCGACCTGCTGCAACAGGCGGCGGCCGCCGACCGGGAGGTCGTAGTGCACCTTCGGCGGATGCAGATGCAGCCGGTCGTAGTCGATGACGTTGACGTCGGCCTTGTAGCCGGGCGCGATCACGCCGCGATCGGACAAGCCGACCGACAGCGCGGTCTTGCGCGACTGCGCCGCCACCACGAACGGGATCGAGAGTTTCTCGCCGCGCGTGCGGTCGCGCGTCCAGTGCGTCAGCAAGTAGGTCGGGAAGCTGGCGTCGCAGATGATGCCGCAATGCGCGCCGCCGTCGCTCAATCCCGGCACGGAGTGCGGATCGGCCAGCATTTCCCGCGTGGCGTCGAGATTGCCGTCCGCGTAGTTCAGGAACGGCACATAGAGCATGCCGCGGCCCTGGTCCGAGAGCATGGCGTCATAGGCGAGTTCTTCCGGCTGCCGCCCCTGGCGGCGGGCCTGCGCGCCCAGCGTATTTTCCGGCGGCTGTTCGTAATCCGGGGGATCGCCGAGCAGATACATCTTGTCGTAGTTCGGGCGGAAGAACAGCGGATCGTCGGTCGACGTCGCCGTCTCGCCGAGGATCGCGGCGCGCACCTCGGGCCGATGCAGCCGCTGCAGCCGCTCCGCCAGCGGCAGGTGCGCGATCGCCCGGTAGCTCGGATGGGTCTGGAACGGGTTGCGCGACAATTCCAGTCCGAGCAGCAGCCCGACCGGACGCGCCGCGATCTGCGCGGTGATCGACAGGCCGCGCGCGGAAGCCTCGCCGATGCTGTCCAGCGTCTGGCGCCAGCGCCGCGGCGCCTTGTCGTTCTGCGTGATCGAGAACGAAATCGGGCATCTGGTGTTTTCCGCCACCCGCAGCATCATCGGCAGGTCTTCATGCAGGGTGGAGAGATCGAGCACGAATTGCAGCACGCTGCGGCCGACGCCATGCATCGCGCCGGCGATCGCGGTCAGTTCGTCCTCGCCGGCCTTCAATGTGGGGGTAAAATCGCCGGTCGAGGTTCGATGGTTCAGGGTGCGCGACGTGGAAAAGCCCAGCGCGCCGGCGCGCACCGCTTCGCCCGCCAGCGCGGCCATCGCCTTGTTGTCCTCGGCGGTGGAGGGATCGCGGCGCGCGCCGCGCTCGCCCATCACATAGACCCGCAGCGCCGCATGCGGCAGCTGCGCGCCGATATCGACGTCGAAACTGCGCCGCGACAGCCATTCCATGTAGTCCGGAAAGCTTTCCCAGGCCCAGGGAATCCCGGCGCTCAGCACCGGCTCGGGAATGTCCTCGACGCCTTCCATCAGCTGGATCAGCCGCTGATGATCCGACGGCCGGCAGGGCGCGAAGCCGACCCCGCAATTGCCCATGATCGCGGTGGTGACGCCATTCTGCGACGAGGGCGTGATCTCCTGGCTCCAGGTGACCTGGCCGTCGTAATGGGTGTGAACGTCGACGAAGCCCGGTGTGACCAGTTTGCCTCTGGCGTCGATCTCTTCCTTGCCGCTGCCCGCGACGCGGCCGACTTCGACTATGCGGCCGTCCGTGATCGCCACGTCCGCCTCGAACAGCTCGCCGCCAGAACCGTCGGCAATGTTGCCGCCACGGATCACGAGGTCTGGATTGCTGGCCATGGCGTTTCATCCCCGGGTTTTGTTTGATTGCCGCATCATGAGTTGTCCCGCGATGCTGTCAACCGCCGCGGGTGAAGCTCAGGGCTGCAAAACCCTCGCATCCGGCGCTTCGGAACCACGCTGCGGGCTGCGGTCGGTGACCAGCGCGAGCAGCACCGTGAGCATCATGAACACGACCGAAGCGCCGAACACCCAGCGCGGCGCGTTCTGGTCCATGATCCAGCCGAACAGCAGCGGGCTGACGATGCCGCCGAGATTGAAGCCGGTGGAGACGATGCCGAAGGCCCGGCCCGCCGCGCCCGCGGGCGCCGCGTCGCGGACCAGCATATCGCGCGAAGGCGCGATCACGCCGCCGAGGAATCCGGCCATCGCCATCGCCGCGGTCAGGAGCAGCGACGGCAAATTGACGGTGGCAATGGCAAACACGATGACGGCATTGACGGCGAAACAGGCGGCGGCAACCTGGCCGTGGCGCCTTGTGCGGTCGGCGAGAAAACCGCCCGCCAGCACGCCGACGGCGCTGAAGCCGAGAAACGCCGTCAGCGCGATATTGGCCGACGAGAACGACGCGCCATAGCCGCTCATCAGCGCCACCACGCCGAAATTGCCGATGCCGGCGTTGGACAGGCTGAGCAGCATGAAGAAGACCGTCAGCACGATCAGGGCCGGCGTGACGATGTTCTGCTTCGGCGGATGCACGCCGTCGACCTTGCGGTCGGCCGCGCTGGCGTCGGGCACGCCGCCGATGATGAGCAGCAGCGCCACCAGCGGCCCCACCGCGCCTGCCACGATCAGCGCGCCAAGGCCACCGGTCACGGTCACCAGCGCCGCGACGATGGCGGGCGCCACCGCGCCGCCGAGGAATCCCGCAAAGGTGTGGATCGAAAAGGCGCGGCCCATGCGCGCGGCATCCATGTGCGCCGACAGGATCGCATAATCGGCCGGATGATAGACGCTGTTGGCAAGCCCGAGCAGCACCGCGCTGGCGATCAGCCAGGAATAGTTCAGATGCAGGCCGAGCATGATCAGGGCCACGCCGCCGAGGGTGAGGCCGACCAGCAGCACTTTGCGGGCGCCGATATGATCGGCGAGATAGCCCATCGGCGCCTGGGTCAGGCCGGAGACCACGGCGAACACGGTCAACGCGAAGCCGAGCTCGATATAGCCGACGCCGAGCTGGCTTTTGAGGAACGGGAACAGCATCGGCAGCACCAGCAAATGGAAATGGCTGACCCAATGGGCCGTCGAAATCAGGACCAGCGTGCGCAGCGCGGTGTCCGACTTCGCTTGTTGCGGTGCGGCTAAAACGTCGACCATCTCTTGGACAAGACCCCGTTCATTCCAACGGCCCGGCAGGGCCCGCCGAAATTACCGGCTGGCGGTTATTTGTCCATGAATACCGCTGCATGGCAGCCCCTGCGAAGGCCGCCGGAACGGGAATTTGCGCCATTAATCGAGAGACATTGGCGCCGGAGCCGGGAATGATCCGGCATGGCCGATTCCGGACAAGCTGCAAGACCGCTCCGCGTGCTGGTTTCCGAGGGAAACAGCACGTCGGCGCGGGAGGCGATCACGATTCTCGGCCTGTCCGGGCATCGCGTCGAGGTCTGCGATCCCTCGCTCTTTTGCCTTGCGAGGTTCTCGCGCTTCGTCCGGAAATTTTATCGCTGCCCGGGGCTGCGGGACGATCCGGCCGGGTTTCTCGCCTTTGTCGAGAGATTGCTGGCGACGCGGCATTTCGATGTGCTGCTGCCGATCCACGAGCAGGGATTTCTGTTTGCGCGGGTGCAGCAGCGGCTGGCGGATCGCGTCGGCCTCGCATTGCCGAGTTTTGCAAGTTACCGCAGCGTGCACAGCAAGGCCGGATTCAGCCGGCTGCTCGACGAATTGGGCTTGCCGCAGCCGGCCACGCGAATCCCGGGATCCGAGGACGAGCTACGCGCGGCGATAGAATTTCCCTGCGTCGTCAAGACCTCCGTCGGCACGGCCAGCCGCGGCATCTGGTTTGTGCGGAACGACCGCGACCTCGCCGACACGCTGCGGGATCTCAGGGCGTGCAGCGCGTTTGCCGACGAGGTGCTGGTGCAGGAATTTGTCACGGGCACGACCGAGAAGGCGCAGGCCGTGTTCTGCCGTGGCGAGCTGCTTGGATTTCACGCCTGCCGGCAGATCGCCGCCGGCGTCGGCGGCGGCGAGGCGATCAAGCAAAGCGTCAGCCGGCCGCAGGTGCACGGGCTGCTCGCTGTCATCGGCGCGAAACTCGCCTGGCACGGCGCGTTGTCGGTCGATTATATCCTGCGCCACGATGACGACGCCACGCCGCTTCTCATCGATTGCAATCCGCGCCTGGTCGAGCCGATGAGCGCCTATCTCGGCGGCCTCGATCTCGTCGGGCTGCTGCTTCGGATATCGTTGGGGGAAACGCCGGCGGCTGGGGGCGAAGGCCGCGCCGGCGTCCGGACCCATCTTGCCATGCAGGCGCTGCTCGGCTGCGCGTCGCGGGGCGGCACGCGGCGCGAACTTTTGCGCGAGTGCCGGCGCTTGCTTGCCGGCAGCGGTCCCTATGCCGGCAGCACCGAGGAACTGACGCCGGTGCGGCTCGACTGGATCAGCGCCGTGCCGCTGGCGATGCTCGCGGTGGCTCTGCTGGCCGCGCCGAAACTTGCGGTCACGCTGGCGAGAAGCGGTTGGGGCGAGCACCTGCTCGATCCCGCAAGCATCCGGCTGATCGAGAGCGAGGATTTTCGCTAGAAAATCTACAGCGGTTCGTCGTCTTCGCCGTGGCGGTCGCGCTTCGGCGTGGCGATGTCGCCGTCTTCATAGTCGTCGTCCTCGACCGGTTTCGGCGGCGGCTTTTTCGCCTTGTTGTCGTCCTTGCCGGAAGGCTTGCTCTTCTTGCCGGTTGCACCCATGGTTTCCCCCGATCGGACCGGTCGAAGTCTTGCGCTGCGACCCGCCGTCGCATAACGCAGCGACCTCAATCTCACCGCCTTTGACGGCGATATTAACCGCAGCCGGACAATCTTTCCTGCCTTTTTCGCACATTCAGTGTAAAGCGAGGCGCAACCCGAGCATGGTCCGGAAAAGCGGGAACCGGTTTTCCGAAAAGGTCATGCTCCAACAAGGAGATGAAGATCGTGATCCGATTTGATCGGAGCACGATCTGGAGCCAATATGAAGAAGCCGAAGATCGAAGCAGAAGAACAGCAGCCGCGCAAAGTCATTCGCGCCGACAAGGCGCCGACGTCAGGCTATTCGCTGGTGGTGGATGGTCACTTCAAGTCGCACCACGACACCGTCGAAGCTGCCGAAGAAGCGGGCATGGCGTTAAAGAACAAGTTTCCGATGCTTCAGGTACAGGTCTACGACGCCGCTACCAAGACGCGGTCGATGGTGCAATGGCCGGTGCCGGCCTGATCTGCCATCAAGTCCGGCGTCCGCCGCTTTGCTGGCCCGCCAGCCAATCCGACAGCGCCGGAGCCTTTTCGTCCGACTTCTTCGGTGATTTGGCGCGCGCTTTTTTCACTGCAGCAGGGCGCGGAGGCTCAGCGGCTTCGCGCGCGAGCCGCAGGGCTTTCAGCCTTGCCATGTTGTCGAGCACGGCCTTCGCGGCGACATCCTGTTCGGACTTTGCGGCTTTGGCCTGATTCGGCTTGTTGAAGCGCGCATCGGCGCGGTTGCGGTCCTGGTTGGTCATTTAAGTCGTTTTCTTCTTGGGCTTGGGCTTGGCCTTGGCCTTCGGCTCCGGCGGTTTGTCGCGGTCGGCGGCTTCTCTCGCCAGGCGCTGCGCGCGCAAATCCGCGGTCCGTTTGCGGATCGCGACGTCGGCTGCCGCGATATCCGCCATGGCCTTGATGCCTTCGGCCTCCTGGGCGATCTTTCGGTTCAGCCTGATCTCTTTCAGTTCGGCGGCGCTTTTCGGTTCGTCACTCATCGATTGCCTCAATACTTGCGGCGCGCATCAATGGACGCGACCGGTCGATGACAATCCTACCATGCCTCGGAACCATAAAGCCGCATCTTTCGGGCGGAACCGGGTCAAAAACGGCCGTTTCGGGCCGAATTGGTAATCGTGGTGAAGAACCGCCGATGCTGCGCGGCCGGAACGACCGGCCGCGCAGTCCTCAGGGGCCTCGTTGCCGCTCAGAAGGTTGCGCCGGCCTTCACCATGTAGGTGCGGCCCGGCAGCGGATAGGCGCTGAACCGGCCGTCGGTGAAGGTGCTGGCCACCGCATAGTCGTAATAGAGCGCGTTGAGCACGTTGTTGACGCTGAACGACCAGAAGTAGCGCTGATACTGGCCACTGAGCTTGAGGTCGATTGTGCCGTCGGCCGGGATCGTCCTTTGCTTGTTGGCCTGATCGTTGTCCATCCGCCGCGCGGTCCAGAACCGCGCGGTCGCATCGAAGACCAGATAGCTCTGCCATATGTTCCAGGTCAGCCCGGCATTGGCGGTATATCGCGATACCAGCGGCACGTCGTTGCCGGCCCAGATTCCTTCGCGGAATATCGCCCGCGTGTAGGCCATGCCGGTTCGGAACAGCAGCGTATCGCTCGTCCGGTAACTGAGGCTGGTCTCGGAGCCGTAGCGTCGGGTCGGGTCGAGATTGACGTTGAAGAAGTTGACGGGATCGAAATGGATCTCGTTGGTGAGATCCATGAGGTAGAGACTGGTCTGCAACTGCACGCCGCCGCCCTTGATGCGGAAGCCGCCCTCGACGTCCTGCGACGTCTGGGTCTTCAGCCTGAAGGTTTGCGGGATCGCGGCGAAGGTCAGCGGATCGAATGACGGTCCCGAAGCCACGCGTTCGTCGACATCGGGGGTGCGGAACGCGCGCGCGGCGCGGCCGAACACCGAGAACACCTGGTTGAAGCGGTGCTCGGCGCCGACATGCAGCGCATATTGCGTCTCGCTGCTGTCGAGCGGCGTCGCCTGGGCGTCGAAGGCGGCGAACGGCACTGTTGCATCATAGCGGTCGCGGGCCGACAGGCTGACGTTCTGCACGCGCGCGCCGTAGGAGACGTCGGTGGTTGGCGCCACCCCGATCGTATTCTGAAAATAGCCGGCGACGGTCTGCTGCTGCAGGTCGTAGAGATGGTAGGCCGCCAAGCCCTGAGCGGCGCTGCGGCCCTGTTGATAGGTCGCATCGTAATAATCGACACCGGTCAGCAGCGACGAGGGCATGCCGAACAGCGAGCCCTTGATGCTGAGACGCGGGGTGATCGACCAGGTCTGAAGATGGGCATCGACATAGGACGAGGAGAAACCCGGCGTCGGCGTATCCGTAAAGAAGAAGGCGCTCTGCTGTTTCTTGTCCCGCACGCCGCCGTCGACGATCAGGTCGACGCCGTTCATCAGCGTCTTGGTGAAGCCGGCGGTGGCGCTGGCGCCCTGCTGATTGGCATAGTTGAAGGGAGTGGCGGCACCCCTGCGATCGGTCGAAAGCTCGTCGAGTCCGACGGAGGGATCGACAGTGCGCCCACCGGGCAGCCTCAGTTCCTGATTGTCACCGCTCACCGTCAGGAAGGCGGTGAGATCGCTCGACGTGTAGTTCAGATTTCCGACGCCATTCTCCTGGACGTACTGATTGTTTTCGCGGTAGCCGTCGCTCTTGATGGCGTTGCCGTAGAATGAGGTCGACCAGCCGCCCGAATTGACCGCGGTCGAAACCGACCCAAGCCGGGTATTGAAGGAGCCGAATCCGCTCTCGACCCGCAAGCTGACCGGCGGGCCGCCGACGCCGGTCCTGGTGACGATGTTGATGGTGCCGCCGACCGCGTTGTCGCCGTAGAGCACCGCGCCGCTGTTGCCGCGCGTGACCTCGATGCGCTCCACCGAATCGAGCGGAATGGTGGAAAGGTCCACCTGCGCCATGTCGATGTCGTTCAGGCGCCGCCCGTTGATCAGGATCAGCGTGTTGGCGGTGGCGAAGGCGCCGAAGCCGCGGAGATCGACGCTGGTCTTGGCCCCGGTGAAGCCGCCATAAAGCGTGGTGAGCTGCGCGCCCGGCGTCTGCGCGGCAATGATTTCGGCGAGTGTTTGCGCCGGCGAATGCGCGATGTCCTCGGCGGTGATCACGGTCGTGGATGCGCCGACGATGCCGGCGAATTGCCGGTTCGCCGTGGCGTTGCCCGTCGATGAATTCCCCGCGGGCGCGGCGTTCGGGTTTTGTGTCTGCGCGACGTTCGGTGCCGGGCGGTGCGGCCCCGATCCCTCGTCGGCGACGGGCCTGGCGCGGGTTCGATTCGCGTCATCGGGCGGGCTGACTTCGATCGGCGGCAGCTGATCCGCGGCCGCCTGCTGCGCGCGGGCAGCGGGAATCCCCAGCGACAGGACAGGCACAAGGAAACAGGAAGTGAGCCAAAAGGTGCGGCGCCGCAGTGCGGCCTTGATGATGGAAGACATGGTTGGACCTCGGTATGACGTCAGTGGCACGTCACAGCGAACCAAGTCTCACCATGGGCTTTGCGCAGCTCAGGTGAAGCTAATGTCTGTACTCCCCGACCGACATCTTCGCGTGTGACCACGGCTGACGGCAGGTCTCCTGGCTCGCGGGTCGTGACCCTTCGTCGCCTTCCCAGGACCGAGATTCCCAGTGGCATATGACGAAAGATTCGCCGCTTACAGTTGCGGGGGCAGCCACGGCATTGGGGAAATCTCCCCGCACCGCATTCCCTTTTGATCCCCAAGCTGGGGAACCGTCGCCGACATCTAGAAGTTTGCCGGGCGAAGAGTCAATGCCATCGTTTGGCCACGAGTTTTGGGGCCGGGATTCCTGGCGCGCCGCGGGTACGCATTTTGTTCGCCAGCGCCGCTTGTGCCCGGTCTCAATCATTGTATGAGCATTGGCCTTAAGGCTGCGACCGCGCCGCCCGAGGACGATGGATGAGCATTCAGAACGTCATGGCGACGGCTGACGTCGCGGCGCGCCGGCGCGCCGGCGTGATGGCGGCGCTCGCCGTCCTCGTCGTGTTGCTGGTCCTGCTCTCGCTCGGGGTCGGGCCGGTGCGGCTGTCGCCGTCGGCCGTGATCGATGCCCTGTTCGGCGGCGGCAGCGACGTGCAGCAGGTGATCGTGCGCGAGATTCGGCTGCCGCGCACCATTCTCGGGCTTGCGATCGGCGCGATGCTCGGGCTGTCGGGCGCGGCCATGCAGGGCTTGCTGCGCAATCCGCTCGCCGCGCCCGAGTTGTTCGGGGCGCCGCAATCGGCCGCCTTCGGCGCGGTGCTGGTGATCGCGCTTGGACTGGCCGATGTGCGCTCCTACGTGCTCCCGGTCGCGGCGATCATTGCGGCGTTTGCGTCGGTCTTTGCCCTGCTCGCGATCGCGGGCCGCAACGCCGGGCTGCTGATTCTGATTCTGGCGGGGCTTGCGATCTCGAGCCTCGCCGGCGCTGCGACCGCGCTGGTGATGAATCTGTCCAGCAATCCCTTCGTGGTGCTCGAAATCGCGTTCTGGCTGCTCGGCTCGCTGGAGGACCGCAGTTTTCGCCACGTCATGCTGGCGCTGCCGTTCATCGTCGCGGGCGGGGCCATTCTCCTGAGCCAGCGCCACGCCTTTCGCGCGCTCAGCCTCGGAGAGGAAACCGCGCGAAGCCTCGGCGTCGATGTCGGCTGGCTGCGACTGATGGTGATATCGGGCGTCGCGCTCGGCGTCGGCGGCGCGGTCGCCGTGTCCGGCAGCATCGGGTTTATCGGCCTGGTGGCGCCGCATCTGATGCGGCCCCTGATCGGCCACGATCCGGCGCGGCTGTTGGTTCCGAGCGCGCTCGCCGGAGCTGCGCTGCTGCTGGCAGCCGATATCGCCGTGCGCATCATCCCCTCGACCAGCGATATCAAGGTCGGCGTCCTGACCTCGATCATCGGCGTGCCGTTCTTCCTCTATCTGATCATGCGCGAACGCCGTGCGCTCTCGGGAGGCGTCGCATGACCGACGCTGCCCTCGTCACCGCGCGGGACGTGAACGTGACATTGGCCGGCCGCGTCGTGCTGCGCGATATCTCGTTCTCGCTATCGTCGGGACATCTGGTCGCGCTGGTGGGGCCGAACGGCGCGGGCAAGACCACGCTGCTGCGCGCGCTGGCGGGATTGGTGCCTTCCGATGGCACGATCCAGGTCCGCGGCTGCGCGCTGTCGTCCCTGTCATTGCGCGAACGCGCGCTGCGGTTTGCCTATCTGCCGCAGGGCCATCTCGTGCACTGGCCGCTGCCGGCGCGGGATATCGTCGCGCTCGGCCGCTACCCGCATGGCGCGACCGATCCGGCGCGATTGACGGCGAAGGACGCGGAGGCCGTGCTGCGCGCGATGCAGGCGGCCGACGTCATGCAGTTCAGCGAGCGCCGCGTCACCGAACTGTCCGGCGGCGAGCGCAGCCGCGTCGCGCTGGCGCGGGCGCTCGCGGTGGAAGCGCCGGTGATGCTGGCGGATGAGCCGATATCCTCGCTCGACCCGCGCCACCAGATCGACGTCATGAAGACCCTGCGCATGGCTGCCGACAACGGGGCGCTGGTGATCGTGGTGACGCACGACCTCGGCCTTGCCGCGCGATTCGCCGATACGGTGCTGGTATTGTCGGACGGCCGCCTGGTGTCGCAAGGCGCGCCCGCCGAGGCGTTGTCCGAGCAGGTGATGGCTGACGTGTTCCGGATCAGCGCCTATCGCGCCGAATATCAGCGCGAGGCCGTGATCGTGCCTTGGGCGGAAATCTGAGGCAGCGATGCGCAGGCGTTTTCGATTTCCGTCCCGGTCGATCGCCGTCGCGTCGTTTGCGATGCTTGCCGGCCTGTCTGCGCCGGCGCGCGCGGCTCCCTTGCCGCGCGTCGCCTCGATGAATGTCTGCACCGATCAGCTGTTGTTGCCGCTGGCGGACCCCGTGCAGATCGTCGGGCTCAGCCGTTTTTCGCGCGACGCCTGGCAATCCTGGGCGGCGGAAGCTGCGCGCCGCTATCCGAGCCTGTCGGGCGGCGCCGAGGATGTGCTGGTGCTGAAACCCGATGTCGTCGTCGCCAGCCTGTTCGACAAGCGCTCGACCCGGGAGCTTCTGAAAGCGCAGGGGCTTCGGCTTGCCGAATTTTCGGTGCCTCGAAATCTCGACGAGGTAAAGGCCCAAATTCGCGAGATGGGCGAGATCGTCCGGCACGGCGATCGCGCGGAGGAAGAGATCGCCCGGCTCGACGCGGCGATGGCGCGCGCGCGCGAGGCGGTGGTGGAAAAGCGCTATTCCGTGCTGCCGCTGTCCCGGCGCGGCTGGGTGTCCGGCAGCGACAGCCTGGTCGGTTCGCTCCTGACGGAAACCGGGCTGTTCAACGCGGCCGGGGGGCTCGGCGCAGGCCAGGGCGGCTTCGCTTCGCTCGAGGCGATCGTCAATGCAAGGCCGGATTTCCTGCTGGTGTCCGAGGCCGGCACCCGCGCCGAGGATGACGGCCGCGCCTTTTTGCTGCATCCCGCGCTGGAGCGATTCTATCCGCCGTCAAAGCGCATCGTGATTCCGGAGCGGCTGACGGTGTGCGGTGGCGTGATGCTGGCCGACGCGCTGGATCTGCTGGTGAAGGAATTGAAGCGGGTGGAGAAGTAACCCCGTTGCGTAGCCCGGATGGAGCGAAGCGAAATCCGGGCTACACGCGCTTCTCTGGACGTCACCCCGTCAACACGGGCCCGCCGGCCTTCTTCCAGGCGTCGATGCCGCCGGCGATGTGGGCGGTGTTGGCAAGGCCCGCCTCCCTGGCGGCGGCGACCGCCATGGCGGAGCGCTCGCCGAAGGCGCAGAAGAACACGATGCGGCGTCCGGTGGCCGCTGCGACCTCGCGCAACATGCCGCCGGGCTGCAGGCCTTCGGCAATTCCGGGGTAGGGCGCGTGCAGCGCGCCCGGCAGCGTGCCGTGCTTGGCGCGTTCGCTGTTTTCCCGGAGATCGACCAGCAGAATGTCAGGCCGGCCGAGGCTGTCGATCGCCTCGCGGGCGGTAAACGACAGCCCCTGCCTGGCGAGATCGTCCTGATGCAGGCCGACATGCATGTTGGCCGGCACCGCCACATCCATCATCTTCGGATTGGGCAGCTTCAGATTGGCCATCAGCTCGATATATTCGTCCACCGAGCGCACCTGCAGCCGGGGATTGAAGCGCTTTTCCTCGCCGATGGTGGAGACGGTGTCGCCCTTGTAGTCATGGGCGGGGAATACCATCGTCTCCTCGGGCAACTTCAACAGCCGGTTGAAAATGGAATCGTATTGCGCCCGCGCGCTGCCGTTCTGGAAATCGGTGCGGCCGGTGCCGCGGATCAGCAGCGTGTCGCCGGTGAAGACCCGATCGCCCATCAGGAAGCTGTAGGAATCGTCGGTATGGCCGGGCGTGTACATCACATCCAGGTCAAGGCCCTCGATCGTCACCTTGTCGCCTTCGGCGACCCGCATCGCCACCACGTCGGCCTTGCTCTGTTCGCCCATGATGGTGACGCAATGGGTGCGGTCGCGCAGTTCGCCCAGGCCCGTGACGTGGTCGGCGTGCAGATGGGTATCCACCGCCTTGACCAGCTTGAGATCGAGCTCGCGCAAGAGCTGGCAGTAGCGGTCGACTTTCTCCAGCACGGGATCGAGGATCAGCGCCTCGCCGCCGGCGCGGCTGGCCAGCAGATAGCTGTAGGTGCCTGAAACGCTGTCGAACAGCTGGCGAAAGATCATGGCTGGTTGCTACCGTGTTTCTGCAGGGCGACAGCCGATTTTACCGGGCTGCGCCGCGCATGCCCTAGAAATCGAGCTTGTCCCTGATGGCGTCAAGCCCCGCCTTGGCGCACTCCTCGTCCTTGTCGCCGCCGGGGGCGCCGGAGACGCCGATGCCGCCGAGCAGGGTGCCGCCGGTTTCGATCATCAGTCCGCCTGCCATCATGGCGACATGAGGCAGTCGGGCCAGGCCGGGGTCCAGTTGGCCTGAACGTATGGACTTCGCGAGATCGCCGGTGGCGGCACGAAAGCTGAGTGCCGTATAGGCCTTGCTCACGGCGGTATCGGGCGCGGGCAGGCCGGCGAAGCGGTCCTTCAACATCACTTGCGGCTGGCCGAAGCGGTCCACCACCGCGACCGCGACCTGAAACCCGTTGTCGCGGCATTTCTTCATCGCCGCCTGCGCCGCTTCGAGCGCGACTTCCGGCGACAGCGATTTATAGACGACGACGGCGTCGTCGCCCGCCACAGCGGGAGGCACGGCGAACGCCAGCACGGCGGCAACGATCAGGGCCGGATAGCGCACCGTCAGTCCTTCAGGACCTGGACCATTCTTGTCACGGCCGAACATAGCTCCAGCCCTTCTCCTGCAATTCCATCAAATGGACGACGCCCGAAGGAACAATGGTGGCCTCCGTCACGATGGGGATCGCGTGGCCTTCCGCCTTCTCCATGCCCTGCTTGGTGTTGTTGCAGGCGGAAAACTGGATCTTGCCGGGAAAGGCCATGTCCTTGAGCCGCTTGATACGGTCCTGCACCGGCGAGGTATCGGCCCGCAGCATGTGCAGGCCGGGACCGTAGGTGACGATGTCGACGTCCACGTCTTCGTGCTTGCCGCGATAATATTCGATGATGTTGGTGGCGTTGTTCAGCGCCAGGTTCATCACCTGCGGATCGTTCTGGTCGACCTGGATGGCGATATGATGCGGTTTGCCGTCGGCGGCGAAACCGGCGGAAGCCCCGACAATCGACATCAGGGCCAGGGCCGCAAAACCACGAAGGAAGCCGCGCATATCAAAACTCCTTTTTATCTACCCGTCATTCCTAGGAGCGACGCGACGAAGCAATCCAGCAACTCGCTCCGTTGTCTGGAGTCCGGATTGTTTCGCTTCGCTCGCAATGACGCTCATGGCCGAACCAATGTATAGCCGTTTTCCGTCAATGCCAGGATCTGCCCGACGCCGACCTGAACCGGGGTCGCGACCGGGATGATGTCCGGCCGCTTGCCGGTCTCGCGCTCGACGGTGTCGACCGTATTGAGGCAGACGTCGAAGCGCACGCCCTGCGCGACCAGGCTCTCGACGAATTTGCGGTTGGCGTTCCCGGTGCGCAGCAAGTCGATGCCCGGACCGAACGTCACCACCTCGATCGCAACCTTGTCGGGATCGTAGGCCTTGAGCAGGTTATAGGCGACGCTGATCACGAGGCTTTGCTTCTTCGGATCGTTGTCCGAGAGCTGCAGCGCGATGCGATGCTCGGCGAAGGGCTTTTCCGGCAGCGGCGCCGGCTGGGCGCAGGCAGGGGAGATGCTTGCCGCCATCGCCGCCGCCAGCATGGCGCCGCCGAAGGCGCCGAGGGCCGACTGTCGATGTCCGGCGAAATCCTTCATCCCTGTCCTGCGATGCCCGGGTTGTCGTCGACACCCTTCAATGTGACGCCGGTGCCGCGCGCTTCCGTCGCTTTGCCGGAGCCGAGATGCTTGGCGAAAACATCCCACACCGGCTTGCCCTGCTGCTCGTTGACCGAAGCCCATCCGGCCACCTTATAGTTCTTGCCGGCCTCCAGCGGACGGCCATTGTCGAGCTTCACGTCGGAAATGCGCCGCCCGACGCTTTCCGCGGGCGTGCAGGTATAGGTAAATCCGCCGACGCGAACCATGTCGCCGCCCTGCTGATGATAGGGGTCGGCATTGAAGAGATTGTCGCAGATGTCCTCGAGGACGTCCTTGATCTGGCTCCCGCTCATGCTCGTGGCGTAGGTTTCCGGATAGGTGACGGCGGTTTCCGACAGCACGTCCTCCATCGTCACCGGCTGGCCCGGCAGGATGCTGTTGCCCCAGCGAAAACCGGGCGACAGCGCGATCTCGGCGTCGAATTCCGA
The DNA here is from genome assembly GCA_963721275.1 of uncultured Alphaproteobacteria bacterium. Lineage (GTDB taxonomy): Bacteria > Pseudomonadota > Alphaproteobacteria > Rhizobiales > Xanthobacteraceae > Bradyrhizobium. Next base: position 351,725 of record CAVRIQ010000004.1, on the reverse strand, counting down.
GCGCAGCGCGTCGCAGATCAGCTGATCCACGGTGCCGCCGAAATTGCCGCGGCGATAGAGCAGGCGATCGGCGGTGATGATCTTCTCGCCATAGGCCGCGGCATGGGGGCTGCGCATCTTGTCGATCAGCGCCGTCATCGCCGCATCCGGCTTCAGCAATTCCGAGAACACCGGCAGCAGCCGGTAGCGGACGTCGCTGACCTTGCCCTTTGCGATCTCGAGATCGAGCACCCCCAGGAATTTTCCGCTCGAGCCGGCATTGGTGACGAGCGTGGTGCCGCCGGCATTGGTCACGGGGATCGGCTGCGGCACGGCGTCATGGGTATGTCCGCCCAGGATGACGTCGATGCCGGTGACGCGGCTCGCCAGCTTGAGATCGACATCCATGCCGTTATGCGACAGCAGCACCACGGCATCGACCTTGTCGTTGCTCCGCAGGCCGTCGACCAGTTTCTGCAGCTCGTCGTCGCGAATTCCGAAGGTCCAGTCCGGCGTGAAGCGCTTGGGGTGCGCGATCGGCACATAGGGAAACGCTTGCCCGATTACCGCAACACGGTAGCCGCCGATTTCCTTGATGGTGGCCGGCTTGAACACGCGCCCCGAAGCGGAATCGAAGGCCTTGGCGTCGTTGAAGGCGGCTTCTTCGGTGAGGAACACGTTCTGCGCCAGGAATTCGCCCTTGAAGCGATCGAGATTGGCCCGCATCGCCGCTTCGCCATAGGTGAATTCCCAGTGCCCGGTCATCGCCTCGATGCCGAGCAGGTTCGCGGCCTCCACCATGTCGGCGCCTTGCATGGTATTCGCCAGTCCGGAACCCTGCCACAAATCGCCGCCGTCGAGCAGCGCCGAGTTTCCGGGACCGGCGTCGCTGCGCAGGCGATCGATCAGCGTCTTCAGGTGCGCGAAGCCGCCGAGCTTGCCGAATTGCATGGCGGATTTCTCGAAGTCGAGAAAAGTGAAGGCATGGGCCTCGGCGCTGTCCGGCTTGATGCCGAAGCGGTCGAGAAAGGCGCGGCCGACCAGATGCGGCGGCCGTCCCTTCATGACACCGATCCCCAGATTGACGCTCGGCTCGCGAAAATACACCGGCAACAGCTGCGCGTGGGTGTCGGTCATGTGCAGGATGCGCGCATTGCCGAAGCGCTCGAACTCGTAAATGCTCGACTTGTCGGCGCTCCGCGCGCGCCGCGACAGCACCGGCGAGAGCGCGGCGGCGCCCGCAAGCGTGAGAAAATCCCGGCGGCGGATGGTCATGCGTTATCTCCGCGCCTCCAAGAGGGCCGAAGGAGGGCTTTAGTGTATTTCGAGCGCTTTCCAGGCTTCTTTTTCGCTCGTTGCCTGGTAGACCTCAGCCTTGGCCAGCGCTTCGGCTTCCTTCGAGGAGGCAATCGCCTTGTCGAAGTCGCCGCCATCGGCGGCCTTTTTCGCGGCCTTCAAGGCCGCCGTCGTCGTGGTCCATTGATTGCGCAAGGTGGCCGCCTCCTTGTTGGCGGCTTCCGCTGCGGCATAGGCGGTCTTGAAATCGGCCTCGGAGCCTGCCGCGCGCGCGGACGTCGCGCCGGCGATCAGCAGCACAGAGGCCAGCGCGAGTGCGGATTTCACCATGTTACCCCTCATGGCCGCGCTCCCGGGCCGGAGATCGGCAGTCCGTTGCTGACATAGGACAAATAATATTCGAGATCGCGGTACTCGTCGGATTGCGCCTCCAGCGGCACGCCGCGAATCTGGCTGTTGCAGGTAATGAAGCGCCGGCTGATGGTGCCCATGCCGCCCCATTCGGAGCGGTAGATCGGCATCGCGTTCAAGATCCCGAGCGCCGGCGCCAGCACTTCGGCGCGAATCCGCTGGCCCCCGTTCTGCACATGGCAGCTCGCGCAGGAGAAATTGAGCTGGCCGCGCCTGGTATAGAAGTAGCGCTTGCCGTTCTGGTAGGCTTCCAGCGCGCGGGGATCGCTGGGGATCTTGATGTCGAACGGCTTGCCGCGCGAGGTGAACGCCATATAGGCGGTGAGCGCGGCCATGTCGTCTTTCACATAGGGCAACGGGGCCTCGCCATTGGCCGCGCGGCAGCGGTTCAACGCCAGCTCGAGCGTGATGACCTTGCCTTCCTTCTCGTCGAAGTAGGGATAGTTCTGCCGGATGCCGATGCCCTTGTTCGGGAAGCAATCGGCGTAGCTCTTGCCGTTCTTGAACGGTTTCGAGAACATCTCCTTGCCCGCGTCGAGCGCGAAATCATAGGGCGGGAATTGTTCCTTCTCGACCCATTGCCGGTGCATGTCCTCGTTCATCGAGTATGGACCGTTGACGAAATCCTGAAGCTTCACCTTGGGAAATTTCGTGGTGAAATATTTCTGGAACGCCTTGGCGTCGGCGGCCGGATCAGGCGTGTCGGCGGCGGCCGCCAGTTGCACGGCGCCGAATGAAAGCGCGCCCAGTACCAGAGCGGCCGAGGCAAAATGGATCGCAGATCGCACGTTCACCCCCAAAATTGTTACTGAATCTTCGCTGTGGTGGTATCGCTGGCGCCCTTGTTGTCGACCCAGCTGATCTTCAGGTCGTCGCCCTTCTTGCCGCCCTTGAAGCTGAACTTGACGTAGGGGTCCTTGGAGACCGCCGGCCCCCAATCGGCAAGGAACACGTTCTTGCCGTCATGTTCGAAGGTCAGTTGCTGGATGAAGTGCGGCGGGATCAGGTCGCCCTTGGCGTCCTTGACGTAGCCGGAATCCATCGGGTGCTGGATCAGCGCCTGGACTTCGGTGGTCTCTCCGCTCGAGATCGCGCGCACGCGAATGGTCGATGCCATCAGAATTCTCCTTGAATCGTTTCTTTTCGCACGATCTTAGCTGAAAACCGGTTCCCACTCTAACGTGGTCCTCGGTCCGGATCTGCGCGCTAGCCGCCGCAGCCGCCGACGGTGACTTTGACTTCCTTGCTGGTGCTGTAGAGCTTGCCGCCGGCTTCCACGATAGCGATCACGTTGGTGGTCTTCGCCATCTTGAGGCGGTTGGCCACGCTGGGCAGGGTGCCTGCCGGGATCTTGTAGGACGCCGCCAGCGCGTTCGGATTTTCCGCGACCAGGATCGAGATCGAGGTGACGTCGGCCAGCGTCGAACTCACCGAGATCGGAACCACCGCGCCGTTCTCGGCGATCTCCGGAGCGTCAAGCTTGACCTTGTCCGACGGTTCGGCGGTCTTGCCATAGAGCGTCTTGATGGCGTCCGCGTCGCCCTTTTGCTTGAACGCGTCTTCCGGATATTTGTCGTTGGCGGCGGCAAAGGCCGGCGCGAGGCCGAACGGAAGATTGCCGAGGCCGATCAGCGCGACCGTTGCCGCGCCTTTCAGGATCAGGCGCCGCGTGGCCGGAAAGCCGTCGTGAGTGATCGTCATCTAAATTCTCCTAAAAGGCGGCTCGCCGTTAGAGCGTCTGCAGGAAATCCACCACCGCGTTGATTTCCTTTTCGGTCAAAATGCGATTTCGTCCGAATGGAGGCATCACGGTCTGCGGGTTGCGTTTGGTTTCATCGGTAATGATCGCAATGAGTTCGTTGCGATCGGGATACTTGGTTTTGATATCCTTCAGCTCCGGCCCGATGGTGCCGGGAAGGTCGCCGCCCTTGATCTCGTGGCAGGTCAGGCAATTGCCCTTGCTGCGATCGAAGGCGAGCTTCTGACCCTCGGAAACGGCGGACTGCGCCAGGGCCGGGCTTGCGGAGGCGAGCGCCCCGATCGTCAGCGCCAACGCCAGCGCGGGGATCAGGACAGGCTTGGTCGAGTGATTGTCGGTCAAGGCGTTTCCCGCGGTTTCTATTTCGGTTGCATGGTGTCGAGTGGGCCGGTCGTGCGCGGCGTCAGGTCTTTGCCTTCGGCCGTGGACTGGATCTTGACGCTGGCAGGGTCGGCACATGCGTTCATGCACGGCTTGTCTGCCGTATCAGGCCTTGGGTCGGTCCAGATGAAATGGTCGCGATTGGGCATTTTGACTTTCGGCAAACTGTCGCGGTCGGCAACGAATTCATTTGGAACGAGGTCGTTCAGATTTAGAATATACGCCGTCAAAGCATAAACGTCATCCGCTGACAATGTGTGCGGCGCAGGCATTGGCATGGCGCGGTTAATGTAATCGAACAATGTCGGCGCAAACGGCCAGTAGCTGCCGACCGTGAGTTCCGGCCGGTCGTCCCTGAGCGTCCCTTTGCCGCCCACGAGTTTGGGAAAACGGCCTTCGCCTTCGCCGAAAGTTCCATGACAGGCGGCACATTGGTCGGCGAAGACCTCCGAGCCCCGATCAACCGTGCCCTTGCCGGGCGGCAGGCCCAGGCCGTCTTCGCCGCGCGCGTCGATATCCCAGCCGGCGATCTGCTCCGGCGTGGCCTTCTGGCCATAGCCGAAGTGCCCCGGCTCTGCTGCGCTTGCGAAGGCGCCTGCGGCGGCGATCACGCCGACGCCGAGCAGCAGGGAAAGCCTACGCGAGCTGAACATCGAACACGCTCCCGTCCGGCTTGACCTGCCAGGTCTGGATCGAATTGTTGTGGTAGACCGAATTCGTTCCGCGATGCTTCCGCAGCTCCGCGATCGTCGGCTGCACATAGCCGGTCTCATCGATCACCCGCGATTGCAGCAGCACCGGCCGGCCGTCCCACCGCCAGGGCAGCGTGAATTTGGTCAGCGCTTTCGACAGCACCGGCTCATGCAGCTGCGCGGTCTGCCAGTTGATGCCGCCGTCGGTGGAGACGTCGACCCGCTTGACCTTGCCGTTGCCGGTCCACGCCAGTCCCCTGATTTCATAGAGACCCGGACCCGCAAGCGGCTTCTCCGGGCAGGGGAAGGTGATGACGGATTTGGCGTCGATCAGCCAGGTGAAGCCGCGCGAGGTGCCGTCCGGCATCAGATCGGTGTATTTCGAGGTCTCTTCGCGGGAATACCACGGCTTGTCGCCGAGCTTTATTCGCCGCAGCCATTTGATGTTGACGTTGCCTTCCCAGCCCGGCACCACCAGCCGCAGCGGGTAGCCCTGTTCCGGCCGCAGCGCCTCGCCGTTCTGCGCATAGACCACGAGGCAGTCGTCCAGGCATTTATCGAGCGGCAGGCTGCGGTTCATATGCGCGCCGTCGGCGCCCTCGACCAGCACCCATTTCGCCTCTTTCTTGATCCCCACCTCTTCCAGGAGGGTCGAAAGCTTGACGCCAGTCCATTCCGCGCAGGAGATCATGCCGTGATTGAACTGCAGCGAATTGATCTGCGAGGCGCGCCATTCCATGCCGCCATTGGCCGGGCATTCGATGAAATGAATCCGCGACACCGACGGAAAACGCACGATGTCCTTCATGGTGAGGATCAGCGGGCGCTCGACCAGGCCGTGGATCATCAACCGGTGCTGGTCCGGATCGACGTCCGGCCGTCCCGCGTGATGGCGCTCGAAGAACAGCCCGTTCGGCGTGATGATGCCGTGCAGATCCTGCAGCGGCGAAAAACTGATGGAAGATTCAGTGCCGGCCGTCAGCCAGGGCACGTTGCGCCTGATGACGCCGGCCTCAAAGTCGGCGGGCCGGCCATAGGGCCGGTCGACCACGCCGGGCCCCAGCGATTGCGACCACGGCGGATCGGCGGGAGGAGAAGCCGGCGCGGGCTCGGCCTGGCCTGACTTCACGCCAAGCGCGAGGCCGCCGGTCAGTGCGGCGCTCAAGCCCAGAAACGAACGCCGCCCGAGCCGCGTCGGGGCGGCGGCGGAGTCCGGTAGAACAGCCATGCTACGCAAGCGATCGGATCGCACGTTTCCTTCCCTTCACGGCCTTGTCGCCGCATCATTCATTGCTTTTTTGCAGACCTATCGACATTAGCTAATTTAGTCAATGCTAAATAATAGACGACGCGATAATGTGACATCGGCGCGCTCGTGAGCGCCGATGTCAATCTGGAAGTGAAGCGATGAGAGCCGTTGCAATATCCGACGAGATGGCGCGCCCCGCCGACGCAGCCGATTTGAAGAAACTCGCAAGACAGGCCGGCGACGCCGCCCAGCTGTTGAAGTTGCTCGGCAACGAGAAGCGCCTGCTGGTGCTTTGTTTTCTTGCCGCGCGCGGCGAGATGACGGTGGGCGAACTCGTCGGCGTGGCCAAGCTCAGCCAGTCCGCGCTGTCGCAGCATCTGGCGCGGTTACGCGTGGACGGGCTGGTGACGTTCCGCCGGACATCGCAGACGCTGCACTACCGCGTTGCCGACAAGCGGACGATGCGTATCATGCAGGTGCTCAAGGAAATCTACTGCGGAACAATCAAGTGAAACGATTCCTCATTGCCGCGTTGCTCGCCGCAGCTCCGGCGCTGACGGCCGGCGCGCAAACCGTGTCGCCTTATCCGCCCCTGACGATACCGCTGAAGATCGACCAGGTCCCGGGCAAGCCGGTCTGGTACTCCACGGGCAATCCCGGGATTCCCGGCAAGGATAATGAAGGCAATACTTCCAACGCCGGATTTGTCGTCACTTCCGACGGCGTCGTGGTGTTCGATGCGCTGGGAACGCCGAGCCTCGGCTGGGCGCTGCTGCAGGAAATCCGCAAAGTATCCGACAAGAAGATCCGTTACGTGGTCCTGAGCCACTATCATGCCGATCACATCTATGGACTGCAGGCGTTCAAGGATCACAGCGACGCCCTCATCGTCGCGCAGGAGCGCTCCGGTGAATACAAGGATAACGAAGAGACCGCGGACGAGAAGGCGAACCAGCGTCTCGAGCAGCGGCGCGGCGCGCTGTTTCCGTGGGTCGACGCCAACACCCGCGTGGTCCCGCCGGACATCACCTTCAGCGAGCGCATGACGATTGCGCTCGGCGACCGGCGGCTGACGCTGCTCTATGCGGGACCCGCCCATTCCTCCAGCGACATCATGATGATGGTCGAGCCGGACGGCGTGCTGTTCGCCGGCGATATCGTGCAGAACGGCCGCATCCCCTTCATGAACAGCGACGACGTCTCCACCACGCAATGGCTGCGCGCGCTCGACGAGGTGGCAAAACTCGATCCGAAATTCATCGTTCCCGGTCATGGCAGGACGTCGACGGAAGCGAAGCAGGCGATCGCCTTCACCCGCGATTACATTCAGTATCTGCGCGACAAGATGACCGCGGCCGTGCAGAACTGGACCGATTTCGACGCCGCCTATGGCGAGGCCGACTGGTCGAAATACCGGGATATGCCGGCCTTTGCGAGCAACAACCGCGGCAACGCCTACCGGATCTATCTGGAACTGGAGCAATCGCAGTTCAAAGCTGATAAACCCTGATCGAAGAATCTCTCCGGATCGGGTAAGGGCTGGCATGGCTGACTATGTCGTGGAGTTCGGCAAGGACGGACGGCGGATCGAGCCCGACGGCCGTCTCGACGCGCCCGCCTTCCACCGCAACCACGAGGCGATCCGGGACTTGTTGCTGCGGTTCCTCGCCGGCAAATCCGGCGACGTGGTCGAGGCCGGCAGCGGCACCGGCCAGCATGCAGTCGATTTTGCCCGTCATATGCCCGGCATCATTTGGTGGCCGAGCGATCTCAACGAACAACATCTCAAGAGCATCGATGCGTGGCGGGCGCATGCGGGGTTGCCGAACATCCGTCCGCCGCTGCGGATCGACCTGTCCGATCCGGCGTGGTGCCCGCAGATGCACGACGGCAGCGGACCCAAAAATTTGCTCGCGGTGTTCTGCGCCAATGTGATCCACATCGCGCCCTGGCGGGTCGCGGAAGGGCTGTTCGCCGGCGCCGGAAAATATCTGCCCGCGGACGGGCGGCTGTTCCTGTACGGCCCGTTCAAGCGCGGCGGCAAGCACACCGCGGTCAGCAATGCGGTGTTCGACACCAGCCTGCGCGAGGCTAATCCCGAATGGGGCGTGCGCGATATCGAGGCGCTGGAAAAGCTGGCCGGCGATGCCGGGCTCGTTCTCGTCGAAATCGCCGAGATGCCGGCCAACAATCTGATTCTGGTGTTCGAGCGGCCGAAATCAGCCTGAATCGCGTTGCATAGCGCGCGCCCGTTTGCGCCGGTTGATCGGGCGGAAACCTCCCTTCATAGTGGCGTGAATCAACGAGGCCGTCGTGAAACCGGCCGCATTCGGGCGGAAACCTGGAATGATCGACCTGACGGCAGCCGACGAGATATCCGGCGACGCCCGCGCGCGCTCCAACGTGGTGCGGCTGGCGGCGGCGCAGGCGCTGACCGGCGCCAACTCGGCGGTGATCTTCGCCACCGGCTCGATCGTCGGCGCGACGCTGGCGCCCGACATCTCGCTCGCGACCGTGCCGCTCTCGATGTACGTGCTGGGGCTCGCGGCCGGCACCTTGCCGACCGGGGCGATTTCGCGCGCCTATGGCCGCCGTGTCGCCTTCATCATCGGCACCGGCTGCGGTGTTGCGACCGGCCTGCTCGGGTCATTCGCCATCCTCCATGCCTCGTTTTGGCTGTTCTGCTGCGCGACCTTCCTCGGCGGTCTCTACGGCGCGGTGTCGCAATCCTATCGCTTTGCCGCCGCCGACGGCGCCAGCGCGGCGTTCCGCCCCAAGGCCGTGTCGTGGGTGATGGCCGGCGGCGTGTTCGCCGGCGTGCTCGGTCCGCAGCTCGTGCAGTGGACCATGGATATCTGGCCGCCTTACCTGTTCGCCTTCTCCTTCGTGGTGCAGGCGGCGGTGGCGCTGGTGGCAATGGCGGTCCTCTCCGGCGTCGATGCGCCGAAGCCGGCGCCGTCGGATCTGCACGGCGGCCGGCCGCTGTTCGAGATCGTGCGGCAGCCGCGCTTCATCGCGGCCGCGATCTGCGGCATCGTTGCCTATCCGATGATGAACCTGGTGATGACGTCGGCGCCGCTGGCGATGAAGATCTGCGGGCTTTCCGTCAGCGATTCCAATTTCGGGATCCAGTGGCATATCGTTGCGATGTACGGGCCGAGCTTTTTCACCGGCTCGCTGATCGCGCGCTTCGGGGCGCCGAAGGTGGTCGCGACCGGTCTGATCCTCGAGGCCGGCGCCGCGACGATTGGACTGTCCGGCATCACCGCGCTGCATTTCTGGGCCACGCTGATCGTGCTGGGCCTGGGGTGGAATCTCGGTTTCGTCGGCGCCTCCGCGCTGGTTTTGGAAACGCACCGGCCGCAGGAGCGCAACAAGGTCCAGGCCTTCAACGATTTCCTGGTGTTCGGCATGATGGCGATCGGATCGTTCTCCTCCGGCCAGCTGCTGGCGAATTACGGCTGGTCGGCGGTCAACATGGTGGTGTATCCGCCAGTCCTGCTGGGACTGACGGTGCTGGCCTTTGCGTCGTTTACGCGGCGCCGGCGGGCGAGGCTGCAGGCGCTGGCCGAATTTCCCGATCCGAGGATTTGATCGCTCGCTGCAAACGCCTTTGAGCTTTGGAGGATTCATGCCGACGCGAGAACGCCTGAATGAATTCATCGCCGTCGTGGAGTCCGGCGATCACGCCGGCGCCATCGAACGCTACTACACCGAGGATTCCAGCATGCAGGAGAACGCCGCAGCCCCGCGCGTCGGGCGCGACGTGCTGGTCGCCCATGAGCGCGCCGTGCTGGCGCGGATGGCGCAGGTCCATTCCAGGGCGGTGTCGTCGGTGGTGGAAGGCGATCGCGTCGTCATCCACTGGAACTTCGAATTGACCGACAAATCCGGACAGCTGCGCCGGCTCGACGAGGTCGCCTTGCAGGAGTGGCGCGGCGACCGGATTTTTCGCGAGCGGTTTTTCTACGACCCGTCCACGGTGAAGGCCTGACACTTCGGCGCCGGTCGAAGCTTTGCGCTTGCTGGCCCTGCTAATTATTGTCGTCATGGCCGGGCAAAAGCGCGAAGCGAGGCTTCGCGCCAGATGTCCCGGCCATCCGCGTCTTTGACCACCGCCCGAAGGAAGAACGCGGATGCCCGGCACGAGGCCGGGCATGACGGCGCGAAAACAAAGAGACAATTTAAAAAAAGAGACAACTATTGGACGCGTCCAATCAAGCCGCGATCGACGAAACCTCCGCCCGCTACGACGGCTGGCGCATCGTCGCTGTGTGCTTCCTGGTCGCGACCTTCGGCTGGGGCCTCGGCTTCTACGGCCAGAGCGTCTATCTCGCCGAGCTGCATCGCCTGCACGGCTGGCCGGCCTCGCTGATCTCGTCGGGCACGACGTTCTTCTACCTGTTCGGCGCGGTGCTGGTCGCCTTTGTCAGCGAGGCGGTGCGGGCCTTCGGACCGCGCAACTGCCTGGTCGCCGGCATCGTGGCGATGGCCGCGGCCGCCGTGATGATGGGGCAGGTGGCCTCGCCCTGGCAGCTTTATTTGGCCGATGCGCTGCTGGCGTTCGGCTGGGCCGGCACCAGCCTCGGCGTCATCACCAATACGCTCGGTCTGTGGTTCGACAAGAAGCGCGGCATGGCGATCAGCCTTGCGCTCAACGGCGCAAGTTTTGGCGGCATCGCCGGCGTGCCGCTGCTGGTGGCGGCGATCGGTCATTTCGGGTTTTCCGGCGCCATGATCGCCGCGGCGGGCACGATGCTGGCACTGATGATCCCGGTGGTCCTGATCCTTGTCGGGCGGCCGCCCGCGCATGCGAGCCCGGCCGCCGGATCGGCGGCCGCGGAGGCGCCTTCCGCCGCGCGCATTCGCGCACAGGCGCTGCGCGACGCCGGATTCCTGAGCGTATCGATCGCCTTCGCGCTGGTGCTGTTCGCGCAGGTCGGCTTCATCGTCCACCTGATTTCATTTCTCGATCCGGTGATCGGCCGAAGCAGCGCGGCGACCGCGGTGGCGCTGCTGACGGCGATGGCGGTGGTCGGGCGCGTGCTGTTCTCCACCGTGATCGACCGGCTCAACCAGCGGCTGGCCTCGGCGATCTCGTTCGCGAGCCAGGCGCTGGCGCTGGCGATCGTCATCCATTCGCGCGACGAAGTCGTGCTGATCGCGGCCTGCGCGCTGTTCGGATTCTCGGTCGGCAACCTGATCACGCTGCCGTCCTTGATCGTGCAGCGTGAGTTCGATCCGCGCTCGTTCGGCGTGCTGATCAGCCTGTTGACGGCGATCAACCAGGTGACCTATGCGTTCGGCCCCGGCGTCATCGGGCTGCTGCGCGATGCGTCGGGAAGCTACGCCCTGCCGTTTTACGGCTGCATCGGGCTTGAGCTGGCGGCGGCGGCGCTGATCATGGTGCGCGGGCGGGGCGCGCTTACGCCTGCCTCTGCCGCAACAGATCCTCGAGATCGAGCCGGTGCGTGAACATCGCGAGCGTCCCGTCCTCCTTGCGCGGCCATTGCTCCTTGGGCCGGTCCCAGTACAGCTCGACGCCGTTCTCGTCGGGATCGCGCAAATAAAGCGCCTCGCTGACGCCGTGGTCGCTGGCGCCGTCGAGCGGAATGCCGGCCTGGATCAGCCGGTGCAAGGCGTCCGCCAGCGCCGGCCGCGTCGGATACAGGATCGCGGTGTGAAACAGCCCGGTGGTGCCCGGCGGCGGCGGATGGCCGCCTCTGCTTTCCCAGGTATTGAGCCCGATGTGATGGTGATAGCCGCCCGCCGAAATGAATGCCGCGCCTGAACTGAGGCGCTGCGTGACCTCGAAGCCGAGTACGCCGCAATAAAACCCGAGCGCGCGATCGAGATCGGCCACCTTGAGATGGACGTGCCCGATCCGCGTGCCGGCGATGATGGGGGGATTGTCGGGCATGGCATGTCTCTCCGCTTCCGTTTTCTTGACCTCGCCCGCTTCCGGGGAGGCGAGCTTTCCCTACGCCAGTTCGGAAACCTCTCCGGCCGGCAGATCGAACTCGAACGTGTTCAGCGTCATCGACACCATGGTGTAATAGCCGCACAGCCCGATGATTTCGACCAGCCCGCGCTCGCCGAGTACCTTCACGGCCTCGTCGTACAGCCTCCTGGAAATGCCGTGGCCTTCATGCAGCGATTTGGCGACGTCGTAGATCATCTGACCCGTGGGATCGTCGAAACGCGGCGTGCGGCGATCCCTGATGTCCTCGATGATCTTCGGATCCATGCCGGCCTTTAGTGCGAGCCGCTTGTGGGCGTACCATTCGTAATGCGAGGTCCAGTGCCGCGCCGTCACCAGGATTGCGATTTCCGACAGCTCCGCCGGAAATTGCGTGTCGAACCGCAGGACCGCACCCAAACGCGTGGCATGCCGCGCCATCTCCGGGCTGTTGAGCCAGGCCATCATCGGCGGCGGCGGGGCTCCGCGCTTGCCCGCGATCGACTCGTCGTAGGTTTGTTTCTGGTCCTCGTTCATTTCGCCAGGCGAAAGCAACTTCAGCCGCATCTCGGTTTCCTCTTGTTTTTCAATCCTTATAGGTCTTGCGAATACACCCGATCGGCGACCAAGACCACCGCCGCGGCCGCATCGGCGGGAAGCAGAGATATATTGAATTCCGCAATGCGATGGCTAAGGTCGATCCGGAAATGACGCATCGATCGCCGGCCGGCAGCCGGCCGCAATCCCAGGAAACGCCGATGTCCGATCTGGAAAAGTTTCGCCGCGAAACCCGCGCTTGGCTGGAGGCCAATTGCCCGCCGGAGATGCGGCGGCCGATGACCTCGGAGGCGGATACGTTCTGGGGCGGCCGCAACACCAAATTCTCCTCCGAGCCGCAGCGCGTCTGGTTCGAGCGGATGCGCGACAAGGGCTGGACCGTGCCGCACTGGCCGAAGGAATACGGCGGCGGCGGCCTCGATCCGGAAGAGACAAAGATCGTGCGCCAGGAGATGGCGGCGATCGGCGCGCGGCAGCCGCTGACCTCGTTCGGCATCTCCATGCTCGGGCCGGCGCTGTTGAAATACGGCACCGACGCGCAAAAGAAGGAACATCTGCCCAGGATCACCGCCGGCCTGATCCGCTGGTGCCAGGGCTATTCCGAGCCGAACGCCGGATCGGATCTTGCCTCGCTGCAGACCCGCGCCGAGAGCGACGGCGACGATTTCGTCATTACCGGTCAGAAGATCTGGACTTCCTACGCCAACTACGCCGACTGGATCTTTTGCCTGGTGCGCACCGACGCGTCAGCAAAGAAGCACGACGGCATCAGTTTTATTCTGTTCGACATGACGTCGAAGGGTGTCTCGACCAAGCCGATCCTGCTGATCTCCGGCTATTCGCCGTTCTGCGAGACCTTCTTCGACAACGTGCGGGTGCCGAAATCCCACGTGGTCGGCACCGTCAATCGCGGCTGGGATGTCGCGAAATACCTGCTGCAGCACGAGCGCGCGATGATTTCCGGCATGGGCGAGCGCGGCGTGGGCCGGCCGCTCGGGCAGGTCGCCGCCGACTCCGTCGGCACCGACGAGCAGGGCCGGCTGGAAGATCCCATGCTGCGCGGCCAGATCGCGGCCTTCGAGATCGACGAGGCGGCGCTGGCCTGCGCCGCCGAACGCGCGGTCGATCTGGCCAAGGCCGGCCAGGCGCATCCGGCGTTTTCGTCGGCGATGAAATATTACGGCACCGAGCTGAACAAGCGCCGTTACGAGATCCTGATGTCCGCGGGCGGCGTCGACGCGCTGGAATGGGAAAGCGAGCGCTCGAGAGGCGGCGCCCGCCCGCGCGCCTGGCTCCGCACCAAGGCCAACTCGATCGAGGGCGGCACAAGCGAGGTGATGCTCGGCATCGTCGCGAAACGTATCCTCGATCTGCCGGGGGCGTGAGGTGCGTGCTCTACAGCAGCCGTCATTCCGGGGCGCGACGAAGTCGCGAGCCTGGAATCCATAGCCATGATCGGGAGGATGGATTCCGGGCCTGCGTGCTTTGCACGCACCCCGGAATGACGAATTCAAACACTTGGTCCTCCAAACGGAAAATCCAAAATGGCACTCGTCCTTACTGAAGAACAGTCGATGCTGCGCGACAGTGCGCGCGGTCTCATCAGCGACAAGGCGCCGGTGTCGCATCTGCGGCAGCTGCGCGATGCGAAGGACGCCACCGGATTTTCCCGCGAGCTCTGGAAGAATTTCGCCGAGATGGGATTTTCCGGCCTGCTGGTGCCGGAAGAGTTCGGCGGCTCAGCTCTCGGCTGCGTCGAGGCCGGCATAGTGATGGAGGAGATCGGCCGCACCTTGATGCCGTCGCCGTTTCTCGCAACCGCCGTGCTGGCGGCGTCCACGTTGTCGCGCGGCGGCAGCGACGCGCAGAAGGCTGCGCATCTGCCGAAAATTTCGGACGGTTCGCTGCTGGCCGCGCTCGCCATCGACGAGGGCGCGAAACATCGGCCGCTGCAGACAAAGCTGCAGGCGGTGCGTTCCGGCAACGGCTTTAGGCTTTCCGGCGACAAGGCGTTTGTGGTCGATGGGCACACGGCCGATCTGTTGATCGTCGCGGCCCGCACCGCGGGCGCAGCCGGCGAGCGCGACGGCCTGACGCTGTTCTTGGTGGATCCCAGGGCAAAAGGCGTCGAGATCGAGCGCACCGCGATGGTGGATTCGCACAACGCCGCCAGAATCAGGTTCGGCAATGCCGAGGTCAACGCCGACGGCGTGCTCGGCGAGGTCGATCAGGGGTTTGCGCTGCTGGAAGGCGTGCTCAATATCGGTCGCGGCGCGGTCGCCGCCGAAATGGTCGGGCTCAGCGAAGAAGTGTTCGGCCGCACCGTGAATTATCTCAAGGAGCGCAAGCAATTTGGAAAACTGATCGGCGAATTCCAGGCGCTGCAGCACCGCGCCGCCCAGCTCTATATCGACATCGAGATCACCCGCGCCGCGGTGCTGAAGGCGCTGCAGACGCTGGATGCGGATCTTGCGAATGCCGGCGCGGCGGTAGCGGTGGCCAAGGCGCGCGCGGGATCGACCGCGACGCTGGCGGTCCAGGAAGGCGTGCAGATGCATGGCGGCATGGGCATGACCGACCAGTTCGACATCGGCTTCTTCATGAAGCGCGCGAGGGCGTGCCAGGAATTGTTCGGCGATGCCAACTTCCACGCCGATCAATTGGCGCGGATGAAGAGTTATTGAGGTTCCGTGCACTCACGCCGCGTCTTGAACGGTTGTCATCGCCCGGCTTGACCGGGCGACCCAGTACACGCCGCGGCCTCCCGATCTTATCGCAACGTCTCTGGAATACTGGATCACCCGCTTTCGCGGGTGATGACGAGTTGTTGGGTGCGCCCTTATAGGTTTAGCCCAGAAACCCTATCGGATCGGCGGCGCGTACTGGATGCCGCCGGCGCTCCAGAGCTGGTTGAGGCCGCGCGGAATCTTCAGCTTCGATCCCGAGCCGACATTGCGCTCATAGACTTCGCCGTAATTGCCGACATGGCGGATGATGCGCGCCGCCCAGTCCTTGGTCAGGCCGAGTTCCTCGCCGTAAGCGCCCTCGGTGCCGACCAGCCGCATCACGTCGGGCTTCTTCGACTTCAGCGCCTCGTCGATGTTCTTCGAGGTGACGCCGAGCTCCTCGGCGTTGATCATTGCGTACAGGGTCCACTTCACGAGCATCATCCAGTCGTCGTCGCGCTGCCGCACCACCGGCGCCAGCGGTTCCTTGGAGATGACGTCGGCCAGGATGACGTGGTCGTCGGGTTTGGCGAGATTCAGCCGCAGCGCATAGAGCTGCGAAACGTCGGCGGTAAAGGTGTCGCACTGGCCGGATTCATAGGCCTTGATGACATCCTCCAGTTTTCCGAATTTCTTCTCCTCGTATTTCATGTTGTTGGCGCGGAAGTAGTCGGCAAGATTGAGCTGCGTCGTGGTTTCCGACTGCACGCAGACCTTGCTGCCGTTCAGCTCCAGCGCGGAATCGATGTTGCGCGACCGCGGCAGCATGAATCCTTCGCCGTCATAGTAGGCGACGGCCGGAAAATAGAGGTCGTACTTGGTTTCGCGCGCCATGCTCCAGGTCGAGTTGCGCGAGAGGATATCCACCGTTCGGTTCTGCAATTCCTTGAAGCGCTCGCTGGCCTCGAGGGGAACGAATTTTGCCTTTGTCGGATCGTCGAAGATGGCGGACGCGACCGCCCTGCAGAAGTCGACGTCGAAGCCGGTCCAGTTGCCCTTGTCGTCGGGTATCGAGAAGCCCGGCAGGCCCTTGTTGACGCCGCACAGCACCTCGCCCCGCCGCAGGGTGCGTTTCAGCGTCCGCGTGTCATATCGCTCGTAGGTGATGGCGACGGCCGCGACCGCGACCGCGACCGCCAGCCCGATCAGGAGGCCGCCTCGGAATGTCCGCATGGTTTTGTCTTTCGCAATAATCAAAAAAATTGGAACGGCGCCGGGGAAGCCGCCGCGGTTACAATTCCGGCTTTTGCCGCACGATGACCTTGGTGCCGACGGGAACGCGATCGTAGAGATCGGCGACGTCGGCATTGACCAGCCGGAAGCAGCCGGAGGAGATCTTGGTGCCGATCGTGTCCGGCCGGTTGGTGCCGTGGATGCGGTACACGGTGGTGCCGAGATACATCGCGCGGGCGCCAAGCGGGTTACCCGGCCCGCCGGCCATGAAGCGCGGCAGATAGGGCTGGCGTGCGATCATCTCCGGCGGCGGCGTCCAGTCCGGCCACTCCGCCTTGCGCGTGATGTTCAGGAGGCCCTGCCACTGGAATCCGTCGCGGCCGACGCCGATGCCGTAGCGGATGGCGCGGCCGCCCGGCTGGATCAGATAGAGGTGGCGCTCCGCGGTCGAGATGATGATGGTGCCCGGGGCTTCCGACGTGCGGTAGTAGACGACCTGCTTGCGGTATTCCGGATCCAGTTCGATCGAATCGTCGGGCAGCAATCCCGGCTGGTCGCCGACATCGGGCTGCTGGGCGTAGCCGTGCGAGACCGAAAGCATCAGGCCAAGGGTCGCAACCGTCATCCAGATCAGGTGCCGAAATCTTGTCATTCAGGGCTCTCCTCGCGGCGCAATCGTTCAACGCCGCCCCGGCGCATCACCGTTTCGCCAAATCATTGGAACCATCAAATCTCAGGGACGGCGCAATGGCAAGCAATCCGGATAGGTCGCTGGCGTAGCTGCGATTTCGTCGGCGCTCCGCTGTGTCCCAAAAGCCTCACTTCGGCGCGAGAGGCTCGCGCCGGGGTCCGCGGGCCGCAGCGCCTCGAGCACCGCGAGATAGCGAGCGAGTCAGATCGAAAAGGCTGGGAAACCGATATGAGGGCGACCTCGTGAAAGCGAACTGCGCCCGCGGCCGGCACGGCGCAGTTCGCAAGGCTGGCTCAGCTGCTGCCGGCGTTCAGCAGCCGCGCGATGGTGCGGTCGATCTGTTCATACTGGCCTTCGCCGTCATGCTGGAACACGATCTTTCCGCTCTGATCGATGATGTATTGCGCCGGCCAATACTGGTTGCGGTAGGCGTTCCAGGTCTGCGAGTCGTTGTCCTGCGCCACCGGATAGGTGATGCCATGCCGTTTCAGCGCGGCCTGCACGTTGGAGGCCGATTTTTCGAACGGGAATTCCGGGGTGTGGACGCCGACCACGACCAGGCCGCGGTCTTTATATTTGGCATAGAGCTCGGTGACGTGGGGCAGCGTGTTGACGCAGTTGACGCAGCCATAGGTCCAGAAATCCACCAGCACCACCTTGCCGCGCAAATCGCCGAGGTTGAGCGGCGCGGAATTGAACCAGTGGCTGATGCCGGCGAAGTCGGGCGCGGTGCTCTCGACGGCCGCGACCGCGAACGGCGCGGTCTGGTCGTGCGCGAGCTCACCACTGATGCCGGGATTGGCTGCGCCGATCAGGCAAAAAGCGAGCACCGAGGCTGAAGTGGCGAACGATCGTAGCGTCATGGAAGTCTCCTTGCGTTGCGGATTGATTACAGGCCGATCCGGCCTTGAGGATAAAAAGCGGTCAGCCACGCCACGATCAGCGTGTCGTATTGGAAGTAGGACAGAGCTGCGAAGGCGATCACGACGACGCCGAACGCCTGCTGCAGTCTTGGGGAAAAGCGCGCGACGCTGCGGACGCGGGTGGTGATGGCCTGGCCGCCATAGGCGATCGCCAGCATCGGGAGCGCCGCGCCGATTGCGTAGACCACCAGCAGCGCACTCGCGGAGGCGGTGTCCCTGGACGTGGCGACCACGGTCAGGATCGAACCCAGCACCGGGCCGGCGCAGGGCGTCCAGACCAGACCGAGCGTGGTGCCCAGCACAAAACCGCCGACATTGCCCGGGCGCGACTCAGCATGGCCGGCGGCGCCGCGCGTGAGGCCGTTGAGCCGGATCGACAGCCATTCGAACGGCGCCGGCCAGACCATCAGCAGTCCGAACCCGAGCAGCAGGATCGCCGCGCCGGTGCGCAAGGCATTGGGATCGAAATCGAAAACGTCGGTGATCGCGCCCAGCAACAACGCGGCGGCGGAAAATGAAATGACAAACCCGAGCGCGATCATCGCCGGGCGCAGCTTCCCGGTCTGGCCGACCGAGGCGCCGAGCAGGATCGGGAGCATCGGCAATGTGCAGGGCGCCGCCACGGTGACGATGCCGGCGAGCAGGGCAAGAACGAGGTTGAGCATCGGACAGGATCCATTGAACTTGAGGGCCTGGCGGCCGGGCGTGAACGTCAATGGTCCTTCGGGATGCGGGCGCGCGGCGTTACGCAGCCGGCGTCACGTGTTCGTGAGGCGTCTCAGCGGTCACGCAGCCCGCAAATACAGAGCGACCCGGAAGGGGGGCATCCCGTCCGGGTCGTTGGAGGTTAGCTGGGAGGTAAAGATGGTCGGCCAGAAAATCTCGTCGCGTAGAAGCTGGTCAGCGGATCACGCAGACCTCGGCAGGGTTCTTGCTGCTGCAATCGACCACCTGCTCGTGCACCAGCTTCGAACCCTGGTCGCGCTGGGCGCGGGGCGCGGTGTTCTGGGCGGACAGCGAGGCCAGGGTGCAGATCGCGCCGAGCGGAATGATGAAGAAGCGGAAGGACGGTCTTGTCATTTTCTCACTCCTCTGCGGCGTTGGTGTTCGGTTTGGTGATTGTCGGTTTAGCCGGTCAGTTTTTCCGCGTGATGTCGTCGATTGTTTCATTTGTTTCGTGGGCTGCGCCGGCTGCTCGTCGGCATTCGCGGTCAAATCAGCACAACCCATTGAATTCGTTGAAATTACCTCACGCCGCCAGGCTGTCGACGCCGGCGCCCCTGAGCAGTTCGGCGAGCTGCTTGCGGGCATAGAACATCCGGGTCTTCACCGTGCTCTGGGGGATGCCGATGATCGCGCCGACCTCTTCCACCGACTTCTCGTGGTAGTAGACGAGGTTGATGATCTCGCGATGCGCCGGCGACAATTTGGCGACGCAGGCGCGCAGGATCGCGCTGGTGTTGCTGCGGTCGAGCGAGGCCTCGGGCGTATCGGCCTGATCGGCGATCTCGAGCACGTCTTCCTGGTCGATGTCCTCGTGCCGGCGCTGACGCAGCGCGGTCAGCGCCTTGAAGCGGGCGATCGACAACAGCCAGGTGGAAACCTGGGAACGGCCCTCGAACTGCCTGGCGGTACGCCACACGTCGAGAAACACCTGGCTGGTGAGGTCTTCGGCCATGGTGGCGTCGCGCACGATGCGCAGCACGAAACGATAGACCCGGACATTGTGACGCGAATAAAGGATGTGCATCGCGGTCCTGCCGCCGTCGGCAATGCTCTCCAGAAGCATTTCATCCGAGGTCGCCTGGGCAGCGATGATGCCTTGGCGGGCTGCGGCGTTGATGGCGATGACGTTCTGCATGACAGGCTCCCGGTGACCGCTGCGTTGCGGCGCTTCGTTGGGGCAAATTGTTAATGAGCCAACGTTTCGGGACGTCTGCACGCCAAGGGGAAAATGGTTTCGTGCGCGGGAGAATTGTTTCGTCGCGAGGCCGGCGACGAAACAATTCGGCATGAAATGCCAGCAATTTGAATGAGATGGGTTTCAGGCGATTTGGGCCGATCGGGCCCTTCAGTCTGCCGAAAAGCGGTTTTCCGGCCGGAACCGCGGCTTGATTCGCGCGTTTCGGCACTCCCGGCCGGTTCGGCCAAGCTCCTTCGATGGAGTCTATTTGGCTGCTGCGCAGGCCAAAGGGCAAAATTCGCGGCCTGGACGATCGGCCCGGAACAATTCGACGAATCCGCCCTGCCGCTGCGTCACAAAGACGGTTTTTCCGTCCTTGCCGCCGAAGGCGAGGTTGGTCGGCTCCCTGGCCTTCAACGCGATCTCCCGCAGAAGTCTTCCCGCCGGTGTCAGCACCGCCACGGTGCCCTTCAAGATCCGCGCAACATAGAGATTGCCTGAAATGTCGGTGCGCAGGCCGTCGATGTCGAAATCGGCGAACCGCTTCACGAGCCGGGGCGACTGCAGCCTTGTGCCGTCGATCCGGTAGGCCCAGATCTCGCGCGTATCGGACTCGCCCACATAGAGTGTCTTGCCATCGGGACTGAGATCGATGCCGTTGGTCGTGCTCATTTTCCGATTCGCCGTCATCTTCTCGCCGACGATGGCGCCATCGGCCGATCTGGCGATCCGCCAGACCTGCCCGTCGCGGTGCTTCCAATGCGGGTCGCTCGCGTAGATCGTGCCGTCGGCCGCGATGGTCAGATCGTTGGGCTGGTTGAAGTCGTCCGAATGGAACCAGGTTTCGACGTTGTTTCCGTCTGCGCTGACCAGAAAGATATTGTGCTTCTTGTAGTCGGCGACGAACATCCGCCCCTTGCGATCGAAGCGTATCGCGTTGCCGATACTGCCCTCCGGCAGCACCGCGAACAGTTCCGATTGCGCGCTGCCGGCGGCGAGTTTTCCGATCGTGCCGGGCTTGCCGAAATTGACGACGTACAGATTTCCTTGTCCGTCGACCGCCGGTCCTTCGATGCCGAAGGTGTATTCGCCCGCGGGCGTGATCTGCCTGCTTTGAAAGGGGGCTTCCTGCGCGATCGCGGGGGATGCGACCAGACCGGCGACGAAAAGCTCACAAAGCAACGAGATTGTTCTGCTCGATATAGTAGCCGTTCGCATCCGTGCACTTGCCATTCAAATAGAGGTCGGCCGGACGAAAGATACGGCTGAAGTTCGGCTTTTCCTTCGGGTGTCTGTCGACGACGACCACGACCGTGTCGCTGGGAATTGCGCCGCATTCGTGTCCCGCGCGATCGCGGAACTCGCGGTCGATCCGCCCCGGCCGGATGCGCATCCGTTGCCCCGGGACCATTTTGTCGACGAACAGGTCGACCTCGGCGAGCAACTGCTTGTATCCGGCCTCGTGCGCCATCAGCTCCCGGCCATCGGGCGGGCCGGGCGGCATGATCCGGTCGGCGCCGATGCCATTGAGTCGCGTATGCAGCCGGCCAGACTTCGAATCGCCGGGAAACAGCCAGCCGTCCTGGGACAGCAGGAAGCGCAGCACGGTTTCATCCTTCGCTTTCGCGGCAAGGTCCGGCTTCAATCCGAAACCCGAATGGCAACTCTGGCAGTGCTTTTCGATCAGCCCGGTCCGGATCGCCGTCAGCCGCTGGCTCTGCGATGGATCGCCCTGGACGAATTTGACGAGTTCATCGATCTCCTGCTGCGGTCTGACGTCACACGGCAGCAGGTCCGGCGCCTGCGAAGCCGCGGTGTCGATGCGGATGACGGTCTTGTTGTGGTCCTCGACCAGCCAGATCGCGCCGTCGGAGGCCACCGTCATTCCGACCGGCGCGCCCTGCGGCCGGTTGCCGTTCACCTTGTGCCATTCGGTGACGAGTTCGGTAAACGGGGCCGCCGCGACCTCGGCCTTCTGCCCGGTCTGGAACGCCCGGCTCGGTTCGGCGGCGCAGCTGACGTGGTAACGGACCGGCGGCGGACTGATTTTCGGAAAGCCCTTTTCGTCGACGTCGTAGAAGATGATGCGGCTGCCGGTCGGCCGGTAGCCGTGGAGTCCGACCACAAGCTTGCCCTGCAGCTCCGCGAATTTGCCTCCGCCGTAATAGAACATGGCCAGCGGTGCTGCGTGCGGCGGCAGCAGCGAATAGGGCTGGCGATAGAGCGCCGTATTGGCGCAGAAATTCCTGTAACGCGGATTGCCGAGAAGGAACGACTTGAATTCCGGGCTTGGGGTCGAGAGGTCATAGCAATAGGGCCAGCCGTAATGCTTGCCCCTTTCGATCGCGTTGAGTTCCTCGTTCGGCTCCAGTGGATCCGGCAGGTCGCGCCCGTTCTCGCCTTGCAGAAAGGCAAAGCCCCGGGCCGGAAACTCCGGGTGCACCGCCAGCGCCATCGAGTTGCGCAAGCCGCGCGCATAGATTTCGCGGGCAGGGTTGGGATCGCCGGGCTTCAGCGCGGGAAAGATCCCACCCGGCGGCGGCGTGAATAGCCAGATGGCGGCGAACGGCGCGGGTCCTTCCCCCGCGACGCATGGTTTCGAGATCGGCTTGAGGCAGCTGTCGGTGGGCGCCCCGACATTGACGAAGATGCGCCCGGTCCTGTCGAAGACGAATGGCTTGAGCGGATGAACGCTCTCCTCGACCACGCTTCCGTCCGACAGCGTGACTTTCCGGCCCGGCAGCTTCTGGATGACCGTCTCGATGGTGCTTTTTGGATTGGGCGCCAGCGGATCGAACCGGAAGATCGTCTCCGAGGTGGAGGCGTAGACCTTGCCGTCGGGCCCGGTCTGCAGCCCAAACGGAAAGTCCAGCCTGCCGATCAGCACGGAAATTCGTTTGCCTTGCGCGGCGTCGGGATCGAGCAGCAACAGCCGTCCCTGGCCCGGATTCCAGCTGCCCATGTCCGCGACCACGAACTGGCGGTGCCCCGGAATCTGCACGATCGATCGCGGAAAGATCAGGCCGTCCTCCTCGCCGGCGACGAGGCCGGCGCAATAGCCGTCGCGCATGCCGATGCGAAGTTTCGGATAGGCGTTTGGCGCCTCTCCGCAGCGCTGGTCGGTCAGCGCGTATCCGCTCTTGAGGATGGTTTCGGCGCTGGCCGGCGGCCATCCGGTGGCGGACGCCCCCAGCAACGATCCGAGCACCAGAGCGAAATATCTCGGCAACGAACGCACGAAACCCCCGCAGCAGCCATGTCACAATGCTACCTTGAGCGATGTATAACATGCATCCGAAATTTATGGCCTCGATCGAGGGAGCCTTGTCATGAAGTACTCAATTCTGCGGATGGCGGCGGCGGTCTTTCTGCTCGCAACCTTCGGCCACACGGCCGTATCGGCGGCGCCGGCGACCATGACGGGGCCGACGGCACTGGCGGTGGCGGGCGTGTTGGCTCCGTATTCGCCGCTCCTGAACCCCGGCGAAAGGAAAGTCATCGCCGGCCTGTTCGACGGCAACAGCAAGATCAGCTACCCCCTGAAGAAGCTGTCGGTCGGCGCCGATACCGTGACCTGCCGGATCAGCAATGTCGCCATCGCCGAACGCAGCTGCGAAATCACCTTCAAGAAGACAAAACGTTCGCTGAAGGGCCGCGCGGCCAATGAAATCTACGCCACGCTGGCTTCGGCGGGGGTCAGCGCGGAAGGCGCGGCCGGCTCGATGATCGAAAGCATCTCGAAATTGAGCTGCACGCTCGATCTCGGCGAGATCAGGCAAAATGCCGGCGGCGGGGCCGACTGTTCGTGGGAGACCGGGCCGTAGCGACGACGGCTGCCTTCTTCACCTCTCCTCGCCTGCGGGGAGAGGTCGGCGCGAAGCGCCGGGTGAGGGGGACTGACCGCGCTCGCTATCTATCGAATTTGCGGAGACAGCCCCTCACCCCGACCCGCTCAGAGCGAGCCTCGCTCGTCTCGACCCCGCAAGAGCGAGGCGAAGGAGTATTTGGCAGGAGGGAGTAATTCGCGGCTCGCTTCGAGATACCGCTCACGCCTTGTCGCCGGCCGGCGAAAACAGATAGCCGCCGCCTCTTATGGTGCGGATCACCGCGGGCTTGGTCGGATCGATCTCGATCTTGCGCCGGATCCGCATGATCCGCAGGTCGACGGCGCGGTCGAAGGCCTCGGCGTCGCGGGCGTTGGCGAGCTCCAGCAGGCGCTCGCGCGACAGCACCCGCTTCGGATTGGCCGCGAACACCTTGAGCAGGCTGAATTCGGACGCGGTCAGCGGATGCTCGTTGCCTTCGTCGTCGCGCAGCGCCTGCGCCTCGAGATCGAGCCATTTGGTGCCGAACCGCACCAGCTGGTCTTTTGCGGCTTTGGCGTTCGCGGCTTCCGGCCCGGGCGCGCCCTTGGCTGGCGCGCTCCGCCGCAGCACCGAACGGATCCGCGCCATCAATTCGCGCAACTCGCAGGGTTTGGCGATGTAATCGTCGGCGCCGAGTTCGAGGCCGACCACGCGGTCGATCGGGCTCGCGGTCGCCGTCAGCATGATCACCGGCACGTTGATCCGGCTTTTCAGGTCGCGGATGATGGAAAGCCCGTCTTCCTCCGGCATGTTGAGGTCGAGCACCACGAGATCGGGCACCGAGGTTTCGATCGCGCCGCGCAGGCTCCTGCCGCCATCGCACAGCGTCACGGTAAAGCCGTGCATCTTGAGGTAATCGCCGACCATCTCGCGGGCCGGCGCCTCGTCGTCGACGATGACAATATGCGGGCTCTGGGTCATGACATCTCTGTTGCGGGCAAGATCACCGTAAAGGTCGAGCCCTGTCCGGGCCCCGGGCTATTGGCGGTCACCTGGCCGCCATGCATGTCAATGATGCGCTTGACGATCGACAGACCGAGCCCGGTCGAGCTCTCGCCGGCGGTGGGTTTGGCGGAAAGCCGCTGGAAGCGGCCGAACAGGCGCCCGAGGTCCTCGGGCGAGAGGCCGGCGCCTTCGTCGGCGACGCGGATGATGGTGTTGTTGCCCTCGTGGGTCACCACCACCGTGATCTTGCCGCCGATCGGGCTGTATTTGATGGCGTTGCTGATGAGATTGTCGATC
Source organism: uncultured Alphaproteobacteria bacterium (assembly GCA_963721275.1). Taxonomy (GTDB): domain Bacteria; phylum Pseudomonadota; class Alphaproteobacteria; order Rhizobiales; family Xanthobacteraceae; genus Bradyrhizobium. The sequence goes on along the minus strand of CAVRIQ010000004.1, from coordinate 326,917 downwards.
GCCTCCCGCATCCGGTCGGCATCGCACATGGTGACGAAATTCGGCGGCGCCGACACCGTGATGGCCTGCTGCTTGTTCGCGGCCAGAGGCTGGTTGGCGTCCGCGACTTCGCTGACGAGCCCCGCGACATCGACCGGCTCGCGGCGGATCGAGATGTCGAAGGCGTCCGCCATCGCGTCCGAAATCAGGTGATCGACCATCGAGGTCAGGCGCTTGGTGGCATCGCGGATGTGCTCGACCTGGGCGGTGACGCTCTCCTTGGAAGCGGCGGCGGTGATCAGCTCCACCAGCATTTCGGTGCGGCCGAGGATCACGCCCAACGGGTTCTTCAGATCGTGGGCGACGGTGCCCAGGATCTCGTTCTTGAAACCGTTGGCGCGCTGCAGCCGCAGCCATTGCGACGACAGCCTGCGGTTGGCCTGCATCAGCGCGCGGGTGCGCTGGGCGACGCGGTCCTCGAGCTGGGTGTTGGCCTCCTGCAGCTGCTGATAGAGGATCACGTTGTCGAATGCGATCGAGAGCCGGCTGCCGAAAATCTCGACCAGGGCCCGGTCGGTCTCCGACAGCTGGCGCTCGGCCTGCAGCAGCACCACGACTTCGCGCCCGCTTCCGGTCCGCAGATAGAGCACGCTGCGGTGGTCGGAGAATTCATTCTTGCGGCGCAGAAATGCCGCTTCGACCATCTGGCGCAGGTCCGGATCGAGCGATCTGGAACTGGTCGTTCCGATGAAGCGGCTGTAGCAGCCGCTTCCGGCAAGCACCGAAAAGTCCGAGCCCGAACTGCTGCCGTCGTCGCGCAGCACCAGGATGCCGGCGCAATCGACGTTGAGCAGCGACGCCAGCTGGGTCAGCACGCCCTCGGCGAGCCGCTGCATCGATTTGAAGTCGTACAGCGTCGAGGCGGCGTCGATGATGATTTCGAGCCCCCGCCTGGTCTGCACCATGCGCTCGAGCTGCTGATAGCTGCGCAGCGCGGCGGTCAGCGAGGTGAACAGCTTGTCGGCGGTCAGCTCGGTCTTCGCCTTGTAGTCGTTGATGTCGTACTGGACGATGACGCGGCGCTCCGGCGCCTGGCCGGGCTGGCCGGTGCGCAGGATGATGCGGACGGTTTCGTTCCTGAGGTCGTTGCGGATGTATTCGACCAGATCGAGGCCGGCGGCGTCGGTTTCCATGATGACGTCGAGCAGCACCGCCGCGATGTCGGGATGCGTGCGCATCAGCGTGCGGCCCTCGGCCGCCGAATAGGCCGACAGGATTTCGAGCGTCTGGCCGTGGAGGCTGTAGTCGCTCAGCGCAAACCGCGTGCCCTCGTGCACGGCCGGATCGTCGTCGATGACGGCGACCTTCCATTTGCGCGCGGTCGAGGCTTCCGGTGCGGCTCCGGTATCGTCGATCAGGTGGAGGACATCGTCCTGTTCGGCCATTGAGGGGTCCCGTCGCTTGCCTGGTCTGCGGTTTCCGAACCGCCCTTGGCGGTCCTCGGTATGATAATGCGAAATGTAGTACCTTGTCCCAGCCTTGAATCCAGCATCATCCGGCCGCCGAGCTGCTGAGTGACAAGATTATAGACGATATGCAAGCCGAGTCCGGTGCCGCCCTCGTTGCGTCGGGTGGTGAAGAACGGGTCGAACGCCTGCCGCTGCACGTCCGGCGTCATGCCGGCGCCGTTGTCGGCAAAAATGATCTCGACATCGTCGGCGCCGCGCGGCCGCGCTGAAATCGAAATGGCGCCGGCGCGCCCGTCGGCAAACGCGTGATTGGCGGCGTTGAGGAACAGATTGGTCAGGATCTGCCCATAGGAGCCGGGGTAACCGTCGATGATCAGGCCTTCCGGCACGTCGACCGAGAGCGTGATCGGCGACCGCTTCAGCACCGGCCGCAGGCTCGCAATGATCTGGTCGGTCGCCTCGCTCAGCGAGAACTGGCGGCGCTCGGCTTGCGAGCGGTCGACCGCGACCTGCTTGAAGGACTGGATCAGCTCGCCGGCGCGGTGCAGGTTCGCGACCAGCTGCTGGGCCGCATCGCGCGAAGTCCGGACGAATTCCTCGAGCTGGGACCGGCGCAGCGGCGAATCCGATCGCAGTTCGGCCTCGAACATCTCGGCGCGGCGCGAGAAGCTGGAGGCCACCGTGAGACTGATGCCGATCGGGTTGTTCACTTCATGGGCGACGCCGGCGACCAGGCCGCCGAGCGCCGCCAGGCGTTCGGCGTCGATCAGGTTCTGCTGGGCGGTGTTGAGTTCGAGCAGCGCGCCTTCGGCCTTCTCCTTGGACGCGCGCAGCTCGTCTTCGGTCTTGCGCTTGGCGATGGCGTTCTCGCGGAACACCTCGACCGCGCGCGCCATCGCGCCGACCTCGTCCTTGGCGGTCGTGCCCTGCACCTGGCGGTCGTAATCGCCCGAGGTGATGGCGCGCATCGCCGTCATGATCTGCTGCAGCGGCAGGCGGATGGAGAGCGCGATCAGAACGCCCGCGGTGATGATGATGCCGAGAAAGATCACGGCGATCGACAATACCCTGCGGGAGATGTCGGCGAGCGTCCGGTCGAACGTCTCCTGCGCCTTCTGCTCGCGCCGGCGCATCTTGACCGACAGATCGTCGATGGCGCCGATGGCTTCGGCCTGGCTGGCGTCGATGGTGTTGCGCAACAGCTCGGTCCGGCTGGCGAGTTGCTCCGTCAGTTTCGCGAAGCCTTCCCGAAGCGCCACGGTGCGAGCCTTCAGCCGGTTCAGCGCCATCCGCTGCAGGTCGTTGTCGGCGAGGTCGGACATCACGGGGATGGTCTTTTCGATGGTCTCGGTATTGCGGCGGGCCTCCTCGGCGGAAGCGGCGGCCAGCGAAAGATAATAGGCGTTGGCGGCGACCAGCATCCCGGTGAAGGCCTCGCGGGATTTTCCAAGCGACGGCCAGATCGGGGCATCGCGGTGACCGGTTGCGCCCTCGATGATCGAGTAGAGCCCGGCCATGTCGCGTGCCGGGGTCAGGACCTCCTGCTCGTAGGTCTTCGAAATCGTCGCCTGCACCCCGCGCAGCTCGCCGAAGCCGTTGAGGAAGCGCTCGGTGACGCGCTCGAGCTCCTCCACCGATCCCGACAGCATCGGATCGGTAGAGGCGCGCGTGGTCAGGGTGCCGAGCACGGCTTCGCGCAACAGCAGGATCTCGGCGAACAGTTCGGGGCTCGGCTGGTTGATGTAGCGATGGATCAGGTTCTGCAGCCGGCTGGTTTCGCTCTCCAGCACCGCCAGGATCTTGTCGGATTCCCGCACCTGCCGCACGTCATCCCAGGCCGAGCCGAGTACCTGGGCGCCGTTCCAGATCATGGCGGCCAGCACCACCACGACCGCCGAATTCAGCGCGGCGATCGACAGGATGCGCCAGCGGATCGGCACCGCGCGGAGCAGCCCGACGATGCCGGAGCGGCCCCGCGCGGCGAGGCTCGCCGGACGCTCCGCAGTCTGGTCCTGCCGGGTGGCTGCCAAACCTGTTCACTCCACCTTGCGAATTCGTTCGATCAGGGCGGCGGCGGGGTCGCTTCGCACCTTTTCGTGGATGGCGGCCATCGCGGCCTCGAATGGCTTGCGGTCGAAGTCGGTCACGATCGCAACGCCGGCGCGATCAGGCGCCCCCTCTCGTGCGGCGCCTGTACGGTCGGACGATCCCCGCGCTCGGTACCGCTGGCGCCGAATTCCCGCGCGACCGCGTTCGCCGAGACCGCCGTCAAAAACAGCGCGACGGCGAGTGTCGCGATCCGCGATAGGTCGGCGCGGCTGTACACAGGCACGATCCCCTTATGATGATGTCGGTGAAGGTACGAAAAGGTTCAATGTTTTCTTGGCGGTTGCCGGCTGGACCCGGCTATTGTGCCAGCGCCGCTGACGCCGTCAATTGTGCGTTGCGACCTGGCCTTTCGCGGATTGAAACCGCCGGCGCGGAGTTCTATGAGGGCAGGTGGCGCGCGGAATGGCGCCTTCGCTGCTGGCGGATCGGAATGGGGTTAGCTGTGAAGTCGGCTCTGAAATTGCTGCAGCTCGCCGTCGCGGCGCTCGTGGTCGCCTCGGCGGCCCCCGCGCACGCCGTCACCAATATCATGTGGTGGCATGCGATGTCTGGCGAACTCGGACGGCAGCTGGAGAAGCTCGCTTCCGATTTCAACGCGTCGCAATCCGACTACCGGATCGTGCCGAGCTACAAGGGGAACTATACCGAGACCGTGACGGCGGCGATCTTCGCGTTTCGCTCGCGCAGCCAGCCGGCCATCGTCCAGGTCAACGAAATCGCGACCGCGACCATGATAGCGGCGAGGGGCGCGATCTATCCGGTGTTCGAGCTGATGGCCGACCAGCAGGAGGCGTTTTCTCCGGCCGACTATCTTCCCGCCGTCACCGGCTACTATGCCGATGCTGCCGGCAACCTGCTGTCGTTCCCGTTCAACGCCTCGACGCCGATCCTGTATTACAACAAGAAAATGTTCCGCGCCGCCGGCCTCGATCCCGAGGTCGCGCCGAAGACCTGGCCGGAGGTCGGCGCGGCGGCGAAGCGGCTGCGGGCGGCGGGTGTGCCTTGCGGGTTCACCACGGCGTGGCCTTCCTGGATCAACGTCGAGAATTTTTCCGCCTATCACAATCTGCCGCTCTCGACCGAGGCCAACGGCTTCAACGGCCTCGACGCGGTGCTGACATTCAACAATCCGGTGGTGGTGCGGCACGTTGCGCAATTGGCGGAATGGCAGGCCACGAAACTGTTCGACTATAGCGGTCGCGCCACCACGGCGGAGCCGCGGTTTCAGAACGGCGAATGCGGAATCTTCATCGGCTCGTCGGGAACGCGCGCCGATATCAGGAAGAATGCGCTGTTCGAAGTCGGCTACGGCATGCTGCCGTACTGGCCGGACGTTCAAGGCGCGCCGCAAAACACCATTATCGGCGGCGCGACCTTGTGGGTGCTGCGGAACCGGCCGCAAGCCGAATACAAGGGCGTCGCCAAATTCTTCGCCTATTTGTCGAAGCCGGAGATCCAGGCCGCCTGGCACCAGAACACCGGCTATCTGCCGATTACCCGCGCCGCCTTCGACCTCACCCGGGCGCAAGGCTTCTACGACCGCAATCCCGGCACCGCGATCTCGATCGAACAGATGACGAGGAAACCGCCGACCGAGAATTCGCGGGGCTTGCGGCTCGGCTCGTTCGTGCTGATCCGCGACGCGATCGACGACGAACTGGAGCAGGCGTTCTCGGGCAAGAAATCCGCGCAAGCAGCACTTGATGCCGCGGTCGAGCGCGGCAACCGCCTGCTGCGCCAGTTCGAGCGCGCGAATCCGGACAGATAGAAGCGCCCGATGCATTCCCTGCCGGGCGTCAAGACGATCGAGGCATTCCGCGCCTGGCGTGCCGATCCGTCGCAATGCCTGCCGGCGGCGCTCGACATCGCGCGCAGTCATGGCTTGCCGCACGGGGATCCGCAGCTGTTTTCGACCGGCACCAACCTCGTCGTCGCGCTCGACGACCGGCTGATTCTGAAGATCTTTCCGCCGCTGCTGCGGCATCAGTTCGTATCGGAGCGCCTGTCGCTGGCGCAGCTTCGTGGACGGCTCGGCGTGCCTGTTCCGGAAATCGTGCTCGAGGGCGAGCGCGACCAATGGCCGTATCTCGTCATCACGCGGCTGAAGGGCGTCGTTGGCGCGCAAGCCTGGCCGATGCTGCCGGAAGACGACAAGGAGCGCGTCCTCGGCCAGATCGGCGAGACGATTGCGGAGGTGCAGCGTGTGCCGGTTGGCGAGCTGTCCAATGTCGAGCCGCGCTGGCCCGAGTTCATCTCCGGGCAAATCGAGGGCTGCCGCGCCCGGCATGAGCGTCTCGGGCTGCCGCAAAAATATCTGGACGGACTGGACCGGATTCTTCGCGAGGCGCCGGCGCTCATTCCGATGCACGCGCCGGCGGTCATCCTGACCGGCGAATACATTCCGGAGAATTTCCTGTTGAGTCAGGAAAGCGGCGACTGGAAGCTGTCAGGCCTTATCGACTTCGGCGACGTGTTCACGGGATGGGGCGAATACGATCTGCTGGGCCCGAGCGTTTTCATGACGGCGGGAATGCCGCGCCGCGTCCGCAGCTTTTTCAGCGGGTTCGGCTATTCGCAGGCCGATATCACGCCCGAACGGACACGGCGGCTCGCGGCGCTGCTTCTGCTGCACCGCTTCAGCGATCTCAACCGTCAGATATGCATCGAGGGTTGGCAGCAACGGGCCGGCGACCTGTTCGAACTGCAGCAACTGCTCTGGCCGATTTGAGCGGTTGATGAGGCCGCTCAACAACAAGGCGCGCCAGAATATCTGCATTTATTATAGGCAAAGATGCATCTTTGTATGCAAGCCGCCCGTGGGCCGTCGGTCGCCAATGCTCGACATTCGTCAGTCGAATCATGCGCTTAAAGCGCCGTTAGGCTTCCGTTAAGTTCTGGCACAAACCTTGCGAAGCCGCTCCAGAGCCTGATCCCTCGTGCGTTGGAGCCCTTAGATGAAGCGTCGCGATTTTCTGAAATCCGTTACCGGCGTCGCCGCCGGCGCCATGGTGCCGGCCCCGGCGATCTGGTCCGCCGCCAAGGCCGACGCCCGTTCCGAGACGCTGCTGATCATCTCGGAAAGCGGCCCCAACAATCTCGATATTCATGGCGTCGGCACCAACGTGCCCGGCTATGAGGTGTCGTGGAATTGCTACGACCGGCTGATCAGCCACGAGATGAAGAGCGGCCCCGGCGGCGTGCCGTATTACGACCGCGACAAGTTCAAGCCTGAACTCGCCGAAGACATGAATGTCGGCGACATGTCGGTCACCTTCAAACTGAAAAAGAACGCGAAATTCCACGACGGCGCGCCGGTGTCGGCGAAGGACGTCAAATGGTCGCTGGATCGCGCCGTCAGCGTCGGCGGCTTCCCGACCTTCCAGATGGCCGCGGGTTCGCTGACCAAGCCGGAACAGTTCGTCGTCGTCGACGACAACACGGTGCGGATCGATTTTGCCAGGAAGGACCGCCTGACCATCCCGGATCTCGCGGTGATCGTGCCCTGCGTGATCAATTCCGAACTGGTGAAGAAGAGCGCCAGCGAGAAGGATCCGTGGGGCCTCGAATACACCAAACAGCAGACCGCGGGCTCCGGCGCCTACAAGGTGACGAAATGGACCGCGGGCACCGAAGTCATCATGGAGCGCAATGACGCCTGGGTCGGCGGTCCGATGCCCAAGGTCAAGCGCGTGATCTGGCGCATGGTGCCGCAGGCCGGCAACCGCCGCGCGCTCCTGGAGCGCGGCGACGCCGACATCTCCTACGACCTGCCGAACAAGGATTTCGTCGAGCTGAAGGGCGACGGCAAGCTCAACATCGTGTCGGTGCCCTATTCCAACGGCATCCAGTACATCGGCATGAACGTCAAGCACCCGCCCTTCGACAATATCAAGGTGCGCGAGGCGGTCGCCTACGCGATCCCGTACCAGAAGATCATGGATGCGGTGCTGTTCGGGCTGGCAAAGCCGATGTTCGGTGCGCCCGCCGGTCAGGCGACCGAGGTGGCGTGGCCGCAGCCGACGAAATTCAACACCGACATCGACAAGGCCAGGGCGCTGCTGGCCGAGGCCGGCTATCCCAACGGCTTCGAGACCACGCTGTCGTTCGATCTCGGCTTCGCCGGCGTCAACGAACCGCTCTGCGTGCTGGTGCAGGAGAGTCTGGCGCAGATCGGGATCAAGACCACGATCAACAAGATCCCCGGCGCCAACTGGCGCACCGAGCTGAACAAGAAGGTGCTGCCGCTCTACACCAACGTGTTCTCCGGCTGGCTCGACTATCCCGAATACTTCTTCATCTGGTGCTACGACGGCAAGAATTCGATCTTCAACACCATGAGCTACCAGTCCAAGGCGATGGACGACCTGATTCACGGCGCCGTCGACGCCGCCGCGGTCGGCGACAAATCGGCCTACGACAAGGACGTGAAGGGCTTTGTCGATCTCGCCTTCGCCGACGTGCCGCGGATCCCGCTGTATCAGCCCTATGTCAACGTCGCGATGCAGAAGAACGTCTCGGGCTACCAATACTGGTTCCACCGCCGGCTCGATTACCGCGCGCTGGTGAAGGGGTGAGCAGGCGGGAAGCGAATGGCGAGTAGCGAATGGCGAATAGGGGGCAGCGGACAGTGAACGAGAGCGGCCATCATCTTCCATTCGCTTTTCGCCATTCGCCATTCGCCCAGAGCCCGCCATTCGCGCGGAGCGCATCATGCTGACCATGATCGGCAAGCGGCTGATGTTCGCAATTCCCTCGCTGATCGGGGTCGTGATCGTCACCTTCCTGCTGACGCGGGCGCTGCCCGGCGATCCTGCGGCGTATTTCGCCGGTCCCGCGGCGACCAAGGAGGCGGTGGAGCAAATCCGCAAGAAACTCGGTCTCGACAAGCCGCTGATCGAGCAGTTCTTCCGCTACACCGCCGATCTCGCCCACGGCGATTTCGGCACCTCGCTGACGACGGGCCAGCCGGTCGCGACCGAAATCCGCAATCGGCTGCCGGCCTCGGCGGAGCTGACGCTGCTCGGCCTCGCGGTGTCGATCATGATCGCAATTCCGCTCGGCATCCTCGCCGCCACCAGGCCCGGCTCCTGGATCGATCATCTCTGCCGGGTGACGACCACGGCCGGCGTTTCGCTGCCGGTGTTCTTCACCGGACTGGTGCTGGTCTATGTCTTCTATTTCAAGCTGGGCTGGTCGCCGGCGCCGCTGGGGCGGCTCGATGTGTTCTATAGCGCGCCGCCGGCGGTGACCGGCTTCTACCTGATCGACGCCCTGATCGCGCGCGACTTCGAGACCTTCCGCTCCGCGCTCAGCCAGTTGATCCTGCCGGCGCTGACGCTCGCGATCTTCTCGCTGGCGCCGATCGCGCGCATGACGCGGGCCTCGATGCTGGCGGTATTGTCGTCGGATTTCGTGCGCACCGCACGCGCCAGCGGCCTGTCGCCCGCCACGGTCATCGTCACCTACGCGTTCCGCAACGCCATGCTGCCGGTGATCACCACGCTCAGCATGGTGTTCTCGTTCCTGCTCGGGGCCAACGTGCTGGTGGAAAAGGTGTTCGCCTGGCCCGGCATCGGCTCCTACGCGGTGGAAGCCCTGATCTCGTCGGACTTCGCGCCGGTGCAGGGCTTCGTGCTGACCATGGCGGTCATGTACGTGCTGCTCAACCTGTTGATCGACATTCTTTATGGCGTGATCGACCCGAGAGTCAGGCTTGAAGGGTGAGGTGGTAGCATGAGCAGCGTTGCGCCAGCCGTCGAGCCCGCAGGTCCCGCGCGCAACTCGGGGCTATCGGCGATCTTCGAGCACACCCGCTACGTGCTCGGCGAGAACCGCGTCACCGCGTTCGCGTTCGGCCTTCTGGTCGTGATCGTGTTCGCGGCGCTGTTCGGTCCCTACGTCGTTCCCCATGATCCGCTGGCGTCCGATACCGCGGCGGCGCTGAAGCCGCCCTCCGCGGCGCACTGGTTCGGCACCGACCAGCTGGGCCGTGACATCTTCAGCCGCGTCATCGTGGCGACGAGGCTGGATACGTTCATCGCGGTCGCCTCCGTGGTGCTGGTATTCCTGATGGGCGGTCTCGCCGGCATTGCCGGCGGCTATTTCGGCGGCTGGACCGACCGCATCGTCGGCCGCGTCGCCGACACCATCATGGCGTTCCCGCTGTTCGTGCTGGCGATGGGCATTGTCGCCGCGCTCGGCAACACCGTGCAGAACATCATCATCGCGACTGCGATCGTGAATTTCCCGCTCTATGCCCGCGTCGCCCGCGCCGAAGCCAATGTGCGGCGCGACGCCGGTTTTGTCCAAGCGGCGCGCCTTTCGGGAAATGGCGAATTCCGGATTCTCTTGGTCCACATCCTGCCCAATATCATGCCGATCATGATCGTGCAGATGTCGCTGACCATGGGCTACGCCATCCTCAACGCCGCCGGTCTCTCCTTCATCGGGCTCGGGGTGCGGCCGCCGACCGCGGAATGGGGCATCATGGTCGCGGAAGGCGCGGGCTTCATGGTGTCCGGCGAATGGTGGATCGCGCTGTTCCCGGGCCTTGCCTTGATGATCGCGGTGTTCTGCTTCAACCTGCTCGGCGACGGCCTGCGCGACATCGTCGATCCGCAGCGGAGGACGTGAGGATGTTTGAACGAAGGAAGGTCGTTTCATTCACCTCGCCCCGCTTGCGGGGAGAGGTCGGCGCGCAGCGCCGGGTGAGGGGGAGCCTCCGCACACCCCGCTGTCTCTTGCATACGCCGATAGATGCCCCTCATCCCGGCCTTCTCCCCGCAAGGGCGGGGAGAAGGAGTGCACCCGTGCGGAGATACTCGACATGACCGCGCAGCCGCTGCTCGACGTCAGCGACCTCACCGTGGAATTCGCCACACGGCGCGGCATCGTCAAGGCGGTGCAGCATGTCAATATTTCCGTGGCCAAGGGCGAGACGCTCGGCATCGTCGGCGAATCCGGCTCCGGCAAGTCCGTCACCTCCTACGCGGTGATGCGGATTCTCGACCGCGCGGGAAAAATCGCCGAGGGCTCGGTGATGTTCTCCGGCATCGACGTCAGGACCGCCAGCGAAGACCAGATGCGCGACCTGCGCGGCCGCGAAATCTCGATGATCTTCCAGAACCCGCGCGCGGCACTCAATCCGATCCGCAAGGTGGGCGACCAGATCGAGGACGTGCTGCGCCAGCACGTCCAGCAGTCGGCGGTGACCGACCGCGGCGAGAAGGCGATCGAGGCGCTGGAGCAGGTCAGGATCGCCCGTCCGCGCGAACGCTATCATGCCTATCCGTTCGAACTGTCCGGCGGCATGTGCCAGCGCGTCGTGATCGCGCTGGCGCTGGCCTGCAATCCGCAGCTTCTGATCGCGGATGAGCCGACCACCGGTCTCGACGTCACCACGCAGAAGGCGGTGATGGACCTGATCGTCGAACTGACCAGGAGCCGTGGCATGTCGACGATCCTGATCACCCACGATCTCGGCCTCGCCGCGGCCTATTGCGACCGGGTGGTGGTGATGGAAAAGGGGCGCGTGGTCGAGACCGCGCTGTCGGCCGACATCTTCGCCAATCCGCAACACCCCTACACCAGGAAGCTGATGCGCGCGACGCCGCGGCTCGGCGTCTCCTTGCGCGAGCTGTTGCCGGAGGAAGAGGCGGGCGCCTTAACCTCGCCCCGCTTGCGGGGAGAGGTCGGATTGCGAAGCAATCCGGGTGAGGGGGACTCTCCACGAGTCACGCTCGCTGAGGGAGCCCCTCACCCCGACCCTCTCCCCGCAAGCGGGGAGAGGGAGAAACCCCTTCTTCTCGTCGAAAAACTCGTAAAGGAATATCCGCGCCAGGGCGCCACGGCGACGCTGTCAAAGCTGTTCGCGCGCAAGCCGCCGGTCGAGCTGGAGCAATTCCGCGCGGTCGACGGCATCAGCTTTTCCGTCGGTCACGGCGAAAGCGTGGGGCTGGTCGGCGAATCCGGCTGCGGCAAGTCCACCACCTCGATGATGGTGATGCGGCTTCTGGACCAGACCTCGGGCCGCATCGTGTTCGACGGCGACGAGATCGGCGCCATCCTGCCCAACGCGTTTGCGCGGCTGCCGCTCCGCAAGAGCATCCAGATGGTGTTCCAGGACCCGACCGACAGCCTCAATCCCCGCTTTACGGCGGCGCGCGCCATCGTCGACCCGATCATGCAACTCGGCGACATCAAGGGCCGCGACGCGCTGCGCGCCCGCTGCGAGGAACTGGCGGGGCTGGTCGGCCTGCCGCTCAATCTGCTCGACCGGTTCCCGCATCAATTGTCGGGCGGCCAGAAGGCCCGCGTCGGCATCGCCCGCGCGATCGCGCTGCATCCGAAGCTGGTGATCCTGGACGAGCCGACCGCGGCGCTCGACGTCTCGGTGCAGGCGGTGGTGTTGAATCTGCTGCAGGATCTGAAGCAGTCGATGGGCATGAGCTATTTGTTCGTGTCGCACGATTTGAATGTGGTGCGCCTGTTGTGCGATCGTGTCATTGTGATGCGGTCGGGGCGGATCGTCGAACAGGGTCCGTCGGAACGCGTATTGGGCGATCCGCAGGATGCCTATACCAGGGAACTGCTGACGGCGATTCCGCATCCGCCGCTGCCGGTTCACTGAAGCGTACGAGTATCGGGTGAAGAGAGCATTGGGAGAACAATGGCCGCTGATCCGCTTGATGATTATATCGACGCCGTATCGAAAGCGCTGGCGCTGCCGGTCATGGATGCCTGGAAGCCGGCGGTGAAGGCCAATCTCGAGGTGTCGCTGCGACTGGCGCGGCTGGTCGATGAATTCGCGCTATCAGATGAAACCGAGCCGGCCAGTGTCTTTGCAGCCTGATCCCGCCATGACCGCAAGCCTCGACGGGATGTCGGCCGCGGAAATCGCGTCCGCCGTGCGGGAGCGAAAGCTCACGGCGCTCGGCGTGACCGAGGCGGCGCTGGCGCGGATCGCCAAACACGATCCCATCTTGAATTCGTTCACCGACGTGACGGCGGACCGCGCGCGCGCCAAGGCCCGCAGCGTCGATGCGGCGATCGCCGCCGGGAACAATGCCGGCCCGCTCGCCGGCGTGCCGTTCGCGGTGAAGAACCTGTTCGACGTGCAGGGGCTGCCGACCCGGGCCGGATCGAAGATCAACCGCGACCTGGAACCGTCGCCGCGCGACGCCACGCTGATCGAGCGCATGGAGGCGGCCGGCGCGGTTTTGCTCGGCGCGCTCAACATGGGCGAATACGCCTACGACTTCACCGGCGAGAACGTGCATGACGGTCCGTCGCGCAATCCGCATGATGTGACGCGGATGACCGGAGGCTCGTCGGGCGGTTCCGGCGCCGCGGTCGGGGCTGCGCTGGTGCCGCTGGCGCTGGGGTCGGACACCAACGGCTCGATCCGGGTGCCGTCGTCGTTCTGCGGCATCTTCGGACTGAAGCCGACCTATGGAAGGCTGTCGCGCGCGCGGTCCTTTCCGTTCGTCTTCAGCTTCGATCATCTCGGCCCGTTCGCCCGCAACGTCGGCGATCTCGCGCTGGCCTATGACGCGATGCAGGGTCCCGATCCCGAGGATGCGGCCTGCACGACGCGCCCCGCCGAGCCGGCTGTGCCGCTGCTGGCGCAGGACATCGGGGCTCTGCGGATCGCGATCGCCGGCGGCTATTTCCAGAACAACGTCTTTCCGGAAGCCGTCGAGGCCGTCGCCCGCGTCGCCAAGGCGCTCGGCACGACACGCATTGTCGAAATTCCCGAGGCCGCGCGCGCCCGCGCCGCCGCCTATGTCATCACCACCAGCGAAGGCGCCTCGCTGCATCTCGACCGCCTGCGCCGGCGGCCGAACGATTTCGATCCGGCGGTGCGCGACCGCCTGATCGCCGGCGCCATGATTCCGGCGCCGCTGGTCGACCGCGCGCAGAAATTCCGCCGCTGGTATCGGCGCAAATGATGGAGCTGTTCAAGTCGGTCGACGTCATCATCGCGCCGGCGACGCCCTGCGTCGCGCCGAAACTGGGGCAAACCACCTTCGTGCTCGACGGCGTCGAACTGCCGGTGCGCGCCAATATCGGCATTCACACCCAGCCGATCTCCTTCATCGGGCTTCCCGTGGTTGCCGTGCCCGTTCCGCTGGAGCCGATGCCGATCGGCGTGCAGATCATCGCCGCACCGTGGCGGGAAGACATCGCATTGCGGGTCGCCTACGCGCTGGAGCGTGCCGGCGTGGTGTCCGCGCCGCCGCCGCGGGGAATTTAGCGATGCAGGTGGATCTCCCCGACGTGCTGGCCGAAGTGACCGCGCAGTTCGAGCGCTACGAGAAGGCGCTGGTTTCGAACGATGTCGCCGTGCTCGATGAATTGTTCCACGACGATGCCCGCACGCTGCGCTACGGCATCGGCGAAAATCTCTACGGCCATGGCGCGATCACGGCGTTTCGCGCGGCGCGCTCGCCGGTCGGGCTGATGCGCAGGACCGACAAGACGGTGATCACGACCTATGGCCGCGACACCGCGGTGGCCTCGACGCTGTTCTATCGCGACACCGCGCCCGGCAAGGTCGGGCGGCAGATGCAGACCTGGGTGCGGTTTGCCGAAGGGTGGAAAATCGTCGCCGCCCATGTCAGCATCATCGACGAACCGCGGAATCAGAAGACATGAAGTCTTGACGATCTTCCGACCGGAACTCCGGCGCGTCCGGCCGCCGAGGCCGAGACGGTGGTTCGCCGCGTCGACCGCGCTTCATCCCATCCGGACAAGATCACGCGCGCCGAGGAACTTCGCCTGCAACTGGCCGACGAGATCGTGCGCGGCGCGCTGCCGCCGGGATCGTCGCTCGACGAGACCGACATCGCAAGACGCTTCAACGTGTCGCGCACCCCGGTGCGCGAGGCGCTGCGCCAGCTCGTGGCCTCGGGCCTGGTCGATGCGCGGGCGCATCGCGGCGCGTTGGTGGCGCGGCCCTCGATCGAACGGCTGACCGGGATGTTCGAGGCGATGGCCGAACTGGAGGCGATGTGCGCGGGCCTCGCCGCGGAACGGATGTCGCCGACCGAACGCCAGCGGCTGGAGGCCGTCCACGAGGAATTGCGGGTGCTGAGCTACGCCGGCAATCCGGACCGGTTCCATGAGGTCAACGAGCGCTTTCACAACGCGATCTATGCCGGCTCTCAGAACGACTATATCGCCGAGATCACGCTGGCGACACGGGTACGGGTGCAGCCGTTCCGCCGCGCCCAGTTCCGCAATCTCGGGCGGCTGGCGAAGTCGCACGTCGAGCACGACCGCGTCGTGGTCGCGATCCTGCGCGGCGACAAGGTGGGGGCTGCGGCCGCGATGCGCGCGCATATCGAGCTGGTGCGCGACGAATACGAGATCTACGCGGTGTCGGTATAGTTCTTTTCACCTCGCCCCGCTTGCGGGGAGAGGTCGGGTTGCGAAGCAATCCGGGTGAGGGGGACTCTCCGCACATTCGGTGATTGTTGAAGCAGCCCCTCACCCCAGCCTCTCCCCGCGAAGAGCGGGGCGAGGGAGCAGACGCACTCACCCCCCTGCGGCTTCCGCCACGAAGGCGCGCCAGCCGCCGAAGGCGGAAATTTCTCGCGCGCCGTCGACATCGGCGGCCTCGACGATAAAGCCCTTGACGCCACGGCCGTCGGCGAGGCGGACGGTGCCGATCGACAGCGGCGGCGGCACCGCCGCGACGAATTTCCCGAATGCCGCCGCCGGCAGCGCCCAGAGCTCCAGTTCGATCGACGATCCCCTTCCCGTTCCCACGCGCAGCATGCCGGGCTTCGGCGGCGCGGTTTCGAGCGCATAGAGCTTGTAGTCCGGCGCGGTCCTGGCGGCCTCCAGCAACCGTCCGCCGAGCGCCTTCAATTCGCCGTTCAGCGCCATGCCGGACAGATGCGCGCCGACCACCGCGATGGCGATCTCATCGCCGCTCACCGCCGCGGGCAACGCTGAAAGCGGCGGCTGCGGCAGGCTGCGCGCGCCCATCGGCAATCCGGTGTCGGCATGGAAGACGCGACCGATCGAGGCAAGCTGCGCGTCCTGGCCGGCGGGCGCGAGCAGCGTGATGCCGAACGGGATGCCGTCGTCGCGCATCGCCGCCGGCAATGCCAGCCCGCAGAGGTCGAGCAGATTGACAAAATTGGTGTAGGTGCCGAGCCTGGAGTTGAGTTCGATCGGATTGGCCAGCACCTGCGCGGTTGAATACGCCGTCGGCGCCGTCGGCAGCACCAGCGCGTCGATTCCGGCGAAGGCGCGCTCGGCTACCTTGCGCAGGCCCTGCAGCCGGTACAGCGCCGCAAACGTGTCGGCGGCGGAAAGCCTGCTGCCTGCGATGGTGATCTCGCGCGTCACCGGATGGATGGCGTCCGGCGACGACGCCAGGAGATCGCGGATCACCAGATAGCGTTCCGCCACCCACGGTCCTTCATAGAGCAGCCGCGCGGTTTCATAGAGCGGCTCGAGATCGAACTCGACCAGCGTGGCGCCGAGCGCGGTCCAGCGCTTCAGCGCGTCGCCGAAGGCTGCCTCCGCCGCCTTGTCGCCGAAGAAGATCAACTGGCCGCCGTGCGGCACGCCCAGCCGGAGATGGGCTGGAAACGCGCCCGGCTGCGCCAGCGGCCGGTCGCGCGAATAGGGGTCGGCGGAATCCGGGCCGGCCATCGCCGACAGCGCCGTCATGGCGTCGTCGACGGTGAGCGAAAACACCGACACGCAATCCAGCGTCCGGCAGGCCGGCACGACCCCTGCGGTCGAGATCAGCCCCAGGCTCGGCTTCAGCCCGACGATGTTGTTGAGCATCGCCGGCACGCGGCCGCTTCCCGCGGTGTCGGTGCCGAGCGCGAGCGGCACCAGTCCGGCCGATACCGCCACCGCCGAGCCCGAACTCGATCCGCCCGGAATCAGATCGCCGCGCAGGGGATTTTTGGGAATGCCATAGGGCGAACGCACGCCGACCAGACCGGTGGCGAACTGGTCGAGATTGGTCTTGCCGATCACGATGGCGCCGGCGGCGCGCAGCCGCGCCACCGAGGTCGCGTCGCGCGCCGGCGCATAG
Organism: uncultured Alphaproteobacteria bacterium; assembly: GCA_963721275.1. GTDB lineage: Bacteria > Pseudomonadota > Alphaproteobacteria > Rhizobiales > Xanthobacteraceae > Bradyrhizobium. The sequence goes on along the minus strand of CAVRIQ010000004.1, from coordinate 310,297 downwards.
GCGAAGGCCGGGCAGGCCGCGGTGGTGGGCAGGCCGGCGACGTCGATATTGTCCTTCACCGCAACGGGAATGCCGAACAGCGGAAGCTGGGCCGCGTCTTTTCGCGCGGCAAGCGCTTCGGCTTCCGCCAGCGCCTGTTTCTCGTCGCGCAGGCCGATGAAGATGGCGGGATCGTCGTGATCGCGAATCCGCTGATAGCTGCGCGCCACGGTTTGCGCGGGCGACAGTCGCCCTGCGCGGTGCGCGGCGAGGATCGCAGCGACGGTCTCAGTCACGCGCGGCCCCGACCTTGGCGTGCGCACTTCGGATAAGGATTCGTCATGACTGATTGCACTCCGGAGCGACGGAAAGACTCACCTGATCGAAGCAAGCGGTGTGCCATTGTGTACATCGGCGGGGCGATCGCCAATCTCTAAAATCGGCATATATTATCATAGGCTTAAGAGAATTCCGGGGCGCCGATGTTGGCCCACCCCCGACGCCGATCAATCGGGTTTGCTTATTTTGTAAGCAGGGTCTGTCGTCGGTACCGGGCCGACCACCTTGCTGGAGCCTTGCGTGATCAGCCGCGCGGCGCGCTGGTCGCGGGCGTGGATCCAGAGCCAGCTCAGCGCGACGCTGAGCCGGTTGCGCAGGCCGATCAGAAAGTAGATGTGCGCGATACCCCAGATCCACCAGGCAATCGCGCCGTGCAATTTGAAGCGCCCGAAATCGATCACCGCCTTGCGCTTGCCGATCTGCGCCAGGCTGCCGGAATGCTTGTAACGGAACGGCGCCGGCACTTCGCCGCGCAGCCGCGCCTTGATCGAGGCGGCGACATGGCGGCCCTGCTGCTTGGCGGCGGGCGCGATGCCGGGCACCGGCTTTCCATCGGGGTCCGCGACAGCGACGGTATCGCCGATTGCGAAAATATCGGGATGGCCGGGAACGGTGAGGTCGGGCTCGACTTGCAGGCGGCCGGCGCGGTCGGCTGGCGCGCCGAGCCATTCGGCGGCGGGCGAGGCGCGCACGCCGGCGGCCCAGATCAGGGTTTTGGCCTGCAGGCGGTTCCCCCCATACACCACGCCGTCGGCCGAGCATTCGGTGACCGCCTGCCCCAGCACGACCTCGACGCCGAGGCTTTCCAGCGAGCGCTGCGCGTAGGCCGACAGATCGTCGGGAAAGCCCGCCAGCACGCGCGGGCCGGCCTCGATCAGCACGACGCGCGTCTTCCGGGTGTCGATGTTGCGGAAGTCGGGCGGCAGCGTGTCCCGCGCCAGTTCGGTGATGGTGCCGGCGAGCTCGACGCCGGTCGGGCCGGCGCCGACGATGACGAAGGTCAGCAGCGCCGCGCGCCGCGCTTCATCGGTTTCGCGCTCGGCGCGCTCGAAGGCGACCAGGATGCGCCGCCGCAGCGTGGTGGCATCCTCCAGCGTCTTCAGGCCGGGAGCGTAAAGCTCCCATTCGTCATGGCCGAAATAGGCGTGCCGCACACCGGTAGCGAGAACGAGCGTGTCGTAGGGCAGCGCGTCGCCGTCATCGAGCAGCACGCGCTTGTTGTCCGCGTCGACGCCGCTCACGGTGGCGAACAGCGTCGTGACCTCGGGGCGGCCGCGCAGCAGATAGCGGATCGGCCAGGCGATCTCCGAGGTCGCCAATGAGGCGGTGGCGACCTGATACAGCAGCGGCTGGAACAGATGATGGTTGCGCCGGTCGATCAAGGTGATCGAGACCGGCGCGCCGGCAAGCCGATAGGTTGTCTCCAGCCCCCCGAAGCCGGCGCCGACGATCACCACGTGATGAGGTTTTGCCAAGCGCGGCGCTTCGGTCGTCATCAGCGGCAGCCTTCGGTTGTCAGATTCTCCGTACGCTTGACTGATGTAGGCTTTTGACGGCCCCGGTCCAAGGCCGATTGTCCAATCGACCGATAGCGAAAACCTATCGCCGGCGGTGGATATCGGCGTCCGCTGCGGCGTGGCGCCGGTCAGAGCGTGAGATATCGCCCATCGGCAGCCACATCCCCGAAATATCGTCTCGGTGACCGGATCCTTCGGCCGCCGTCGAACGTCTTGGGAGCGAGCAGCGATCAATTCGCCACGAAACCCATGGAGAGCATGATGAAACGGACCCTGATCAGGTATAAGACCAAACCCGGGATGGCCGACCGGAATGCGGAGTTGATTGCGCGCGTGTTCGAGGAACTGAAAGCCGCAAATCCCGCGGGCGTTCGCTATCTTTCGCTGCGGCTCGACGACGACAGCTTCGTTCATTTCGTCGAGGCCGAGGCCGACGCCGCGAACACGCTGCCGGGCCTGGCCGCTTTCAAGGCGTTCCAGAACGGAATTCGCGAGCGTTGCGATGAGCCTCCGCTGGCCCGCGGTGTTACCATCGTCGGCAATTATCGGATGCTCGGGGAACCCTGAGCCTCAGGCCCAGCTGTTGCGGAGGCAGAATGAAACCGGTCCAGGACGCATCGGCCGTACCAGATATTGCCGGCCTGTTTGCCGAGATGCGGCCACAGCTGCATCGCTACTGCGCGCGGATGGTCGGTTCGGTCATCGACGGTGAGGACGTGGTGCAGGACGCGCTGATCAAGGCGGTGGAGGCGTTTTCATCCGTCGCCGGAATCGGCAATCCCAGGGGCTGGCTGTTCCGGATCGCGCACAACACCGCGCTGGACTTTTTGCGCCGCCGCAACCGGCAGCAGGCGCTCCAATCGGGCGAGGAGGTGGACATGATTGCCGACCCGGCCGATGCCGTCACCAGCCGCCAGATCGCAGGCGCCAGCCTGCGCACCTTCATGCGCCTGCCGGTCGCGCAGCGTTGCAGCGTGATCCTGATGGACGTGCTCGGCTGCTCCCTGCAGGAAGTCTGCGAGGTGATGGATTACAGCCTGCCGGCGGTGAAAGCCGCGCTGCATCGCGGCCGCACCCAGCTGCGTGAATTGGCCGGGGAGCCGGACGACCTGCCGCCGCCGAAATTGTCGGAGGCCGAGCGCGATCGTCTCGGCGTCTATGTCGCGCATTTCAACGCGCGGGATTTCGACGCGATCCGCGCCATGATTGCCGACGACGTTCGTCTCGACCTCGTCAGCAAGACGCGCATGAACGGCAAGGCCGAGGTCTCGAGGTATTTCGGAAACTATTCCAGGGTCGATGACTTCCATCTGGTGCCCGGGCTGGTCGAAGGACGCCCGGCGATCCTGGTGTTCGACCCCAACGAACCCGGCTCCGGGCCGAAATATTTCATGCTGCTGCAATGGTCGGCCGACAAGGTCGCAACCATCCGCGATTTCCGCCACGCGCCCTATGTCCTTGACGGCGCCGACTACCGGACCTGACAACCCGGCGGACCGCCGGCGCGAAATACCTATTCGAGTTCGATCTTGCCCGCAAAACCGCAATAGCCGTGGCCCTGCAGGTTTTCCTCGCTGCCCTTGTAGTGGGTCAAATGGAATTGGCGCCAGCCCATGCAGTCGTTGCCGATGCAGTGATACATCCTCTCCGAGTTCTCAAATCCGTCGGTCAACGAATTGTGGAGCCGGTTGTTGTTGTCGATGCGCACCAAGGGACACCATTTCGTGCGCGCAACTTTGTCGCTGATCAGCATCAAATCTCTCCGGACCGGAGTCTGACGCCCAGACATTAAGCGGAGATGAAACCCGACTGTGCCGGCGATGCCCGATAACCGCCATCGCCGGTATCTCCGGTGTAAAGCGTTCTGCCTGCTGCGATTTCCGGACGAGGCATTTTGCGGGCTAGTGGAATTATAATTCTTGCCAACGCCAGTTCATGCGAATTATGGTGCATAAAGCGTTGCACCGGGCCGAAGGTTCTAAGACCAAGCCTTCGGTTCGTGCTTGCTGCGGGCCGGAGATTTCGCGCACAACACCGCTGGCCCGGAAAACGAACGGCGTCGGCTGCGCTGCTCCGGCAGGGAACGGCCGGCCAGACCGGATCGGTCGGATAATGAGGGAGGGGAGACGAAAATGAAGAAGACATTCTGGCTGGCGGGCGCGATGGCGCTGGCGCTGGCAAGTCCCGCTTTGGCGGGGGATACCATCAAGATCGGGTTTGTCTCGACGTTCAGCGGCCCGACCGCGGTGATCGGCAACGACATGCGCAATTCGTTCGAGCTCGCGCTCGATCACATGGGCCACAAGATGGGCGGCAAGCCGGTCGAGGTGATCTATGAAGACGACACGTTCAAGCCGGACGTCGGCAAGCAGAAGACCGAGAAGCTGATCCTGTCCGACAAGGTGGACTTCATCGCCGGCTACATCTGGTCGAACGTGCTGCTCGCCTCGCTCAAGCCGATCGTGGATTCGAAGACGATGCTGGTCATCGCCAATGCGGGTCCGTCCCAGGTCGCCGGCGAATTGTGCTCGCCCTATGTGTTCTCGACCTCGTGGCAGAACGACCAGACGCCGCAGGCGATGGGCGAATACATGAACCAGAAGGGCGTGAAGTCGGTGTTCCTGATCGGCCCGAATTACGCCGCCGGCAAGGACATGCTCGCGGGCCTCAAGAGCACCTTCAAGGGCGAGATCAAGGGCGAGGAATATACGGTGTGGCCGACCCAGCTCGACTTCTCGGCCGAGCTGTCGAAAGCGCGCGCGTCCGGCGCGGCATCGATCTTCGTGTTCTATCCGGGCGCTGCCGGCGTGCAGTTCCTCAATCAATATGCGCAAGCCGGGCTGAAGGCGCAGATGCCGCTCTACACCGCCTTTACCATCGACGAATTGTCGCTGCCGCTGCAGAAGGACAACGCGCTCGGCGTTCCCGGCGCGCAGGAGTGGGTGAACGATCTGCCGAACGAGCAGAACAAGAAATTCGTCGCCGACTACCGCAAGAAATATCCCGGCCTGCGCCCGACCTATTACGGCGCGCAAGCCTACGATGCCGCGCAACTGATCAACAGCGCGGTGGTGGCGGTGAAGGGCGACACCAGCAAGAAGGACGAGATGAAGGCGGCGATGGAGAAGGCGAATTTCAAGTCGCTGCGCGGCTCGTTCAAATACGGCAACAACCACATGCCGATCCAGAATTTCTACCTGCAGGACGTGGTGAAGGGCGCCGACGGCCAGCTCTCGCTGAAAACCGTCGCCACCATCGTCAAGGACAGCCAGGATCGCTTCCACGACAAATGCCCGATGAAGTGATCGCGGGTCCTGTCAATCACAGCGGCGGCGCTCGCGCGCGGCCGCTGTTTTCCTTTGAACCGCAGGATGGGTTGAGCGAAAGCGAAACCCATCACTTGCGCTGGAGTTGCCGATGGGTTTCGCTTGCTCAACCCATCCTACCGGATGTCGGCACATGTTTTGCAGCCCGATGACTTCAGACTCAACCTAGAGCGTCCATGCTGCTTGTCGTCGAACAATTCCTGAACGGATTGCAGTTCGGTCTGCTGCTGTTTCTGCTGGCGGCGGGATTGACGCTGGTGTTCGGCATCATGGACTTCGTCAATCTGGCTCATGGCTCGCTCTACATGATGGGCGCCTATTTCGCGGCCACTTTCGTGGCGTGGACCGGCAATTTCATCATCGGCGTGGTGCTGGCGCTCGGCGCGACGCTGCTGCTCGGCATCGTCCTGGAATTCGTGGCGCTGCGGCATCTCTACGGCCGCGATCATCTCGACCACGTGCTGGCGACGTTCGGGCTGATCCTGTTTTTCAATGACGCGGTACGGCTGATCTGGGGTCCGGCGGGCCTCGCGCTGCCTCTGCCGGCCTGGCTGACGGTGCCGATCCAGGTCGTGCCCGGCGTGTTCTATCCCGCCTATCGCCTCGCGATCATCGTGGTGGCGCTCGCCGTGGCGCTGCTGCTCTACATCGTGGTGATGCGAACCCGGCTCGGCATGCTGATCCGCGCCGGCGCGTCGAACCGGGAAATGATCGGAGCGCTCGGGATCAACATCAAGCTGCTCTACACCCTGGTGTTCGGACTGGGCGCAGCACTCGCCGGTCTCGCCGGGATGATGCAGGCGCCGATCCTGACCGTTCAGATCGGCATGGGCGAGAACATCCTGATCCTCGCTTTCGTCATCATCGTGATCGGCGGCATCGGCTCGATCCGCGGCGCGTTCCTGGCCGCAATCTTCGTCGGCATGATCGATACGCTCGGCCGCGCCTTCCTGCCCGACCTGTTGCGCAAGGTCCTGAGCACGGCCGCCGCCTCGACCGCGGCGCCTGCGCTGTCCTCGATGCTGATCTATCTCCTGATGGCGATCGTGCTGGTGGTGCGGCCGGAGGGGCTGTTTCCGGCCAACCGCCGATGAAGGCCTGGTTGAATGCCCGCGCCGCGGTCACCGTGCTTGTCGTTGCCGGCCTGCTGCTGCTTCCGCTCTACACCTCGCTGAGCGGCAATATCTTCATGCTGACGCTGTTCACCCGCATCGTGATCTTCGCGCTGGCCGCCGCGAGCCTCAATCTCATCATGGGCTATGGCGGGATGATGAGTTTCGGGCACGCCGCCTATCTCGGGATCGGCGGCTATGCGGTCGGCATTCTCGCCGCCGAAGGGGTCGGCTCCGGGTTCATCCAGTGGCCGGTGGCGCTATTGGCTTCCGCGCTGTTCGCGCTCGTGATCGGCGCGCTCTCCCTGCGCACCCGGGGCGTCTATTTCATCATGATCACGCTGGCGTTTGCCCAGATGGCCTATTACGTCGCCTCCGGGCTCGCCCGTTACGGCGGTGACGACGGCCTGACCATCTACAAGCGCAGCGATTTCGGCGGACTCATCAACCTGTCGGACCGCGTGCAGTTCTATTATCTCTGCCTCGCCTGCCTGCTCGGCGGGCTCTATCTGATCTGGCGCATCGTCAATTCGCGGTTCGGCCTGGTGGTTCAGGGCCTGCGCTCCAACGAAGCGCGCATGCAGGCGATCGGCTTTCCCGCCACGCGCTACCGGCTGGTGTGTTTCGTCATCTCCGGCACCATCTGCGGTCTGGCCGGCGCGCTGCTCGCCAACAATACCGACTTCGTCAGCCCGGCCGTGATGTACTGGACCCGCTCCGGCGACCTCATGGTGATGGTGATCCTCGGCGGCATGGGCTCGCTGTTCGGCCCGGTGCTGGGGGCGATCGTCTATCTCGTGCTGGAGGAATTCCTGTCGCAGGTGACGGAATACTGGGCGATGATCCTGGGCCCGCTGCTGCTGTTGATCGTGCTGTTCGGGCGCGGCGGCATCGACGGGCTGTTGGGGAGGCTGCGTCATGGCTGAACCCCTGCTTCGCGTCGAGAAACTGGTCCGGCGGTTCGGCGGCATCGTCGCGACCGATCATGTCTCGCTCGACGTTGCCCAGGGCGAATTGCACGCGATCATCGGACCGAACGGCGCCGGCAAGACCACGCTGATCAGCCAGCTGATCGGACAGCTGCTGCCGCATTCCGGCACCATTCGCCTTGCCGGCCGCGACATCACCCGCGTCCCGGTCTACCGCCGCAGCGCGCTCGGCCTGGCGCGTTCGTTCCAGATCACCTCGCTGCTGCCGGACTTCACCGCGATGGATAACGTCGCCCTCGCCGCGCAGGCGCATGACGGCCACTCCTTCCACTTCTGGGGCAGCGCGCGCAAGGTGCTCCATCTGCGAAAAGCCGCGCAGGATGCGCTGGAGCGGGTCGGGCTCGGGCATCGCAGCGACGTCCTGGTTTCGCGGTTGAGCCATGGCGAGCAGCGCGAACTCGAACTTGCCGTCGCGCTCGCCACCCGGCCGCAACTCCTGCTGCTCGACGAGCCGATGGCCGGACTCGGGGTCACCGAATCGGCGCGGATGGTGAAGCTGCTGCAGGAGCTGCGGCGCGAAGTCTCCATCGTGCTGGTCGAGCACGACATGGACGCGGTGTTCGCGCTCGCCGACCGCATCAGCGTGCTGGTCTATGGCCGCGTCATCGCCTCCGGCACGCCGGCGGCGATCCGCGCCAACGAAGAGGTCAGGCGCGCCTATCTCGGCGATCAGCATGCGGTGACACGCCATGGCTGACGGAACACCGCTGCTCGAGATCGACGGCATCGAGACCTGCTACGGTCTCAGCCAGGTGCTGTTCGGCCTGTCGCTACAGGTGCGCTCGGGCGAGATGGTGGCGATGATGGGCCGCAACGGCATGGGCAAGACCACGACCATCCGCTCCATCCTGGGCCTGACGCCGGCACGCGCGGGCGCGATCCGGTTCGCCGGACAAGAGGTGCGAAAACTTCCCTCGTTCCGGATTGCGCAGCTGGGCATCGGGCTGGTGCCGGAGGGGCGTCAGATCTTTCCGAACCTGACGGTGCGCGAGAACCTCGTCGCCGCGTCGGGCAACCGTCTCGGCAGTCCAGACCCCTGGACGCTGGAAAAGATCCACGCGCTGTTCCCGCGGCTCGCCGAGCGCGGCAGCAATATGGGCAACCAGCTTTCCGGCGGCGAGCAGCAGATGCTGGCGATCGGCCGCGCGCTGATGACCAATCCGAAGCTGCTGATCCTGGATGAAGCGACCGAGGGGCTGGCGCCCTTGATCCGCGAGGAAATCTGGAACTGCCTGTCGATGCTGAAGGCGCGGGGCCAATCGGTGCTGGTGATCGACAAGAACATCGAACACCTCGCCCGCATCGCCGACCGCCACTACATCATCGAGCGCGGCAAGGCGGTGTGGAGCGGCACGTCGAAAGAGCTGATCGCCGAGCCGGAGCTGCAGCACCGGTATTTGGGGGTGTGAACGTATTGGCGCTTCGCTTTCAAACCTGCACGGTATCACCTCTCCCCTTGCGGGACAGGTCGGATCGCATCGCCAGATGCGATCCGGGTGAGGGGTTGCGCTCTATCGATAGACCGTGACCCCTCTCCCCAGCCCTCTCCCGCACGGGAGAGCGAGCGCACCGCCGTTGCGTCGCCTAGAACATCTCGAAATATTCGCGCTGCTCCCAGTCCGACACTTCGGCCTGGAAGCGCTCGATCTCGGCGTTCTTGATGTGGACGTAATAGTCGACGAAGCCTGAGCCGAGCGCGTCGCGGAAGAACGGATCGTCCTTCAGCGCGAACACCGCTTCGCGCAGCGTCTTCGGCAGCAGCGCCGCCTGGGTCTCATAGGGGGTGTCCGCGGACGGGCCCGGATCGAGCGCGCGGTCGACGCCGTCGAGCCCGGAGAGAATCTGCGAGGCCATGTAGAGATAGGGGTTGGCGGCGGGCTCGCCGATGCGGTTTTCCAGCCTCGTGGCGGGATCGCCCGATGCGCCGAGCACGCGCACCATCACGCCGCGGTTGTCGCGGCCCCAGATCGCGCGATCCGGCGCCAGCGAATAGGACCGGTAGCGCTTGTAGCCGTTGATGGTCGGCGTGGTGAACACGGCCGAGGCCCGGGCATGTTCCAGCAGTCCGGCGAGATAGCCGCGGCCGAACGCCGACAACACCTCGCCGCCGTCCCTGGTCATGAAGGCGTTCTCGCCGCTTGCGCGCGACACGATCGACTGATGCAGATGCCAGCCGGAGGCGAACAGGTTCGGGAGCTTTGGCCGGCACATGAAGGTGGCGTGATAGCCGTGGCGATGGGCGATCTGCTTCACGGCGCTGCGAAACAGGATCATGGTGTCGGCGGGTTCGAGCCCTTTTCTCGGCGCGAAGGTGAATTCGCACTGGCTCGGGCCGAACTCGACCTCGATCGAGCGCAGCGGCAGGCCGAGCGCCAGGATGTCGCGCCTGATGATCTCGAGCACCGGCTCCATCTGGTCGTAGCGCTGCTCGGTCAGGTACTGATAGCCGTGCGACAGCAGGCTGACATCGGGCGGCGTGCCCGGCTGCCCCGCATGCTCCGGCGACATTTTTGCATCTTCGAGCTTGAAGATGTGGAATTCGACTTCCAGCCCGGCGACGAAGTCGTAACCGCGTTTTGCAAGTTTATCGAGCACCGACCGGTAGAGATGGCGGGTCGAGAACGGCACCGGCCGCCCGTCCGCAAAGTAGACGTCGCACAACAGCCAGCCGGTCGCGGGCGACCACGGCAGCACCCGAAAACTCAGGGGATCCGGCACCATCAAAACGTCGGCGGCGCCTTCCATCTCCCGCATGCCGAAGCCGCCGCCGGCGGTGAAGACCGGAAACACGGTCTTGTGCGAGGTGTCCTTGGCGAACATCGTGGTGGTGATGCTGCAGCCGCTTTCCAGCGAAGCCAGCGCTTCGGCTGCGACCAGCGTCTTGCCCCGGAGGATGCCGTGCTGATCGGGGAATGAAAGCCGGATGACTTCGAGCTTTTGCTCCTCGACGATGCGCCTGAGGCGCGTGACCGCCTCTTTTTGTTCGCTTGACCAGAGGCCGTGACGCTCAACAAAATTCAACGCGCCACTCCCTCAGAGTCCCGCTCGGAATGCGGCCGTCATTGCGAGGAGCGAAGCGACGAAGCAATATATCTTTTTTTGTGGGGCGAGATGGATTGCTTCGCTGCGCTCGCAATGACGTGGAAACATTTTTACTTGACCGCTTTGAGATGACGCACCTTGTCGGCGATCTCCGCCGGGACCGGCGCCGCCCATGGCGCGCCGCGCCGCCGCTTGACGTCGACCTCCATCCAGAAGGTTTCCCAGCCCCGGGTCGGGCCGATGCCGTCCATGGTCGCCGGCCCCTGGATGCTCTTCGCATGCGCGGCGTCGAGGAACATGAAGGGTTTGGTGCCGGAGACGGCCTTCTCGATTTCCTGCCGCAGCAGGCGGCGATACTGCACGATCGCCTTGTCGGCGGTGCCGAGATGTTCGCGGGTGCGGTCCTGGATCGCGCCCATCGATTCCACCGCCCACTGGTCGTGCACGTTGATGTCCGAGCCCATGCCGGTATAGGTCGCGGTCGCCTGCTCCTGCGCATCGAAGCCGTAGTCGTTGGACTTGTTCTTGCGCGAGCGATAGTCCGGCAGCTCGTAGAGTTCGAGGCGCTGGTCGCGCATCTTCGCCTTGTCGACCGGCGTCGCATAGCTGGTGAAGATCGCATACCAGTAGCAGTTCTCGTCGTCGATCGGCACGTGCCACTGCGAGATCGTCATCTCCGTGCTCATGGGAATGACGAAGCCATGCGGGAACAGCTGGTTGGTGACGCGGACATGGGTGCGCTCGTCGTCGATCTGGCGCAGCGCGATCAGCCGCAGGCCGTATTCGGTCTGCTCGACATTGATGATCGGCCGGTCGTATTCGCGCAAGATCTTCGTCATCGGCAGGTCGCTGCCGGCGGAAGCGCCGCGGAACTGCTTGCCGTAGGCGCCTGACGTATCCTCGTCCTCGAAGAAGCGATGCAGGAACGAGGCATGCGAGGGATCGATGCCGACTTCCAGCGCCTGCAGCCAGTTGCAGTTGACGTGGCCCTTGAACGCGAAGGTGTGGCTGTCCGGCGCCACGAAACAGTCGATCTCCGGAAACGCCGGCGGCTCGCCTTCGCCGAGAAAGGCCCAGAGGATGCCGCTCTTCTCGACCACCGGGTAAGAGCGCTGCCGGATGCCTTTGCAGAGCTGCGAGTCCGTGGGCTCGGCCGGCGTTTCGAGGCACTGGCCGGTGGCGTCGAACAGCCAGCCGTGGAAGGCGCAGCGCAGGCCGCCGTTTTCCAGCCGCCCAAAGGCGAGGTCGGCGCCGCGATGCGCGCAGTGCCGCTCGATCAGGCCGTAAGCTCCCCGTTCGTCGCGAAACAGCACCAGATCCTCGCCGAGCAATTTGACCGGCCGCACCGGGCGCGGGCCGGCCAGCTCATCCACCAGCGCCGCCGGCTGCCAGTACATCCGCATCAGTTTCCCGCACGGATCCTTGGCACCCGTCCGGGTGATCAGGTCGTTCTGTTCCTGGCTCATCATGGCGGGGCGTCTCCTGGCGAACGGAATTGATCGCGGGATCGAATACGCGTTCGAAATCAAATTACTAGGCTCGCCGCCGCAGGCAAGCGCTTTCCTTGATCACGGTGCCTCGCCGCGATATGGCGCCTGCGCATTGAGCCCGAAGTGGCTGACGATCTCCCGCGCGGTCGCCGCCGCCGGCCTCGCCCCGGTATCCAGCTTGAGGCAATCGGGTCGCGGCACCGGCGCGAAGTCGTACGTGTCGAGCTCTCTGTTCAGGTCTTCCGCTGAGGTCATCTTGCGCCGTTCGACCCGATCGGGACTGGCGACCCTGCGCGCGGCCTCTTCCCTGGAGCAGTGCAGGAACACCGGAAGCAATTTTCCGCCGCGCCGCTGCATGATCTCTTCGAAATTTTCGTATTGGCGGCGGTCGTCAGGCTCGGCGTAGCAGAAGGTGGTGACGAGCAGCGCAACCCCGTGCTCCGCGGCGGCGTCAAAGGCCGCGCACCGGACGCCATGCACCAGCTCCCAGAATCCGGGAGCGCCGAAATCGAAGATCGTCCGCGCCAGATCGATCGCCGCGTGATTGTCGGACAGCCGCCCGGGCACGATTTCGAGCAATGTTTTGGCGACCGTCAGTTTGCCGGCCGCGGGCGCGCCATGGAGGAACAGCAGTTTCATGCGCGAGAAGTATCGCGATTGGCGAAAAAGCGCGAGGTCGGGAAATCGGGAAATTCGCGACCCGTCCGGGACACGAAGCCTCACCCCCGCGCGAACATTCGCGGCTCGCTCTGCAGCACCGGCGCCACCGCCTCGACCAGGCGCGCGGCGGCGGCGTCGACGCTCAGCCCCGCGGTGTCGACCACGGCGCTGGCGCGGGCGTAGAGCGGCTCGCGGCTCTTCAGGATGGTGCGCAGTTCCGCCATCGCCGAGCGGTCGTCGGCCATCGGGCGCAGATCGCCCTGGCCGCGCACCCGCGCCATGTGCTCTTCCGGCTCGGCCTTGACCCAGATGGTGTAGAACGACGACAGGATCAGGTCGAAGGTCAAGGGCTCGGAGACGATGCCGCCGCCGGTCGCCAGCACCATCGGTTCTTTTCGCTCCAGCAATTGGCCGAGTGCGGCCTGCTCCATGCGCCGGAAACCTTCCTGGCCGTAGAGCGCGATGATCTCGGCGACCGACAGGCCGTTCTCGCGCTCGATCTCCTTGTTCAGCTCGACGAAACTCCAGCCGATCTTCCTCGCCAGCATCTTGCCAAGCGTGGATTTGCCGGCGCCGCGCAGGCCGATCAGGGCGATGCCGGCAAACGACATCCGCCGCTGCGCCGCTCCGCCTTGGCCCGACAGCACATCCTTGGCCCGCGCGATCTGGCTCGGGCTTGCCTTGCGCAGGAGATCACGGATGACCGGCCAGTCCGGCGACGGCTCGCTGACGGGAATGAGATCCTCGAGATGCGCAGCCATCGCATCCGACACCCGGCGCAAGAGCACGATCGAGACGTTGCCCTTGCCGCTTTCGAGCTGCGCGATATAGCGTTCGGAAATGCCGGAGACTTTTGCCAGCACCTTGCGCGACATGCCGCGCAGCGCACGCATGGTGCGGACGCGCTGGCCGAGCTGCTCGAGGAAGTCGGCCTCTGGATCGGGAGTTTCGGTCATGTCCGCTGTTACGGTCCTGGCGGCGAAGCGCGCGTATCCGGAAACATAGTGCCGAGAAGGATTGACAGCAAGCTCCCGCAGTGGCTTTCTATGAATTATAATTCTTAAAAGCGGGGAGGAAGTGTCGTGACACGCTTAGGCTTCAGGGGCGCGGCATGAACGACATGTCCGGTTCCTACAACGCGGTGACCTGGCTGCTCGACCGCAATGTCGACGAGGGCCGCGGGGCAAAACTCGCCTTCACCGACACCGTCTCCGACCTGACCTATGGCGAACTGCAGAAGCAAAGCTGCCGCGTCGCCAACATGCTGCGCCGCCTCGGCGTCCGCCGCGAGGAGCGCGTCGCCATGATCATGCTCGACACGGTCGATTTCCCGGCCGTGTTTCTCGGCGCGATCCGCGCCGGCGTGGTGCCGGTGCCGCTCAATACGCTTTTGACGTCGGATCAATACGCCTACGTGCTGGCGGATTGCCGCGCCCGGGTACTGTTCATTTCCGAAGCGCTATTGCCTGTGGTCAAGGACATGGTCGGGCGGATGCAGGATCTCGATCACGTCGTGGTTTGCGGCAACGATGCGCACGGCTACAAGAAACTGTCCGACGAACTCGCCGGCGAGAGCGACAGTTTCGCGACGGTTGCGACCCATGCCGACGAGCCGGCGTTCTGGCTGTATTCGTCGGGTTCGACCGGGATGCCCAAGGGCGTGCGGCATCTGCATGCCAACCTCGCCGCGACCGCGGACACCTATGCCCGACAGGTGCTCGGCATTCGCGAGGACGATGTCGGGCTGTCGGCGGCCAAGCTGTTCTTCGCCTATGGGCTGGGCAACGCGCTGACCTTTCCGATGTCGGTCGGCGCCACTACAATTCTCAATTCCGAACGGCCGACGCCGGCGCTGATGTTCGCGCTGATGAACAAATACAATCCCAGCATCTTCTTCGGGGTGCCGACGCTGTTTTCCGCGATGCTGCACGACGAGGCCCTGAAGAATGAACGCGGCGGCTCTCGCTTGCGGATCTGCACCTCCGCCGGCGAGGCGCTGCCGGAATCGGTCGGCAATGCCTGGAAGGCGCGCTTCGGCGTCGACATTCTCGACGGCGTCGGCTCGACCGAGCTGTTGCATATCTTCCTGTCGAATTCGCCCGGCGACATCAAATACGGCACCTCGGGCCGTCCGGTGCCGGGCTATCAGGTGCGGCTGGTGAACGAGGCCGGCAATGACGTGGCCGACGGCGAAGTCGGCGAAATGCTGGTGCACGCGCCCTCGGCCGGCGAGGGCTACTGGAACCAGCGCAGCAAGACCCGCTCGACCTTCGAGGGCTACTGGACCCGCACCGGCGACAAATACATTCGCGACGCCGACGGCCGCTACACCTTCTGCGGCCGCAGCGACGACATGTTCAAGGTGTCCGGCATCTGGGTGTCGCCGTTCGAGGTCGAGAGCGCGCTGATCACCCATCCCGCGGTGCTGGAAGCCGCGGTGGTGCCGGAAGCCGATCCGGAAGGGCTCCTGAAGCCGAAGGCCTACGTGGTGCTGCGATCGGGCGCTGCAACCGAAGGCCTGCACGAGGCGCTGAAGGAATACGTCAAGCAGAAGATCGGGGTGTGGAAATATCCGCGCTGGATCGATGTCGTCGAAGTCCTTGCCGAAAACCGCGACCGGGAAGATTCAAAGGTTCAAGTTGCGGGAAGGGGCGAGCAAATGAAGTCTCGTCATTCCGGGGCGCGCGTCGGCGCGAACCCTGATGTGCAATTGCACATCGGGGAATCTCGATCGGCAAAATCAGCTCGGGATTCCGGATCAGTTCGCTTTGCGAACTGTCCGGAATGACGGATCAGTAAAACATGACCGCTCTCTCCCCCACCGGCTTCCTCGGCGTCGGCGCCTCCGACCTCGAATACCGCATGATCGGTCCGGCGCCGGAAGACGCGCCCACCATCGTCATGCTGCACGAAGGTCTCGGCTCGGCCGGACTGTGGGGCGACTTTCCGGAAAAGCTTCAGGCCGCCACCTCGACCGGCGTGTTCGCCTATTCGCGCGCGGGCTACGGCGCCTCGACCAAGGTCGCACTGCCGCGCCCGCTCGACTACATGCATATCGAAGCGCTCGACGTGCTGCCAAAGCTGCTCGACCGGATCGGCTTCCGCCGCGGGCTGCTGCTCGGGCATTCCGACGGCGCCTCGATCGCGGCGATCTATGCCGGCGGCGTGCCCGACCACCGCGTCCGCGCCGTTGCGATGATCGCGCCGCATTTCATCGTGGAAGATGTTTCGGTGACGTCGATCGCCGGCATCAAGCAGGCGTACGAAACCACCAATCTGAAGACAAAACTGGCGCGCTGGCACGGCGATGTCGACAACGCGTTCTACGGGTGGAACGGCGCCTGGCTCGACCCGAAGTTTCGCAGCTGGGATATTTCGGAGTATCTCGCCTATATCCGCGTACCGGTGGCGATCCTGCAGGGCGCCGACGATCAATATGGGACGATCCGCCAGATCGAGATTGCGCAGGAAGAGTGCTATTGTCCGGTCGATGTGACGATCATCCCGGGCGCCGGACATTCGCCGCATCGCGAAGCGCCGGAGGCGACGCTCCATGCGATATCGGAATTCGCTGACCGCATTCTGCACATGCATGAAGGCGCGCGGGGGCGGGCGGCGTAACGCATTGGCCGCGGCGATGCACCGATGAGCATCCGGTCGCCCGCCAACCTGCCGCTGCCGCGCTGGGCCTATGTCCCCGGTGAAACCGACGAAGCCGACGCCGATTACGAAACGCTGGCCCAGGTCAAGCTCCTGGTGCCCTCGCGATTCCGCGACTTCGTCCCGGCGCGGCATCCGGCGCTGCGCTACGGAATAGCCCTCAACGACAGCGGCTATTTCTGGGAATCGCAGGAGGTGCTGGAGACGGTGTGGGCCGCGGCACCGCAGGGCGGCCGCGAGCGGATCCTGCTGCGGGCCTGCATCCAGATCGCCAATGCCAATCTGCGCTTGCGGATGATGAAGCCGCACGCCGCCGCGCGGCTGTTGGGCGAGGCGCTTGGCGAACTCAATGCGCTGGGCGCTCGCAGGGCGGCCGCCGCCGGCGGCGGTTTCGTCGATGGCTTTCCCTCGGCCGCCCTTGCGGGGCTTCTGAAGGCGAAGTTGACGCTGCCGGTCCTGTCCAAGGCCGATTGGGTTGCCATCGGCGCCGTCGGCCGGATATGAAGCAAAATGCCGGTTGATGCCCCAAAAAGGGCTAGACGACTTCCGCAACATGCATTATTGTGCATATTAACCGAGATAATCCAAAACAGGTGAGGGTGGCCCGATGGCTGGCGAAAAGCCCGGTGAAGATCGCGTTCTCGCCGGCGGCGCGAAATACATCGATTTCCAGACCGATCCGTCGCGCTACCGGCATTGGAAGCTCCATGTCGATGGCGACGTCGCGACGCTGACCATGGACGTCGACGAGAACGGCGGACTGTTCGAGGGCTATCAGCTCAAGCTGAATTCCTACGACCTCGGCGTCGATATCGAACTCGCCGACGCGGTGCAGCGGCTGCGCTTCGAACACCCCGAAGTGAAGGTGGTGCTGCTGCGGTCGGGCAAGAACCGGGTGTTCTGCGCCGGCGCCAATATCCGGATGCTGGCCGGCGCCACCCACGCCCACAAGGTCAATTTCTGCAAGTTCACCAACGAGACCCGCAACGGGCTGGAGGATTCATCGGAGAATTCCGGCCAGCGTTTCATCACGATCGTCAACGGCACCGCGGCCGGCGGCGGCTACGAACTCGCCCTGGCGACCGATCACATCATCCTCGCCGATGACGGCGCAGCCGCGGTGGCGCTGCCGGAGGTGCCGCTGCTGGCGGTGCTGCCGGGCACCGGCGGGCTGACGCGGGTGGTCGACAAGCGCAAGGTGCGGCGCGACCACGCCGATTATTTCTGCACCATCGAGGAAGGCATCAAGGGCAAGCGCGCGGTGCAGTGGCGCCTGGTCGACGAGATCGTGCCGAACAGCAAGCTGGAGACGAAAGTCGCCGAGCGGGCAAAGGAATTCGCTGCCGCCTCGAAGCGCAACGGCAACGGCAAGGGCATTGCGCTGACGCCGTTGACCCGAACCATCGACGAAAACAGCATCCGCTATGGCCTGGTCAGCGTCGATATCGACCGCACGCAGCGCATCGCCACCATTTCGATCAAGGCGCCGGAAGCCGCTCCGCCCGCCGACGTCGCCGGCATGATCGCGCTGGGGCCGTCGTTCTGGCCGCTGCAGGTGGCGCGCGAACTCGACGACGCGATCCTGCATCTGCGCATCAACGAACTCGAAACCGCGATGCTGGTGTTCAAGTCGCACGGCGAGCGCGCCAACGTGCTGGCCTGCGACGCCTTCCTCGAAGCCAACAAGGCGCACTGGCTGGTCAACGAGATCAGGCAATACTGGAAGCGGGTGCTCAAGCGCATCGACGTCACCTCGCGCACGCTGGTGACGCTGGTCGAGCCGGGCTCGTGCTTCGCCGGCACGCTGGCCGAACTCGTGTTCGCCGCCGACCGCTCCTACATGCTGATCGGCCACAAGCAGGGCGACAACCGTCCGCCGCCGGCGATCGAATTGACCGCGATGAATTTCGGTCCCTATCCGATGAGCCACGGAATCACGCGGCTGCAGTCGCGCTACCAGGCCGACCCGTCCGATCTGGAGCGCGCGCAGGCGACGATCGGCAAGGCGCTCGATGCCGAGGAAGCCGAAGCGCTCGGCCTCGTCACCTTCGCGCTCGACGATATCGACTGGGACGACGAGATCAGGGTGTTCTTCGAGGAGCGCGCCAGCTTCTCGCCCGACGGCCTCACCGGCATGGAAGCCAATTTGCGCTTCGCCGGGCCCGAAACCATGGAATTGAAAATCTTCTCCCGCCTGACGGCGTGGCAGAACTGGATCTTCCAGCGCCCCAACGCGGTCGGCGAGAACGGCGCGCTGCGCCGCTACGGCACCGGCCAGAAGGCGCAGTTCGATATGACGAGAGTGTAAGAGGCGAATGGCGAGTAGCGAACAGCGAATGGTTTTCCTTCCCTGTTGGCCATTCGCTGCTCGCTATTCGCCAACCAGAACGCAATTGCTCCAACACCGGAGGCCCCGCCATGAACGTCAACATCATGAACGTCGATTACTCGACCAAGATTCCCAACAACGTGAATCTCAGCGAGGATCGGCAGGTGCTCAAAGCCCTCGAAGGCTGGCATCCCGGCTACATGAACTGGTGGAGCGACATGGGGCCCGAGGGCTTTCAGCAGTCGCTGGTCTATCTGCGCACCGCCTATTCGGTCGATCCGCGCGGCTGGGCCAAGTTCGACTATGTCAGGATGCCGGAATATCGCTGGGGCATCCTGCTTGCCCCGCAGGAAGAGAACCGCGTCATTCCGTTCGGCCAGCACTACGGCGAGCCGGCCTGGCAGGAAGTGCCGGGCGAGTATCGCGCCCTGCTGCGCCGCCTCGTCGTGGTCCAGGGCGACACCGAGCCGGCCTCGGTCGAACAGCAGCGCCATCTCGGCAAGACCGCGCCCTCGCTCTATGACCTGCGCAATCTGTTCCAGGTCAATGTCGAGGAAGGCCGCCATCTGTGGGCGATGGTCTACCTGCTGCAGAAATACTTCGGACGCGACGGGCGCGAGGAAGCGGACGAACTCCTGCGCCGCCGTTCGGGCGACGCCGACTCACCGCGCATGTTGGGGGCCTTCAACGAGGCGACGCCGGACTGGCTGTCGTTCTTCATGTTCACCTATTTCACCGACCGCGACGGCAAGATGCAGCTGCACTCGCTGGCGCAATCCGGTTTCGATCCGCTGTCGCGCACCTGCCGCTTCATGCTGACCGAAGAGGCGCACCACATGTTCGTCGGCGAGACCGGCATCAGCCGCATCGTGCAGCGGACCTGCGAGGCGATGCGCGCCGCCGGGATCAGCGATCCCGCCGACATCGCAAAGGTCCGCGCGCTCGGGGTGATCGACCTTCCGACCATCCAGAAGAAGTTGAACCTGCATTACACGCTGTCGCTCGATCTGTTCGGCTCGGAAGTGTCCACCAACGCCGCCAATGCCTTCAATTCCGGCATCAAGGGCCGCTACCACGAGACCCAGATCAAGGACGATCACCGCCTCGAGCACGACACCTATCCGGTGCTCAAGCTCGTGAACGGCGAGATCAAGCGCGTCGACGAGCCGGCGTTGACCGCGCTCAACATGCGGCTGCGCGACGACTACAGCCAGGACTGCGTCAAGGGCATGCTGCGCTGGAACAAGATCATCTCGACCGCCGGCTACGATTTCAGGCTGTCGCTGCCGAACGTCGCGTTCCACCGCCAGATCGGCGAGTTCAGGGACGTCCACGCCACGCCGGACGGCGTGCTGATCGACGATGCCACCTGGAACAAGCGCAAGAGCGACTGGCTGCCTTCCACCGACGACGGCGATTTTATCGGTTCGCTGATGACGCCGGTGACCGAGGTCGGCGGCTACGCGCCGTGGATCTCGCCGCCCAAGGTCGGGATCGACAACAAGCCCGGCGACTTCGAGTATGTGAAGATCGAGACCTGAGGTTCTTCACCTCGCCCCGCTTGCGGGGAGAGGTCGCCCGGCGAAGCGTAGCGCGGTCGGGCGGGTGAGGGGGACTGTCCGCGAGTTCAACTCGTTGAAGCAGCCCCTCACCCCAACCCTCTCCCCGCAAGAGCGGGGCGAGGGAGCGGATCTCCGATAGCCCCCTAATCCCAGCCGTCGCCCTTGATCCCCGCATTGGCGTAGACGATGCCGCCGTCGACCGCGATGGTGGCGCCGACCACGTAATCGCCGGCGCGCGAGGCGAGATAGATCGCGGCCCCCGCCATGTCCTCATCGGTGCCGATGCGCCCCGAGGGTACCCGCGTCGCCACCTCGTCGGCGTTGTCGCGCGCCGCCTTGTTCATGTCGGATTTGAACGGTCCCGGCGCGATCGCCGTCACCACGATGTGGTCCTTGATCAGCTTCACCGCCATCCGGCGGGTCAGGTGGATCAGGCCCGATTTGCTGGCGGCGTAGGAATAGGTCTCCATCGGGTTGACGAAGATGCCGTCGATCGAGGCGATGTTGATGACCTTGGCCGGCTTCTCCGCCGTAGCGGCGGCGCGCAGCGGCGCCGCCAGCGCCTTGGTCAGGAAGAACGGCGTCTTGAGGTTGAGGTTGATCACCTTGTCCCAGCCGCTTTCCGGAAATTCGTCGAAATCCGCGCCCCACGCCGCGCCGGCGTTATTGACGAGGATGTCGAGCTTCGGCTCGCGCTTCCTGATCTCCGAGGCCAGCATCTCGATGCCGGTCATGGTGGAAATATCGATCGGCAGCGCGATGCATTCGCCGCCATATTCGGCCGCAAGCTCCTTGGCGGTGGCTTCGCACGGGGCGGCCTTGCGCGCGGTGATGTAAACCCTGGCCGCGCCCTGGGCGAGAAAGCCGGCCGCGATCATCTTGCCGATGCCGCGCGATCCCCCCGTCACCAGCGCCACGCGGCCCTCAAGCGAAAACAGATCCTTGAACATGCGTTCCTCCGTTGGATTTGCACGGTTCTGGGCGCGGCGATGGAGCGTGTCAAGGAAGGTCAAGTTCGTCGTCCCGCGCTCGCGGGGACGACCAAATCATTTACGCCGCGTCGACGCGCCGAAAGCCGTTCCACATCGCGGTGGCCGCGCCCGAGGTCAGGACCGACAGGATGCGCGTGTCCTGGTAGTTGCCGTTGAGCGAGACCCGCGGCAGCGCGGTCAGGTGCGCCGGCGTTTTCCGGGAAGATCATGCCCGGCCGGGTCGTCACCGCGGTCTTGAATCCGGCGGCGCGCGCCAGCGCGAATTCGCGGGGACCGGCCGCGTGCCTGTCGCCATAGGGATAGGCGAGATGCAGAACCGGGCGCTGCAGGGCGTCTTCGATTCGGGCCCGGCTCGTCGTCATCTCCTGATGCGCGATCTCCTCGCTCTGCTTGGCGAGGTTGCAATGGGTGATGGAATGCGCGCCGATGGTGACCAAAGGATCGTCGGCGAACGCCTTCAGCTCGTCCCAGGACATGCAGAGATCGCGGGCGATCGCGGTTTCGTCGACGCCGTGACGCGCGCACAGCGCGGTGATTTCGCGCCGGACATCGTGCTCGCCCGGCAGGGCGCGCAGCCAGTCGTGCAGACGGTCGAACGCCGCCTGCTTGGCGGCCGGCGTCGAGGCATCGAGGCGGGTCGCGACATCGCCGATCCTGGCTTCGATCACGGCGGCCCCGGCGATCACCATCTCCAGCGCGATCCACCACAGCCGGCCGGTGCCTTCGGCGAAATCGCTGGCGACATAGACGGTAAAGGGGGCGCCAAATTCCCGCATCACGGGCAGCGCGAAATCCCGGTTGTCGCGATAACCATCGTCGAGGGTGAAGCAGGCAAAACGCCGCGAGAAATTGCGCTCGACCAGCCGCTGATGCAACTCGTCCAGGGTGACGATGTCGATGTCGCGCGAGCGAAGGTGCGACAGCATCGCTCGCAGGAACTCCGGCGTCACCTCGAGATGACGATTGGGCCGGAACCCGGCGTCGCGGTGCGGGCGGACATGATGCAGCATGAAAACGGCGCCGGCGCCGGACAGGATCGGCCGCAGCAGATGATGCGCCCCGGTGAAGTACAGCGCTCCGAGTCCGGCGCGGATGATTTGGTTGCGAAACTGCTTCATTCTGAAATAGCCGGCCGGTTCGGGTGCAACGGCGAAACTAGCGGCAAACCGCTGAACAAACGGTTATCCGCGCCGCGGTCGGTTAACCGGACGTTGCCTGCGTGATTTCGGGTTTGACAGCCCCGCAAGGGTTTGTTTTCTCTCTGTTCCCAGTGTCGCCGATTTGAAGTTCCTGCACCGGCTCCGCGAATTCGGATCGGGAACGCCAAATCGAAAAGCGGCACTGGAATCATAGTGTTGCCAGTGCCCCCTTTGTTTCCGAAGCTCGTGTCAGGGGACGCCGCGATTGCTCACGAACTTCGGAAACGGGGCGCCAGGCCCCGCGGGACATCGAATGCACGGACTTTTCAAGTGGAGCAGCAAATGGTGGCCGGGCACAATTCCACTGGTCGTCTTTTGGGCTATCGCGGCCTGGACCAGCACCGCGCCCCTGGAAGCCGACCTGGCCGCCCGCTCTGCATCGGCCCTTAAGGATACCGTCCTCGACAAGACGCGGATCGAGGTCTCCGGCCGCGATGTCAGCCTTGCCGCCGACGCCTTCTCGGACGAGGGCCGCCGCGGCGCGGTCGCGGCGGTCGAAGCCGTGCCGGGCGTGCGGCTGGTCAGCGACGAAACCCGCCTCGTTCCCGAAGCCAAGCCGTACGTCTGGTCGGCCGAGCGCGACGTCGCCAGGGTCACGCTGGGCGGCAGTGCGCCGCTGCCGGCCAGCAAGGGCAAATTGCTCGAGGCCGCCCGCGCGGCGCTTGGCGGCGTGGAGGTCGTCGATCAGATGCAGATGGCGCGGGGCGCGCCGCCACGCTTCGACAATGCGGCCTTGCTGCTCGTCGGCCAGATCGCGAAGTTGAAGGAAGGCAAGATCACGATTTCGGACAGCAAGGTCAGCCTTTCCGGCATGGCGCGCGACCTCGGCGGCCGCGAAGCGATCGCGACCGCCCTGAAGAATCTGCCCGAGGGCTTTTCGGTCGGCGCCCTCGACATCAGGGCGCCGCCCTATGTCTTCCAGGCCTACAAGGATCCGGTGGCGCTGACGCTGACGCTGACCGGCTACGTTCCGGACAACAATGTCCACGCCGCGATCATCGCGGCCGCCGGGCGCAAGTTCTTCAGCGAGAAGGTCGTCGACAATCTCAAGGCCTCGATCGGCGCGCCAAGCGGATTCGTCAGCGCGGTGGTGCCGGCGCTGGGCGCGCTGTCGCGGCTGTCGACCGGGACGCTGGTGGTGACCGATCGGGAGATCAAACTCTCGGGCGACGCATTCTACGACGCCGCGGTGACGCAGATCCGCGCCAGCCTTGCCAGGGATTTCCCGGAAGGCTGGCGGGTCAAGGCCGACATCTCGGTCAAGCCCGCCGCGGCGCCCGTCGATCCCACCGTATGTCAGCAGCTGTTCTCGGAACTGCTCGCCAAGGGAAAAATCCGCTTCGAACCCGGGCGCGCCGGCATCGATCAGGATTCCGCCGGCCTGCTCGACCGCCTGATCGAGACCGCGATGCGCTGTCCGACGGCCAATATCGAGATCGCCGGACATACCGATACCGACGGCGACGAGGCCTTCAACCAGGCGCTGTCCGAAAAGCGCGCGCAGTCCGTGACGGATTATCTGGTCAGGGCGGGCCTGCCCGCGAACCGGTTCACGGCGACGGGCTATGGCAGCACGAAGCCGGTCGCGTCCAACGATACCGACGAAGGCAAGGCGCGGAACCGCCGCATCGAATTCCTGGTGAGGTAGGCGAATGGCATATCTCGTGGCATTTTATTGGGGCTGGCTGCTGGCATCCGCGCTGCTCGGTCTGGCCATGGGCTGGATCGCGGTCGTTCAGCGCAGCCAGGGCGTATCGAAGCGGACGGCGCGGTGGCTCGCGGTACTGGTCGCGGCGCTGACCGCATCCGCGCTGGCGCATGTGATCCCCGGCCGCCCCGGCTACTGGCTCGATCTCGGTCTCACCATGTTGGCGATCTATCTGCTGGGCTGCGCGGTGGGATCGTGGCTGCGCGACTGGGTGCTCTCGCGCAGCGCGCCGCCCGCCTGAGCAATATCGCGCGGCCGCGGCGCCGCCTTCAATCGGGCCACGGCACGCTGAATCATCTCCCGGTCATCGACCGGATCTGGATGCGTATTTCCAGCGACTGGCGGCGAGGCGGGCCGCCTGATTTTCACGAAAACTTCACCGCCTGCTGCGCTGGTTTGGGGCCTGCGGGCTTTACGGTGGCGCGGCGAATGCAGCAAAACTGTGCAGTCCGGCATCACGAACTCCCGTAAACACCCCTAATATATTGAAGGAGCGCGTATTATTCCCATCATGCGAATTCCACTCCGGCCCAAAACACGCTACCACGTCGTGCCTGGGAGCAAGTGCGGCGCTGCCGGCGCCCGCTCAGGTGCCGTCGTCGCGGGATCGCAATTCGAGGTCTAGATGCTGGAAGCAATACGCAGGGCGATCTCGTTTCTGCGCCAGAAGCAAATCCTGCATAAGCTGGGTGTCGTCGTCAGCGTCACGGTCATCGGGATCGCGTGCTACGTGCTCTACCACATGCTGCGGGGCATCGACGTCGAAGAGGTCGTCGAGGCCATCAAGCAGACCGAGCCCCGCCAGATCGCGCTGGCGGCATTGTTTGTCGCCATGGGCTATTTCACGCTGACCTTCTATGACTGGTTCGCGGTTCGCGCGATCGGCCGCGGCGAGATTCCCTACCGCATCAACGCGCTCGCGGCCTTCACCAGCTACTCGATCGGGCACAATGTCGGGGCCAGCGTCTTCACCGGCGGCGCGGTGCGCTATCGCATCTATTCCGCCTGGGGGCTGAATGCGATCGACGTCGCCAAGATCTGCTTCCTGGCCGGCCTGACGTTCTGGCTCGGCAATGCCGCGGTGCTGGGGCTGGGGATCGCCTTTCACCCGGAAGCGGCGACATCGATCGATCAGCTGCCGCCCTGGCTGAACCGCATCGCCGCGATCCTGATCATTCTGGGGCTGGTGGGCTATGTGGTCTGGGTCTGGACCCAGCCGCGAGGGGTTGGCCGCGGGCCCTGGACGGTGGTGCTGCCGGGCGGCCCGCTGACGCTGCTGCAGATCGTGATCGGGATCGTCGACCTCGGCTTCTGCGCGCTTGCGATGTACGTGCTGGTGCCGGATGAGCCCAACCTCGGCTTCGTCGTGGTCGCGGTGATCTTCGTCTCGGCGACGCTGCTGGGCTTCGCCAGCCATTCCCCCGGCGGGCTCGGGGTGTTCGACGCCGCCATGCTGGTCGGGCTGTGGCAGATGGACCGGGAAGAGCTGCTGGCGGGGATGCTGCTGTTTCGGGTCCTTTATTATCTTGCCCCCTTCGTCATATCTGTAATCTTGCTGACGTTTCGAGAGGTTATAATAGGTACGCGAATGAAGCGCTTGCGCCAGGCGGCGCCGCCGCGGCTCGATGCGGAGCCGGCCCGCGAGGCCGCCTACGTGCGGGAGCGCGGCGACAAGGGCGCCTGACGATTGAGGGCCCGAACGGGGAGACAGCCGGTCCAATGGCACTAGACGCTCCTTCTTCTTCCTTCTATTCGCCGTGGCCGGACCGGTTGCGGCATTCGGCCATCATCCTGCTCGCCGCCGGCCTCGCGCTCGCCGTGCTGGTCGTGTTCGGCGAATTGTTGGCGGTCCACGCCGCGACGGTGTTCGGCTGCATCGCCGCCGCCGCGCTGGTGCCGTGGCGCTTGCACGATGCCGTCGCTTCCCGCGAAGACGTCCGCGGAACCGCCAGTCCGGTCGAAACCGCCGCCGTCAGCGCCATCGTTGCCGGCATGCCGGACCCCGCGGTGCTGCTCGATCGCGCCGGCCGCGTCATCCACCTCAACGCCGCGGCGGCGCAGCTCGCGCCGGCGCTGCGCAAGAACGAACTCGCCCAGTTCGCGCTGCGCTCGCCCGAGATCATCACCGCGCTGCGCGAGGCCATCGCGACCACGGAACCCCGGCGCGCTACCTATCTCGATCACGTTCCGGTCGACCGCTGGATGGAACTGATCATCACCCCGGTGCCGGTGCCGACGCTGTTCGGCGGCACCGAGAGATGCATGCTGATGACCTTCCATGATCAGACGCCGCTGCGCCGGGTCGAGGAAATGCGCGCCGACTTCGTCGCCAATGCCAGCCATGAACTGCGCACGCCGCTGGCGGCGCTGTCGGGCTTCATCGATACGCTGCAGGGACCGGCCAAGGACGATCCCAGGGCGCGCGAGCGCTTCCTCGGCATCATGCACACCCAGGCGACGCGAATGGCGCGGCTGATCGACGATCTGTTGTCGCTGTCGCGGGTCGAACTCTCCGCCCATGTCCGCCCCGATACGCTGGTGGATATCGTCCCGATCATCCGGCAGGTCGCGGACGGGCTGGAATCGCTGGCACGCGAGCGTCAGGTCGCGATCGATATCCAGCTTCCGGAGACGCCGGTCGTGATCGCGGGCGATCGCGAGGAACTGCTGCGGCTGTTCGAGAACCTGGTCGAGAACGCGCTGAAATACGGCGCCTCCGGCGGCAAGGTCGTCGTCTCGCTCAGTCCGGCGATGTCGAACGAGGGCGTGCCGGAAGTGCGGGTCATGGTGCGCGATTTCGGCCCCGGCATCGCGCCCGAACACCTGCCGCGGCTTACCGAGCGGTTCTACCGGGTGGACGTCGGCGACAGCCGCGCGCAGGGCGGCACGGGCCTGGGTTTATCGCTGGTCAAACATATCGTTAACCGCCATCGCGGCCGGCTTTTGATCGAAAGCGTGCCCAAACAGGGTGCAACCTTCACCGCCTGTTTTCCCCAGGCAAAAATTCCGGTGTCGGTCTAAAACCAAGCGATTTCAATTGCTTGGTGCTGTCATCCAGACGTCACCAAACCTTCGTAAAAGCTGCGCGTCCCGTATTTAAACGGGCGCGTGTGAGCGCGATCGGGCGCATGCGGCGCTTCGCTCACCAGGGAGACCAACTATGAATTTCGTGAAAGCTATCGTCGCTGCCGGCATGGTCGCCGCGTCGACGTCTGCGTTCGCCGCCGACATCACCGGCGCCGGCTCGACCTTTATCTATCCGGTTCTGTCGAAATGGGCGGATGCCTACAAGAAGGAATCCGGCAACGGAGTGAACTACCAGTCGATCGGCTCCGGCGCCGGCATCAAGCAGATCCAGGCCAAGACCGTGACCTTCGGCGCCACCGATATGCCGCTGACGGTCGCCCAGCTCGAGAAGGACGGCTTCGCCCAGTGGCCGATGATCATGGGCGCGATCGTTCCCGTGGTGAACATCGACGGCGTCAAGGCCGGCGACATGGCGCTGGACGGCGATACGCTCGCCAAGATCTATCTCGGCACGATCACCAAATGGGATGATCCGGCGATCAAGAAGCTCAATCCGAAACTGAAGCTGCCGTCGGCGGCGATCGCCGTCGTTCACCGTTCGGACGGATCGGGCACCACCTTCAACTTCAGCGATTATCTCTCCAAGGTCAGCCCCGACTGGAAATCCAAGGTTGGTGAGGGCACCGCCGTCGAGTGGCCGGTCGGCGTTGGCGCCAAGGGCAACGAAGGCGTCTCCGGCAACATCGGCCAGACCAAGAACTCGATCGGTTACGTCGAATACGCCTACGCCAAGCAGAACAAGCTGACCTACACCACGATGGTCAACAAGGCCGGCAAGACGGTGGAGCCCACCATGGAGACGTTCAAGGCGGCCGCCGCCAATGCCGACTGGGCACACGCTCCGGGCTATTACCTGATCCTGACCGACCAGCCCGGCGACAAGTCCTGGCCGATCACGGCATCGACCTTCGTTCTGATGCACAAGGAGCCGGTCGATAAGGCCAACTCCGCCGAGGCCATCAAGTTCTTCAAATACGCCTTCTCCAAGGGCGACAAGATGGCCGAAGACCTCGACTACATTCCGATGCCGGAATCGGTGGTCAAGATGATCGAGAAGACCTGGTCGGCCGACATCAAGAGCTGATCCGGAAGCACTGGGCTCGCAACCCCGTTGTTGTGGTGCGCCAGTGAAGCGACTGAGCCCGGAATCCATAACCGCCGTCGGGTGTGGATTCCGGGCCCCTCTGCCTCGGACCGGGAGCTGATGACCGCCGGTGCACCGGCCTGATCCGGGTAATGCATCAGTGAGTATCGCCCGAAAGCGTAGCGACTTTCTTGTCGCTTTGAACTAGATAGGGGATTGGCGTGGCAGACATGGCCGTTCAGGGCGACGTAATGGAAGCTGCCGGACCTTACGATCGCGCCCGAGCGCTCAATGCTTTCAAGCTCGGCGACGTTAGCTTCTACTGGATCACGCGGGTCTGCGCGATCTCGGTTCTGCTGATCCTCGGCGGCATCATTGTTTCGCTGATCATCGGTGCCTGGCCTGCCCTCATGGCATTTGGATTCTCGTTCCTGACGACGGCGCGGTGGGCGCCGTCGGCCGATCCGCCGGTGCTCGGCGCGCTCGGCCCGCTCTACGGCACGATCGTGACCTCGGTGATCGCGATGATGGTCGCCATTCCCGTCGGCCTCGGCATCGCGATCTTCCTTACCGAGCTCTGCCCGCAATGGCTGCGGCGGCCGATCGGCATGGCCATCGAGTTGCTGGCGGGCATCCCGTCGATCATCTACGGCATGTGGGGCTTCTTCGTGCTGGGCCCGTTCCTGGCCAATCATTTTCAGCCGCTGATCATCGATGCCTTCCAGAGCGTTCCGGTGCTCAACACGATTTTCGCGGGTCCGCCTTCCTATCTCAGCCTGTTCAATGCCTCGCTGATTCTGGCCATCATGGTGCTGCCTTTCATCACCGCTATTTCGGTCGACGTGTTCAAGACCGTGCCGCCGGTGCTGAAGGAAGCGGCCTACGGCGTCGGCTGCACCACCTGGGAAGTGGTGCGCAACGTGGTCATCCCCTACACCAGGGTCGGCGTCATCGGCGGCATCATGCTGGCGCTGGGCCGCGCGCTCGGCGAAACCATGGCGGTGACCTTCATCATCGGCAACGCGTTCCGCATCACCGGTTCGGTATTCTCGCCGGGTACCACGATCTCGGCCGCGATCGCATCCGAATTCGCCGAAAGCGACGGGCTGCATCAGTCCGGGCTGATCCTGCTCGGCCTGCTGTTGTTCGTGCTGACGTTTTTCGTGCTGGCGGCGGCGCGGCTGATGCTGATGCGGCTGGAAAAGAAGGCGGGGAACTAGGCCATGAACCCGATTTATCGCCGCCGCCGCCGCCGCGACATCATCGTAAGACTGCTGTGCCTCGGCGCCGCGATCTTCGGCGTCACCTGGCTGGCGCTGATCCTGTTCACGCTGTTCTACAACGGCCTCGCCGGCATCAGCGTGCAGCTCTTCACCCGGAACACCCCGCCGCCGGGATCGACCGAGGGCGGCCTGCTCAACGCCATCGTCGGCTCCTCCATCATGACCCTGATCGGGGTGGGCATCGGCGCGCCGCTCGGCCTGTTCGCCGGCACTTATCTGGCCGAATACGGCAGGAACGATCGCCTCACTTCGGTGATCCGATTCATCAACGACATCCTCTTGAGCGCGCCCTCGATCATCATCGGCCTGTTCGTCTACGGCGCGGTGGTGGTCCCGATGAGCGGGTTTTCGGCTATCGCGGGCGCGCTGGCGCTCGCGGTGATCGTGATTCCGGTCGTGCTGCGCACCACCGAGGACATGCTGCTGCTGGTGCCCAATCCGCTGCGCGAGGCGGCAAGCGCCCTCGGCCTGCCGCGCTCGCTCGTCATCAAGCGCATTGCCTACCGTGCCGCGCGCTCCGGCCTGATTACCGGCGTGCTGCTGGCGACCGCGCGCGTCGCCGGCGAGACCGCGCCGCTGCTGTTCACCGCGCTCTCCAACCAGTTCTTCAGCCTCGATCTGACCAAGACCATGGCCAACCTGCCGGTGACCATCAACAACTTCGTGCAGAGCCCCTACGAATACTGGAAGCAGCTCGCCTGGAGCGGGGCCTTGCTGATCACCCTGACCGTACTTGCCCTGAATATTGGCGCGCGCGTGCTCGGCGCCGAGAGGACCGCAAAATGAGTGATATTTCTGTATCGATGAGCCATGCCGGCGGATCGGTTCCCCCGGTGGCCCTGCCCGAGGCGCCGGCGAAGGTTACCGCCCGCGGCCTGAACTTCTACTATGGCGAGCACCACGCGCTGAAGAACATCAACCTCACGCTGGGCACCAATCGCGTCACCGCCTTCATCGGGCCGTCCGGCTGCGGCAAGTCGACGCTGCTGCGGATCTTCAACCGGATGTACGATCTCTATCCCGGACAACGCGCCACCGGCCAGCTGATGCTCGACCAGACCAACATCCTGGATCCCAAGCTCGATCTCAATCTGCTGCGCGCCCGCGTCGGCATGGTGTTCCAGAAGCCGACGCCGTTTCCGATGACGATCTACGAGAACATCGCGTTCGGCATCCGGCTCTACGAGAAGATCTCCAAGTCCGAGATGGACGGCCGGGTCGAAAAGGCGCTGCGCGGCGGCGCGCTGTGGAACGAGGTCAAGGACAAGCTGAACGCCTCGGGCTTGAGCCTTTCCGGCGGCCAGCAGCAGCGGCTCTGCATCGCCCGCACGGTGGCGGTGCGGCCCGAGGTGATCCTGTTCGACGAGCCGTGCTCGGCGCTCGATCCGATCTCGACCGCCAAGGTCGAGGAATTGATCCAGGAACTGGCCGAGGACTACACCATCGCCATCGTCACCCACAACATGCAGCAGGCCGCGCGCGTCTCCGACAAGACCGCCTTCATGTATCTCGGTGAACTGATCGAATTCGACGACACCAACAGGATTTTCACCTCGCCGAGCGATCGACGCACCCAGGACTACATTACCGGCCGGTTCGGCTAAGGAGAACACATGATGGGTTCCGAACACACCGCCAAGGCGTTCGACAGCGATCTGCAGGAATTGACCCGGCTGGTGGCCGAGATGGGCGGCCTCGCCGAACGCATGATCGTCGATTCCGTCGATGCGCTGATCCGCAGGGACGTTGCGCTCGGCCAGCGCGTCGTCGCCGCCGACGGCGAAATCGACAATCTGCAGCGCGTGATCGAGGAGCGCGCGGTATTGACCATCGCCCGGCGCCAGCCGATGGCGGTGGACCTGCGCGAGATCGTCGGCGCCATGCGGGTCGCCACCGATCTCGAGCGGATCGGCGATCTGGCCAAGAACATGGGCAAGCGGGTCGCGGCGCTGGAGAGCGATTTCCAGCCGCTGAAGCTGATCCGCGGCCTCGAACACATGACCGACCTCGTGCAGTCGCAGGTCAAATCCGTACTCGACGCCTATGCGGCGCACGATTTGCCGGCGGCGATGGCGGTCTGGAAGGGCGACGAGGAAGTCGACGCCATCTGCACCTCGCTGTTCCGCGAACTGCTCACCTACATGATGGAAGATCCGCGCAACATCTCGTTCTGCATTCATCTGATGTTCTGCGCCAAGAACATCGAGCGGATCGGCGACCACGCCACCAATATCGCGGAAACCGTGTTCTACATGATCGAAGGCCAGCAGATCATGGACAAGCGCCCGAAGGGCGACATGACGACCTTCGCCACGACGGTACCTGGAAATTGAACATGGCGTTTTCGAGCGAAGTGGACGCCGGTTCGCGTGAAGAAAACGCGTCAGACACAAGAAACATAGCGTTTTCGAGCGAAGTGGACGCCGGTTCGCGTGAAGAAAACGCGTCAGACACAAGAGAAGGCTTGAACAGATGAGCGCGCGCATTCTGGTGGTGGAAGACGAGGAAGCGTTGACCACGCTGCTTCGCTACAACCTCGATGCCGAAGGTTACGAGGTCGAAACGGTTGCCCGCGGCGACGACGCCGATACCAGGCTGAAGGAACACGTCCCCGACCTGATCGTGCTGGACTGGATGCTGCCGGGCCTGTCCGGGATCGAGCTGTGCCGCCGCCTGCGGGCGCGGCCGGAGACGAGGTCGCTGCCGATCATCATGCTGACCGCGCGCGGCGAGGAAAGCGAGCGGGTCAGGGGCCTTGCCACCGGCGCCGACGATTACATCGTCAAGCCGTTCTCGGTGCCGGAGCTGCTGGCGCGGGTGAAGGGGCTGTTGCGGCGCGCCAGCCCCGAGCGGCTCGCCACCGTGCTCGCCTATGGCGACATCGAACTCGACCGCGAGAAGCGCCGCGTCGCGCGCTCCGGCCGCCCGATCGATCTCGGGCCGACCGAGTACCGGCTGCTTGGAATTCTTTCTGGAGCATCCGGGCCGCGTCTTCAGCCGCGAGCAGCTGCTCGACAGCGTCTGGGGCCGCGACATCTATATCGACGAGCGCACCGTGGATGTGCATATCGGACGGTTGCGCAAGCTGCTCAATCCCGGCCGCGAGCAGGACCCGATCCGCACCGTGCGCGGCGCCGGCTACGCGCTGGACGACCGGTTCGCGAAGGTGGAATAGAAATCCGCCATCGTCGTCCCGGCCTTGAGCCGGGACCCATACTCCGTGCCGTATCGATTTTGAAAAGCTGGCGCACCAGCCGAGCGCAACCACCAGCGCCTGTGGTTATGGGGTCCCCGCATGCGCGGGGACGACACGGAATGTTGCGCCCTTACCGTGCCGGCTTCGGCGCCTGGCGGCGGCGGTCGGAGGCCGGCTGATAGGCGATCCGCGAGTGATGGGCGCAATAGGGCAGGCTGGTCAGCGCCTTGCCGCCGCAGAAGAAGAATTCCGGGCTCGAGGGATCGCCGACCGGCCAGTGACAGGTGGCCTCGTTCAGCTCCAGCAGCGACAGCCGCTGGCTCATCGGCACCACGTTGTCATAGGAGATCGGATCCGGCTCCAGCTCGACGTCGAAGGCGTGGGCCAGCGCGGTGTTGCCGCGCGAAACCGGCCTTGTGACCCGCATCATTTGCTGGGCCGGGCGCGCTTTCCGCTGCCGCGGGGCCGCCGAGGAGGGGCTCTTGGCGCGGCCGGACAGGCCGAGCCGGTGGACCTTGCCGATCACGGCGTTCCGCGTCACATTTCCGAGTTCCGCGGCGATCTGGCTGGCCGAAAGTCCGCCCTCCCAGAGTTTCTTCAGTTGCTCGACGCGATCGTCGGACCAGGTCAATACCGTCATCGCATTCTTTCCCTCGCCTCGCGCTGGCCGATTTTGGGACAGCGCTGCGATGTCAATCGTCTCAAAAATCCCTTCCGGCAGAATCCCTTAGCCCTCGCCGGGCGCGAAAAGCGCGCCCGAACGTCTACGCCGAACAAAATGCGACTAAAGAGGATCAGTACTACCGCACGAGATGTCGTACCCGACAGGAGAGAAGCTACAATATGGCGTGACTCCCGCGCAAGAGTCCGCGCGGGTGCGTCCACATGTTCCGTCATCTACGCATTGCAATGCGCTCTTTCCGCGACACCGGAAGTTTACGGGCTTCACCGCCCCCCGACCTGTTGACAGTTATCGCCTTGCGCCTAGAATAGTTCCACGTGCCGCCCCGAAAAGGCGGCACGTTTTGTTTTCCGGGCTGGTTGTCGATGCGATCGCGCCAATGCGCGCATCGCGGCCGCGCCCCAACCTTCAGTGACCGCCATGACCAACAGCGCGACGTCGCATCTGCTTCCCGTATTCGCCAGGGCCGACCTCGGTTTCGAGCGCGGCGAGGGCGCCTGGCTGATCGCGACCAACGGCGAGCGTTATCTCGATTTCACCAGCGGCGTCGCGGTGAATGCGCTCGGCCATTGCCACCCGGCTCTGGTCGCAGCCCTGCAGGAGCAGGCGACGAAGCTGTGGCACATGTCCAACCTGTTCAAGAGCCCGGACGGCGAAAGGCTGGCGGCGCGGCTGTGCGAACAGAGCTTTGCCGATTTCGTCTTCTTCGCCAATTCCGGCGCCGAGGCGATGGAATGCGCCATCAAGGTCACGCGCAAATATCACGCCGCCAAGGGCCATCCCGAGCGCTATCGCATCATCACGTTCGACGGCGCGTTTCACGGCCGCACGCTGGCGACGCTGGCTGCGACCGGCTCGCCGAAATATCTCGAAGGCTTCGGGCCGCCGGTGGACGGTTTCGACCAGGTGCCGCTCGGCGATCTCGAAGCCGTCAAAAAGGCGATCGGCCCGCACACCGCGGGCGTCCTGATCGAGCCGCTGCAGGGCGAAGGCGGCGTGCGCGCCGCGCCGCATGCCTTCTTCAAGGCGTTGCGCCAGCTCTGCGACGACAAGGGCCTCCTGCTTGTGTTCGACGAGGTGCAGACCGGCATGGGCCGCACCGGCGAACTGTTCGCCTACAAGCGGCTCGGGGTTACTCCCGATGTCATGTCGCTGGCGAAGGCGCTCGGCGGCGGTTTTCCGATCGGCGCGTGTCTGGCGACCGCCGAAGCCGCTTCCGGCATGACGCCGGGCTCCCACGGCTCGACCTTCGGCGGCAACCCGCTCGCGGTCGCGGCGGCCAACGCGGTGCTGGACGTCATGCTGAAGCCCGGCTTCTTCGAGCATGTGCAGAGGATGTCGCTGCTGCTGAAGCAGAAGCTGGCCTCGGTGATCGACCGTCATCCGGATGTGCTCGCCGAAGTGCGCGGCGAGGGGCTCCTGATCGGCGTCAAGGCGGTGGTGCCGTCGGGCGATCTGGTGACCGCGCTGCGCGAGCAGCACCTGCTCACGGTCGGCGCCGGCGAAAACGTGGTCCGGTTCCTGCCGCCCTTGATCGTGACCGAGGCGGAGATCGAGGATTCCGTGCAGCGGCTGGAGCGCGCCTGCGTCAAGCTTTCCGGCGGTCAGTCGAAGCGGGCGGCGGCGCAATGAGCAAGGCGCTCCGCCATTTTCTCGATCTCAACGAGCTGCCGACCAGGGAGCTGCGCGACATGCTCGCCCTGAGCGCCGCCATGAAGGCGAAGCTGAAGGCCTACAAGAGCAATCAGGGCGAGAAGCCGAACCGGCCGCTCGAAGGCAAGACGCTGGCGATGATCTTCGAAAAGCCGTCGACCCGCACCAGGGTGTCGTTCGACGTCGGCATGCGCCAGCTCGGCGGTGAATCGATCATGCTGACGGGCGCGGAAATGCAGCTCGGCCGCGGCGAGACCATCGCCGACACCGCGCGCGTGCTGTCGCGCTACGTCGACGCCATCATGATCCGCATCCTCAACCACGACGCGCTGCTGGAACTGGCCGCGCACGCCACCGTGCCGGTCATCAACGGGCTGACGCGGCGCTCGCATCCCTGCCAGGTGATGGCGGACCTGATGACGTTCGAGGAGCATCGCGGGCCGATTCAGGGCCGCACCGTGGCGTGGAGCGGCGACGACAACAACGTGCTGGCGTCATGGGCGCACGCGGCGGAGCGGTTCAAGTTCACCCTGAACGTCGCGACCCCGCCCGAGCTCGCGCCGAAAAAGCCGATGCGGGACTGGATCAAGGCGACGCAGGCCTCGATCGTGCTCGGCAGCGATCCGGAGGCCGCGGTCCGCGGCGCCGACTGCGTGGTCACCGACACCTGGTTCTCGATGGGCGACAAGGACGGCGAGCACCGCCACAACCTCCTGAAGCCCTACCAGGTCAACGCAAGGCTGATGTCGCTGGCAAAACCCGACGCGCTGTTCATGCACTGCCTGCCCGCCCATCGCGGCGACGAAGTCACCGACGAGGTGATCGACGGCCCGCAGTCGGTGGTGTTCGACGAGGCCGAAAACCGCCTGCACGTGCAAAAGGGCATTCTGGCCTGGTGTTTCGGGGCGGCGGGGTAGGCTGCGCCGTCGTCCCTGCGAAAGCAGGGACCCATACGTCGTGGCCGATCGTTGTGGCATGAGGGCAGATACCTTCTGCACCAATTGACTGCGGTGATTATGGGTCCCTGCTTTCGCAGGGGCGACTTGAGCTATTTCGCGCATCCCAAGCCCCCTTTCGTTCCGCGCATTCCGACCCCAGATAAAGCGCCATGGCTGCACAATCCCCCGACATCAAAACTGACAAAACCCCGATCCGGGCGCCGTCGGCGGTTCCGGTCGACGACGCGGTGCTGCCGTTCGAGGTCGATGCGCTCGACCTGCGCGGACGGCTGACCCGGCTCGGCCCCGCGCTCGACGACGTGCTGGCCAAGCACGATTATCCCGCGCCGGTGGGCAAGCTGCTCGGCGAGGCCATCGTGCTCACGACCCTGCTCGGCTCGTCGCTGAAATTCGACGGCCGCTTCATCCTGCAGACCCAGACCGACGGCCCGGTGTCGTTCCTGATCGTGGATTTCCAGGCGCCGGACCGGCTGCGCGCCTATGCGCGCTTCGACGCCGCGCGCCTGAAGGAGGGGCTGGATTCCGGCGCGCTGCTCGGCAAGGGTCATCTGGCCATGACCATCGACCAGGGGGCGGACATGAGCCGCTATCAGGGCCTGGTCGCGCTCGACGGCGGTACTCTCGAAGACGCCGCCCATGAATATTTCCTGCGCTCGGAACAGATTCCGACGCGGGTCCGGCTCGCGGTCGGCGAGGAGTGGCGCGGCGGCGAGGGCGAGCGTCCAAAACATCGCTGGCGCGCCGGCGGCATGCTGCTGCAATTCCTGCCCAAGGCGCCGGAGCGGGCGCGGCAGGCCGACCTGCACCCCGGCGACGCGCCGGAAGGCGTCGTCACCCATGCCGTGGCGGAGGACGACGCCTGGGTCGAAGGCCAGTCGCTGATCGCGACCGTGGAGGATATCGAACTGATCGATCCGGATCTGTCGGGCGAGCGGCTGCTCTATCGCCTGTTTCACGAGCGCGGTGTGCGGGTGTTCGCGCCGCTGCCGCTGCGCGCGCAATGCTCCTGCTCGCGCGAGGCGGTATCCTCGATGCTGAAAAGTTTTTCGCCGCAGGACCGCGCCGACATGGTCAAGGACGGCAAGGTGGTCGTGACCTGCGAGTTCTGCTCGTCGGTCTATCAGTTCACGCCGCACGAGGCGGGCGTGGAGTAGGGGGCGATCCGGATAGCCGGGCGAAAAACAGGGTTTCGGACCGGTTTCCGATTTTCAGAATTTTGCTTGACCCCGGCCCCAAATCACCTTTTTATCCCCCGCCGTCCCGCCCCACTCAGGGGCGTTGCGCAACGTCACGAAACGCGGGGCGGGATGCGGTGGACGCCGGGTGCGCGCTTGACGGGCGATGCGGCTGGCGGACGGCGAAGTCGTGTGGTCCTGATGCCCCGACGCTGGCATCAAGTTCGCGGGAAGCAATTCTCGCGGATGACGGTGGCAAGAAAGCCCGGTCGCCGAGGAGAGCGCGTTATAAGCCGTAAACCATTGCGCGGGGAATGCCGGGTGATTCCGGTGTGACCTGACAACGCGTGTGCTTCTACCACTATCTCATTGCACACGCGGCTATCGGGCGCATCGGGCGCCCGGCATTCCCTGCGCCCTCTGAATGAAGAGGGCGGAACGAACCGGCCAAACCTCGCGCGAAACACGCGGCGAGATCGCGGACTTATATCTTGCCGTCATTGCGAGCGAAGCGAAGCAATCCATCGCGCAGCAAGCAAGAAAGCTGGATTGCTTCGCGGAGCCTGTCATCGGGCGCGCATTCGCGCGACCCGTTGGCTCGCAATGACGGTCGCAAACACTTACATTCTGGCTGTTTGAAAATTGAATACGTAACGATTGCCTGAGCCTCCGCTACCGCGCGCTGGAAGGGCCGCGATCTTTCCATTTGCCCCAGGGCGCGTTGGCCAGCGTTTGAAAATCGGTGGTGAGAGGACGGCGGGTCTGCCGCTCATAGGCCGCGACGATCTGTTCGGAATCCCTGATCTTCCGTTTCAGCTCGGCCACGATCTCCGGGCTCTGGTCCGTAATTTTGGGCCGGGCAATCCGGCCGAAGGTGAATCTGGCCGTTTCGAACTGTTTCAGGGCCTCGCGGTGCCTTCGGATCTGAGCCCGATGCCACGCAATTTGACTGTTACTGTCTGCAGCCATGGGAGTCTCCTGGAGCGGAATCGCGAGCATAAGTGATTCGCAGGCGTTGAAGAGGCCCGAAATGGCCGCCCTGGCGGGTTGGAATCGCGGTTCCGCTGCCCCTACGGCCTCACGGCCCGCGCCACGCCCTAATTCAACACCCGCTTGCTGTCGGGGCTGTCGAGCGAAAATGTCGGCACGTCGATCTCGAACCGCTCGCCGCTGTCGCTGACCATTTGATAACGTCCGGTCATGAAGCCCGAGGCGGTCCGCAGCGGCACGCCCGAGGTGTATTCGAAGCGCTCGCCCGGCGCCAGCACCGGCTGCTCGCCGACCACGCCTTCGCCGCGGACATTCTCCTGGTGGCCGGTCGCGTCGGTGATGATCCAGTGCCGGGTCCGCAACTGCACCGTCTCGTCGCCGGTGTTGGTGATGACGATGGTGTAGGACCAGAAATATTCGCGCCTTTCGACCGACGACCGCTCGGGGAGGAAGTTCGGCTCCACGGTGACTTCGATCCGGCGGGTAACGGCACGGTACATACGGGCGACTCTTTCCAACTCGCCGGGGATGATAGCGAAAAACCCGGCCGGAACCAATCGCCGGCCGGTCGGGCCGGAATCCCGGCTGCGCACATCGCAATCGTCGTTTCAACAAAGTTCCGGCCTGGAGCCGGGCTTTCGAAAATCCTCGGTAGCGTGCTCCTCGCTTGCTTGCAACTCGCGTGCCGATACTATCTTTGCTGGGGTGCAAGCGCGAAACCGACCTGCCCCAACACCGGTGCCAGATGACGTCCATCGCCGATCGAATTGCCGGACCACCGCTTGCGGGCGCAGCCGACGCGGTCGCGCGCGAGCCGGCCGCCGCGCGCGCCGCGCCGTCGATTTCGTTTCCGGTCGTCGGCGGCGAGCGCGAATTGCGGCTCGATCTGTTCCGCGGGCTGGCGCTGTGGCTGATCTTCATCGATCACCTGCCGCCCAATCTGTTGACCTGGTTCACGATCCGCAATTACGGCTTCAGCGACGCCACCGAAATTTTCATTTTCATCTCCGGCTATACCGCGGCGTTCGTTTACGGCCGCGCCATGCTGGAATCGGGTTTCGTGGTCGCGACCGCGCGCATCCTGCGGCGGGTCTGGCAGATCTACGTCGCGCACGTGTTCCTGTTCACGATTTTCCTCGCGGAGATCTCCTACGTCGCCACCAGTTTCGAGAACCCGCTGTATTCGGAAGAAATGGGGATCATGGATTTCCTGAAGCAGCCCGACGTCACCATCGTCCAGGCGCTGCTGCTGCGGTTCCGTCCCGTCAACATGGACGTGCTGCCGCTCTATATCGTGCTGATGCTTTTTCTGCCGCTGATCCTGTGGCTGATGAAGTGGCGGGCCGACCTCGCGCTGGCGCTGTCGGTCGTGCTCTACGCCGTGACCTGGGAATACGACCTGCATCTGTCGGCCTATCCGAACGGCTACTGGGCCTTCAATCCGCTGGCCTGGCAGTTGCTGTTCGTGTTCGGCGCATGGTGCGCGCTCGGCGGCGCGCGCCGAATGCAGGGCATTCTGTCGTCGCGGATCACGCTTTGGATTTCGCTCGCCTATCTGTTCGCGGCGTTCTGCGTCACGCTGACCTGGTATTTCCCGCAGTTGAGCTTTCTGATGCCGCGCCGGCTCGAGCAATGGATGTATCCGATCGACAAGACCGATCTGGACGTGCTGCGGTTCGCCCATTTCCTGGCGCTGGCCGCCGTCACGGTTCGCTTCCTGCGCAAGGACTGGCCCGGGTTGAAATCGCCCTGGCTGCGGCCGCTGATCCTGTGCGGGCAGCACTCGCTGGAGATCTTCTGCCTCGGCGTGTTCCTGGCGTTCGCGGGGCACTTCGTGCTCGCCGAGGTTTCCGGCGGTGCGGCGATGCACTTCCTGATCAGCGTTTCCGGAATCCTGATCATGTGGGCCGTGGCGTGGGTGATTTCGTGGTACAAGCGGGTCGCCGACAAGGGCGCTCCGCGGACGAAGGGCGCCGCCGGCAACGCCGACATGGCGGGAGGGGGCTGATGCGGTCGAGCTCGGGGCTCATCCTGGGACTGACGATGCTGGCCGGTCTTTTGACCGCGGCGCCCGTGATCGTGCGCGCGGAAGATGCGCCCCAAAGCTGCGAAGTTCCCGCCTATCTCCTTACCACCGAGAGTGCCCTTCCCAGGGTCGCCGATGCCGTGAAAAGCGGGCATCCGCTGGATATATTGGTGGTAGGCAGCCGGTCCTCGACCATCAGCACGTCGGAGGCGAGTGCCTACCCGGCGCGGTT
This sequence comes from uncultured Alphaproteobacteria bacterium, assembly GCA_963721275.1. GTDB lineage: Bacteria > Pseudomonadota > Alphaproteobacteria > Rhizobiales > Xanthobacteraceae > Bradyrhizobium. Next base: position 270,026 of record CAVRIQ010000004.1, on the reverse strand, counting down.
GCAGGCGGCGCTGAAAGAGAAGCTGCCCTTGATCGCGATCAACGTATCCGTAGAAATACAGGCTAAGAAGAGCGCCGGGGAAGTCGCCGGTGGACTCGTTAAGCTGGTGCAAGATAAAAGGCCTGCCTTGGTGATCTGGCAGACCGGCACGGTCGATGCCATGCGCTCCATCGATCCCGCTGATTTTCGCGCCGCCGTGGACGACGGTGTTGCTGCGCTGCAAAATGCGGGAGCCGACGTGGTCTTGATGAACCTGCAATATAGTCCGCGCACCGAAACGATGATTTCGGTGCCGCCTTATTTGGATAATATGCGCGTGGTGGCGCAGCAGCGCGACGTTCCGCTGTTCGACCGTTTCGCCGTGATGCGTCAATGGAGCGACGTGGGAGAGTTCGATTTGTTCAGCGCCTTTCATGGCATCGAGCTTGCCAAGCGGGTGCATGATTGCCTTGGCCGGGCGTTGTCGAAATTCGTGATCGATGCCGCTCATCTCGGCCCGGCCCGGCAGGATTGAGGATCCAGCGTTGATGAGTCGTGTAAGCCCTTTTTGCCGAATGGCAGCGCTGGTCGGCCCTGCGGCCGCGGTCGCGGCGGTTGTGCTGCTGGCGCCGGCCTCGATGTCGCTCGCGCACGCGCAAGCTGCCCAATCAGTTCAGGAAGCGGCGGTATCCGACGCCGCCAAATCCGGTAGCGCCAAGCCGGCCGCATCACAGACGACCGGCACCGGCAACGTCGCCGCCGTCGATCAGGCCAGTCCGGCGCCGCAGAAGAGCCTCACCGCCAAGGCCATCGACGCGGTGAAGGAAGTCGCGAAATCGGCCGGCGACATTTTCAGCCGCGTGCCATGCCTGCCGCCGAAGGGCGGCGCCAAATCGATGGGATCGCTGCCGCATGTGGCAAGCAAGCTGGCTGCGGGCCAGCCGGTGGTGATCATCGCCTTCGGTTCGTCGTCGACGCAGGGTTACGGCACGACGTCACCCCAGTTCACCTATCCCAACCGGCTCGCCAGGCAGCTGCGCCGGCAATATCCGAGCGCCGACATCACCGTCGTCAATCGCGGCAAGGGCGGCGAGGACGCGCCGGAAATGATGAAGCGGCTGCAGAGCGAGGTGATCGACATGAAGCCGGATCTGGTGATCTGGCAGGTCGGCACCAATGCCGTGCTGCGCAACCTCGATCCCGCCGAGACCGCGCTGGAAGTGGAGGACGGCGTCGCGCGCATTCAGGCCTCCGGCAGCGATCTCGTGCTGGTCGATCCGCAATATTCTCCGGCGATCACCGCCCGCGCCGACAGCGCCAACAAGATCGTCAGACTGCTCGGCAAGGTCGCCGAGCTCCGCCATGTCGGCATTTTCCCGCGCTTCGAGGTGATGCGCGAATGGCATGAACAGCAGGCGCTGCCGATCGACAGTTTTGTCATCTCCGACGGCCTGCACATGAACGACTGGGGCTACGCCTGCTTCGCCCAACTGCTCGGCGACGACATCATCAAGTCGGTCGGCCAGATCAAGCTCGGCGTCAACGTGCCGGCCAGCGTGCAGACCTACCGGCCGATGTGAAGCGGGCGAGGAGCGAATAGCGGGTGGCGAAAAGAGAAGATAACCATTCGCTACTCGCCATTCGCTGCTTTCGTCCCTCACGCCTTCTCCAGCGCCGCGAACAGATCCTCGATCAGATCGTCGCGGTGTTCGAGCCCGGCGGAGAATCTGACGAAGCCTTCGCTGATGCCGAGTTCGGCGCGGGCCTCCGGCGTCAGCCGCTGATGGGTGGTGGTCGCGGGATGGGTGACGAGGCTTTTGGCGTCGCCGAGATTGTTGGAGATCCGCGAAAGCTTCAGGGCGTTGAGCGTGCGGAACGCCGCGGGCTTGCCGCCCTTGACCTCGAAGCCGATCAGGGTCGATCCGGCGCGCATCTGCTTCTTCACCAGCTCGGCCTGCGGGTGATCGGCGCGGCCCGGATAGATCAGCCGCGAGATCTTCGGATGCTGCGCCAGCGCTTCGGCGATCGCGGAAGCGGTCTCGGTCTGCGCGCGCACCCGGATCGCCAGCGTCTCCAGCCCCTTCAGCAGGATCCAGGCGTTGAACGGCGACATCGACGGACCGGTCTGGCGCATGAAGGTGTGGATGTGTTCGGCGATGAACGCTTCCGAGGAGAGGATGACGCCGCCCAGGCAGCGGCCCTGGCCGTCGATGTGTTTTGTGGCGGAATACACCACGACGTCCGCACCCAGGCTGAGCGGGCTCTGCCAGATCGGCGTCGCAAACACGTTGTCGACGATCAGCCGCGCGCCGCCCGCATGCGCGATTTCCGCGATGCTGCCGATGTCGAGCACGTCGAGCGTCGGGTTGGTCGGACTCTCCAGGAAGCAGCTTTTGGTGTTCGGCCGCATCGCCTTGCGCCACTGGTCGAGATCGAGACCGTCGACCAGCGTCGACGCGATGCCGTAGCGCGGCAAGAGATCCTCCACCACGTAGCGGCAGGATCCGAACATGGCTTTCGCCGCCACCACGTGGTCGCCGGCTTTGAGCGGCGCGAGAATGGCGGTGGTCACCGCGGCCATGCCGGTGGCGGTGGCGCGCGCGGCTTCGGCGCCTTCGAGCTCGATCATGCGGCGCTCGAACATCGAGATGTTGGGGTTGGAAAACCGCGAATAGATGAAGCCGGGATCCTCGCCCTTGAACCGCGCCTCGCACTGCTCGGCGGTGTCGTAGACAAAGCCCTGGGTCAGGAACAGCGCCTCGGACGTCTCGGCAAATTGCGAGCGCAAGGTGCCGGAATGAACCAGCCGGGTTTCGGGACGGTAGCGGGCGGTGGATGACGCGGGCCTGGCAGTCTCGGACATGTGACCTCCTGAGTGACCGTGCCCGAGGAAACCTCGGGATTTGGTCACAAAAAAACCGGCCTGGAAAAATTCCACAGGCCGGGATCACACTGTCCCCGGCCTGTTTAGCGACTTGTTTAACGTGGCTGCAAGCCGGCCGGCTCAAATCACCACGGGATAAGTCATGCTGATATTCCCTCGCGCCCTTTCCGTCAAGGCGGTCATCGGATAACCGGTAAAAGTCCGCATTTTCAGCGTCTGGATGGCTATAACCAGGTCATCCGCAAGGACCCTATTCGTGACCTTCACGCTTCCAGCCGACGCCAATGGCATTCTGCCCGACCGCATGATCGCGGCGATGGCGGATGCCGGCCTCATTCTGCCGGCCTATCCCTTCGTCGAAAGCCAGATCCAGCCGGCGAGCCTCGATTTGCGGCTCGGCGACGTCGCCTACCGGGTGCGTGCGAGCTTTCTGCCGGGCCCGGGCGCGACGGTGGCGGAGCGCATCGATGAATTGAAGCTGCACGAGATCGACCTCACCGACGGCGCGGTGCTGGAGACCAACTGCGTCTACATCGTGCCGTTGCTGGAATCGCTTGCATTGCCGCCGGAGATCGTCGCCGCGGCCAATCCGAAAAGTTCGACCGGGCGGCTCGACGTGTTCACCCGCGTGATCGCGGACGGCACCCGGCGGTTCGACATGATCGGCGCCGGCTATCACGGCCCGCTCTACGCCGAGATCAGCCCGAAGACCTTTCCGGTGCTGCTGCGCGAGGGCTCGCGGCTGTCCCAGGTCCGCTTTCGCACCGGCGACGCCATCCTCGGCGCCGATGAGCTCGACGCGCTGCACGAAAAGGAGCGGCTGGTCGATATCGACGACGCCGATCTCGTCAACGGCGTGGCGCTGAGCGTCGATCTGTCGGGCGAAAATGCCGACGGTTTTGTCGGCTATCGCGCCAAGCGCCACACCGGCGTGATCGATATCGACCGCCGCGGCGGCTACGCCATCGGGGAATTCTGGGAGCCGATCGCGGCGCGCCCCGACGGCAGCCTCATTCTCGATCCCGGCGAGTTCTATATTCTGGCGTCGAAGGAAGCCGTCCAGGTGCCGCCGGACTACGCCGCCGAGATGGTGCCGTTCGATCCCCTGGTCGGCGAATTCCGCGTGCATTATGCCGGCTTCTTCGACCCCGGCTTCGGCTATGCCGGCGCCGGCGGGCAGGGCTCGCGCGCGGTGCTGGAAGTGCGCTCGCGCGAAGTGCCGTTCATCCTCGAGCACGGCCAGATCGTCGGCCGGCTGGTCTATGAGAAGATGCTGGCGCGCCCCGACGCCATGTACGGCCAGCGCATCGGATCGAACTACCAGGCGCAGGGTCTGAAGCTGAGCAAGCATTTCCGGGTGTGATCGGCCGCTGGCTGAGAAACTGTCTGAAGCGCTGATCTTGATACAGATCATTGCTGAAAGGCTGCATGCGTAGAAACTGATCATCTGCGATGCAACGATGCGTTCCATGCGTTCGCGGGCCGCCGAGGACCGGTAAAACCCGGGGTTCGCGCAACAGAAAGATTGATAAATGAGCAGGCTCCATAGAGAGAACCATCTCGTCGAGCGCATCGGTTGGCTGCGAGCAGCCGTGCTCGGCGCCAATGATGGGATCATATCGACCGCCAGCCTGATACTGGGCGTGGCATCGGCCGCCGCTTCCCAAGGCGATGTCCTCTTGACCGGCGTCGCCGGGCTGGTCGCCGGCGCCATGTCCATGGCGGCTGGCGAATATGTTTCGGTCAGTTCGCAGTCTGATACCGAGCATGCCGACCTCGCGCGTGAGAAGCGAGAGCTTGCGGACGACCCTGTGTTCGAGCGCGAAGAGCTTGCTCAGATTTATGTCGCGCGCGGCGTCGAGGCTGATCTTGCTCGCGAAGTTGCGAAGCAATTGATGGCGAAGGACGCCCTGGGCGCGCATGCGCGCGATGAGCTTGGCATTTCGGAGATCAGCACCGCTCGGCCGGTTCAGGCGGCACTGGCATCGGCCGCCACCTTTTCCGTCGGGGCCGCGGCGCCGCTTGCCCTCGTCCTGGTCTCGCCATCCAGGGTTTTGATCCCGGCCGTCGCCGTGGGGTCGTTGCTCTTCCTCTCCCTGCTCGGCGCGATCGGCGCGAAAGCCGGAGGAGCCGGCTTGCTGAGGCCGACCATCCGCGTGACGTTCTGGGGCGCCCTCGCGATGGGATTGACGGCTGGAATTGGCGCAGTTTTTGGCAAGGTTGTCTGAACGTCTGCGTTCGGGACCGCCGGAATTCCTCACCGCCGATTTTGCCGCCGGCCACCGGCAGAGCGCCCTGCCAGCGTGAAGGCATTGACGGCCGTTCAATTGGCGGAGACCATGAAATTCAAACGAGATGAGCGGCGAAGCTTGCCGTCAGCAACAAGCAAGGGCCGGGGAGCGAACATGGGCGGAGCACAAGGCGACGCAGCGCAGGCAACAGGCGCAATGGCTGCGATGGCGCAGCGTCGCCGATCTCTATCACGCGTATTTCACCGGCCTCATTTTGACCGTGGTGACGCGGCGCGGCACGGCGGACGCCGCCGAGTTCGTGTTCCGGGTGTTTCGCCGCCAGCAGCAGGAGCGCTTTCTTCCCGGCCTGGAAAAACTCGGCCTCAGCCACCTGCCGCCGGCGGTCGCCGCCGCCCAGTATCACTATCTCTCCAACTGGATCGGCGGCGTGTCGGTCGAGTACATGCATGAGACGGACCGCAAGGCCTGGATCCGCTACCCGCCGCCGCGCTGGATCTGGCGCGGCACCGCGATCTGCGGCGTGCCCGGCGAAGTGTCGCGCGCCATGCTGCGGGGCTGGCACGCCAACAATGGCGCAGCGCTCGGCAATCTGAATCTCGGTTTCGTCTGCACCAAGCAGAGCGTCGACGGCCAGGACGGCCTCGAAGGCTACTACTGCGAATACGACCATCCGCTCGAACTCGACCAGCGGCTGGTGTTCGCGCGCCATCTCCAGGCCCCCCTGTTCGACCCCGCCACCGCGCCGGCGTTGCCGGTCAAAAGCTGGCCGAAGCCGCGGCTTGAGAAAGCCTATCGCAACTACGCGATGGAATATGTGCGGACCGCGGCCCCGGTGATGGTGCAATTGTTCGGTCCCGAAGACGCCGGCTATCTCCTGCACCTCACCGGCAAACTGATCGGCATGCAGTATTTCGACGAAATCGCGCGCGCGTTTTCCGCCGGGCGTGGCGCCGCCAGCGAATTCGCGGCGTTCCTGTGTGCGCTGTTCGAGGCGCAGGACGATGCGGTCGGCATCGAGGAGTCCGGCGGCACCTATGAGATCAGGCAGCAGAGCTGGAAGCTGATGGCCGATGTCGCCGATTGTCATCCGGCCTGCGCGAGCGTCCTGGAGGGATTGTTCGCGGGCCTCGCCGCCGGCTGCGGCCGCCATATCCCGGTCGCCCTGAGAGCGGGGGCCGGCGGCAGCCCGCCTTTCGTCTGGTCGATCGGCTGATTCCGTGCGCCTATCCTGACGGAGGGCCGATCGCGCAGGCGGCCATGCGCCTGACGCACATGGCATCGCGCCGGATCGTGCTAGGAAACGGCCGGCGCGGCAAGCCAGATCGGGCCAGGGAGAGAAACGTGTCCGATCTCGGCGTCGCCGAAATTCCCGTGGACGAGGACGAACAGCCGCTTCCGGCGCCCGAGCTGCCGGCGCGGAACGCGCTGGTCGATGGACCTATCCTGCGCACGCTGTTGTGGCTGGCGTGGCCGAACGTGGTCGCGCTCAGCGCCGGCACCTGCGTGGTGATCGCCGAGACCTCCTATATCGGCCGGCTGGGGGTGGAATCGCTGGCGGCGATGGCGCTGGTGTTTCCGTTCGTGATCCTGACCATGACCATGTCGGGCGGCGCGATGGGCGGCGGCGTGGCGTCGGCGATCGCGCGCGCGCTCGGCGCGGGCGACACCGAGCGCGCATCGACGCTGGCCACGCATGCGATGCTGAACGCGATTCTCTTCGGACTGACGTTCATGCTCGGCATGCTGATCTTCGGCCCGCGGCTGCTGGAACTGCTGGGCGGGCGCGGCAACGTGCTGGCCAACGCCGTCGGCTACGCGCAGATTTTCTTCGGCGGCGCGGTGTTGCCCTGGCTGATGAATTCGATGGCGGGCATATTGCGCGGCACCGGCAACATGAAGCTGCCGTCGCTGATGATCCTTTCGTCCGCCGTCTGCCAGATCATTCTCGGCGGTACGCTCGGCCTCGGCCTCGGCCCGATTCCGCAATTCGGCATGCGCGGCGTCGCTTCGGGATCGCTGACCGCCTACGCGATCAGCATATCCGTGATGGGCTGGTACCTGTTTTCCGGGCGCGCGCGCGTCATTCCCAGGGTCAGGGGACTTCGGATCCAATGGGCGATGTTCGTCGACATCCTGAAGGTCGGCGCGGTCTCCTGTTTTTCGCCGCTGCAGTCGGTGCTCACCATCAGCATCTTCACCCACATGCTGGCGCGGTTCGGGACCGAAATTCTGGCCGGCTACGGCATCGGCGCCCGGCTCGAATTCATGCTGACCTCGATTGCGTTTGCGGTCGGGATCGCGTCGGTGCCGATGATCGGGATGGCGATCGGCGCCGATCGGATCGCGCGCGCGCGGCGGATCGCATGGATCGCGGGCTGCGTCGGTTTCGTGTCAGTCGGCGCCGTCGCCACATTGATCGCGATTTTTCCCGATCTGTGGGTCGACATCTTCACCCGCGACGCCAGCGTGCGCGCCGCCAGCCGGCAATATCTGTCGACGGCGGCGCCGATGTATGCGTTCATCGGCCTGTCGATCTCGATGTATTTTTCCTCGCAGGGCGCCGCGAAGGTTCTGGGGCCGGTGCTGGCGCAGACTGCGCGGCTGGCCTTCGTGGCCGTCGGCGGCTGGTGGCTGTCGATGCACGATGCGACGGCCGCGAATTTCTTTGCTCTGGCCGCGGCCTCGATGGTGGTGCTCGGCGTGTTGTCGGCCGCCAGCGTGGTCCTGACCCGATGGGGGCCGAAGCGCGGCGCCGTCGTCGGGGTCAGCCCCGCGCTGTCGGCAATATTGGACTAGCACGCGTTCCGCAGCGGCGCGCCCTCGGACTTGATCCCGCGAGCGGGAGCTATGCGACGCGCCTGGCGGAGAAGTCGACCTGGAGATGCCAGCTCGCGCCGCCGTCGGCCGAGATTTCACCGGTCCAGCGAAACGAATCCGCCGTGATTTCCGAAAAGCGCCATCGGATCAGCCGCCCGTCCGGCCGGGTCCCGAGCTGAACGATATCGTTGCCCTCTGCGCGGCCGATCATCTGCAGAAAATTCTGCGTGACCGGATCGGTCCACTGGATCTGCCATGCATCGATCCCGGGATCGTAGACCCGCAGCGTGGTGCCGTAGGAATTGAAATTGGCGGCGGCGTCGCCGCGGCGCAATTCGCCGCGCGGCGGGACGATCCAGACGTCCTGGATAGCGCGGCCCTCCAGCACCCAGCCGAAATGCCACTCGCCCATGCGCCGGCGCTGTGAGCCGTCTTCGGCGATCTGGAGGACGTCGAGTTCCCAGGAGCCGACGAAGCGTCCATAGAGGTCTATCTTGCCGGCGCGGTCCGCCGCCGGGCCGTCGGCGCCGAGCGCATCGAGGAAGGGCGAAGCGGTCATGCGGCGTCGCGCCCCAGCGCCTTCTGCATGGCCAATGCCGCCTGATCCATCTGCGCGCCGATGTAGGGCGCGATTTCGTGCGGCAGTACGTCGACGATCCAGATCAGCCGTGCGCGCGTATCGCCGTCGGCGACGACCTGCACCGACGCGCTGTGCTGTTTGACCCGCTCGCTGATCACGGCATAGACCAGCCGCCGTCTTGCGTCGTCGCAATCGACCAGCAGCTCGCGCGCCACCGTGCCGTTGGCGAAGGTAACGATGCGGGCGTCGCCGTCGAGCCGCGCGTCGAGCACGAAGCCCGGCACCAGCCGCGTGTGCGGGTTGCCGAAATCGCGCACCGCGGCCCAGACATCGTTCGGGTGGGCGTCGACCGGGATGTTCTTGTGGATGGAAGCCATGGGCAAATTCCTTCTTGTCGGACGTAAACAGTGGGCTGAGTCCAGCCGTCATTGCGAGCCAACGGGTCGCGCGAACGCGCGCCCGACAGGCTCCGCGAAGCAATCCATTGCGCAGCGGGCGCGAAGCTGGACGCAATGACGGTGATTGGAGCGAAGCGCTCCTACGTACAAACCGCCTCGACATTGTTGCCGTCGGGATCGATCAGGAACGCGGCATAGTAAGTCGGGCTGTAATCCGCCCGCGCACCGGCGGCGCCGTTGTCGCGGCCGCCGGCCTTGACGCCCTCGGCGTGGAATTTCCCGATCGCGGCGTGATCCTTCGCGCGGAACGCGATATGGGCGCCGGCAGCGGCCGGCCCCTCGTGCAGGTAAAGCCACAGCGCCGGTTCGCCCTTGGGCCCAAAACCCGCGCCGCTGGCGTCTTTCGAGCACAGCACATAGCCGAGCGGCGCCAGGGCCGCCGTATAGAAACGCACGCTGGCGTCGAGATTGCCGACTTTCAGTCCGATGTGGTCGTACATGATGGTCTCCGGTTCAAGGGCGCGTTCGAGAACGCGCGGTTCGGAGACGACCCTAGTCAGTGCAGGGCGAGCCGTTCTTGGAAAATCTTGCGCATCCCGCGCGAGGCCTCGCGGAATTTTCGCGGGCTGACCCCGGCGGCGCGGTGGAAGGTGCGCACGAAATTGGAGAGATCGCCGAACCCGACGTCGTAGGCGACATCGGTGACCGGCTTTTGGTCGTCGGCGAGCAGGCGCGCCGCATGCCGCAACCGCGAGCGCACCAGATATTGGTGCGGGGTGACGCCCAGCACGCCCGAGAACAGCCGCAGGAAATGGAACGGGCTGAGTTCCGCCTGCGCCGCGGCGGCGTCGAGATCGATCTGCTGGTGCGAATGGGCATCGATCCACAGCGCGGTTTCCACCGCGCGGCGGCGATCCCGGGTTTTCGCCGGCGCGGGGGCGTTGCTTCGCCCGGAAACCACTTCGACGAAACGGCCGGCAAAGATCTGCCCGATCTCGTCGAGGCCGATATCGCTGCGGCCGTCCGCCGCGGCCTGCGCCAGCTCGCCGAGCACCATCAGTTCCGGCAGCGGCGGCGCGGCCCCGACCCGCCAGGCCTCGGGCCGGTCGCCGATCACCTCCACCAGTTCGGGCGTGAGGAAGAACGACAGGCACTCGTCGCCGCAGACGTGATCGTGGGTGCAGGTGAATTCGTCGCCGGGGTAGCCGACCAGGATCGATCCCGCCACCAGCTCGAAGAAGCGGCCGCGGCAGTGGCAGCCGAACGAGCCCTTGCGCACATAGGAGATCGAGTGGCTGGCATACCGCTCGACAAACGGCGTGTCGCCGGCCACCGCCGTGCAGCGGAAATCGGACGCCGAGATGGATTTACGCTGCAGCAGGGTCGCTTTGTCCATGCCGCAAATTTAGCCCTGCGGGCGCGGCGGGGCAACCGGCAGCAGCACGTCGAACAGGGTCTTGCCCGCGGTCATGCCGTGCGCGCCTTCGATCGAAAGCAGCCGGCGTTTCGAAATCGCTCCGCCATTCGGGGAGATCTTGTCGGCATAGCCGCCGGCTTCCAGCACCCGATGGCAGGGCACGATGATCACAAAGGGGTTACGGGCCAGCGCCTGCGCGACCGAGTGCACCGCGCCGGAAAGCCTGAGTTTCGCGGCGATCTCGCCATAGGTGAGGGTCTCGCCGCGCGGAATGCCGCGGGTGAACGCGTAAACCCGCGCATGGAAGGCGGGGACGCCGTTCATGTCGAGCGTGACATCGGAGAGGTCGCTGGATTCGCCGCGCAGCAGCGCGACAATGCCCTCGATCGCCAGTTCGACATCCGCCGGCGGGCGCTGCTCGCGGGCGTCGGGATAGAGCTGAAACAGCCGCCTGCGGGTCTCGATCTCGCGCGCCTCGGGAAGCTGCACGCCGACGATGCCGGCATGGCTCCAGGCGATACCGCACCGGCCGATACCCGTGTCGAATATGCTGTACCCACGCCCCGCCACGCTACTCACCCCCGACGGTCATCATAGCACCGTCCTGAAAAGGCGCATCCGGAAAATTCAGGCCTGGTCAAGCCCGGGGCGAAGGCGGTGGACGTCCGCCGCCGAGGCGCTTGGCGGAACGCACGGTCTCGGCTAATCAAGGGGCAGCTACCGCGGGCGTAGTTCAATGGCAGAACGGCAGCTTCCCAAGCTGCATACGAGGGTTCGATTCCCTTCGCCCGCTCCAAGCTCATTTCCCGGCAGGTACGGACATTTTCGCGCATTGAGCCGCAGTCACAAAGACACGGTGACGACGCCGAAGTGAGCAAAGAGAAGCGAGCAAAGACACGGCGAAGGCGACCCACGCAGGGTTCTTCAAAAGACGGGTGTGCCGTGGTGCCGTTCTTGCCGCCGCGTTCAGCTTGACAGTCGCTTCGCGTTGGCGGCGACGTGTTCTCGGTACCGATCAACCACGCTGCTCGCGGTGCCGCCCGACATGAGGCATGCACCGGCCTCAAACATGGCGTTTACCTTTTCCATCACCATCAAATTCGCTTCGTCGTGCGAGCCGCTGCCGCCCGACATCATTTTCATCATTCGAAGACCAATGACGTTGCCTGATTCAAATGCCAGGAACATGGTCGAATAAAAAGGACCAAACATTGCGCCGCCTCTCCCCCGCAGCAAACTGCTGCAGTGACCAAATGCCTGGCGCGATGAAAAGGTCCATGCGAGTGGGTGAGTTCGTGAGGGATTCCGGGCTGGTTCGAGCACAATTCCCGCAAAGTGAGCTGCTTTGACCGGCCGCCGCCAGCCGCTTCGCCCGCACAGACCATCCCGCGGGCCGGCCTGCCGGAGTCGAGCCAATGCGATCGAATTTCCCGACGGCCTGCGAAACGATGCCAACGGCAGCCCTATCTTTCGCCCCCGATCGCGCCTATATCGGGGTTGTCGAAAGACGATGGCGCTGAAACTCAGAGCGGACTGCGGGCAGACCCGGGGGCAGTACCCGGCGCCTCCACCTTAGCAGCTTGAGCTTAAAGGTCTCATCCCGGTGAGATCGATTCTGCCGCAAGGCAGAATCCCTGGGCTGCTAAGGCGGGGGCGAAACAGGATCGATGGTCGCAAAGAAGCTCTGAATTGTGCCCGGCATGATACCGCCGTTATCGGGTCAAAAACCTAAATGCAAACGATAACGTTGCATTGAACGAAGTGCGCCTCGCGGCGTAACCTGTTCGGGGTTCGGAGCACCTGGCAACAGAAGCTTCATCGCCGCGTCAACCCTCGGGTTGGCGCGGCTTTCTTTTTACGGTCCGGCCGGAGCGCGGCGGGTCGGCTTCAATTCCGGGCGTCGCCGTGCTAAAGCGTTTTCAAGCGAAGTGGTGGCCGGTTGGCGTCAGGAAAACGCGTCAAATCAAGAATCTGGAGCCCCGTTTCGATTCAATCGAAACGGAAAAGGCTCCAAGACGGCTTGCATGCGGAAAAAAGAGGTGACCGTGACCGAGGCGATCATCTCCCCTGACACTTCCCGCGACGGCCTGCTGAAGATCGCCGGCCTCGGCGTGCTGTCGGGCGTTCTCACGCCCTTGATGGTGCCGCTGATCGACCGGATCAACGGCACGCCCGGCGACGTCCGCATCGCGCTGGTCGCGATCCCGTTCGCCCTTCTCGTCTTCATCCTGGTGCGGCGGTGCAGCGCCAATCCATGGTGGGCGGCGTGGATTGCCGCCGTCGCTACCATGATCGCCTTCGTGGCCGCGGTAAACGCCGCGGTCCTGGTCGACGGGCAGGCCGATCACGTGAGCAAGGCCGCACGAAACATCCTGTCCGGTCTGGCCGGCGGCTTTACCGGCGCCATCCTGATGGCGCTGGGGATCGCGCTGCTGCCGGCAGGCCCGCGCAATGGCGCGGCATGGCTGCCGATGCTGGTCACCGGCACCGTCGCCGGCGCGCTGCTGGCGCTCGACAATGCGCTCGACCTCGATCTTGCCTCGGTGCTCTATCCGGTCTGGCAGGCCGGCGTCGCAAGCACGCTTGCGATGGTCTTGCGGCGGCCAAAACTTTCCTGAAAAATATTTTGCCGATCCTCCGCGCAGCCGCTTCTGTTTCAGCCGATCGCGCTTCGCGGCGTGTCGGCCAAAAATCGCATCGCGGTCGGCGTCATCCTGCATTGGGCCTGCGCAGGCTCGACGGCCCGGCCCTGCCGTTCCGCAAAAAATGACAGCGACTGCCCCGGCATCACCGGGGCAATCGCATGGCATTCATCACGCGCGCTGCTTCAAGACCCCTGCGGCACCTGATCGAGAAAGCCGGTGATGCTCTTGATCCGCCCGTCGCTGACGACGGCGAAGTCGGTGCCCTTGATCGGACTGTCGACGCCGACGGGGCCGAGACCCCAGGAAAAGCGGACGTGGTCGCCGAAGCCGTCGGCTTTTCCGAGCAGCTGAAAGCGGAAATCCGGAAAGCGCTGCTGCACGCCGGCGACGAGGGCGTCGACGCCGTCGTGGCCGTCGCCGCTCATCAAGGGGTCGACATATCTGGCATCGCTGGCCCAATTCTCGCTGAGAATCGCGCGGCGTCGGCCCGGCGTCCTCTCGTTCCACAGGTCGATATAGCGGCTGGCAATCGCATTGGCGTCGGTCATGTTCTCGCTCCTTCGATTTTTCGCCGGCTTGACCGGCGCCATCGACTATCGAAGGTTTGCGGGACCCGATCGATTACCTCGGAGGTCAAGGATTGACCTCGGAGGTCAGGGATTTCGATTTACCGCGCCGCGGTCACCATGATCTCGACATTGTACGGAGGTGCGGCGAGTTTGGCTTCGACGGTGGCGCGCGCCGGCGTATTGCCCGCCGATACCCAGCCATCCCACACCGCGTTCATCTCCGCAAAAGTCTTCATGTCGGTCAGGTAGATCGTCGCCGTCAGCAGCTTCGATTTGTCGCTCCCTGCTTTGGCAAGATGGCCGTCGATGATCGCGAGCACCTCCTGCGTCTGCTCGCTGACGCTCTTGCCGGCCGTCTTGTTGGCGACCACGCCGGCGAGATAGACGGTGTCGCCGTGGATCACGACCTGGCTCATGCGCGGGCCGGTATCGAAACGCTGAATAGTCATCCTGCTCTCCAAATGTGAGGGGCCGACTACTTAGCGCGCGGACGCGCCTTCCGCCACTGCGATCTGGCGCGGTCTTGCCCGGAACTACGCGCTTCGCTACGGCGCGACGTTGAGCGTCGCCTTCATGTTGGGATGGAAGCGGCAGTAATACTCGATCGTGCCGGGCTTCTTCAGAACCAGGGGGACGGTCATTTTCGGCGGTATCGTCACGTCCCAGTCGCCGTTTCGCGCCGTCGCGGTGTGGGCGAGGATATCCTTGTTGATCCATTCGATGGTATCGCCGGCTTTCGCCGAGGCTTGCGCCGGCGAGAACACGAGGTTTTCCATCGTGATTTGAATCGTTGCGGCATGCGCCGAGACGGACCATCCCAGCGTCAACGCTGTGGCGATCGGGAGAATCCATCTCGACGTCATGGCAGGCTCCTTACTTCAGGCTGGCGGCGACGTGTTCGGCATGCATCTCGTGGCCCTGAAAGATCTTCAGGCCGGTCTGCAGCAGGCTCTTCAGTTCCGCGTTGCTGGCGTCGGGAATGAGCGTGGTCTCGAGCGCGCTGTCGACCGCCTTGTGATAGGCGACTTCGTTGGCGACATAGGCCTTGTCGAACTCGGCGCCTTTCAGCTTGCCGAGTTCGGCGAGCTTGTCGGCGGCATTCTTCGACAGGGTCCTGCTGGTGTCGTTGTCTTCGGGCGTGACGTTCAGTTTCTTGACCAGCGCCAGCGCCTGCTTGTTCACGGCTTCATGGTCGCGCACCATGTTTTCCGCGAACGCCTTGACTTCCTTGTTGCCGGTTTTCGTCAGCGCCTGTTTTGCCGCCGCGATGTCGATGACGCCGGCGGTATAGGCGATATGCGCGATCTGCGGATCGGTCGGCTTTGCGCCTTGCGCCAGCGCGGCACTGCTCAAGAGACTCACTGCGGCGATCGCCGCGCTCAATCGAACGAACATGGTTTGACACTCCTGTGGCACCGGGCGTGAGCCGACGGCGTTTGGTTGGTTGCACAGGGATTGGATGGCGCGCGAACGCAAAGGTTCCCGAAAAGTACGCGGCTATAGCGCTTTCAAGCGAAGTGGGCACCGGTTCGCGTGAAGAAAACGCGTCAAACAAAAACCAGAGCCCGGTTCCGATTCCATCAGAACCGAACAGGCTCGAAACCCAGCCGCTTCAGCACCGCCTCGGTCAGGCGTTCGCAGCGCCTGCCGGCAAACGGAAACGCATCCAGCACCACGGGGCCGATCTTCTTCTCGACATTGTCGCGCAGCATGGCGCGGGCGCGATGCAGCCGGGTTTTCACGGTCTCCGGCTTCAGCCCGAGAATGTCGGCGGTTTCCTCGACATTCATCCCCTCGATCACGCGGGTGATGAAAACGATGCGGAAGGCTTCGGGGAGTTCGTCGATCGCGTGTTCGACCACATGCTGGATTTCACGTTGTGCCATGGATTTTTCCGGATCCTCGGACGGGGCCGAGTGGGGAAACTGGATGATCTGCGCCTCGAGCGTGCCCGGCGGCAGCGAGGTCCACTCCACCCCGGGCCGCTGCCGGCGCAACCGGCCGAGCGCCTCGTTCATGGCGATCCGCGCCAGCCAGGTGGCGAGGCTGGAGTCGCCGCGGAATTCGGCAAGATGCGTGAACGCCCGGACATAGGTCTCCTGGACCACGTCCTCGGCCTCGGCGTCGTTGCGCAGGATGCCGCGGGCGAGCCGGTAGAGCCTGCGGTTGTTCGCCTGCATGATCGCACGAACGGCCGCCTCGTCGCGCGCGCGGGCGCGGGCGACCAGTTCGGCTTCGGCTGGTCCGAGCGGAGCAATTGGCGGGGCAGGTGCGGGGCGCATGATGGGTCCGATCCGGTGACACTGTACTTCTGATGGATTTGGATGCGGCAAAGCCAAATAGGTTCCCGCCGCCCTCGGGCGGGTCGGCTGTTTTACGGATAAACCCCTCAAATCGGGAAGACTTCCGGAAAAAGCACCCGGATCCGTCCTATTGTCCGAACGCGTCATAGACCAGTTTCTTGAAGGCGGGCGTGATGCGTCCGCGTTCGGGCTGGCTCTGCTCCATCATGATGTAGAGCATGTCCAGTTTCGGATCGACGCCGAAATAGGTGCCGCTGCCGCTGTCCCATTTCAGTTCGCCGATCGAGCCGGGCGGCGGCGGTTTTGCGTTTCCCGGATCGGTCCGGACCGCAATCCCATAGCCGTAGCCGAAGCCATCGCCGGGAAAATAAAAATAATCCCGGTCGACGCCGGAGCCCGGCCCGATATGGTCCGATGTCATCAGTTTGAACGCGCCCGGGCTGAGATATTGCCGGCCGTCGAGCTTGCCGCCGTTCAGCAGCATCTGCGCGAATCGCGCATAGTCGGTGATGGTCGACACCAGCCCGCCGCCGCCGGATTCCCATTCCGGGTGATCCCGCCGCTCAGCTTCCGCCTGACGCAAGATGGCATCGCTCGGCAGCGGCTCCGCCATCCGTTTCCATTCGGCGGCGCCGAGCACGAACTTGGTGCTGGTCATGCCGAGCGGGTCGAAAATCCGCTCCTTCATGAACTGGTAGAGCGATTTGCCGGAAACGATCTCGATGATGCGTCCGACGACATCCGTGGAATGGCCGTAGCGCCAAAGCGTGCCGGGCTGCCGCGCCAGCGGCAGGCGGGCAATGCGTTCGGCGAATTCCTCGTTGTCGAAATGCCCGTCGAAAATATGGGCATCACTATAGGCTTTCTCGATCAGGTCGCCGCCGATGTAGTCATAGGTGATGCCGGAGGTCTGCCGCAGCAGATCCTCGACGGTCACCGGGCGGTTCGGCGGCACCAGTTTGAGGACGCGCTCGCCGTCCGCCGTCCTGGAAGCGACACCGACCTTCACGTCGGCGAACGCCGGAATGTATTTCGACACCGGATCGGACGGCGCAAGCCTGCCCTCGTCGATCAGCATCGTCGCCGCCAGGCAGGTGATCGGTTTGGTCATCGAATGCAGCGCAAAGATCGTGTCCGGCGTCATCGGCGCCTTGGTGGTCACATCCTGGAAGCCAAAGCTTCGGAGATAGACGGGCGACCCGTGTTGCTGGACCAGCACGACCGCGCCGGGAATCCGCCCCGAGGTCGCCTCATTGTCGAAAAATGCGGAGAGCCGCTCGAGCCCGACGGCCGACGGCACGGGTGGCTGGGTTTGAGCGCGCGCGGGCATTCCGCTTCCAGCCAGCACCGTGGCTACCAAAGGCAAAATCCGTGTGATCGTCGGCACCACGGCAAGAACCTCTGCAAGATCAGCGTGGTCGGGAGCGGCGGTAGTCGATAGCAGCCTAACCGATCGGCGCGCGGACGCCAAAGCGCGGCTTTGTGATTGTCATATGCATGGCGGCCGAATGAGGCGTGCCCGGGCATCGCGCCGCCCATTGGCTACTTTGCATGGGGTTGTTTTCGATATTTTGGTCCGGTCACGGCAAGCCTCGGACCGGGCCTGGTCTCGTCGCTTTGCTATCCCGCGGCCTTCGCCGCCGCGCGGCCGGCATTGCGGCCGGAGAACAGGCAGCCGCCGAGAAACGTTCCTTCCAGCGAACGATAGCCGTGCATGCCGCCGCCGCCGAAACCGGCCGCTTCGCCGGCGGCGTAAAGCCCCGGCATGATCTTGCCGTCGCCGCCGAACACGCGGGAGTCGAGGTCGGTCTCGAAGCCGCCCAGCGTCTTGCGGGTCAGGATGTTGAGTTTCACGGCGATCAGCGGGCCGTGGGCGGGATCGAGAATGCGGTGTGGTCTTGCGGTGCGGATCAGCCGGTCGCCGATGTAGCGGCGCGCATTGTGGATGTTCATCACCTGCGTGTCCTTGACGTAAGCGTTTGCGATCTCGCGGTCGCGCGCCTCGATCTGGGCCTTGAGGCGATCGAGCTTCAGGAGATCGTCGCCGGCCAGCGCATTCATGGCGGCAACGAGGCCTTCGAGATTGTCGCGCACGATGAAATCGGCGCCCTTGGTCTTGAACGCTTCCACCGGCGCGGGCGCGCCCTTGTTGATGGCGCGGCGCGCCGTCATCAGCCAGCTTTTGCCTGTGAGGTCGGGATTCTGTTCGGAGCCGGAAAGGGCAAACTCCTTCTTGATGATGCTCTGGGTCAGCACGAACCACGAATAATCGTAGCCGGTCGACAGGATGTATTGCAGTTGCCCCAGCGTGTCGGAGCCGGGGAACAGCGGCGAGGGCAGCCGCTTGCCGGTGGCGTCGAACCACATCGAGGACGGTCCGGGCAGGATGCGGATGCCGTGGCGCGGCCAGATCGGCGACCAGTTCCTGATGCCCTCGACGTAATGCCACATCCGGTCGCGGTTGATCAGCCGTGCGCCGGCGGCCTCGGTAATGCCGATCATCCTGCCGTCGACATGTTCGGGCACGCCGGAGATCATGTGTTTCGGCGCCTTCCCCAGTCGCTTCGGCCAGTTCTGCCGGACCAGGTCGTGATTGCCGCCGATGCCCCCCGAGGCGACGATCACGGCCTGCGCGCGCAGGGTGAAGTCGCCGGCAACCTGGCGCGAGCTGCTTTTTCCGCGTTCGGCCGCATCGGGCGCGAGGATCGCGCCGCTCACGCCATCGACGGCGCCGCCCGTCATGGTCAGCGCATCGACGCGGTGGCGGAATTTGAAGGTCAGCCGGCCGCTCGCCTCTGCCTCGCGGGCGCGCCTTGCGAACGGTTCGACAATACCGGGGCCGGTGCCCCAGGTGACGTGAAACCGCGGCACCGAATTGCCATGGCCCATCGCGTCGTAGCCGCCGCGCTCGGCCCAGCCGACCACGGGAAAGATCCGATGGCCCATCGCCCGCAGCCATCCGCGCTTCTCGCCGGCCGCGAAGGCGACATAGGCCTCCGCCCAGCGCCGGGGCCAGAGATCTTCCTCGCGGTCAAAACCCGCCGATCCCATCCAGTCCTGCAGCGCCAGGTCAAAACTGTCCCTGATGCCGAGCCGGCGCTGTTCGGGGCTGTCGACCAGAAACAAGCCGCCGAATGACCAGAAGGCCTGGCCGCCGAGGCTTTGCTCGCCTTCCTGGTCGACCACGATGACGCGTTTGCCGGCATCGGCGATTTCGGTCGCCGCGACCAGGCCCGCAAGCCCGCCGCCGACCACAATTACGTCCGCATCGTCAGCCATTGCGTCTTCCCCACTCCCCAAACGATCAAAGCCCGCGGCGTTTGCCGCGGTCAACGGCAAAGCGCCGCTCAAGCGGCCACCGCGCCGCAAGAGACTATTAACTTGTTCCGATTTGGGACCTTTCGCCCACAGGGTGCATCCCGCCGGCAACACTTGATTTGAATTTGATTTGAACGGCCTCCGGTATCTGGACAAAAATCCGATCCGGCAACACGCTGGCTGCCATCTTGCATCACACAAGATCATCAGATTCGGGTTCGACAGTTTGCACTGGGGCTGGGATATGAAGCTCGTGACGGGGTTGCTGGCGATGGTCCTCCTCTTGGCAGGGGTTGGGGCGAGCCAAGCCGTGGTTCGCATCGCCGACGATCGCGGCGGCCGGATCGGCACCTATGTCGACAGATATCAGGACCTGCGTACCTCCGGCGAGCAGGTCATCATCGACGGCCTGTGCGCCTCGGCCTGCACCATCGTGCTCGGCGCGGTGCCGCACGACCGGATTTGCGTGACCTCGCACGCCAATCTCGGTTTCCACGCGGCGTGGGATTTTGGCGCCAACGGCCGCGCCGTCACCAATCCCGAAGCGACCCAGATGCTGTACTCGATGTACCCGTCGCGGGTGCGGCGCTGGATCGCCGCGCGCGGCGGGCTGACCCCGCACATGATCTTCCTGCGCGGCAAGCAACTGATGAGCATGTACAAGCCCTGCTATCTCGACGCCGAGGCGTCCGCGCCGCGGCCGTCGGCCGGCCGCCGGGATCGCGATTTGCGTCCGCATGTTGTGATCAGGCCGGCCCCGGCCGTGCTTGCCCGGCAGCACGACTAGGCCTATCTGGACATGACAGGCGGCGGCCGGCGGCAGCGCCGATCGAAGCCTGTTCAGTCACCAGATGGTCGCCCATGGCCCAGCCAATTTCTCCCCGGCAGGACGTTTCAGCCGCAATGCGCCTGCCCAGGGCGGCCTTGGCGGTAGCCGGTGCGGGTCTCGGCGCCGCGCTGCTGCTCGGCACGCTGGCGCTGTGGCTCCATTACGGGACGGCGGTCTTCTTCGAGACGATCGCCTCCGGCATCGCCGCCTGTTTCTGATCCGCAATCTCAAGGAAATTCCACCATGGATCGGACCACCCGGCCGCTGGTCATCGTCGCAGCATTCTCCGTCAGCCTGGTGGTCGGTCTCGCGCTGATGCTGTGGGCGATGGGCGGATGGCGAAATGTGGCAGCGCCTGCCGCCATCGGCGGTCCGTTTCAGCTCACCGACCAGAGCGGCCAGACCGTGACCGAGAAGAACATGCTGGGCCATCCGACCCTGATCTTCTTCGGCTTTACCCATTGCCCCGATGTCTGTCCCACCTCGCTGTTCGAGATGTCCCAGGTGCTGAAGGCGCTCGGCAAGGACGCCGACCGGGTCAACGCCTATTTCATCTCGGTCGATCCCGAGCGCGACACGACCGAAGCGATGAAGGATTACCTTTCCAGCTTCGATCCGCACCTGACGGGCCTGACCGGTACTCCCGACCAGGTCGCGAAAGTGATTTCCGCCTACCGGGTCTATGCGAAAAAGGTCCCGCTCAAGGACGGCGACTACACCATGGATCACACCGCGCTGATCTACCTGATGGACCGCGACGGCAAGTTCGTCTCGCCGTTCAACCTCAAGCGCACGCCCGAACAGGCCGCGGCCGACCTCAAACATTACCTCTGAGCGATACAGCTTCGTCTTTTCCCCTCCCTCCACGCACATCGCGCGTGGCGGGGTCCGAGGCGAGTTCTCGAGGTTGGGGGTGGGGGGCGCTTCAGCAGGTTCAATGCCAAAATTTGAGCGAGAGTTGGCCGCGCTACCCCCACCCCCGACCCCTCCGCACCGCTTCGCGGGAGGGAGGGGAGAAGAGCAGCGGCAACCACATTCGCCTTATCGGCCGGATGGTCTATAAGGCCGCCGAACCCTCAAGAAAACCTGTGCCGATGCGAGCCCGGATAACCTCAGTTCCAGCATTGTTTCAAACGATCCTCGCCATTTTCGCGATGACCGGCCTGTCGCTCGGCGTTTGGCTCGCGGCGGCCGGCGGCGCGGCGCAGGCGCAGAGCATCGCAAAACCCGGCACGGAGGCGGCGCCGCAGGCGGTGCCCGGCTTCTGGGATCCAAGGCGGCGGCCGGACCGGCCCGACCTGTCCCGCCTGACCGTGATCCGGTTCCTGACCGAAACCGATTATCCGCCCTTCAACTTCACCGGGCCCGACGGCAATCCGGCCGGCTTCAACGTCGATCTGGCCCGGCAGCTGTGCGACGAGATCAAGGTCACCTGCACCATCCAGATGCGGCGGTTCGAGACGCTGCTCGATGCGCTCTCCAGCAACCGCGGCGATGCCATCATCGCTTCATTGGCGGTGACGCCGCAGATGCGGGAGCGGGTCGACTTCACCGATCCCTATTACCGGGCGCCGGCGCGGTTCGTGTCGCGGCGCGACGCGGTGATGCCGGAGATCCGTCCCGAATATCTGGAAGGCAAGAAAGTCGGCGTCATCGCCGGTTCCTCGCATGAGGCTTACCTGAAGGCGATGTTTACCGACGCCGAACTGCATTCCTATCCCAATGACGAGGCGCTGCGGCAGGCCTTGCGGCGCGGCGAGGTCGATTTCATTTTCGGCGACGCGATCTCGCTGGCGTTCTGGATCAACGGCACCGATTCCGACGCATGCTGCGCGTTCTCCGGCGGGCCGTTCGTCGAGAGCCGCTACTTCGGCGAGGGCATCGGCATCGGCGTGCGCAAGGGCAACGATTTGCTGCGGCAGGCGCTGAACTGGGCGCTGTTCCGGGTCTGGGAAAAAGGCCGCTACACCGATCTGTGGCTGCGCTATTTTTCCGTGAGCCCGTTCTGAATTCGTCATTGCGAGGGAGCGAAGCGGACGAAGCAATCCATACTTGTTGTGTTGCCCGATGGATTGCTTCGCTTGCGCTCGCAATGACGGGTCATTTTGCATTTGGACGAAGACACGTTTAGGTTCCGCGTCCCGGAGACCACCAATGTCCACCATCGATCTTGCCGCCAGTCCGAACGAACTTCGCTCGCTCGCCGAACAATCCAACGCCTGGCCGTTCGAGCAGGCGAAGGCGATCGTCGCGCGGCTGAAGAAGAAACCGAAGGACGAGGTGCTGTTCGAGACCGGCTATGGACCGTCGGGACTGCCGCATATCGGCACCTTCGGCGAGGTCGCGCGCACCACCATGGTGCGGCACGCGTTCCGCGTGCTGACCGAGGACAAGATCAAGACCCGGCTGCTGGCGTTCTCCGACGACATGGACGGACTGCGCAAGGTGCCGGACAACGTGCCCAACAAGGAGATGCTGGAAAAGCATCTCGGCAAGCCGCTGACCACGGTGCCCGATCCGTTCGGCACCCATCCGAGTTTCGGCGCCCACAACAATGCGCGGCTGCGCGCCTTTCTCGATACGTTCGAATTCGACTACGAATTCGCCAGCTCGACCGAATACTACAAGTCGGGAAGGTTCGACGCGACATTGCTCAAGATGCTGGAGCGGATCGACAAGGTGATGGCGATCATGCTGCCCAGCTTGCGCGAAGAGCGCGCGGCGAGCTACTCGCCGTTTCTGCCGATCTGTCCGCGCACCGGTGCGGTGCTCTATGTGCCGATATCGGAACATGATGTGAAGGCCGGCACCATCTCCTATGACGATCCCGAGACCAGGGAGCGCGTCACGCTGCCGGTCACCGGCGGGCATTGCAAGCTGCAATGGAAGCCGGACTGGGCGATGCGCTGGGCCGCGCTCGGCGTCGACTATGAAATGGCCGGCAAGGACCTGATCGATTCCGTCAAACTGTCGGGCAAGATCTGCGCCGCGCTCGACGGCCTGCCGCCGGAAGGGTTCAACTACGAACTGTTCCTCGACGAAAAGGGCCAGAAGATTTCGAAGTCGAAGGGCAACGGGCTCACCATCGACGAATGGCTGCGCTACGCCTCGCCGGAATCGCTGTCGCTGTTCATGTACCGCGAGCCGAAATCGGCGAAGCGGCTGTATTTCGACGTGATCCCGCGCAACGTCGACGACTACCAGCAGTTCCTCGAAGGGTATTCGCGGCAGGATGGAAAGCAGCAGCTCGCCAATCCGGTCTGGCATATCCATGCCGGCCATCCGCCCAGGGCCGACATGCCCGTCACCTTCCAGCTGCTGCTGACGCTGGTGTCGTCGTCGAACGCGGAGAACGCCGCGACGCTGTGGGGTTTCATCGGGCGCTATCGTCCGGGCGTCACGCCGCAGACCCATCCGAAGCTCGACGCGATGGTCGGCTACGCCATCAATTACTATCGCGACTTCGTGGCGCCGACGAAAAAATTCCGCGAGCCGACCGATACCGAACGCGCCGCATTGCAGGACCTGCGCGATGCGCTGTCGCAGATGCCGGCGACCGCTTCGGCCGAAGACATCCAGAACGTGGTCTACGAGATCGGCCGCCGCGAGCCGTTTCTGGATCCGGTGAAGAAGGGCAAGGACGGGCGCCCCGGCGTCTCGCTCGACTGGTTCAACATGCTCTACCAGGTGCTGCTCGGCCAGGAAAAAGGCCCGCGCTTCGGTTCCTTCGTGGCGGTCTATGGCCTCGCGAACGCCGTGGCGATGATCGACGGCGCGCTCGCGCGGTCGGCGTAAGCCTTCCGCTCCATCGTCGTCCCTGCTTTCGCATTGCTTTCGCAGGGACGACGAAAAAGTATCGTAATCCGGACTTCGTCTCCTCCGGACCACGCCCGCTTTCGCAGTGCATCATCGTGCATCGCAAATGAGGATGGCTGGCCCGCTGCAATTTCAGCCGACTGCCTTCCGGATTGCGCTACACTGGCGGTTGCCAAAACGATCCAAGCCTCCGTCGAGGGGCAGACAACACGGGGAGATGCTCATGCAGTTCAGGGTTTCGCCGCAAGCGCTTGAGAACTACAGCGCCGAGGAATGGCAGGCGCGGGTCGACCTCGCGGCGGCGCATCGCCTCGCCTTCAACCAGGGCTTTTCCGAGGGCATCTTCAACCATCTGACCCTGGTGGTGCCGGGCCGCAGCGACCGCTACTACCAGATCCCGTTCGGGATGCACTGGTCGGAGGTGACGGCCTCTTCCTTCATGGAAGTCGGCATCGACGACGGCAAGGTCAAGCGCGGCGAGGGCGATGTCGAGCGCTCCTGCTACTGCATCCATGCGCCGATCCACAAGGCGCTGCCGCAGGCCAAGGCGGTGTTCCACACCCACATGCCCTATGCCAGCGCGCTGACGCGTCTCGAAGATCCGCGCATCAAGGAGATCGGCCAGACCGAGGTCGGGCTGTCCGGCGAGATCGCCTATGACGACGAATACACCGGGCCTGCGCTCGATCCAGCCGAAGGCGCGCGGCTTGCCAGGGTGATCGGCGACAAGTCGGTGCTGTTCATGGCCAACCACGGCATCTCGACGGTCGGCGCCACCGTGGCCGAGGCCTACGACCGGCTTTATTATACCGAGCGCGCCGCGCAGGTTCAGATCTACGCGATGTGGACCGGCCAGCCATTGAAAAAGCTCCCGGCGCCGGTGGTCGAGAAGACCAGGCGGGATTACGGCGGCACCAGCATGTTCGACGGTCCAGGCCCGGCGCAGCGGCACTTCGACGCGTTGAAGCGCGTCCTCGACCGCAAGGAGCCGGACTACACGTCGTAGGCGGGCGCCCCGCGCAGCGCGCGATGCGCCGCCGCAGTTTGGCGGCGCGGAACTACTGGCTCGCCCACACGATCCGCGCGATCCACTCGACATCGCCGGCCGAAAGCGTGCGGTCGACATGGCCGGAATTCAGCGACCGCAACTCCAGCGTCCTGGCGGTGCGGCGCTTCATTTCCCGGACCATCACTTCGCCGGCCTTCGTTTTCACCACCACGCGGTCGCCGCGGCGGACCGGCGTGCCCGGCGACACCACGATGACGTCGCCGTCGCGGTAGGCGGGCTTCATCTGGTCGCCGGAGATTTCCAGCGCATAGGCATGCTCGTCATTGACGAAAGGCAGCGCCGCCTCGTCCCAGCCCTTGCCGGCCGGGAACCCGCCATCGTCGAAATAGCCGGTGCCGGCGGCTTGCGCGAAGCCGAGCAGCGGCACCGACTGCACGGTCCGCGCGCCATCGCCGATCAATTGCACGAAACTGTCGATGGAACTGTTGGTGGCGGCCAAGGCCTTGGCAACCGATTCGGTCGAAGGCCAGCGTTCGCGCCCGTCCGCCGTGATGCGCTTGGACTTGTTGAAGGTGGTGGGGTCGAGCCCCGAGCGCCTGGCGAGCCCGGAGGGCGACAGCCCGGCGCGCTCGGCGAGCCGGTCCAGCGCGCTCCAGATCTGGTCGTGGGTCAGCGTTTTCGCCGGTTTCGGCTGTCTGGCCATGATGCGATACTTTCCCGATCTAGGAATTATTGCCGCATCCGGCCGGCTTTCGCAATCGGGCCGCGGCTTCCGGCGCTACGCCCTTGAAGTGCGCAGGCCCCGCCGATACGGTCGCCCCAGGATCCCGAAACTCCGGGAAAGCCCAAGAGACTCAACGACAAGCCGGGACTTCGGATCACGTGCGCACGATCTACAAAATCTGTCCCGCTTCGGCCTGGCGCGAGGCCGAACGGCAAGGCGTGTACCGGGGCAGCGCCGACGACGCACGCGACGGCTTCATTCACTTTTCCACCGCCTCGCAGGTCGCGGAGACCGCCAGGAAGCATTTCTTCGGCCAGACCGGGCTGTTCCTGATCGAGGTCGATGCCGACGCGCTCGGCGATTCGCTGCGCTGGGAACGCTCGCGCAACGATGAGCTGTTTCCGCATCTGTTCGGCGAACTCGATCTCGGCACGGTCACCGGCGTGCGCGACATTCACGCGCGGCCCGACGGCACGCACGACATTCCGGAGCTTGCCCCGTGATCCGCGCTTTCGACGTGTTTTCGCTGCCGCTGCTGCGCTGGCTCGATCCGGAGGACGCGCACCGTCTGGCGATCCAGGGGTTGAAGCTGCTGCCGCCGATGCGGCCGCGGCCGGACGATTCGAAACTGGCGGTGCGGGCGTTCGGCCTGAATTTTCCCAACCCGATCGGCATGGCCGCGGGCTTCGACAAGAGCGCGGAAGTGCCCGATGCGCTGCTGCGGCTCGGTTTCGGCTTTGTCGAAATCGGAACCGTGACGCCGAAGCCGCAGTCAGGCAACCCGCGGCCGCGGCTGTTCCGGCTGGAGCGCGACGAGGCCGTGATCAACCGCATGGGCTTCAACAATGACGGCGCCGAAACGGTGCTGCGGCGGCTGGCGGCGCGCGCCCATCTCGGCGGCATCGTCGGCGTCAATGTCGGCGCCAACAAGGACAGCGCCGACCGCGTCGCCGATTATGTCAGACTGATCGAGACCTTTGCGCCGGTGGCGAGCTATTTCACCGTCAACGTGTCGTCGCCGAACACGCCCGGCCTGCGCAATTTGCAGCAGGCCGCGGCGCTGGACGATCTGCTCGCAAAGGTGATCGATGCGCGCGAGCGGGTGCGGCAGAACGCCGGGGATTCGCCGGTGCTGTTGAAGATCGCGCCCGATCTCAGTCTCAACGAGCTCGACGACGTCGTGCATATCGCCCGTTCGCGGCGCGTCGACGGCATGATCGTGGCCAATACTACGCTGGCGCGGCCCTCGACCCTGCGCGAGCAGGCTCGCTCGAAAGAGCAGGGCGGCTTGTCGGGCAGGCCGGTGTTCCGCCTGTCGACCCGGATGGTGGCCGAGGCCTATGTGCGCGCCGAGGGCGCGTTTCCGCTGATAGGAGTCGGCGGCATCGATTCGGGCGGCGCCGCCCTGACGAAAATCCGCGCCGGCGCCAGCCTGATCCAGCTTTATTCGTCGCTGATCTACAAGGGCCTCGGCCTCGTCGACGACATCAAAAACGATCTGGCCTCGACCCTGTTGCGCACCGGCCGCGACTCGCTGTCCGAAATCGTCGGCGCCGACGCGGCGACGATCACCGCCGAGGACTGGCCGGTTTGAATCGACGGGCGGGATGTCAAACCCGTCATTGCGAGCGCAGCGAAGCAATCCAAAGCAGAATGCGGCGATGTATGGATTGCTTCGTCGCTTCGCGCCTCGCAATGACGAGAAAGCAGACTACAGCTCGACGATCATGCCGTCGCTCGCGGCCGTATAGCCGAGCGTATCGAGCCGGCCCAGCATGTCGTCGCTCATGTGGGTGAGCACCAGCCGCTTCGGCTTGATCTCGGAAAGATGCGCCTGAAGCGTGGCCAGGCTGAGGTGGTTCTTCACCACCTTGTCGTAAGTATAGGCCTCGGCGATGAACAGGTCGGCGTCGCGCGCCGCCGGAACGAGCGTCGGCGTCCATTCGGTGTCGGCGCTATAGGCGATGACGCGGCCCTCGGCCTCCACCCGGTAGGCCAGGAACGGGCCGCCGGATTCGCCATGCACCACCGCATAAGGCGTGACTTTTGTCGCGCCGAAGTTTTGCGGCTGTTCGGGCTCGACCGCGACCACCGACAATTCGAACCGCTGTTTGGTCTTCGATGAATTCTCGAACAGCGCTTCCATCACCTGTGTCAGCCGCAGTTCAATTCCCCGGGGCCCGGCGATGACCAGCGGGCGGGTGCGGCGCGAAAACTGCGCATCGAGCAGCAGGAACGGCAGGCCGGCAAAATGATCGCCGTGAAAATGCGTGATCAGGATGAGATCGATGTCGTCGCGGACGATACCCTGCCGCCTCAAGGCCGGCAGCGACGTCGCCCCGCAATCGATCAGAAAATTGGTGTGTTGGCCCGTGACGTGAAAGCAGGTGTTGTATCGGCCGCCGGAGCCGAACGCGTCGCCGCAGCCGACAAATCGCACCTGCATGCCCTGGTTCCCTGGAGATGGAAATCAACGAACTTGCGTGCGCGGGATCCCTATCGCCCGCGCGGCGTGCCGAACAGCCGCGACAACAGCCAGATCGGGATCACGATCACCGCGCCGAGCAGGAAGTAGCGCCACAGCCAGTTCACCGCGTCGAAGCCGAGGTCCCACAGCCGCTGGAACAACAGCCGAACGCTCTGGAGGATATTCCAGGGATCGAAGCCGATCGCCGCGAGCACCACGCCGACCAGGATCGACAGCAGGATCAGCCGGAACGCCACCGCCAGCGGCGAGCCGCCGAGAAAGCGGGTGACGCCGTCATTGGCTGCCGGCAATTCCCTGGTGTCGTTGGCCATCGATGGTCTCCCGCGGGGTGAAGCCGCCGCATAGTGTAGTCGGTACTGGGCAGATGGGGAACCCGCGAGTTGGCGTCAATGGCCGGCTGTCGCGGGTTTTCGTTTTGACGCGATTTCTTCACGCGAACCGCTGCCGACCCCGCATCAGGTGCGGGGCGGGCTTTCGCTCGACAACGCTACGCTTGAATAGCTGTGTCCGCCTTCAGCATCCGTTCCAGCGTTTCCAGCCGGTCGGCCTCGCGCGGCGGCTTGTCCCAGCGCAGCCGGTTGATGCGGGGAAACCGCATCGCCACGCCGGATTTGTGCCGCGGCGAGCGCGCCAGGCCCTCGAACGCGACTTCCAGCACCAGCCCCTGGTCCGGCTCGTGCACCACGTGCCGGACCGGTCCGAACTTTTCGGTGGTGTTGCGGCGGACGAAGCGATCGATCTGCAAGAGCTCCTCGTCGGTGAAGCCGAAATAGGCCTTGCCGACCGGCACCAGCTGCTCGCCGTCTTCTCCCGATGTCCAGACCCCGAACGTATAGTCCGAATAATAGGACGAGCGCTTGCCGTGGCCGCGCTGCGCATACATCAGCACGGCATCGATGATATGCGGGTCGCGCTTCCATTTCCACCATTGGCCCTTCGGGCGCCCCGGCAGATAGAGCGCGTCGCGGCGCTTGAGCATCACGCCCTCGACGGCTTCGGCGTCCTCGCCGGCGCCGGCGCTCGCCGGATCTTTTCGCGCCGAAGTCAGCGCGTCCCAGCTGTCGAATTCGATCACGGGCGACAGATCGATCCGGGCCTCGCCGAGTTTTTCGACAAAGGCTTCGAGCCGCGTCCGGCGTTCGGCAAACGGCAGCGTGCGCAGGTCCTCATCGCCCTCGCCGAGCAGGTCATAGGCGCGCAAATGGATCGGATAATCCTTTATCAGTTTGGGCGAGACCACCTTGCGATTGAGGCGCTGCTGCAGGACATTGAAACTCTGCACCCGGCCGTCGCGCACCACCAGCAGTTCACCGTCGATCGCGAATGGAGCATGATGCCGAAAAGTGTGAAGCGGTTTTCGGGAAGCATCATGCTCCAAGTTTGAAGAATTTGGCAGGTGCAATGACGGCAATAAATCCGGAAAGCTCCCGGTGATGTCCTCGCCGCTGCGCGAATACAGCCGCGCCACGCCGTGGCCGCGGGGGTCGCGGCCGCTCACCGCCTGCACGCGAATGCCGTCCCATTTCCATTCCGCGACGAAATCGGCGGCGTCGAGGTTGGCGAAGTCGGTGTTCTCGATCGCATGCGCCAGCATCACCGGGCGGAACGGGGCGGGATCGAGATTTTCAGGTTTTTCGCCGCGGCCTTCCAGCCACGCGAACAGCTCGAGATAGGGCGGGCTGAGCCCCGGCCACATCAATTCGATCTCATGCGGATCCTTGTCCCCGAGCCCGGCGACCGCGGTTTTCGCCAGCCGCGCCGAGATCCCGATCCGCATCGCGCCGGTGACGAGTTTCAGCAGCGCCCAGCGGCCGGTCTCGTCCAGCTCGTCGAGCCAGCGCGCCAGCTGTTTCGGCAGCTCGGTCTTGCCGAGCGTGCGCAGCGTGGTGACGACCTCGGTGAGGGTGGGAGGCGGCGGGTTGTTGTGGCCTGTAACCGTCCGCTTCTCCCCTCCCTCCACGCGCGCAGCGCGTGGCGGGGAGGGGTCGGGGGTGGGGGTGTGTCAACAGACTCAGTGCGAATACGTGAGCGCGAACCAGCGGCACCACCCCCCACCCCCGACCCCTCCCCACCGCTGCGCGGGGGGAGGGGAGAAGGCCGTACAGGTAGCACCCCCTTCGGCCACATCAGCGCCACCGTCTCCGAGAGGTCGCCGACGTAATCGTAGGACAATGCGAACAGCACCGGATCGGCGCGGGCGGCGATCAGGTCGCGGATCAGCCCCGGTTTGGCATGCTTGAACGACAGCGCGCCGGTCAGGGCGGCGAGTGCGTAGCCGCGGTCGGGATCTTCGGCCTCGCGAAAATACGAGGTCAGCAGTCGCAGCTTGTTGTTGCGGCCGGGCTCGTAGGCGAGGCGGTCGAGCAGTTCGGCGAAGCGGTTCATGCTTCGACGTCCGCAGCCGATGGCGCCGCATCGGCTTCATCCTCGTCGCCGTAACCGACCAGATCGAGCGGGCGCGCCGCGAGGCCTTTTGTCTTGCACCAATGCACCAATGCGTCCTCCTGGCCATGGGTGACCCAGATTTCGCCGGCGCCGGTGGCCTCGATGGTCGCGGTCAGTCCGTCCCAGTCGGCATGGTCCGAAATCACCAGCGGCAGCTCGACGCCGCGCTGGCGGGCGCGGGCGCGCACCCGCATCCAGCCCGAGGCGAACGCCGTGACCGGATCGGGAAACCGTCGCGTCCAGATATCCGAGGTGGCCGACGGCGGCGCCAGCGTAATGGTGCCGGCGAGATCGGCCTTCTTTACGCCCTTTACGGAACGCACCTCGCCCAGCGCAATGCCGCGGCTCTCGTAGTAGCGTGTGATGTTTTCCATCGCGCCGTGCAGATAGACCGGCGCGTCGTAGCCGGCGGCGCGCAGCAGCGCGATCACGCGCTGCGCCTTGCCGAGCGAATAGGCGCCGACCAGATGCGCCCGTTCCGGAAACAGCGCGACCGAAGCGAGCAGTTTTTTCACCTCATCCGCGGCGTCGCCGTGGCGGAACACCGGCAGGCCAAAGGTGGCCTCGGTGATGAAGACGTCGCAGCGCACCGCTTCGAATGGCGCGCAGGTCGGATCCGGCGCGTCCTTGTAATCGCCGGATGCGACGATGCAGGTATCCTTGCAGGAGACCGCGATCTGCGCCGAGCCCAGCACATGGCCGGCGGGGTGGAATTTTATTCTGACGTCGCCGAGCGTCAGTTCCTCGCCATAGGCAATCGCCTGCGTGCTGCCGGCAAAATTATCGCCATAGCGCAGGGCCATCATGTCGAGCGTCTCTTGCGTCGCCAGCACCGCGCCATGGCCGGCCCGGGCATGGTCGGAATGGCCGTGGGTGATCACGGCGCGCTCGACGGGGCGCACCGGATCGATATGAAAGCCGCCGGGCTTGCAGCAGAGGCCGGCGGCGACGGGCATCAGGATGTCTTGCGGGCGCATCTGGGGTATATAGGAGCCGTTGCCACGATTTTTACCCGTCATGCGCGGGCTTGACCCGCGCATCCATCTTCAAGAAGAGTCTTGTTTGATGGATTGCCGGGTCATAGGCGAGCGGAAGCGACGCCGTCCTTCGGACGGCTATGCCCGGCACTGACGAATATGGTTCCCGACAATGCCTGTGCGCCTGTTCCTGTCCTCCGGCGATCTGGTTGCCGACCGGCGGTTCGATTTTGCGCGTGACCTGCAGCTGAAGGGCGATCCGGTCGCCGCCGCCGATCTGTTGCTGCAGGCGACCGAACTCGCGCCGGGCTTTGCCTCCGCCTGGTTCACGCTGGGCGAAATCCGCGAACGGCTCGGCCAGCACGATGCGGCGATCGAGGCCTTTCGCAAGGCGCACGAAGCGGACCCTGCGGACCGGCACGGCGCCGGCCTGCGGCTGATCCTGCTGGGGGCCGAGCGGCTGTCGGCGATGCCGCAGGCCTATGTGCGGGCGCTGTTCGACCAATATGCGCCGAAATTCGAATCCGCGCTGGTCGGCGATCTCGGCTATCGCGGGCCGGCGCTGTTGTTCAAGGCGGTGCTCGCCGCCCGCGCCGCGGTCCGCAAGCCCGCCTTCTTCAGGCGCGCCATCGATCTCGGCTGCGGCACCGGGCTCGCTGCGGCGGCCTTTGCCAAAAATGTCGACCGCTTTATCGGCATCGACCTGTCGCCGCGCATGATCGAGCGGGCGCGCTCAACGGGGCTCTACGCCGAACTCGAGGCCGGCGACATGTTGAACGGATTGCGCAGCAAGCCCGGGACCAGCGCGGAACTCGTTCTCGCCGCCGATGCGATGGTCTATGTCGCCGACCTCATGCCTGTGCTGGCGGAGGCCAGGCGCGTGCTGGCGTCTGGCGGCCTACTGGCGTTCACGACCGAAACCCATGGCGGCGAGGGCGTCATCCTCGGCGCGGGGTTGCGCTATGCGCACAGCGCGGACCATGTGCGCGCATCGGTTGAGGCGGCTGGACTGAGCTTGTGCGAGCTCGAAGACCGCTCGGCCCGCAACGAGGACCACGCTCCGGTGCCCGGCCTGGTCGTGGTCGCGACCAAGCCTTGAATATCGTCCCGCGGAATTAGAGGTCCAGCGCGGCCGGCGTTGCCTCGCACATCCCAAACTTCGCACTTGCCGGATCGGCGGGAATGTAGATCAATGCGCGCCCCAGGGAGAAACAAAAAACATGACAAGAAAACACACAAGGCGCGAATTCGGCGCCACCGCGCTTGCTGCGATCGCCGCCTCCGCCTTGCCCGCCCCTTTCGTGTGGGCCGCCGAGAAGAAATACGATCCGGGTTCGAGCGATACCGAAATCAAGCTCGGCCAGACCGTGCCGCATAGCGGCCCGGGTTCGCTCTACGGCGTGCTCGGCCGCGTCGGCGAAGCCTATTTCCAGATGCTCAACGAAAAAGGCGGCATCAACGGGCGCAAGATCAAGTTCCTCACCATGGACGACGCCTATAGCGCGCCGAAATGCGTTGAAGCCACGCGGCGGCTGGTGGAGCAGGAGGAAGTGCTGGCCCTGTTCGGCTCGCTCGGCACCGCGCCGCAGACCGCCGTGCACAAATATCTCAATTCCAAGGGCGTGCCGCAGCTGCTGCTCAATACCGGCGCGTCGAAGTGGAACGATCCGAAGAACAACAAATGGACCATGGCGGGGTTGCCGCTCTATCCGACCGAGGCGCGGATCCTCGCCAGGCATGTCGTTGGGGTGAAGCCGAACGCGAAGGTCGGAATCCTCTACCAGAACGACGATTTCGGCCGCGACTTCCTGGGTCCCTTCAAGAAGGTGCTGGCCGACGCCGGCGGCACCGCCAAGGTGATCATGGAGCAGACCTACGATCTGACCGATCCGACGGTCGATTCCCAGCTCATCAATCTGTCGAAATCCGGCGCCGACGTTTTCTACAATATCTCCACCGGCAAGGCATCGTCGCAGTCGATCCGCAAAGTGGCCGAGCTAGGCTGGAAGCCGCTGCAGCTGTTGTCGGCGGGTTCCACCGGCCGCTCGATCCTCAGTGCCGCGGGCTTCGAGAATGCCAAGGATATCGTCGCCATCCGCTATTCCAAGGATGCCGGCCCAGGCCACTGGGAAAAGGATCCGGAGTCGATGGCGTTCGAGGCGTTGCGCGCGAAATACCTGCCCAATGTCGATCCCGACAACACCATCGCCTATGCCGGTTACGGCCAGGCGGTCACCATGGGCGAGATCCTGCGCCGCTGCGGCGACGATCTCACCCGCGCCAGCGTGCTGAAGCAGGCATCGAACCTCAACGGCTTCCATTCGCCGTTCTTCCTCGATGGTATCACCTATAGTTACACGCCCGACGACTACACCCCGATGAAGACGCTCTACACCTCGATCTTCAACGGCAAGGACTGGGATATTTCCAGCAAGCCGGTGTCGGAATAGTCGGACAGTGTCGATCTCCCTCGCCCCGCTCTTCGCGGGGCGAGGTGACCGAACTTTTGCGCGCCGGTGAGATCGAAGTCACCTGCCGCCCCTCGACGAAACCGTGCCGGCGGCTTAGCTCTAAGCCGTGCCGCCCCGTATCCAGACCGAAGCTCCGACCGAACCGGCCGAACTGCTGCCGGAGCGTTTTCGCCGCTGGTTCGCAGGCCGCGGCTGGTCGCCGCGCGAGCATCAGCTTGAGCTCTTGGCAAAGGCCCGCGACGACCGCTCCGCGCTGCTGATCGCGCCCACCGGCGCCGGCAAGACGCTGGCGGGATTTCTGCCGACGCTGGTGGAATTGAGCGCGGTCTTCGAAGGTGCTCGCTCTGCTTCCTCATCCCCGATGCACCCTTCGCCCCTCCCCCCGCGAAGCGGTGGGGAGGGGGTGGGGGTGGGGGGTGCTTCAACGGATTCAGTGCAAGATTTAGATCGAGAGCTTGCCGAGGCACCCCCCACCCCCAACCCCTCCCCACCACGCGCTTCGCGCGCGGGGGGAGGGGAGAAGGAGACGTCCGCTACGGAGACAGCGGTGGAGACGTTGTCGCTGGCGGCGACGTCCTTCCGCCCCGCCATCATCTCCACCGGCCGCGGCGTGCAGCGCTCTCGCGGCCTCCACACCCTCTACATCTCGCCGCTGAAGGCGCTCGCGGTCGATATCGCGCGCAATCTGGAGGCGCCGATCGCCGAGATGGGGCTGCCGATCAAGGTCGAGACCCGCACCGGCGACACGCCGGTGTCGCGGCGGCAGCGGCAGCGGCGCTATCCGCCGGACATCCTGCTCACCACGCCCGAGCAACTGGCATTGCTGCTGTCGTCCGACGATGCGCCGTTCCTGTTCGCTTCGCTCAAGCGCATCGTGCTCGACGAACTGCATGCGCTGGTGACTTCCAAGCGCGGCGATCTGTTGTCGCTGGGGCTGGCGCGGCTGTGGCATCTCGCGCCGCAGATCCGCGCCATCGGATTGTCGGCGACGGTGGCGGAACCGGAATTGCTGGCGCGCTTCCTGGTGCCGCAGCGCGGCGGCAACAGCGAAGCCGCCGACATCGTCGTCGCCGGCGGCGCCGCAGCACCGGTCGTCGAGATGCTGGATACCCGCGAGCGCCTGCCCTGGGCCGGCCACAGCGCGCGCCACGCGCTCAATGAAGTCTACGAATTGATCAAACGCAACAAGACCACGCTGGTGTTCGTGAACACCCGCAGCCAGGCCGAGATGCTGTTCCAGGACCTGTGGCGCATGAACGACGACGGGCTTGCCATCGCGCTGCATCACGGCTCGCTCGATGTCGCCCAGCGCCGCAAGGTCGAGGACGCGATGGCGGCCGGAAAGCTGC
This sequence comes from uncultured Alphaproteobacteria bacterium, assembly GCA_963721275.1. Taxonomy (GTDB): domain Bacteria; phylum Pseudomonadota; class Alphaproteobacteria; order Rhizobiales; family Xanthobacteraceae; genus Bradyrhizobium. The sequence continues at coordinate 234,756 of CAVRIQ010000004.1, read as the reverse complement.
GCGGCGTCGTCTGCACCTCCTCGCTCGATCTCGGCGTCGACTGGGGCGACGTCGATCTCGTCATCAATATCGGCGCGCCGAAAGGCGCCTCGCGGCTGATGCAGCGGATCGGCCGCGCCAATCACCGCATCGACGAGGCCTCGCGTGCCGTCCTCGTGCCGGCCAATCGCTTCGAGGTGCTGGAATGCGCGGTCGCGATCGACGCGGTCAACGAAAATGCGCAGGATACCCCGCCGCTCCGCACCGGCGCGCTCGACGTGCTGGCGCAGCACGTGCTCGGCCGCGCCTGCGGCGAGCCGTTTCTGTCCGATGAACTTTTTGACGAAGCGCGGACGGCGGCGCCCTATTCGGAACTCTCGCGGTCGGATTTCGACGACGTGGTGGATTTCGTCGCCACCGGCGGCTACGCGCTGAAGAGCTATGAGCGCTTCGCGCGCATCAGGCAGGACAAGCAGGGGCGCTGGCGCGTCGCCAATCCGCGGGTGCGGCAGAGCTATCGCCTCAACGTCGGCACCATCGTGGAAGATACCATGCTGAAGGTGCGGCTGGTGCGCTCGCGTGGCAGCGGTTCGGGATCGACCGGAGCGGTGGGGCGCGGCGGCCGCATGCTGGGGGAAATCGAAGAAGTCTTCATCGAAGGGCTGGTGATCGGCGACACCTTCGTCTTTGGCGGCGAGGTGGTGCGCTACGAGGCGCTTGCCGAGGATCAGGTCTATGTCTCGCGCGCCAACGACAAGGACGCAAAAGTGCCGTCCTATATGGGCGGCAAGTTTCCGCTCTCGACCTATCTCGCCGAGCGGGTGCGCAAATTGCTCGACGACCGGCGCGCCTGGAACGCGTTGCCGGATCAGGTGCGCGACTGGTTGACGTTGCAACGGGATATTTCGAAAGTGCCGGGCGTGCGCGAACTGCTGGTCGAGACCTTTCCGCGCGCGGACAAGCATTACCTCGTCTGCTATCCCTTCGAGGGCCGGCTGGCGCACCAGACCCTCGGCATGCTGCTGACGCGGCGGCTGGAGCGCGCCCGCGCCCGGCCGCTCGGCTTCGTCGCCAATGAATATGCGCTGGCCGTGTGGGGGCTCGGCGACATGTCGTTCATGATCCGGCAGGGCAAGCTCGACCTCGACGCGCTGTTCGATCCGGACATGCTGGGCGACGATCTCGAGGCGTGGCTGGCGGAATCCGCGCTGATGAAGCGCACCTTCCGCACCTGCGCCATCATCTCCGGCCTGATCGCCCGCCGCTTCACCGGCGAGGAAAAGACCCGGCGCCAGGTGCTGTTCTCGACCGACCTGATCTACGACGTGCTGCGCAAGCACCAGCCCGACCACGTGCTGTTGCGCGCCGCGCGCGCCGACGCCGCCACCGGGCTGCTCGATATCCGCCGTCTCGGTGATATGCTGCTCCGAATCAAGGGACGAATCGTCCACAGGGAGCTCGATCGGGTTTCGCCGCTGGCGGTGCCCGTGATGCTGGAAATCGGCCGCGAAGCGGTTTATGGCGAAGCCTCCGACGAGTTGCTGGCGGAGGCCGCCGAGGAACTGGTCAAAGAGGCGACTGGATAGAGGCGACTGGACAGAACGTGACGGCAAGCGCGCAATTCCTGGACGACAAATCGACCGCTGCGCGCGCTACGACCGTCGATGTCGCGGGCGTAGCGTTCGTCGCCGATCTCTCCGGCGCGCTGTTCTGGGAAGAACAGAGCCTGCTCGTCGTCTCCGACCTGCATCTGGAAAAAGGTTCGAGTTTTGCCACGCGCGGCGTGCTGCTGCCGCCCTACGATACCGCGGCGACGCTCGGGCGGCTGGCTGCGGTGATCGCGCGCCACGATCCGCGCATGGTGATCGCGCTCGGCGACAGCTTTCATGACCGCGACGCCCATGGCCGGCTGTCCGCGCCGGACCGCGACGCCATCGCAGGCCTGCAGGCGCGGCGCGACTGGATCTGGATATCAGGCAATCACGATCCGGCGTTGCCGCCCGATCTCGGCGGCGTGGTGGCAAATGAGGTCGCGATCGGCCCCATCGCGTTCCGGCACGAGCCGACCGGCGCGGCGGGCGAGATCGCCGGCCATCTGCATCCCAAGGCGCGCGTCTCGACCCGCGGCCGGTCGATGGAGCGGCGCTGCTTTGCCTCTGACGGCGAGCGCGCGGTGATGCCGGCCTTCGGCGCCTATACCGGCGGCTTGAGCATCCGCGACATTGCGTTTGCAAAAATATTCCAGACGCTGGGTTTTGTGGCGCATGTGCTCGGCGATTCCAGGCTGCACACCATCGCCGCCTCGCGGTGCTACTGACCGATCACTGGATTAGCGCGAGGTGTTTTCATCTCTCCCAAGGCGTGAACCCATAAATCGCGGACGTCGGCTTGGTGCGCCTTTCCGGATTCGATTCGGACCTCGCGTGAGGTCCGAAAAGTGCCGTCAACAGAAGTGGCGCCGGGTGAGTGGCAGATCAGGGGGCGGCGGCGCTTTTCGCGGCGCCTGCCGGCTGCTAGTCTACCGCCGCTGACTTGCGGGATGCGTTGGGGATGCGAGGGCCGCAAAATTCAAAATCCTGTCAATCGGAAAATAGATGATGATGCAAGACGCCATTCCTCGCCGGATCAAGATTGCACTGTTCTGCATGTCATTCATCGTCCCGATCGGCCGGGGCCCGGCATTGGCGCAATCCGGCAGCGCGGGCGGCAGCATCGGCAATGACGAAAAGTCGCTATCCGGTTCGCGCGAGGCGCCTCGGGCGGTTGAACCCTCAAAGCCGGCACGACGCAGCAAGCCCGAGGCCGACAAGCCACGCCGTGCATCGCGAAAGAGCGGCGGGGGCGGCAATTTCGATGGAGCCTGGGTTCTTACCAGTGTCGGCTCGCCCTGCGGCTCCTCCTCCGACACGGTGGTCATCACTGGCAGCAGGATGGTGGGGCAATACGGCACCGCTCAAGTCAGTCCGAATGGCTTCACATCTGGAATCGGAGCCGCTGGGGCCCTGACCTGGACCATGTCCGGCCGTTTGTCGGGCCGCAGCGGCTCCGGTAGATTCCGACGATCCGATGGATGTGCCGGAAGCTGGAGCGGATCAAAACAGTAGTTGCGAATTGGCTCCTGGCGATGGGTCAGGCGGTCAGCATCATCTCCTCCTGCTCATTGGAAGCCAATGCAGACGCCAACTCGCCAAGTTCACAATACCTGATGCCCGTGCGTGTCGGATCGGAATGTCTCTTCTGGGTCAATCGCGTCGCTTTGGCTGTGTGCCGGTCACTTCCCGTTTGCACCCAACTCCAGATGTCCCTGCGCTGCAATAACCGAAGCCAAGTGCCAATAAGCAAGGTGTGCGGATATTTGCACCCGATTTCGGCACCCGCCAGGCTATAGTGAGCCGGAGTAACGTGGCATGATTGAAACGCCGCGCCTTAGACTTCACAGATGGGATGATCGCCATCGCGAAGCGTTCGCGACGATGCATGCCAATCCGGAGGTCATGGCCGATTACGGGGGGCCTATCAACCGATCGGAGAGCCGCGAGAAGTTCGAGCGATACGTTGCCGCTCAACGCGATCATCGCGTTTCTCGATGGGCCGTTGAAAATCTGGACGGCGCATTCCTGGGCTATGCGGGAGTGATGCCGCGGTTGTCGAAAGACCATCCGTTGGGGGCGCATTTTGAGGTAGGTTGGCGGTTCGTTCGCAATGCCTGGGGGCATGGCTACGCGACTGAAAGCGCCAGGGCAGCCCTCCGGCATGCTGTTCATCAAGTTGGCCCGAGCGAAATCCTTTCATACACGAGCCCTGACAACGAACGATCGCAGGCCGTCATGGCCAAGCTCAATTTAGTCCGCGATCCGGCCCGTGACTTTATGAGAACGACCCCCCGCGGCGAGCCGTGGCACGGGCTGGTCTGGGTAGTGCCATCCCGATTGTAGCGTCGGCGACCGTTCGATAGCGGGCCTCGAAGCATAGCGCTTTCTCGAAACCTCGTCGGTTGGGCATCGGAAGTCCGTTGCGGATCCAAAAACGGAAATCGCCAGCCCTGCTGCGTGTCGACGCCACGCCGAGCGAGGTTTGCGGACTTCACACAAAAAAGGCAGAGGTCCTCGCGATCAGCCAAAAGGCCGCCACTGTGCCGATTGCGTACGCCGCGATCACGTCGAGCCGATTGACCGTCCGCTGAATCAGGGCAGGCTCGAGGCGAAGCGCCATTGCGGTGCGGAACAGGCCGCCCGCCGTCAGGACCGCAGCCACGAAAGCCAACTGCCCGATCTCCACGCCGAGGTTGAAAAACAGCAGCGCAACGGGGATCGCATGTTGAGGCAATCCCACCTCGGCCAGCGCTCCGGCGAAGCCAAAACCGTGCAAGAGCCCAAAGCTGAAGGCAACCAGCCACGGCAGACGCGCGGTCAGACTTGGCTTTCCGCCGCGTGCATTCAGGATCTCGACGGAAACCAGCATGATGCTCAGCGCTATGGTCGCTTCCACGGGCGGACCCGGCACGTTCACGAAACCCAGCGTCGCCGCGGCAAGCGTAATGCTGTGTGCAATAGTGAAGGCCGTCACAGTGACGGCGACGCGGCGCCAGTCTCGAACGAGGATCACCAGCGCCAGCACGAACAGCAGGTGATCGAAGCCGAAAAGAATGTGTTCGACGCCAAGGTGCAGATAGGTCGCCGCCACTTCTCCCGCGCCGGGCACCGCCTGAACAATGAACGATGTCCTCGTCGGAGAAAGTCGTTCGGTCTGGATGGCGCCTTCAAGGCTTTCGATCCGAACCAGCACGTCAGTCGATGTGGCCGACAGGCCCTCAATGGATACCGCTTTACCGATCAGCCCTCCATTCCGCCGAATGCTCCGGCGTTCGACATATGCCCCGCCGCTCAACGACGCACGGGGCGGAGCTACATCCTGCGTGCCTTCGGGAAGGCCGACGTAGATCGCGAGCCGCAAGTCTTCCCCCCTCGAGGGAATCTTGAACAGCAGATTATAAGCGCCGGGGCCGATCTGGCGCATCTCAAGATAGCCCGGCCGTAGTTCATCCGAGAGCGCGGGTCGAGCCAGCAGCACTGCGAGAACAGTAAAGAACAAAAGGAAACGATTCATCGACCGAGTTCCGCTGACGTCGCCTTGGCCGATGGCGCCTCCACCACGATTTCGTAGCGTTCCCGAAGCGAGGCATAGAGCTTCCGTTCCGCCTCCAGGCGGCGCGCATTGGCCCACTCTCGCCGGACGGCCGGTCGGACGGCGTCGAGCGGTGGCGGGCCTCCGGATATCCGTTCGCTGATAAAGACGAAATGCTGCCCGAAGCTCGAAGAAACCGGTCCCTGCCAGCGGCCCGTTTCCATGACCGCTATCCGCTTGGAGAAGTCGTCACCAAATATGCTCGTTACCTCGCTCGGCGAGACGCCGCGAAATTCCTCGCCAAGCAGGAAAGGATCGCCGAGGGCCGTCGTGTCCACGCCGCCGTCGGCGCGAGCCAGAACGCTCCCAACCTGTTTGCTGTCGCTCTCGATGGTATTCGCGCGCCGCGTCGCGCTCAGGAAAACCTGATGGAATGTGATTCGATCCTCGGCTCGAAAGCGCTCCGGGTTGGATGCGAGATAGGCCGCAAGCTGCCGATCGCTCGGCTCCGGTACGGACATTTCCTCGGCGAGAAACTCCATCTTCTGCCGCACACGACGGCGTATGATGACGTCGTCGCGGTCCAGGCCGGCCGCTCTGCCCTCGCGGTAGAAGACCTCGTCGCGGATGTAGTCCTCGATCAGGCCGTGCAGTTCCTGCTCGCTCGGCGGCCGCCGCCATGTCCGGGCAAATCCGTCGCCGAGGTTGGCGACCCGCGAGGCGGAAACCACGATTTTCCCGGGCGCCTCCGCACTTCGCTTGCCGACCAGGCCGTAGAGCGCGAACAGAATTGCACCAAGCGCGAGAAACTGGAGTAACGGCTCTTTCAGCAGCCGAGCGATCAAGGCGTGTACCAGATCGGCGAGGTATAGGCGCGTTCGGTGGTCGTCATCGTCACTTCCGCCGGCATTTTGATGCCGAAGTATTTTGCGTCATAGGCCGTCCAGCGCGGCGTCGGGATTTCGATCACGCGCACATAGTAGAAGGCGCGCAACGCCGGATCGAAGTCGGGATCCTTCCAGACCGTGATCATCTCGCCCGCGCCGATCGTGTTGGTCCATGTCGCGTTTGCGATATCGACCGTGCTGCCGACCGATGTCCTGCTGCGGCCGTCGGCGTCGATCTTGCGGCCTCCGGACACCGCGACGTCATAAATTCGCTCCTGGGTCTGGCCGTCTTTTCCGAGCCAGCCCTTGATGACCTGGATGCGATCGAGATTTGCGCCGATCGGATCTTTCAAGGCGGCGACGAGGAAGGTGGGCGACTTTCCGTTTGGCGCGCGGCTCAAGTCTCCGCCCATCGGTACACCCCTGGTGTAGCCAATTCGCGCCGGCATGCGGTTGTCGGCGTCGGCAGCCTCGAAATCCCAGCCGCCGAAGAAGCGAACGACCATGCGCGGACCGGTGGTGGCATAGGTTTCGCGCCGCTTCATGGCGTCGAAAATCGCTTCGCGGGTATTTTCCGCGGCCCATACCGCAGCGTAGCCGGAAGCTGTCGTCTCCCAGCCCATGATGACGGCCTTGTCGGTCTTGACGAAGGGATGCATCGCTCGACCGGCACTTGGTTCGGAAGAAGATGTCTTGCCGAAGAAATTGTCCTCCTCGACCGCCGAGAGCCCGGTATGCGAATCGGTACTGCCGACCAGGCCGAACTTGTACGGATTTACGCCGAGTTCGGCTTCCATCTTGAGGCCGTTCTTCAACGCCGAACGGGTGTACTCGAATTCCAGCATTTCGGGCTTCTTCGCCTCGGTCAGATCGAGGTTGCCCTTGTCCCAACGTTCAAAGTTTGCAAATTCATCATTGGGCGAAAGAAACGGATGGGTCTCGCCATCGCCCTTGATCTGGGTCGTCTCGTAAAGCGGCTCCCAGCGCATGCGGTTTTCGGCATATTCGCGGTCGATCCGCTTGCCGTTGAACGACTCGATGATTGGAAACATCCGGCCGTTGCTCAGATTGCCGTTGTGCGCAAGCGCAAGAATTTCGGCGCCGGTCTTCTCCTCAACCATCGCCATCCACTTCCAGAGGTCGCGGGGATTTGGACTGCCCAACGGCGGCAGCGTGGTGTAAGGTTCGACGAGACTTGCCTTTGCTCCGTTGTCGCGCCAGATGATATTGCGATGAAGGTTGTTGCCGCCGGCATTCGAGGTCCACTCATAGCCGATGAAAGCAGTGAAACGGCCCGGTTCATTGGCCTCTTCCGCCGCTTTGATCGTTTCGCGCCAGGCGCTGCGATAGGCCGGCGTCCCCGGCGTCGGGAATCCCTTGGGCATTTGCCCCTTGCCGAAGCTGGTGATGATATCAATGGCGGCCTCCGCGCCTTTGCCGGAATTGATCTCGTCGTACCACTTCCGGCCCTGCGGTGTCGCCAACAGGCCAGGATCGCCTCCGATCAGCTGCGGGAAAAAACCCATGCCGTCCGAATGATCCGTCACCACCAGGAAGTCCAGGGGGCGCGCAAGTTTGGCGCGTTGCCCGCTGGAAGCGATAACTTCTTCGCCCCTGGCAAAACGATATGCATCCTTTGGGCCGAGCCGAGCACCGAATGCGCCGGCGTCCATCGAGTAAGAGGTGTGCAGGTGCGTGTCGCCGAAATACGGCCGCGTCGGGAAATTGCGCCCCGCATAGGGTGAGTAAGGCGGCCTGGCGGGAAACGCCTTTTCGGCAGCCTCCTTGTTGAGCGTGCCGATGTCCGTGGCCGCATCTTGTGCAGCGACAGTTGTGGCAAACACGCCTGCGGCACAAACGCCGGCCAGCGCGGCTCCTGAGATGGAGGACAAACGGAACATCATCAGCGCTCCTATGTCTCGGTGAATTATCGCATCAAAACTATCCGATCAGTGCATTATCCAGTCAAAGATATCAGATCCAGTTGATGTCTTTATCAATCTCAACCTGACGCGATGTTAGGCTTACTCTCAACCGCTTGGAAGCCCATGAGGCAAAATCTGTTGGGGCATTCCAGGACTTCCTCTCCGGGATGTCCGGGGCACATTCGCTACAGAAACGTTTCCGCTGTGGTCTGCCTCGATTTTTCGAAAAAAGAGATCCATTACTTCAAACGGCAGAAACGCTACGCAAGAGGCAGCAGCGGCTTCGTTTGTCGGGACGGTGCCCGCAGCAACGGCTACCGCCGCTCGTTGCTTGGATTTCGGTCGGCCGGTCTTAGAAAAGGCGCGCGGTTCGCGGGCTTCAAGAGAATAGGTCAGGTCGTCGCCCGGAGCCACGACCCTTCTTCGACGCTCGAAAGATGGCCTGTCAGCGCCTGCCGACTCGATTGACCGGACCGCCACGATTCATCGGTGTTCCCGGACGTACTCCAACACCACGGGCACCGACGCCGGGGGTCACCACGGCTCGCGCGACCGGCCGCGGCCGCAGCACGACGCCGGGTCTTACGACGCACCCGACGGGATACGCAACGTATTGGCAGTACACTACGGCACTGGCCTGTTCGGTGCTTGCGGCCACGAACCCGGTTATCAGCAGCGCCGATGATGCGATCGAAAGCTTCATTTTGGCCTCCTCCACTCGGAACGTCTAGACGGGCCCATTGAGCGATCTGCGGCTGATGCAGGTCAAGGGTCAGTCCGCTTGGAGTATTGGGCGATTAGATCATGGCCGAACTACAGCTGGCCAAACGCTTCGGTATGCTGGGAGGGTGTGGCGAACCGCCGTAGTTTGAATCCGAGCGCTCGGGCAGGCCGCTCTCCTCATCAGGATGAGCAGCCTCTCTAATCCTTCCGGAACACGATCGAGGCGATCCAGCCGGTCATCAGCGCCATGAAGGCGGTGACCAGTCCATAGACGAGGCCATCCTGGCGCGCCGAGGTCGCGACGAACTGCTCGAAACCGACCTTGACGATTTCGAACGCGGTGTCGGTCCTGGTCACCAGCGCGCCGTCGGAAAACAGTTTTATTTCGACGCCATAGCTGCCGATCGGCACTTCGGCCGGAAGCGGGATGCCGGTGCGAAACAGCGTCGGGGTCAGGAAGGTCACCGCGGAAGTGTCTTCGCGATAAAGGCCGTGTTCGCTGCGCAGCCGCACGAAGGCGCTGCGGAACGCGTCGTTCGGCACCACGTCGGCATAGTCGGGCCCGACGCGCTGGGTCAGCAAGACATTGTTGAGCCCGAGTTGCTGCCGCCGCGCGACGTCGGGCGGCGCGATGGCGTCGAAGGGCCGGTTGGCAAACAGCGCCAGATAGGTCGGTACCTGCAGGAACTGCCGGTAGTCGGTGTTGATCCAGATGCCGAATTTGCGTTCCTTGCGGCGCGTCACCATGTCCGCGCGCGGTCCCGAGATCGTCACCACGAGGTCGTAGGCGTTGCGGGCCGCCGGCGTCGAGGCGTCCTTTTCGACCGAGCCGAACAGCACCAGCTCTTCGCCGGAATAGTTCGGCGTCACCGTGACCCGGTGGTTCGAGACCGACACGATCAGCCGCTCGGCGCGGGCGAGCGGAGCCGGGAGAAGCGCGCTCAGCGCCAGCACGGCGCCGGCCGCGGCGAGTGAAGCGCGCCCGGTCATCCGGCGCCTCCGGTTTCCCGGATGGTGAAGAGATCGTCGGGACGGAGCACCAGCTCGATCGCGAAGCGGATGCCGACCGCGAGAATCAGCAGCCCCAGCAACAGCCGCAGATGTTCGCCGCGGATCTTCTGGCCGGCGCGGGCGCCGAACTGCGCGCCGGTCACGCCGCCGACCATCAGGATCAGCGCCAGTACGGCGTCGACCAGATGGTTGGTGACGGCGTGCAGCATGGTGGCGAACAGCATGGTGACCAACGTCAGCAGCATCGAGGTGCCGATCACGGTGGAGGTCGGCACCCGCAACAGATAGATCATGATCGGGACCAGGATGAAGCCGCCGCCGATGCCCATCACCGCTCCGATGAAGCCGATGACGATGCCGACGACGACGACCGGGATCACCGACAGATAGATCTTGGAACGCTTGAAGCGTATCTTCAGTGGCAGGCCGTGGATCCAGTTATGGCTGCCGGAGCGGCGCATCGGCACCACCACGCCGCGCCGCGCCCGCAACAGCGCGCGCAGGCCTTCCCAGAACATCAGTCCGCCCACGGTGGTCAGGAGCGCGACATAGGACAGCGCGATCATCAGGTCGAGCTGGCCGAGCGAACGCAGCAGCGTGAAGGTCCAGACCCCGAGCGCGGTGCCGATGGTGCCGCCGCATAACAGCACCAGCGCCAGCGCCGGATCGATGGCGCGGCGGCGCCAGTAGGACAGCGCGCCGGAAAACGACGAGGCCGCGATATGGCTGGCGACGGAGGCGACCGCGACCGCGGGCGCGATGCCGATGAAGATCAGGAGCGGCGTCATCAGAAAGCCGCCGCCGATGCCGAACATGCCGGATACGAAACCCACCGCCGCGCCCATCGCCAGGATGAGGAAAACGTTGACCGGAAGGTCGGCGATCGGAAGGTAAAGCTGCACGCGCGTCCGCTTTTTTTGCTTGAGCCGTGAGGCTGGCCGGGACCGCTCGCGGCTTCGTTTCCTGATCGAGCAGGTGGGATTCGCGTTGCGCGGATGCGCGCGAACGCGGATCGACCGTCCCTGCATAACCGAAAACGCACCTCGGAGGGACTAAAGAATCCCGCGCGAGGCGGCTATTTTGACGCGGCCGCCGCGCAACTTCGGACGTGGTGAATAATTCAGATTAATGACGGCGCCGCCGCCGGATGCGTCAATGCGCGGCGGCGGTGCGCTTGGTCAAAGCCAGCTTGGCCGCGGGCCTGGCCGATTTGGCCGGTTTGGCCTGGGCCTGCGCCGGCGCCTGGTCCCATCCGCCGGCCGGGCTTGCCACGTTGACGGCGTCGTCGGGCTGGGGCTCGGGCGTGAAGGTCTGGATCGCGAGCCTCGCCGCGGCCAGCGATTGGGGATCGAGCCGCTTGGCGATATCGTCGCGTTTGCGCGCGGCATCCGCATCGCCCTGCGCCGCGGCCAGGCTGAACCATTTGAAGGATTCGGCGAGGTTCTGTTCGACGCCGATGCCGCGGGCGTAGAGGATGCCGAGGTTGAACTGGCTGTCCGCGACGCCGCGATCGGCGGCCTTGCGGAACCATTGCGAAGCGCCCTTGTAGTCGGCGCCCTTGCCGCCGCCGTCGGCGTCGAGCACGGCCAGATTGTGCATCGCCTTGGCGTTGCCGCGGTCGGCGGCCTGCTGGTAATAGCGCCGCGCGATATCGACGTCCTTCTTCACGCTCAGGCCTTTTTCGTAGAAGGTCCCGAGCCTGAAGATCGCCGGCACCACGCCGGCCTGCGCCGCGCGGTCGTACCACTTGGCGGCTTCGTCGTAATTCGCGGGCACCCCTTTGCCTTCGGCGAAGCGCACGCCGATCTCGTAGGCCGCGGTGGGATCGCCCTTCAGCGCGGCGGCGCGCAGGTTCGGGCCGCCGATGCCAGCCGGCAAGCTCTCGCTCGGCGGGACCTGGACCTGACCGAGGCGGTGGCCGGCCGAGGACGGCTGCGGAACCGGGATCGCGCCGGTGATATCGTTTGACGTGACCGGCGAGGCGGCGGGCGCCGCCGCGCCTTGCGGGATCGCAACCGAGGTGGCGCTGTCGGGGGCGCTCGGCGCAACGTTATTGAGCGATTGCCGGCCGATCGGCGTCGGCGAAGTCATCGAAGGCGCCGCCGGATCCGGCATGGCCGGCTTGGCGGTGTTCTCCGCGGGCGGCTGAGCCGCAGGCGGCGGTTCGCTCGAACTCTCCATCGCGGGCATCGGCGGCGCACCGCCGCCATCGAGCAGCGACATCGCCATCTTGAAGGTGCCGAGCACGATCACGACCACGCTGGCGCCGACCAGCAGCGAGCGGATCTTGGAAGTGATCGTCGAAGGTTCCTTGCCCTTGTCGCCCGCGGGTTTCTTGACCGCGCCGCGGGCGGCCTTGCCGTCAGCGGGTTGGGCGGCTGCGGCGGCCTGGGCGGCGCGGCGGGCGGCGGCAATGAAGCTCGACGTGCTGGTCTTCTCGCCGCTCTTCGGGCTGCCCGCGGGAATCTCGCTGATGGCGCTTTCCGAAGCCGCGATGCGTTCCGACGGCGACGCCGCCCGGCCGGTCGGCCGCGTGCCCGGTTCGAGCGGGTGATCGGGCGGCAGAGCCGGCTCGAGCGGCGTGCGCGCCTGCGCCGCGTGCGGCTCGAGAATTTCGCTGATCGCGCGCGGCGCCACCATGGCGGCGGCCGGTATCGGCGGCGACGCGACCGGGAACTGCCGGGGCGCTGCGGCGAAGTGTTCCTGTGCCGCGGCGGGATTCGGCAATTCGGGTTTTGGTTGCGGCGGGACGGCTTGCGGCGCCGGCGCGGCTTCCGGCGGCGGCGCAACCGGCTGGGTGCGGACCGTGCGCAGATCGCCCTCGATCATCGCCAGCCGGTCGACCACATGGCCGAGCGTATTGTGCACGGCTTCGAGCGAATCCTGGGTGTGGCGGCCGGTTTCGGTCTGGCTGAAGCGGATGTCGGACAATTCGCGCTTGACGATATCGATCAGGCCGGAGTCCACGGGCTCGGCGGTGCCGCGGCTGGACTGGGCCAGCGCGGAGAACGTCGCATTCTGGTTTTCCAGATAGCGCAGGATGTCATGCAGCCCGTCCTCGACCCGTCCGAGATCGAGGGAGGGGCGGTGATCGGTCGAGGCTTCCACCCGTTCCAGCAGATAGGACACGCGCTGCTCGAGATGGGCGAATGCGGAAGCGTTGTCGTTGCCGACCGGCATGCGGTCGATGCGGTCGGACAGCGCCCGCAGTGCGCCTTCGAGCTGTTCGGTGTTTTCGCTCGCCGCCGGGCGTTCGCGGTTTTCCAGCGTCGAGGTCAGCGCTGCGATGCGCTGTTCGAGGATCGCGAAGGAATCGCCGGTGGTCCCGGATTGCGAAAGCTGATCGACCTTGGACGACAGCGTGTGCACGTCGTCGCTGAGCCGGGCCAGCGCGTCGTTGGAGGCGACGTTGGAGACGATGGCGCGCAGCGCGGCGATCGCGCCTTCGAGCTGCTGCACCGTGGAGGGATCGTCATTGGCGCGCAAAATCAGGTCGAGCTTGGCGCCGAGGTTGCGGATCGCCTCGTCATAGCCGGCCAGCTGCTCCGCCGGCGTCAGCGAGCGCAGCACCTCGCGGATTTCGCTCAGCGCCCGTTCGATGCCGGCCAGTGCCTGGGTGTCGCTGCCGTTCTGCCTGTTGTCGTCGATGCGGCGGGACAGCGAGCGGATTTCGTTTTCGATCGATTCGATCGCCCGGCGCGGCATCGCCTCGGTGATGGCGTGGCGGATTTCCGCCAGTTCGCCGCGGAACGCGGCGATCGACTGCTCGATCCCGTCGGGACGCTGCAGCGCCTCGATCTGGCTCGTGATCTTGAACAGATGGCGTTCGAGCGAGGAAAAATCCGGGCCCGCAGGCGCGGGCGCCATCGGGGGCGGCGCCACTGCAGGTGCCGGTACAGGTGCGATGGGCGGGGCGCTGCGCGGCGGCATCTGCCGCGGCGATTGGGTATCAAGTTCGCTCTGGCGCGCAGCGATTTCCGCGATCGCAAAATCGAGCGAGGCCGGGTTGAGCGGCGGCGAGGGACGATAGACCTGGGCGGCGGCGCGCTCGACCATCTCGGCCTGGCGCTGCTTGTCCTGGGGGGATTGCCGCGGAGCCTGCGGGTTCGAAATCTGCGACAGCCGCGCGTCGAGGCGCGAAATCGCGTCGTTCAGCCGCTTGGCGACGCCCTGCTCGCCGCGGGGGGCGGCGTCGCTGCGGGAAGCGTCGCTGCCCGAAGCTTCGCTGCGCGGCGGCTCGCTGCGCGGATTCGCTGCGCGGCTTGGGCTGCGAAATCTGCTCGATCTGGCGGGTGATGGAATCCAGCCGCTGATGGATATCGGCGACGTCGCGGCTTTCCTGACTCGCAGGTGCCACGAAGGGTTGCTCGGGCGTACTGCGGAAATTCGGAGGGGCGGACTCGCCGATGGTGGAGTTCAGCCAGTCGTTCAGCGACATGCCGGCCCGGCGCGCGGCGGCCTCGGCCCGCTCGCGGACGGATGGGTCGATGCCTTCAACACTCCACGATACGCGCGAATTCATGCTTTCGTCCGGTTCCAGACTCCGGCGCTCCACCTGCGCCTTCAGCCTCCCCGCGCGTCCCAATCGAAAGACAATCGGATTCCGCGCAGGTCGTCTGCCTCAGATCCCGACTTTTTCGCGTTACGGTAAATAACCGGTTAAGGATTTGGATTACCGGGCAGTAAAGTTGCATGGCGGAACCAGATCGACGGGCTATGGCTGGACAGCGGCCGGACCGTCGCGGCCAAAACCGAACGGGAGCGACCGGAACTCGATCGGCCGGAACTCCAGCGCCGTCCCGACCGGTCAGGACGCGTCAGTTCGTCCGTTGTTTTCGCGCTTGTCCCCCTCGATCGGCACGACGTTCGTATGGCCGGCGACGGCGGACAAGGCGTCGAGCGCCTCTTCGCACCACTCCGCCACGAGGCGCTCGTGACGCAGCCCGATGCGAAGTCCGAGCATTTTGCCGGTATCCGCGGCTGAAGCGGCGCCGTGAGGAAAAAGTTTGGTGAGAATGCGTTCGTAGCGGGCGGAACGGTCGCGGTGATATTCCTGCCGGGCCATCAGGTCGGCGCGCAAGGGTTCGATGTCGACGCTGTCGAGCGCGCATAGCCGCACCAAGAGATCGTCCTTGATCGAAGGCGGGACGCTCGGCCGGGCCGCCCAGTGCTTCAGCGCGGCTCTGCCCTCGGCGGTGAGCGTGTAGACCAGCTTGTTGGGCTTGCCCGACTGCACCACCTCGCGGCCCTGGATGTGGCCGCGGTCCCGCAGCCGCGAGAGCTCGCGGTAAATCTGCTGATGATTGGCTTTCCAGAAGAACCCGATCGACGAATCGAAGGTCTTGGCAAGCTCGTAGCCCGTCATCGGACGTTCGGTCAGGCAGGCAAGGATCGCGTCACCCAGCGCCACGGCGCCAGCCCTCCGTCTCTTGTGAACCTCGCGTCATTGACATTATGCATAAAGTTGCATATGCGTCAACGCGCATAATGACCGGGCCTCGTACGTTTGCCGGAGCCCAACTTCGTCATCGCCCCGACAGGAGACATGATGACCATGAGCGCCCTCGACAAATGGTACGGCT
This sequence comes from uncultured Alphaproteobacteria bacterium, assembly GCA_963721275.1. Taxonomy (GTDB): domain Bacteria; phylum Pseudomonadota; class Alphaproteobacteria; order Rhizobiales; family Xanthobacteraceae; genus Bradyrhizobium. Next base: position 219,525 of record CAVRIQ010000004.1, on the reverse strand, counting down.
ACATGAAGTCCCATGACCGCGCGGCGCTCTGGGACCTGCTGCATCCGGACGCGGTGTTCGAGAGCCCCGTCGTTCACACCCCGCAACGCGGCCGCGACATCACGTTCAAGTATCTGTCGAGCGCCGAACAGGTGCTGGGCGGTCCGCGCTTCAGATATATCGGCGAATGGCGCAGCGACAGCGGCGCGGTGCTCGAATTCGAAACAGAGATCGACGGCGTCACCATCAACGGCGTCGACATCATCCGTTTCAGCGACGACGGCCGCATCGTTCATTTCAAGGTGATGGTGCGTCCGCTCAAGGCGATCAATTTGCTGCATCGCTTGATGGGGGAGCAACTTGCGAAGCAGTAGCGAAAACAGGCGCCGCAATGTCGCAACGACTGCCGGGATATTTGCTTGCTGCTCACTCCCTAGGACCTCCGGAACCGGCTAAGGTCAATTCCTGAAACACCGCAAAACTTCGTTTCAACGACTTCGCCAACCTTACGCTGCCCTGCCGGGAGAACACCATGCCGATCTACAAAGCCCCCGTGGAAGACGTCAATTTCCTGCTCAACGACGTGTTTCAGATCGACCGCTACGACAACCTTCCCGGCTTTTCCGACGCCTCCGCCGACGTGCGGGAGGCGATCCTGGGCGAGGCCGCCAAACTCGCCGAAGAAGTGCTGCAGCCGCTCAACCGCACAGGCGATCTCGAGGGCTGCACCCGTCACGACGACGGCAGCGTGACCACGCCGAAGGGCTTCAAGGAAGCCTACAAACAGGTCGCCGAAGGCGGCTGGCTCGGCCTGTCCGCGCCGGCGGAATATGGCGGGCAGGGCCTGCCGGTGACGCTGAGCCAGGCCGTCAACGAATTCCAGTGCTCGGCGAACATGGCATTTTCGATGTATGGCGGCCTGACCATGGGCGCCACCGCGGCGCTGATGGTGCACGGCAAGCCCGAACAGAAGAAGATGTTCGTGCCGAAGATGGTGACCGGCGAATGGACCGGCACCATGAACCTCACCGAGCCGCAATGCGGCACCGATCTCGGCCTGCTCCGCACCAAGGCCGTCAAGCAGGCCGACGGCAGCTACAGGATATCGGGCACCAAGATCTTCATCTCCGCCGGCGAGCATGATCTGGCTGACAACATCATCCACCTGGTGCTGGCCCGCATCGAGGGCGCGCCCGCCGGCATCAAGGGCGTGTCGCTGTTCGTGGTCCCGAAAATCCTGGTCAATGCCGACGGCTCGCTGGGCGCGCGCAACGGCGTCAGCTGCGGCTCGATCGAGCACAAGATGGGCATCCACGGCAATTCCACCTGCGTGATGAACTACGACAGCGCCACCGGCTGGCTGATCGGCGAGGAAAACAAGGGCATGCAGGGCATGTTCGTGATGATGAACGAGGCGCGGCTGGGCGTTGCGGTGCAGGGGCTGGCGCAGTCCGAAGTCGCCTACCAGAACGCCGTCGCCTACGCCCGCGACCGCCTGCAGGGCCGCTCGCTGTCGGGGCCGAAGGCGCCGGACAAGCCGGCCGACCCGATCATCGTGCATCCCGACGTCCGCCGCACCCTGCTCACCATCCGCGCCTTCAACGAGGCGGCGCGCGCCATGGTGGTGTGGACGGCGCTGAAGAGCGACGTCGCGCACCGTTCAAGCGATCCCAAGGACCGCCAGGAGGCCGACGATCACATGGGGCTGATGACGCCGGTCATGAAAGGCGTTCTGACCGACGTCGGATTCTCCAACGCGGTGCTGGCGCAGCAGATGTATGGCGGCCACGGCTACATCGCCGAGCAGGGCATGGAGCAGTTCGTGCGCGATGCCCGCATCGCCATGATCTATGAGGGCGCCAACGGCATCCAGGCGCTCGATCTGGTCGGGCGCAAACTGCCGCGCGACGGCGGCCGCGCGGTGATGTCGTTCTTCAACGAGGTCGCGGGTTTCGCCAGGGAGCACGGCGGCGACGAGGCCATGAAGCCCTATGTCGCCCCGTTGAGCGCGGCGCTCGGCCACCTGCAGCAGGCTACCACCTGGCTGATGCAGAACGCGATGATGAAGCCCGACAATGCCGGCGCCGCCGCCACCGACTACATGCAATTGTTCGGCCTCGTCACCTTCGCCTTCATGTGGGCGCGGATGGCGAAAGTAGCCCAGGACAAGATTGCAGCCGGCGGCGCGACGCCCTATCTGACCACCAAGCTGGTGACCGGCCGCTTCTTCATGGAACGCATGCTGCCGGAAACATCGGTTCATCTCGCGCGCATCCAGACCGGCTGCGCGACCACCATGGAATTGGCCGCGGAAGCGTTCTGACCGGAGAAACGCTTCCCAGGCCCGAAGACTCGATCCGCCACACCTTCCCATTCGCCGATATATTATGATCCTCATACCAGGAGGGCGTCATGCCTGAGGCATTTATCTACGATCACGTTCGCACGCCGCGCGGCCGCGGCAAGCCCGACGGCGCGCTGCATGAGGTGACCGCGGTGGCGCTGGCCACCGCGCCGCTGAAGGCGCTGAAGGAGCGCAACAATCTCAGGGAAGACGTGGTCGACGACGTCATCCTCGGCGTGGTCGATCCGGTCGGCGAAGCCGGCTCCGACATCGCGCGCTTCGCCGCCATGAACGCCGGTCTCGGCGAATCCGTGCCCGGCATCCAGATCAGCCGCTTCTGCGCCTCCGGCCTCGACGCCGTGAACTTCGCCGCTGCGCAGATCATGAGCGGCCAGCATGAACTCACCATCGGCGGCGGCGCCGAATCGATGAGCCGCGTCGGCATCGGCGCCTCCGGCGGTGCCTGGCCGATGGATCCCTCGATCGCGGTGCCTACTTACTTCATGCCGCAGGGCGTTTCCGCCGATTTGATCGCGACCAAGTACGGCTTTTCGCGCGACGACGTCGACGCCTATGCGGTGCAGAGCCAGCAGCGCGCCGCAAAAGCCTGGGACGAGGGCCGCTTCAAGAATTCGGTGATCCCGGTGAAGGACGTCAACGGGCTCACCATCCTCGCCAAGGACGAGCACATGCGCCCCACCACGACGATGCAGTCGCTCGGCAAGCTCGAGCCGTCGTTCGTGGTGATGGGACAGATGGGCGGCTTCGACGCGGTGGCGATCCAGTCGCATCCGGAGATCGAGCGCATCAACTATGTGCATCACGCCGGCAATTCGTCGGGAATCGTCGACGGCGCCGGCGCGGTGCTGCTCGGCAGCAAGGAGGCCGGCAACAAGCATGGCCTGAAGGCGCGGGCGAAGATCCGGGCCTTCGCCAATATCGGCTCGGAGCCGGCGATGATGCTGACCGGTCCGGTCGACGTTACCGAAAAGCTGTTCGAGCGCTCGGGCATGAAGAAATCGGACATCGATCTGTTCGAGTTGAACGAAGCCTTCGCCTCGGTGGTGCTGCGCTACATGCAGGCCTTCGACATCGACCCCGCCAGCATCAACGTCAATGGCGGCGCGATCGCGCTCGGCCATCCGCTCGGCGCGACGGGCGCGATGATCCTGGGCACCGTGCTCGACGAGCTCGAGCGCACCAACAAGTCGACCGCGCTGATCACGCTGTGCATCGGCGGCGGCATGGGGACGGCTACGATCATCGAAAGAGTCTGAGCCGCAGGGTGGGTTAGCCGAAGGCGTAACCCACCGATATCACGGCGTCCGGAATGGTGGGCTACGCTTCGCCAACCCACCCTACGATCTCAGAGGCAACCGCCGCGCCCAGGGGCTGTCGGCATCGAGGAGCGACAAACATGGCCTTCAAGAATTTCAAAGTCGAAACCGACGCCGACGGCATCGTGCTGGTGACCTGGGACACCCCCGGCCGTTCGATGAACGTGCTCGACGAAACCTCGGTCACCGAACTCGAGGAGATCGTGAAACAGACCTCCGCCGACGCCGCGGTGAAGGGCGTCGTCATCACCTCGGGCAAGGAAGCGCTGTGTGCCGGCGCCGATCTGTCGATGCTCGAAGGCATGAGCCGCCAATATGCCGATCTGCTGAAAACCAAAGGCGAGATCGCGGCCAACCAGATGCTGTTCGACCAGAGCCGCCGGTTCTCGCAGGTGTTTCGCAACATCGAGACCTCGGGCAAGCCGTGGGTCGCAGCGATCAACGGGCTGGCGCTCGGCGGCGGCTTTGAACTCACGCTGTCCTGCCACTACCGCGTCGCCGCGGAAAATCCCAAGACCCGGCTCGGTCTGCCCGAAATCAAGGTCGGGCTTTTCCCCGGCGCCGGCGGCACCCAGCGCGTGCCGCGCATCGTGTCGCCGCAGGATGCCATGCAGCTGCTGCTCAAGGGCGAGGCGATCAATCTGGCAAAGGCCAAGGCGCTCAAGCTGATCGACGCCATCGTTCCCGCCGCCGACATGATCAAGGCCGCAAAGGACTGGATCAAGGCCGGCGGCAAGGCGGTCGCGCCCTGGGACACCAAGGAGTTCAGGCTGCCCGGCGGCCAGGTCTTCTCCAAGGCCGGCATGATGATGTTCCCGGCCGGCAACGCCATCTATCGCCGCGAGACCTACGACAATTATCCGGCGGCGCGCGCGATCATGAGCTGCGTCTATGAAGGCCTGCAGTTGCCGATCGACGCCGCGCTGCGCGTCGAATCGCGCTACTTCACCAAGGTCCTGCGCTCCAACGAAGCGGCCGCGATGATCCGCAGCCTGTTCCTGTCGATGCAGGAATTGAACAAGGGCGCGCGGCGCCCTCAGAACGTGCCGCCGACCAAGGTGAAAAAGCTCGCCGTCATCGGCGCCGGCTTCATGGGCGCCAGCGTCGGCTATGTCTCGGCGCGCGCCGGCATCGACGTGGTGCTGATCGACCGCGACCAGGAAAGCGCCGACAGGGGCAAGGGCCACGCGGCATCCGTGATCGACGATCTGATCAAGAAGGGCCGCGCCAAGGAAGGCGATCGCGAGGCGATCCTCGGCCGCATCAGCGCGACCGCCGACTACAACGTGCTGAAAGACTGCGACCTCGTCATCGAAGCGGTGTTCGAGGATCGAAAAGTGAAGGCGGAGACCTACGCCAAGGCGCAGCCGCTTCTGAAGCCGGATGCGATCTTCGCCTCCAACACCTCGACGCTGCCGATCAATTCGCTGGCGGAGGAGTTCAAGGACCAGGGCAGGTTCATCGGCATTCATTTCTTCTCGCCGGTCGAGAAGATGATGCTGGTGGAGATCATCGTCGGCAAGAACACCGGCGACGTCGCGCTCGCAACCGCGCTGGATTACGTGCGCACGATCGGCAAGACGCCCATTGTCGTGAATGATTCCCGCGGCTTCTTCGCCAACCGCTGCGTGCTGCGCTTCACCGCCGAGGGCCTCGAAATGCTGATGGAAGGCGTGCCGCCGGCGATGATCGAGAACACCGCCAGGATGGCGGGCATGCCGGTCGGGCCGCTGTCGCTGTCCGACGAAGTCGCGCTCGATCTCGTGCTCAAGATCATGAAGGCGACGGAAGCCGATCTCGGCGCCAACGCCGTCGACCAGGCCCAGAAGAAGCTGCTGGTCGAGATGGTGGAGAAGCAGGGCCGCTTCGGTCGCAAGAACGGCAAGGGATTTTACGATTATCCCGAGAAGGGCAAGGGCCAGAAGAGCCTGTGGTCGGCGCTGAGCGGCCTGCAGCCGAAGCATCTCGATCCCGACACGCTCGACATCGAGGAAATGAAGCAGCGCTTTCTCGTCGTGCAGGCGGTGGAAGCCGCGCGCACCGTCGAGGATCACGTCATCACCGACATGCGCGAAGCCGATGTCGGCTCGATCCTCGGCTTCGGCTTTGCGCCGTTCACCGGCGGCACGCTGTCCTATATCGACTTCATGGGCACCAGGAAGTTCGTCGAGCTGTGCCACAGGCTGGAAGCCAAATACGGCTCCCGCTTCACCCCGCCGAAACTGCTCGAGGAAATGGCCGCCAAGGGCGAAACCTTCTACGGCCGCTTCCCGCCGAAGAAGCAGGCTGCGGCGTAACACACCCTCGTCATTGCGAGGAGCGCAGCGACGAAGCAATCCATCTTTCTTTCCGCTGCTGCATGGATTGCTTCGCTTCGCTCGCAATGACGAATGCCGCTCCATTCGGGCTACGCAGAACCAACAAAAAAGGGCCGGATCATCGATCCGGCCCTTTTGTCCATCGCTGCCTTCAAAAACTCACGCCGCCTTCATCAGGCCTTCCTTGGTCAGGGCCTGCTGCACCATCGGGCGGGCGCCGACGCGGGCCTTGTAGGCCAGAAGATTCGGCATCGCGCTCAGGTCGAACTTCATGCGGTCGGCCCAGGACAGCATCGTGAACAGATAGCCGTCGGCGACGGTGAACTGCTTGCCCATCAGATAGTCGCGGCCGGCCAGCACGCCGTCGAGATACTTGAACTTGCCCATCACGCGGTCCTTGAAGAAGGCCTTGGCGTCGTCGGCGAGCACCGGCGAGAACATCGGGCCGAAATTCTTGTGCAGTTCGGTGCCGACGAAGTTGAGCCACTCCAGCAGTTTGTAGCGCTCGGCGCTGTCGCGGGCGGGGGCGAGGTTCTTGCCCGAAGCCTTGTCGGCGATCATCTGCACGATGACCGGGCCTTCGGTCACGAGTTCGCCCGAGTCCAGCGCCAGCGCCGGCACCTGGCCCTTGGGATTGACCTTCAGATAGTCGTCGCCGTTCTCGAGCTTCTTGGCCTTGAGGTCGACCTTGACCAGCTCGTAGGGCAGGCCGGCTTCGCAAAGCGCGATATGGGGCGAAAGCGAGCAGGCTCCAGGCGAATAATACAGTTTCATCGGAATTTTCCTTCCCTCGGATTATTGGCTATAGGCGCTTGAGCCCGGTCGATCCCGAGCGGAGCAGCGCCGAACAGGCTCGAAATCCCTGTTTTGACGCGTTTTCTTCATGCGGGCCGGTATCCGCCCCGCTTGAAAACGCCATTCAATGACTAAATGCATCTGCATGAAATAGTCAAGATTGATGCAGCTGCATTTAGTGCGCTACACTCGTTTGTCATCTATGAGCCGGGACATGAAACGCAAACCATCGACCGAGGCGACCGCCGCCTGGATTCGCCTGATGCGGGTCCAGAGCCGGGTGCTCGACGCCGTCGAGCAGGATTTGAAGAAGGCCGGCTTTCCGCCGCTCGCCTGGTATGACGCGCTGCTCGAACTGTCGCGCGCGCCATCGGGAGAGATGCGCCCGGTGGAACTGGAAAAGCAGATGCTGATCCCGCAATACTCGACCTCGCGGCTGATCGACCGGCTGGTGGACGAGGGACTGGCGGCGCGCCGCGAATGCAAGATCGACAAGCGCGGCCAGTTCGTCGAAATCACCGAGGCCGGACGCGAGCTGCAGAAGAAGATGTGGAGCGCCTATTCGGCCGCGATCGAAAAGCACGTCGGCTCGAAACTGTCCGATGTGGATGCCGCCAGGCTCTGCGGCCTGCTCGACCGGCTCGGCTGCTCCTGCGGCGAGGCGCAATTGCTCGCCGCAAGAGACGGCGCGCCCGCCCGATGATAACATTTTCACCTCTCGCATCCCCGGACCGGTCGGTTCGGGGATACCCCCGACACCGCGCGCGTTCGGTCGAAACGCCTCACATCCGGAATCTTCATGGCGCGTGACCTGATCGATATGACGCCGCTGCAATCGCGCGCCGAATTGGTGGCGTGGCTGGAGGCGGGCGTGAAACCGCCGTCCGAATTCCGGATCGGCACCGAACACGAGAAGACGCCGTTCACGCTCGAGGGCCATCACCCGGTTCCCTACGAAGGCGCGCGCGGCATCGGCGCGCTGCTCGAAGGCATGCAGTTGCTGCTCGGCTGGGAGCCGATCATGGAGCGCGGCAACATCATCGGGCTGCATGATGTCACCGGCGGCGGCGCGATTTCGCTGGAGCCCGGCGGGCAATTCGAACTGTCCGGCGCGCCGGTCGAGACCGTCCACCAGACCCAGTCCGAACTGATGGCGCATCTGGCGCAGGTGCGCGAGATCGCAGCACCCCTTGGCATCGGCTTCCTCGGCCTCGGCATGACGCCGTCGTGGTCGCGGGCGCAGATTCCCGTGATGCCCAAGGGCCGCTACAAGATCATGACCAATTACATGCCGAAGGTCGGCAAATACGGCATCGACATGATGTACCGGACCTGCACGGTGCAGACCAATCTCGACTTCTCCTCCGAAGCGGACATGGTCAAGAAGCTCAGGGTATCGGTGGCGCTGCAGCCGATCGCGACCGCTCTGTTCGCCAATTCGCCGTTCACGGAAGGCGCGCCCAACGGCTTCCTGTCGTTCCGCTCCGAAATCTGGCGCGACACCGACAATGCGCGCGCCGGAATGCTGCCCTGGGCGTTCGAGGACGGCATGGGGTTCGAACGCTGGGTCGATTATGCGCTGGACGTGCCGATGTACTTCGTCAAGCGCGGCGACGAATATATCGACGTCGCCGGATCGTCGTTCCGCGATTTCTTCGACGGCAGGAATTCCGCATTTCCCGGCGAGCGTCCGATGCTGTCGGACTGGGCCAACCATCTCTCGACGATTTTCCCCGAGGTGCGGCTGAAGCGCTATCTGGAAATGCGCGGCGCCGACGGCGTGCCGTGGGGCCGGCTGCCGGCGCTGCCGGCATTCTGGGTCGGTCTGCTCTATGACAACGTCAGCCTGGACGCCGCCTGGGACATCGCCAAGCACTGGAATGCGTATGAGCGTCAGGCCCTGCGCGACGACGTGCCCCGCCTCGGCTTCAAGGCCCGGATCAGGGACCGCTATCTGTTCGAAATCGCCAGGGAATGCCTCGCGCTGGCGCATTCCGGCTTGCGCCGGCGCGGCCGCGTCGATCATCTCGGCCGCGACGAGGGCCGTCATCTCGAGCCGCTGGAGCGGATCATCGATTCCGGGCGGACGCCGGCCGAGGAGATGCTGGAGAAATTCCACGGGCCCTGGCATGGCTCGGTGGAACCGGCCTACGACGAATACGCGTTCTAAGGCGTTTTCAAGCGAAAGCCTGCCCCGCACTCGATGCGGGGTGGAGACCGGTGCTCGCTGAGAAAACGCGTCAAATCCAATCGCAAACTGCGCCGATTGACGGCCTTTCGCCGCAGGCGCCGGCGCCGTTCATCCGCCGTACAGGTTCGTGGCCATCAAATGGCAATCCGCGCGAACACGGCGGGACGACCAATTAGTTGAAAGTCATCGCGAATGTGGGGAGGCCGCCTGCTCAGGGCGTGTGTGGTGACGCTCGCGGTGCTGGCGGCCGTTACCGCCGCGCGAGGCGCCCACGCGCAGGCCAATTTCGATCGTCCGGGCAGCGATTATTTGACCGCGCCGGTGCCGTCGGGCGATCCGGCGGATTGCGCGCTGATGTGCGAGCGCGACCGGCGCTGCCGTGCCTGGAGCTTCAACTACCCGACCGATATCGTCGGCGGCGCGGTGTGCTGGCTGAAGAACAGCGTGCCCGCGCGCGTTCGGAACGATTGCTGCGTCACCGGCGTGCGCGGCGCCGGCGTGGTCGAGCTGCGCAACAAGGGGATCGAAACCTCGATCGACCGGTTCGGCGGCGATTACCGCAATTTCGAACTCAAGGCCGGCGAAGGCGACGAGGCCTGCAAGGCGGCCTGCATCGGCGACAACAAATGCCGGGCCTGGACCTATGCCCGCCCGGGCTATGTCGGCAGGGCGGCGCATTGCTTCCTGAAAAAGGAAATAAAGCCGCCGCGGCGCAAGGCGGGATTTATTTCGGGGGTGGTGCGGTAACTTTCACGGCGCCGGGAACGAACTAGGAGAGTACCCGCCGAAATTCTTCATGATCATTTGAGTGGCTTTCGGGGGCGCATCAACCCAGGGAGTTCACGATGATTTTGACACGCAGATTATTGAACGGGGCGATGGTCGCGCTGGCGCTGGCGATGGCCGGCCTGATCTCGCCGGCATCGGCCGACACCGCTGTGCCGTTTTCGGCCGAGGCGTTCAAGGCAGCGCAGGCGGCGGGCAGCCCGATCCTGGTCGAAATCCACGCCGACTGGTGTCCGACCTGCAAGGCGCAAAAGCCGATCATCGACAAGCTGACCGCCGATCCCAGATTCAAGGATCTGAAGATCTTCCGCGTCGATTTCGATGCGATGAAACCTGTCGTCAAAAAGTTCGGCGCTCGGATGCAGTCGACCTTGATCGTCTTCAAGGGCTCGGCCGAAGAGGGCCGCTCCGTCGGCGATACCAGGGAAGCCTCGATCGCGGCCCTGCTCGACAAGAGCCTTTAAGGCGCCCGATGACCGTCCTGGCGTTGGCCTTCGCGGCCGGACTTCTCTCGATCCTGTCGCCTTGCGTGCTGCCGCTGGTGCCGATCGTGCTGGGCGCGGCGGTGGCCGCGCATCCGCTCGGCGCCTTTGCCCTCGCCGGGGGACTTGCCGTCTCGTTCACGGGGCTCGGGTTATTGCTGGCGCTCGCCGGTTTCGGGCTCGGCATCGATGCCGGCACCTTCAGGCTGGTCGCGGCCATCGTCATGATCGCGCTCGGCACGATCCTCCTGGTTCCGTCGTGGCAGGCGCAGCTCGCCGCGGCGGGCGGACCGGTATCCAGCTGGGTGGACCGCCGCTTCGGCGGCTTTACCTCGTCCGGGCTTGCCGGCCAGTTCGCGATCGGGGTGCTGCTCGGTGCGGTCTGGTCGCCTTGTGTCGGGCCGACGCTGGGGGCAGCATCGCTGCTGGCCTCGCAAGGGCGCGATCTGCCGCAGGTCGCGCTGACCATGGCGGTGTTCGGCATCGGCGCCGCCTTGCCGCTGGTCGTTCTGGGATGGCTGTCGCGCGCGACGCTGACGGGTGTGCGCATGCGGCTGATGTCGGCGGGAAAGCTCGGCAAGGGTCTGCTCGGCGCGGCCTTCATCGTGATCGGCGTCGCGATCGTCTCCGGCGCCGACAAGAGCATCGAGACCGCGCTGGTCGACGCCTCGCCGGCGTGGCTGACGCAATTGACGACGTCTTTTTAGAGCGTTTTCAAGCGAAGTGGTGGCCGGTTCGCGTCAAGAAAACGCGTCAAATCAAGAATCTGGAGCCCCGTTTCGAGTCAATCGAAACGGGCTCCAGCTCGCGTCAGACCGGGCAGCGCCGTCAGCGGCAAGCACCGTCAGCACGTTCCACGCGGTCTGTACCAGGCATCCCGAGACGAGCCACGCATCCGGCAGCGCAAGCTGGAACAGTTCATCGGCAATCGCGGCATTGACCGGATTGCGAAGCGCGGCGGCGATGAATTCGTCTTCGGTCATGGCTCGCAATGACGAATCAAGCCGCTCAAAGCGCTCGATTGACAGCCTCAACGCACCGACGTGAAAAACCGCGAGAGCCGGAAGCCGGACAGCCAGGTCGATACCGGCTGGTGACGGATGCCGAGATCCCACGAGCCGACCACCGCATCGGCGCGGCCGACCAGGTCGTCCATCGGCAACATGCCGACGCCGCCGTCGCGCACGGGCACGCGGCTGTCGGCGGAGTTGTCGCGGTTGTCGCCCATCACGAACAGCCGGCCCGGCGGCACCGTGACTTCGGGCGTGTTGTCGAGCCGGCCGTTGTCGCGCAGCTTGAAGATCTCGTGGCTGACGCCGCCCGGCAAGGTTTCGACGAAGCGATACGCGGGCTCGACGCCGCCATTGTCGTCTTCCGCTTCGCCCATGCCGTCGGGTTTCAGTTCGGCGGCATGGTCGTTGATGAAGAGCTGGCCCTGCCGCATCTGGATGCGGTCGCCGGGGAGGCCGACGACGCGCTTGACCCAGGCCTGCGAGCGGTCGCCCGGCCAGCGGAACACCACGACATCGCCGCGCTTGGGCGTCTCGCCGAACACGCGTCCGGTCTCGGGCAGATTGATCTGGATCGGCAGCGAGGCGGTCGAGTAGCCATAGGCAAATTTCGACGCCAGCAGCGCATCGCCGATCTGCAGCGTCGGCTCCATCGAGCCCGACGGCACGTAGAAGGGTTCTGCGAGCGCGCCCTTGGCGAGGAAGACCGCCAGCACGATGCCGGCGAGCTGCACGAACTGGCCGCGCCAGGTCGACGCCTTCGGCGCGATGGTTTCGTTGTTGACGCTCATGCGCCGGTACCTCCGACCGTAATCCGCTCCATCCGCAGCGTCGGCTGGCCGACCCCGACCGGCACGCCCTGGCCGTTCTTGCCGCAGGTGCCGATCCCGGTATCGAGCGCGAGATCGTTGCCGACCATGGTGATGCGATGCAGGTCGGTCGGCCCGTTGCCGATCAGCATCGCGCCCTTCAGCGGCGCGCCGATCCTGCCGTTCTCGATCTTGTACGCCTCGGTGCACTGGAACACGTATTTGCCCGAGGTGATGTCGACCTGGCCGCCGCCGAAATTGGCGGCATAGATGCCGTTCTTGACCGAGGCCAGAATTTCCGCGGGATCGCTTTGGCCCGCCAGCATGTAGGTGTTGGTCATGCGCGGCATCGGCACGTGGGCGTAGCCCTGGCGGCGGCCGTTGCCGGTCGGCTTCATGTTCATCAGCCGGGCGTTCTGGCGGTCCTGCATGTAGCCCACGAGAATGCCGTCCTCGATCAGCACGGTGCGGCTGGTCGGCGTGCCCTCGTCGTCGATCGACAGCGAGCCGCGACGCGACGCCATGGTGCCGTCATCGACCACGTTGACGCCCTTGGCCGCGACCTGCTGGCCCATCAGGCCCGCAAACGCCGACGTCTTCTTGCGGTTGAAATCGCCCTCGAGGCCGTGGCCGACGGCTTCGTGCAGCATCACGCCGGGCCACCCCGCCCCGAGCACGACATCCATTTCGCCGGCGGGCGCCGGCACCGATTCCAGATTGACCATCGCCTCGCGGATCGCGCCGTCGGCGGCCTCGCGCCACGCCCTGGTCTCGATGAAGCGCGCATAGCCCTCGCGGCCGCCATAGCCCTTGCTGCCGCTTTCCTGCCGGTCGCCTTGTCCGGCGACGACGGAAATATTGACGCGCACCAGCGGGCGGATGTCGCGATAGCTCTCGCCGTCGGGACGCAGGATCTCCACCACCTGCCAGGTCGCGCCCAGGCTGACCGTGACCTGACGCACCCGCGGATCCTTGTCGCGGACATAGGCGTCGATCTCGGCGAGCAGTTTTACCTTGCTCTCGAAGCCCGGCGCGTCCAGCGGATTTTCGTCGCCGTAGAGCCGCACGTTGGTGTGAGCCGGGGCTGAAGCGAAATTTCCGCTGTAGCCGCCGCGCACCGCCGCGACCGCGTCCGCGGCGCGAATCAGCGCCGGCAGCGAGACGTCGGAGGAATGCGCGTAACCGACCGCGTCGTCCTTCACCGCGCGCAGCCCGAAGCCTTGCGAGGTGTCGTAGGTGGCCTGCTTCAGCCGGCCATTGTCGAACATCAGCGCTTCGGTCTGGCTGTATTCCAGGAACAACTCGCCGTCGTCGGCGCCTTGCAGCCCTCGCGCGACCTGATGTCGCACGGAATCGCGATCGAGGCTGGCGCGGTCGAGCAGGGAGGTTGTGGGGGTCATGGAAGCTCCGGTGCAGGTGTTCAAGTCGTCCCCGCCGAAAGGGAACCCCTAAACACAGGGTCTTGGTGTCTTAAGGAAGGCTCGCGGAAACTCGTCTTGCAAGACCTTAACCCAGGTTATGATGCCTGAAGATAGGCATCATCGAGAGAAAAGGGGAGGGCTGCCGAAGCCTTAATCGCGGCAACGGGATTGTCGAGCCAGCCGCTCTTCACAGTATTTTTATCCGGACGACGCGGCCGGCCGGGCGCGCGCCGATCGCCGACCGGCTGCGGTTCAGGTCCGACAATACGGTGACGTCCTCACGCAGTGATGGTTCGCCTTACGGCAGCTTGTCATAGCCCTCGGCGAGGCCGTTCAGGCTGAGCGGGAAGCCGATGCCCTCTTCGGGGGTCTCGAAGATGATGAAGGTGGCCGTCTTGGCGTTGCGCAGCTGGCCGAGCAGCTTGTCGTCCATCACGACTTCGGCCACGCAGCCATTGGGCAGGCAGCGGACAAAGCCGGCGCGCCCGACATCGACATTGTCGAGTTTCAAGCCGAGGCCCGAAGGCAGCAGCACGCCCAAGGGCGCCACCACCCGCATCAGCCGGCTCTTCTGATCGGCGGTTTTCAGCACGATGACGGTCAGGCCGGCATTGGAACGGTCTTCCGCCACCACGCTCTGGATCAGGGCGCATTGTTCGGCCTGCGCGCCCGGCGGGGTGTCGCAGCGGATCTGCCAGTCGCCATGAACCGACCGCACCGCGCCTTGCGCGCTGGCGGAAGCCGTCAGGCCGAGAGAGCAGGCAGCGGCAAGGCTCAGCGCGGCAAGGCTCATGCCCAGCCGCCGGCCCGCAGATCGGAGCCCGCGGCCTGCGGCATTTCTCACCCTGTATTTCGAAGGCCCCATCCGGGTCGATCCCTTGATAATCCCTGGAACTGTCGGTCCGAGCAGGGGACTGATACGCAATGACGGCGCCTTGAAGGCAGGCAATTTCACAACCCTGCGCGGCGAGGGCCGCGTCCCTGGCCGGCGAATCAGGTTCCTGTGGAGCACCTTGCCTGTGCCTACATCGGGCAATCCGCCTGTCAAGCGCCCCGGGGCCGCGAAAGCCGCGCTAAAGGCTGATTTCACGGGAAAATGTGACATCCGCGATTTAGCCGGGCGCGCTGCACAAGGTGGCCTACGACTGCATTGCGATAGATCAAGAATTATGGTTTGAGAGGCTGGATTTCGACGCGTTCTAGCGATCTGGCCTGGTATTTCGAAAGTACCTCCCAAGGCCGTTTGTCAGGGGGCGGATCGTGCGGCATTTTTCGTCAGCCTGGCGGAATGCCGAGGGGTTCTATCAAGGGAGCGCGAGCGGCATGAAGATGTCGAAGGGCCAAATCGGCCGGCGGTTGCTGGGGTTAGCGGTGGCCGGCGTTGCGCTGGCAGCTGGCGGGACGGCATTCGCCGAACTGGGGCAACCGGCACCGTGGGAATACAAGCTGCAGCAAGCGGCGTCGCCGGTGATGGAGCAGATCATCTGGTTCCACAACTGGCTGCTCTGGATCATCACCATCATCACGCTGTTCGTGCTGGGGCTGCTGATCGCGGTCGCCGTGAAGTTCAACGCCAAATCCAACCCGGTGCCCTCGCGCACCACCCACAACACCCTGATCGAAGTGGCCTGGACGCTGATTCCGGTGCTGATCCTGGTCGCCATCGCGGTGCCGTCGTTCCGGCTCCTGTTCCTCGAACTCGACGTTCCCAAGGCCGATCTGACCATCAAGGCGACCGGCAAGCAGTGGTACTGGAGCTACGCCTATCCCGATAACGGCAAGTTCGAGTTCGATTCGCTGATGGCCCAGGACAAGCAGCCGCGGCTGCTCGGCGTCGACAACGAGATGGTGGTGCCGGTCAACAAGGTGATCCGGGTCCAGACCACCGGCGCCGACGTGATCCATTCCTTCGCGGTGCCGGCGTTCGGCATCAAGATCGACGCGATCCCCGGCCGCCTCAACGAGACCTGGTTCAAGGCCACCAAGACCGGCATGTTCTACGGCCAGTGCTCGGAGCTGTGCGGCAAGGATCACGCCTTCATGCCGATCGCGGTGCGGGTGGTGAACGATCAGGAATTCGCGGCCTGGGTCGAGGCGGCGAAGAAGAAATTTGCGTCCAACCCGGCGAACTCGTTCGCCTCGGCGGCCGCAGCCGCGCAGTAAGCCGAGGGCTTAAGGCGCAATCCGAGGGACAAGGGCGACAGGACCGCAAGGTCTGAAAAGTACTGCAAGGCAGGATTTGAAAATGGCAACAGCGACACCGGCTCACAGCGATCACGCCCACGCGCATGACGATCACGCGCACGACCATCCGACCGGATGGCGGCGCTTCGTCTATTCGACGAACCACAAGGACATCGGCACGATGTACCTGGTGTTCGCGATTGTCGCCGGCATCATCGGCGCGGCGATGTCGATCGCGATCCGCGCCGAGCTGATGTATCCCGGCGTGCAGATCTTCCACAACACCCATACCTACAACGTGTTCGTGACCTCGCACGGCCTGATCATGATCTTCTTCATGGTGATGCCGGCGATGATCGGCGGCTTCGGCAACTGGTTCGTGCCGCTGATGATCGGCGCGCCCGACATGGCGTTCCCGCGCATGAACAACATCTCGTTCTGGCTCTTGCCGGCCTCGTTCGCGCTTTTGATCATCTCCACCTTCGTCGAGGGTGAGCCGGGCGCCAACGGCGTCGGTACGGGGTGGACGATGTACGCGCCGCTGTCGACCTCGGGCCACCCGGGACCGGCGGTCGATTTCGCCATTCTTTCGATCCATCTGGCCGGCGCCTCGTCGATCCTCGGCGCCATCAATTTCATCACCACGATCTTCAACATGCGCGCGCCGGGCATGACCCTGCACAAGATGCCGCTGTTCGTGTGGTCGATCCTGGTGACGGTCTTCCTGCTGTTGTTGTCGCTGCCGGTGCTCGCCGGCGCCATCACCATGCTGCTGACCGACCGTAATTTCGGCACCACCTTCTTCTCCGCCGAGGGCGGCGGCGATCCGGTGCTGTTCCAGCATCTGTTCTGGTTCTTCGGCCACCCGGAAGTCTACATCCTGATCCTGCCGGGCTTCGGCATGATCAGCCAGATCGTCTCGACCTTCTCCAAGAAGCCGGTGTTCGGCTATCTCGGCATGGCCTATGCGATGGTCGCGATCGGCGGCATCGGCTTCGTGGTGTGGGCCCACCACATGTACACGGTCGGCATGTCCTCGGCGACGCAGGCCTATTTCGTCGCCGCCACCATGGTGATCGCGGTGCCGACCGGGGTGAAGATCTTCTCCTGGATCGCCACGATGTGGGGCGGCTCGATCGAGTTCAAGACGCCGATGCTCTGGGCGGTCGGCTTCATCTTCCTGTTCACGGTCGGCGGCGTCACCGGCGTGGTGCTCGCCAACGCCGGCGTCGACCGCGTGCTGCAGGACACCTATTACGTGGTCGCGCACTTCCACTACGTGCTGTCGCTGGGCGCGGTGTTCGCGATCTTCGCCGGCTGGTACTACTGGTTCCCGAAAATGTCGGGCTACATGTACAACGAGACCATCGGCAAGGCGCACTTCTGGGTCACCTTCATCGGCGTCAATCTGGTGTTCTTCCCGCAGCACTTCCTCGGCCTCTCCGGCATGCCGCGCCGCTACGTCGATTATCCCGACGCGTTCGCCGGCTGGAACCTGGTGTCCTCGATCGGCTCCTACATCTCCGGCTTCGGCGTGCTGATCTTCATCTACGGCGTGGTCGACGCCTTCGTGCGCAAGGAACAGGCCGCCGACAATCCGTGGGGAGCGGGCGCCACCACGCTGGAATGGACGCTGTCGTCGCCGCCGCCGTTCCACCAGTTCGAGGTGCTGCCGCGCGTGCAGTGAGAGCATGATCCGGAAAAGCGGGGACCGGTTTTCCGCGGAGATCATGCTCCAACAAAAAGAGGCGATCATGATCCGTCCGATCGGATCATGATCCAGAGGAAGTGAGACCTGTCTTGTCGGTTGTCGATCAGAATGCCCTAGAGCTGTCGCCCCGGATTTCCGAGGCCGACGTCGCCGATTACGTCGCGCTGCTGAAGCCGCGGGTGATGTCGCTGGTGATCTTCACCGCGCTGGTCGGGCTCGCGATCGCGCCGGGCCACCTCCATCCGGTGCTGGCATTCACCTCGATCCTCTGCATCGCGGTCGGCGCCGGCGCTTCGGGCGCGCTCAACATGGCGCTGGAGGGCGATATCGACGCCAAGATGTCGCGTACCGCCAACCGGCCGATCCCGCGCGGCCGCGTCACCCGGCCGGAAGCGCTGGCGTTCGGCATGACGCTGGCGTTCTTCGCGGTGATGACGCTCGGCATCCTCGTCAACTGGATCGCAGGCAGCCTGCTGGCGTTCACGATCTTCTTCTACGTCGTGATCTACACCATGGTGCTGAAGCGCCGGACCGCGCAGAACATCGTGATCGGCGGCGCCGCGGGCGCGCTGCCGCCGGTGGTGGCGTGGGCGGCGGCGACCGGTTCGCTCTCGGTCGAGCCGGTTCTGCTGTTCCTGATCATCTTCTTCTGGACCCCGCCGCATTTCTGGGCGCTGGCGCTGTTCCGCAGCGACGACTATGCGCGCGCCGGGGTGCCGATGCTTCCCGTGGTCGCCGGTCCCGATGCGACGCGGCTGCAGATCCTGCTTTATACCGTGGTGCTGGTCGCGATCGCCTTCGCGCCGTGGCCGCTCGGCTATTTCGACGCGGTCTATGGCGTGACCTCGCTGGTGCTCGGCGTCGGCATGATGGCCCTCGCGATCAACGTCTATCGCCGCCGTGAAGGTGTCGAAGCGTCGCGCGCGACGCGAAAACTGTTCGCGTTCTCGATCTTCTATCTGTTCGCGCTGTTCGCAACCTTGCTGATCGAAGTCGTCGCCCGCGCCGTCGCACCGTCGATCTTCTGGTAGGGGGCGCATGGCGATCGCAATGGCCGACAAGCAGCAGCCGGACGGAATCGTCCTCACCGAGGCGCAGAAGAAGAGCCGTCGCCAGCGGTCGATCGCCATCGCGCTCGCGCTCGGCGTGCTGGTCGTGCTGTTTTTCGCGGTTACCATCGTCAAGGGGCCGGGCGTGCTCGTGCGGCCGATGTGACGGAATGATGTGATGGACATGGAGAACGAACCCACGATGCCGCCGGAGCCGGCCGCAAGCCCCAAGGCGACCCCAAAGGCGGCGCCGCGTCTCGGCCGCGACGCCGTGGTGGCGGCGATCTGCGGGTTTGTCGTGGTGCTGATGGTCGGCGCGTCCTATGCGGCGGTGCCGTTCTACAACTGGTTCTGCCGCGCCACCGGCTTCAACGGCACCACCCAGGTCGCGACCTCGGCGCCGTCAGCAGCCCCGCTTTCGCGCAAGATCGCGGTGCGGTTCGATTCCAACGTCGCGGGCGGCCTGCCGTGGAAATTCGTGCCCGAGCAGACCGAAATCGAGGTCAAGATCGGCCAGGTCGTCACCATCTACTATACCGTGACCAACCAGTCGGCGCGGACCACGACCGGGCAGGCGGCCTACAATGTCGCGCCGCTGACGGTCGGGGCGTATTTCCAGAAGATCAACTGCTTCTGCTTCACCGAACAGACCATGGCGCCCGGCGAAAAGCGCGAGATGCCGGTCGTGTTCTATGTCGACCCGTCGATCGTCAAGGACAGCGACAATGACGGCCTGAACACCATCACGCTGTCCTACACCTTCTACCCCGTGCGCGAGCCGGCGCCGCAGCCGGTGGCGGCGGGCGAGCCGGACAAACGCAAGGGAGCGCTTTGATCCCTGATCAAAGGATTTTCTTCGATCAGGGGACGGCAGGGTTCCTTTTGATCTCGGAACGGTTCCCGGGATCGATCTTGGGATTTGATTTTTGAGACGAATACGTGCCGAATAGGCACCGCTAACGGAGAGAGACCGAAATGGCTACGGCGCAAGTCAAGCATCACGACTACCACCTCGTCGATCCGAGCCCGTGGCCAATCGTCGGCTCCCTTTCGGCCTTCATCATGGCGGTCGGCGCCATCACGTGGATGCACCACCTGTTCGCGGCCGCCCCGATCATCTTCGGCATCGGCACCATCGGCGTGCTCTACACCATGGCGAGCTGGTGGACGGACGTGATCCGCGAGGCGCAGTACAAGGGCGACCATACCCGCGTGGTGCAGATCAGCCACCGCTACGGCATGATCCTGTTCATCGCTTCCGAAGTGATGTTCTTCGTCGCCTGGTTCTGGGCCTTCTTCAACTCCTCGCTGTTTCCCGGCGATCCCGTGCACGCCACCCGCGAGGCGTTGTTTGGCGGCGTATGGCCGCCCAAGGGCATCGAGACCTTCGATCCCTGGCATCTGCCGCTGTTGAACACGCTGATCCTGCTGACCTCGGGCACCACGGTGACCTGGGCGCATCACGCGCTGCTGGAGAACGATCGCCAGGGCCTGAAATACGGCCTGATCCTCACCATCCTGCTGGGCGCCACCTTCACCTGCGTGCAGGCCTATGAATACAGCCACGCCGCGTTCTCCTTCGCCGGCAACATCTACGGCGCGACCTTCTTCATGGCGACCGGCTTCCACGGCTTCCACGTGCTGATCGGCACCATCTTCCTGACCGTCTGCCTGATCCGCGCCTATGCCGGGCATTTCAGCCCGACCCAGCATCTCGGCTTCGAATTCGCCGCCTGGTACTGGCATTTCGTCGACGTGGTGTGGCTGTTCCTGTTCGTCTGCATCTATGTCTGGGGCCACGGCGCCGAAACCATGGCGCACGCCGCGCATTGATCCGGGCCCGTCGCGTTTCCGATCCGCGAAGGAAACGCCTCAAAACAAAAGACCGCTGTGCTACAAGGGGGCGGCCTCAAGGGCCGCCCTTTTTGTTTTGCGAAACGCGAGAGGCTATCGCATGCCGGACCAGCCCATTCCCACGGTGACCGAGAGTGCGCTGCGCGGGCTCGCCTGCCGATGCCCGCGCTGCGGCAAGGGCAAGCTCTATGCGGGCTTCCTCGAGCTGCGGCCGAAATGCGAATCCTGCGGGCTCGATTACACCTTCATCGACACCGGCGACGGCCCTGCGATCTTCATCATCATGCTGGCCGGCGCCATCGTCGTCGCCTGCGCCCTGATCGTGGAAGTGAAATACCAGCCGCCGTTCTGGGTTCACGCCGTGCTCTGGCTGCCGCTGATCCTCGCGACCACGCTGTTGCCGCTGCGCGCCATGAAGTCGCTGCTGATCGCGCTGCAGTTCCATCACAAGGCCGCGCCCGGCCGGCTGATCGACCGCGAGCCGAAATGACCGCGGCGGCGGGACGGGGGCGCAGACCGCGCCGGCTTCGGCATTTTTACGCTGGCGATGCTGGCGGTGTTCGTCGGCCTCGGGATCTGGCAATTGCAGCGCCGGGTCGAGAAGCACGCCCTGATCGCGGCGCTGACCGAGCGGCTGGCGGCGGCGCCCGGCACGCTGCCACGGCCCGCGCGGTGGAGCGCGCTGACCCCTTCGGCCGATGAATTCCGCCGCGTGCGCTTTACCGCGACCTACGCATCGGGTCCCGACGCCATGGTCTACAGTTCGGGCTCCGCGGTGCGCGACGATATTTCCGGCCCCGGCACCTGGGCCTTTCTGCCGGCGCGGCTGTCCGGCGGCGAAACCGTGGTGATCAATACCGGCTTCGTGCAGAACACGATGCAGGATCGCGCGCAGGAAGATCGCGCGGTCAAGCCGCTCGTCACCGGCGAGCCCGTGACGCTGACCGGCTATATCCGGTTTCCCGAAGCCGCGGGCATGCTGACGCCGGCGGAGAACCCGACCAGACGGCTGTGGTTCACCCGCGATCACCTGGCCATGGCGCACGCGCTCGGCTGGGGTGAGGTCGCGCCGTTCTATATCGATCTGGAGCAGCCTCTGCCGGCGAACGGCATCCCGAAGCCGGGCCCGCTCGACGTCCATCTCAAGGACGACCACATGCAATACGCCATCACCTGGTTTGCGCTGGCAGGCGCGGTGATGATCGCGTTCGGGGTGTGGATGAGCGGGCAGCGGCGGGCTAAGTCATCCCGCGACCAGGACGTCTGACCGAGGCGTGAGCCGTCAACCTGCAGCGCGGGAAACCCTCCGACGACATACCCCTATCGCACGACTACTTTCGAGCCGTCGGGCACGCGGCTATAGAGGTCGATAATGTCCTGGTTCAGCATGCGGATGCAGCCTGACGATACGGCTTTGCCGATACTCCACGGCTCGGTAGTGCCGTGAATACGAAACATCGTGTCCTTGCCGTCCTTGAATAGATAGAGCGCCCGTGCGCCCAGTGGATTGCGCGCGCCGCCATCCATGCCCTTCTGCCATGGCAGGTACCGGGCGGGCTCGCGCTTGATCATGGCGCCGGTCGGGGTCCAGTGCGGCCATTTCTTCTTGTATTCGACGGTTGCGGCGCCGGTGAATTCGAGACCGGCTTTGCCGACGCCGACGCCATAGCGCAATGCCTTGCCGTGCTCGCGCACGAGATAGACAAATCGCTCGTGCGGATCGACCACGATGGTTCCGACTGGTTCGTTCGTCGGAAAATCGACCACTTGCCGCAGATATTTCGGATCGATGTCCGCGACATCGACGGCATCGACCTGATACGGCTCATTGACGGGCGCGGCGTAAGCCTTCGCCACTGCGGGATTCACTGGAGGCGACGCAGCGACCGGCATCGATGTCGTGCTTGTGCAGCCGGCCAATATCGCCACCGTTGCCAGAGTGATGGCACCTGTGCCGGCCAATCGGAATTGGCGAAACAGGCTCGTTTCAGGTCGTCTCATTTATCCTCGCCTGCGCCCGGGCTTCGGCAACGGCATGCTGAAGCTTTCATACGGCTGCGCGGTATGTGGCTCGGCGGTAGTGGTCTCAGCTTAAGTCAGGCTTAAGGTTCGGCCGCGACGGATCGAGAAGGCGGATCGTGGCGCAGGCTTCGGGCCCATCGCTGCCCGCGACGCCGGCGCGAGAGCTAGACGCCGGAAACCCACCGAGGTGGACGCTTGTTCAGGAACGCTGAAACGCCCTCGGCGAAGTCAATCGTGTCGGCGAGAGCCGTCGCCGTTTCCATTTCCATCGCCATTCCGTCCTCGAACGTCATACCGCCACCGAGGGTGACGGTCCGCCGGATTGCGGCAAGGGCCGCCGCCGGCTTGGACGCCAAATCCTCGGCGTAGCTCTGCACTCGGTGCCTCAATTCCTCGGGCCGCACAATCTCATCGATCAATCCCCACTCCAGCGCCTCGGTCGCATCGAACATTCGCCCCTCGTACAGATACCGGATCGCTCGTGGTCGTCCCAACAGCCGGGCCAGCGCTTGTGTCGTCGCGATCGGCGGGATGAACGCTATGCGGATTTCCGGTTGACCGAGCTTCGCATCGGCAGCGGCAAACCTCAGATCGCAATGCAGCGTCATCTCAAGGCCACCTCCAACAGCCTTTCCGGATATTGCGGCCAGTAGCGGCTTGGGCGAGTTTCGCAGCAGTATCGCGATTTCATGACACAGCGACACCCATTTGCGCATATCCGGCGCTTTCATCCTTTCGAACTCGCGAAGGTCGGCGCCGGCGCTGAAAAACTCTTCAATGGCGCTCGCCATCACGATAACACGCGCCGCCGGATCGGAAAGAGCAGCAGCGATCGCGTCGCGCGTCTCGACCACCATCTCGCGAGTGAAGGCATTGACGGGACGACGATCGAACTCGATCCACGCGATACCCGAATGCATCGACAAGCGAATAAATGCAAAGCTTTGCACGGTCAGCCTCTATGAAGGGGGGTTCGGTACCTTTGAGACACCTCAATGAACTATGATTGCATACGGCGAAACCGGAATCGAGCCGCTGGTCGTCTTACGCCGGCCTGGCCATCGACTGCTGCTGTAGCCAACGCAGCACGCGGGTGTCCTCGCAGACGGTGACGTTGAACCTCATCCATGGCGACCGCTCGAGATTTGGGCGAAACACCGCGCCTGGCGCGAGCATAATGCCGTCTCGCTGCGAAATTTCGGCAAGCTTGAGCGAATCCGCGACATCCGGGAGTCGCGCCCAGATGAACATGCCATCCGTGGGCTCCACGAACAACTCCAGCCCCGCACGTTCGAATTCGCGCACGACATTGAGGCGCGCCTCACCCAATCGCTCGTGCAGGCGCGACAGATATTTGCGGTAGTGGCCATCGATCAGCATCAGATAGACCAGCCGTTCGGTGAATTGCGAGGTCGTGATGCTAGTCAGCATCTTGATGTCAGCCAGCTCGTTGGCGATGTCCTGGCTACAGGCGATTAAACCGACGCGCAGGCTGCCCGAAAGGGTCTTGGAAAAGCTGCGTGCATAGATGACGCGGCTCAACTGGTCGAGCGTCGCCAGCCGTGGGGTCGTCTTCACCTGCAAATCGCAGAAGATATCATCTTCCACGATCATGAAGTTGTGGCGTTCGGCGGCTTGCAGCAACTTGAATGCCACATGCGGGCTGATGTTCGTCCCGGTTGGGTTATGCATCACCGATTGAGTGAAATAGACCTTCGGTCGTCGCTCTGCGGCCAGCTTTTCGAGAATGGCGATGTCCGGGCCGTCGCGATTGCGCGGCACCGGCAGCATCTCCACGCCCTGCAGGCGCAGATTGCCGAACATGTTGTAGTAGCCGGGATCGTCCACCAGCGCCGCATCGCCGGGCTTGAGGAAGTAGCGAATGATGAGTTCAAGCGCCTGGCTGGTACTTTGCGTCAACAGGATCTGGCCGGGATGAGCGGTGATACCGAGCCCGGCCAGCATCACCGCGAGGTGCTCGCGCAGCGGCAGATAGCCGAAGGGATGGCCGTATTCGAGCAAATAGGCGCCGTTCTTGCGCGCGAGCACGTTGAGGCTTTGTCGAATCCCGGCTTCGTCGAGCCATGAATTCGGTAACCACGGACCTCCGGCCAGGATGAGTTTTTCGTCGGCTTCCAGCAAGCGGCGGATGAGCCAGACCAGTTGCTCATTGCGCTTGTGGTCATCGGATGGCGCGGGACGCATCACGGGCGCTGCAGCGGCGTAGAAGCCGGAGCTGCGGCGTGACTGCAGGTAGCCCATCGCGACCAGGCGATCGTAAGCCTCCACCACCGTGAAGCGGCTGACATTGTAATTTTCGGCAAAGTTGCGGATAGACGGCAGCTTGCTGCCAGGCCGCAGGTGCCTATCGTCGATTTGTCGCTTGATACCGGTCACGATCTGGGCCGTGAGCGGCTGGTCGCTCTGCTGATCAATGGTTAGAGCGAGCATGCCGGCTCTCGCTTTCGCAGAATTGGCTCGGTCGCTGGACCGGTACAGTCACGCCAACTGACATCAAAATTGTCTATTACCCAGCGTGCAAGTGTTTGACACGTTGGTGTGCGTGTCAAGCAAAGACTGGCGAGCAGCCCAATCTTGTTTCGGCACGTGATAGTCGCACCCACAGAACACCGCGGGAGTTAACCCAAATGCCTCTTATTCAGGTTCGCGTCATCAAGGACGTATTCAGCAAAGAACAGAAGCACCAGATCATCAGTAAACTGACCGATGCCATGGTCTCGATTGAAGGTGAAAGCATGCGCGGCGTCACCTGGTGCGTGGTCGAGGAAGTCGAGAGTGGCGACTGGGGAATCGGCGGAAGCGCCCTGACCACCGCCGACGTGCGCGCCCTGGCACAAGGAAAAGCTGCTTGACGGCGTCCCCTCGCGCGGCGGCGCGAGGGGCCTTCTCCTGCTCTGGTACCGAGCAGGTTGTCATCCCCGGTACCGATAGGGTCAGTTTCAGGAGATGTCCTTATGCGCGCGTACATCGTGCTCGTCGCGGTGCTGGCAGGGCTCCTTGCGGACGAAGCGCTCGCCCGAAAGGTGGCCATCAGCGGCCGGCATTCCCCGGCCGAGATAAAAGCCAAATGCGCCGCCGTCGGGGGCTATTACGGCTCGGGCCCCGGGGGCTACGGTTGCACTCAGCTGGACAAGCACACCGACGTCACTTGCAAAAAGGGCAAGTGCGTCGGATCGGTTCCCCGGCAGGCGCCGGGCAGTTCGCCAAGCACCGGCGGCCTCTTGGGAATATCGGCTCCTGGCGCATTTTCCGCCCAGGGCATGGCCAGCGATTCTAGTGATACGGCAGGCGGGACTGCTCGCGACAACAGACGGCGCGCGATCCCCTCCGTCAACGTCGACACCGCGCGCCCGATGCGGGGCAGGCCGATAGAGCGTTTTGGAGGAGGCGGCGACCGGCATCATTGAAACGCAGTGAACCCAAGGTACTCGAAGCCGATCCAGCAGAATACCTGATGCCGAATCAAGAGAAACTCATCTTCAATCGCCTGGCTCCGATGGCTATGGCCGCCATTGCTTTGTTGGCAACAGATTCTGCCCGTGCAGCGCAGAACGCGCGCGATCATCGGGGCCAACCGAACGTGTCGGCCCCGCCGCCCCCGATCTCGTGTGCCTATCATCGCTGCTATCAGGGCGGCTCGCGAGTTTACCCGAACGTCACAGACCATCGTAGCCACGGAGGGCGGGGGAAGTAGTTACCGAACTGTGTGAGGACACGGCGTTTGAGGCGTCACCGCGTCCGGCCGAGTCGCATCGATGTTCACCATTCACAGCCCCGACGGTGCCATTGGCGCGGGCGCGGTTGAGTGCGCCCTGGACGGCGGTCCGTTTTGATCCGCAAGGGCTTGTGGGTGCTTTGGGGGCGCCGAGAAAGACGGAGCCCGGAGGGGGGTGGCCCCAGGCTCCTGACAAAAACCGTAACAGCACCACCCTCGAGACGGCCGCTCGGTAAATGCGATTAGTTCACGGCATGAAGCCCGCATTGATCTTGAGCAAGCGCCGGCGACGGTGGCGCTGTCGGATGGCGCCGCTTGAGTTGCCCTTGAAAATCGGCATGGATGACCCAAAGCAGTCATTGGGCTGGAGACTTAACCGCTCGCCGAAGCTCCTGGATGAGCGCGGCCAAGCCCCGGTCTTCCGGCGTGATCGCCGCGAGTTGCTCGGCGTAGCCGAGCGCAGCCGGGGCGTCGCCGGCGAGGCGGTTGAAGGAGATCAGCGCCGTCAGAATGTCGGGGTTGGCGGGATGGCTCTGCACGGCCTGCTTCAGCAGCGCGATCGCCTCATCGGGCCGCCCGGAGGAGTGCAGCGCGACGGCGTAGACATATTGATACCGCGGCTCTCCCGGCTCCAGTTCGCTGGCGCTCTGGAATTCGGCGAGCGCGTCGGCGGGACGCTTGAGCCGGGTCAGCGCAAGGCCGAGCGCGTGGTGTAGCCCGGCGTCACGCGGCGCGACCGCGAGCGCGGCGCGCAGCGCCAGTTCGCCGTCGTCGTCGCGGCCGAGCTGGCGGTAGAGGTCGGCAAGATTGATCGCCGCGGTCGGATATTGCGGGCTAAGTTTCAGGGCCGCCCTGTATTCGGTCTCCGCTTCGGCGGTGAGGCCGCGTTGCCTGAAGAAATTGCCTAGCGTGGTGCGGGCTTCCGGCCTTTCTGCGTTGGAGCGCTGGGCGGCGACGAATTCCTCCGCCGCGGCATCAAAGCGGGCGCGATCCGCCGGCGGCTGGCTCGCGGCCGAAATGGCCGCAACCAGTGAGGCAGCCCTGACGCGGACGCCGCGCACGGGATCGGCGAGCAGCGGCGAAGCCCACGGCCAGATCTGGCCGGTGGGCAGGTTTTCCAGCATGTCGAGCGCGCCGATCCGCACTACCGGATCGGGATCGGCCAAGCTGACGCGCGCCGCTTCAATATTCGCCGGCGAGACCCGCGGCGCGAGCTCGGACAGCGCGCTGGCGCGCGCGATCGCGGGCGCCTGGATATCCGCGGCGACGGCGGCGAGGAGGGTGGCGGCGTCGGCCGCATCGTTGCGCGCGGCATGGAACGCCGCCGCATAGGTCTGAAAACCCTTGCGGGCAGGGCCGAACCATCGCTCGACGGCCGCAGCAGCCCATGATGCCGACCTGTCGCGGTGGCAGCCGTTGCAGGCGTTCGGGGTCCCAAGCTTTGCCGAGGTGTCCGGGCGCGGCACGCGGAACGAATGATCGTGGCGCGGATCAACCACCATGTAGATGCGGGCCTGCATGTGGCAGGAGACGCAGGCTGGCGGCGGATCGACATCGGCATGATGGCGGTGCCTGGCATCGGCGAAATTCGCGGCGGCGTGACATTGCAGACAGACCGCGTCGCCGGAGAGGCGCAGCTTCGAGCTGTGCGGCTCGTGGCAATCACTGCAGGTGACGCCGGCGGCAAACATCTTGCTCTGCTTGAACGGCGTATAATTATACGGTTCCTCCACGTCGCGGATTTGGCCGTCGGCGTAATAAGTATTGCGCGCGAGCGGCTCGACCACATGCGTCTGCGACAGCGACCGGCCGGGCACCCAATCCTCGTTAAAGCCGGCTCGGCGGGCGTGGCACAGCCCGCAGGTCTCGACCTCCTTGCGAAGCGTGGCTGGAGCGAGCGAGCGGCGGGCTGTCCCGGTCAGCGGATCGATTGGCCAGGCGACGCCGCGGCGTTCGTCGAAGCGGACGAGCAACCCCATGCTCGAATCTTGGTGCTTGCCGAACGGCCACCAACTCTTACGGTCGCGCGCCCAGGCGGCGTGTCGGGAACCCTGACCGTGACACGTTTCGCAACCCACGCTGATTTCCGCCCAAGTGGTGGCGTAGCGATCGTTTTTGGCGTCGTAATTCTTGCGCAGGCCGGTTGAGTGGCACTCCGCGCACATGAAATTCCAGTTCTGGTTTAGTTTCGTCCAGTGCAGTACGTCGTCGTGCTTGATCGCCTCATTGGGATAGACGTGAAACCAGCGCTGGCCGCCTTTTTCCTGCGGCCGGCTGTCCCAGGACAGTGCCAGCACCTGCAGACGGCCGTCGGGGAATTCGACCAGGTACTGCTGCAGCGGATCGACGCCAAACGTGTATTTCACCTCGAAGGTGGCGAGCTTGCCGTCGGGGCCGTCGGTCTCGACCATGAATTTCCCGTCCCGACGGAAGAAGCGGGAATGCACGCCGTAATAGTCGAAGCTGGCATCGTTGAAATCGCCGAGCACGGTCTTGTCGGTGGCGTGCGCCATCGCGGCCTTGTGCTGCGAGGCATTCCATAGCGTAGCTTCCGCCTGGTGGCATCCCGCACACGTTTCGCTGCCGATAAATTTGCTATCGGCGACGGTGGCGGTGTCGGAAGCGGCCGGCAATAGTTTGCCGTCAGTCCACCATTGCCATGACAGGCCTCCGGCGAGCACGACCACGCATACCGTAAACGCGGAGATCAGCAAGGCGCGAATTGAAGACGGCTTTGCAGCGCTGCTTGGCGGCTCGCGCTCCGGCACCGTGGAGTCAGTGCCGGAGCGCGTAGCCGTTGCTTTGCCTTTGCGAGGACGTCGGGATTTTGCCACGCGAACATTCCTTCCCAGCGCAACCTAAGACAACCATCCGGGGGAAGCTATCCTGATCAAGATGTCGCTCGAAGCACGCTCGCACGTCTGCAGATGAAAAAATAACGGCCGCCGCCGGGGAAACGGCGACGGCCTTTGGTTCAGATTGCTCCCCGGGGGCGTAGATTTTCTGGGCGATATAATTGTCGGCAGACCTAGTCGGCCAATGCCTTCTTGATGACGGCTTCCTTTCGGGCTTTATCGCTGTCTTCGATTTCGCTCTTCTTGGTACCCTCCTTCAAGTCGATCGTCACCTTGCCAATCTTGCCGGTGAACTTGAACGGCACCTTGTAGGCCTCGGTGACGGGCGTGCCCTCGTCCGCGCCGACGTCGGCGCCTTCGTCCGCCGAGAACGCGCCGAATTCCGTTCGTTCGATCCGGCCCGCAGCGACGCTCTTGCCATCGACAAATAGCGTACCCAACCCGCCCTTGCCGATCCCACCGCCGTCATAGGCAAACTCGAAGCGGACGGTGGTCTTTCCTGCAGGCAGCGCCTGCTTGGCCGTGATCGTGTACCGTTGCAGGCCGAGGAAATTGTAGGTGTAAGTCGGCTTGCCATCCTTCAGGTACAGGCTCCATCCTCCGAACCGACCGGCCTGGGCGAGGATCACTCCGTTGGCACCGCCTTTAGGGATTTCCACATCGGCGGTGATGGTGTGCGATCGGTTCTTGACGTTTATGAAGACATTCTCCGACATCCCGATCATTCCCTCGTAGACCGTCAGGGACGTGCGGCCAGCCATCAGATCCGGCCGCCCGACCAAAGCAGCGTTCGTACGCTCCAAGGTTCGGTCATCGAGAGGCAGCACGGAATTCTTCTCTGCCTCTTTCATGAAGAGGTCCTGCATCTCCCTGAGCTTGTCGGGATTCTTCGCGGCGAGGTCGTTTACGAGACTGAAGTCTGCTCGCGTATCGTACAGCTCCCAGACATCCTGTTCGAGCGGCCTGCGCGGCTTTAGTTCCCAGGCGGCCCGGTGGATCGTGCCGGCCAGCCAGCCGTCGCTATAGAGGGCGCGATTGCCGAAGATCTCGAAATATTGTGTCTTGTGGGTACTGTCGGCTTTCGCATCGGCAAACGAGTAGACCATGCTGGTGCCTTGGATCGGAGTCTGGATCGTGCCGTTCACGCTCTTGGGCTCTGGCAAGCCTGCCGCCTCCAGGATCGTGGGCACGATGTCAATAACGTGGTGCCATTGCGACCGTACCTCATTCTTGGCCTTGATGCCCTTCGGCCAAGACACCACCATCCCGTTTCGGGTGCCGCCATAGCTGGAGGCCACCTGCTTGGTCCAGGTAAAGGGCGTGTCGCCTGCGACCGCCCATCCGGCGGCGTAATGGCTGTAGGTGTTCGGGCCGCCCAGTTCATCGTAATGCTTGAGGACGTCCTGGACGGTCTCCTGCACTCCATTGAAATAAGTCATCTCGTTGAACATGCCGCTCATGCCGCCTTCGGCACTGGCGCCATTGTCGCCGACGATATAGAAGATCAGCGTGTTATCGAGCTGACCGGTGGCTTCGATGCTCTTGACGAGGCGACCGATCTCGGTGTCGGCATACTCACCGAAGCCGGCAAACACTTCCATCTGCCGGGTAAAGAGTTTCCTCTCATCGGCGCTCAGCGAGGCCCAATCCTTGATCGCTTCCGGCTTGGGTGCGAGCTTGGTGCCGGCAGGCACTACGCCCAGTCTGATCTGCCGCGCCAGCGTCTCTTCGCGCAGCTTGTCCCAGCCCTGGTCGAACTTGCCCTTGTACTTCGCGATCCACTCCTTCGGCACATGATGTGGCGCATGGGTCGCGCCGGGAGCAAAGTATATGAAGAACGGCTTGTCCGGCGTCAGCGATTTTTCGGACTTCACCCACGCGATGGCCTTGTCGGTCATGTCGGTCATGAAGTGGTAGTTCGGGTCCTTCGGCAGTTCGACCTGGGTCATTCCGTCATAGATCAGCGGCGCCCACTGGTTGGTTTCCCCGCCCATGAAGCCATAAAACTTGTCAAAGCCCTGTCGGGTCGGCCAGCGATCGGTCGGCCCGGAGGGGCTGACCTCCCAGGCCGCGGTCTCGTGGTTCTTGCCGAAATGCGCGGTGCTGTAGCCGTTCAGCCGCAGCATCTCCGCAACGGAGGCTACGCTATTGGGCCGCTGGCCTGTCTGACCCGGAAACGACGTCCCGGTCTCCGAGATGGAGCCGAAATTGTTTACGTGATGGTTGCGTCCCGATAACAGCGCCGCGCGGGTCGGAGAGCAGAGCGCGGTGGTGTGAAACTGGTTGTACCGCAACCCGCTATTGGCAAGTTGCTCGACGGTCGGCATGTTAATCGGCCCACCGAATGCGCTCGACTGACCGAATCCCATGTCGTCGATCAGCACAATAAGAACGTTGGGCGCGGCGGCCGGCGCCTTCACCTCGAACCGCGGGGGCGGCGTCGCATTGCGCGCGTCGAACACCGTGCTGTGCGGGTATTGGGGCTCCGGGATCGGCAGCACCGTGCGATCGGTAGGAACCACAACACTGGGCGCAGCGGCCGGCTGGGCGCTTACGGGAATTGGTGACGCTATCAACAAGAGTGCAGCGGCAAATACAGTTGCCCACTTCGTCATCTCTAGCCGCTTCATGGTGACCGCCTCTATACGAGAATCGAAAATCGATCGCTCTTGAGCTCGACGTAAAGTCAGCGCCTGCCGCGGCGATTGACCGGACCGCCACGGTTCATCGGTGTTCCACGGACGCCGACGCCGGGAGTCACCACGGCTCGCGCGACCGGCCGCGGGCGCAGCACGACGCCGGGCCGTACGACACAACCGACGGGATACGCAACGTACTGGCAATACACCACGGCGCTGGCCTTTTCGGTGCTCGCGGCCACGAACCCGGTTACCAGCAGCGCAGATAGCGCGATCGAGAGTTTCATGTTGGTTTTCTCCTTTTCAGAACCTGCAGGTGATCTCGAAAGGCGACCTGCGTCGTTGATGCAGGTCAAAGTGTCGCCGCCCGCTTGAGTGAAAGAGCGTGAACGGAAATTCCTTGCGAGCCTATGTAGAGCAGCGGCGCACCAGCGCATTCCCCCGTGCTGTGACAGAGTAAGCCACGCGCGCGACGCATGTGACCTACCCTCTGTCGCGGTCGACTTGGCCGGCAAAGCGCCTGGCGCTGAAAGGCTTGCAATGGCGCGAAATGAATGGCGGGTTGCCCTCTTGGCAACGGCCGCAGCTCAGGCATTTCTCACCTGAAATGTCGTGCGCGATCGAAAGCGGAATTTCGTTCTGGCTTCCGAGAGTATGCGGCAGCCTCGCCGCTACGCCCGGCATACCGGGCTGGTCGGAAAGACATCTTTGATCTGAAGGCCGGCTTGCTTCAATTGATCTATCGCAACGCATTTTACCGTCAGACGGATGGGATGTGATCGGCACCTCGAGAAGGAGAGAGCAGTGAAAATAGCTATGCTGGCGACCGTCCTTCTGGCAGCCCCCGTGGGGGGAGCCGTTGCGCAAAAAGCAAACACTGTGGAACCTGAGGTCCTCGCGGATGGCAAGGGGGCTGTCAGCAAGCGTTTCGACAACACCAGCAAGGTTCGTTTCATCGAAATCTTCCTCGCAGCCCGCGATGCGAAGACGGGGAAGGTGGTCGCGGCCTGCCACAACAGCATATTCTCCGCAAAGGGGATCCCCGCGTCGAGAGACACGGCCCCGCAGGCGCGGGTCCAGGGCCTCGATTTCAAGAAAATGAAGAAGGAATTCGGCGTGCTCGGCGCATCGTTGAATGGCCCGAAAATCTGGCTGCCGGATTGGGTCGACGTCAGCGTCGGAAAGCAAAGAGAGTTTAACGGTATCGCCACCGCCTGGGTCGCCCAGTTGAACCTTGGCAGCAACGTCAGTGTCTCGGAAACCACTCCCTACAAACCCTTCACCATCGCGCGGGAGAGCGGGCTCGGTTGGAAGAACGGCACCACGGCGCTTCTTCTTGACGATGCCGAGGGCAACACCTGGATCATGAAGGGGTTCCAGCTGGGCCTCAGGCCGAAACACACTCTCGAACAGTTCGTTGCCGCAGGAGCAAGCAACTTCAAGAAGCTCCCGCCGGGCTGGAAGTTTCGGATCAAGACGCTGGAGAAAGATCTAACTGAGGTGCCGGAAGGTGGGGTCGCTACGATCATGTCCGATGAGTTTTTCAACGTCTATGACAAGACCGGACCGGGGATGAGCGATTACAAGCCGTAGTCGTCGCGGCGAAATTTCTGTTCATGGCCGGCACTTTTCGGACGTGGTGCGATGTCCGAATGCGCCCCAAAGCGGACGTCCGCCGATCATTCTGAATTTATGGGGTCACGCCCTTGCGCACGGCATGAAGCCCGCATTGATTGAACAAGCGTCGGTGACGACGGGTGGCGCTGTCGGATGGCGCCTCATGCGAAGCCGTCCGCGGCGTCGGGATCGTTCATCAGTTTCGCGTGCCGGATTAAAAAATCTGTGCGGTTGAGCAATATTGTACAGTTCCAGTGCGCGGCTGAAGCAATAATGCAAAGACAACAACAGAGTTAGTTGTTTGCCGATGCATGAGCGGGCCGCCCCGTTGCGTGCTTTGCGAGGCCGGCACAGCCCCCTGATCTCCATCCCCAGAGAAGCGGGCCGTGCCGGTCTCGTTTTTCGAAGCGTCAAAGCCAGAACTTCGGCTTGCCGGATGCGGCACGACGTGCGCGCAAAATCGAATTTCTCCAGCCGGATCAAGCTGATTTGCCCTGTCCAGCCCCTTTTGCAAAAATATTCTGATTTTCCGAAACACCAAATCAGTCTATATCCTCGACCGTCCCGTCCCACAGAGGGGCGACACGCGATCGTCACGGCCGCGGGACGGGATGCGGTGGACGCGGATGCGCCGATAACGAACGGCGCCGAGGCGGACGGCGAAGTCGTGTGGTCCTGACACCCCGACGCTGGTGTCAAGTTCCTGGGAAGCCAGCTTCTCGGGGGCGACGGTGGCAAAAAAGCCGGTCACCGGGGAGAGCGCGTTATAAGCCGTAAACCATTGCGCGGGGAATGCCGGGTGATGCCGGTGTGACCTGACTAACGCGTGTGCGCTCTACCAATAATATTGCACACGCGGCTATCGGGCGCATCGGGCGCCCGGCATTCCCTGCGCCCTCCTGGGGCGAAAGGCTTTGCAAAACTCGGGCGCATGGCGCCGCGGGATCGCGGAAGTGTATCCTGCCGTCAGTGACGGAATCGATAACCGCGGCGTACTGGATACCCGCCTGTGCGGGGTATGACGGCCAACCGGGCCGGATGCGATCCTCCTCGCCATTGCGGCATTTCCCATTGTCCCTAAAACGCTTTATGGTGCCCGGCGATTTCACGCGGCGTGAACTCGATTATCAATTAATATCAAAGGCTTGGCGGGGCGCCCGCGGCCTTTGGAGGGCGGTTTGACGCGGTATATTTCCACCAGGGGGGAGGCCCCGGCCTTAGGTTTCTGCGACGTGATGCTGACCGGGCTTGCCCGTGACGGCGGCCTTTACGTGCCTGAAACCTGGCCGCAGCTTTCGTCCGAGACCATCGCCTCCTTCTTCGGCCGGCCCTATTGGGAAGTCGCGGTCGAGGTGATCCGCCCGTTTGTCGGGGACGAGATCTCGGATGCCGATCTCGGCCGCATGGCGAACGAGGCTTACGCCACGTTCCGACATCCCGCCGTGGTCCCGCTCGACCAGATGGGTCCCAATCAATTCCTGCTCGAGCTGTTTCACGGCCCGACCCTGGCGTTCAAGGACGTGGCGATGCAGCTGATCTCGCGGCTGATGGACCACGTGCTGGCCAGGCGCGGCCAGCGCACCACCATCGTGGTTGCGACCTCGGGCGATACCGGCGGCGCCGCGGTCGATGCGTTCGCGGGGCTCGACAATGTCGACCTGATCGTGCTGTTCCCGAACGGCCGCATCTCCGACGTGCAGCGGCGGATGATGACGACATCGGGCGCTTCCAACGTGCACGCGCTCGCGATCGAAGGCACGTTCGACGATTGCCAGGCGATCGTGAAGGGGCTGTTCAACCATCACGGCTTTCGCGACGCGGTGTCGCTGTCGGGCGTCAATTCGATCAACTGGGCGCGGATCGTGGCGCAGGTGGTGTATTATTTCACCTCCGCGGTCGCGCTCGGCGCGCCCTCGCGCACGGTGGACTTCACCGTCCCGACCGGGAATTTCGGCGACATCTTTGCAGGCTACGTCGCCAAGCGGATGGGGCTGCCGGTGCGGTGCCTGCGCATCGCCTCCAATATCAACGACATCCTGCCGCGCACGCTGAAGACCGGGATCTATGAAGTGCGCGGGGTACACGCCTCGGCCTCGCCCTCGATGGATATCCAGATCTCCTCGAATTTCGAGCGGCTGCTGTTCGAGGCCAGCGGGCGCGATGCGGCGGAGGTTCGCCGGCTGATGGCGTCCTTGAAGCAGTCCGGCCGCTTCGTGCTGCCCGACGCGACGCTGGCCGCGATCCGCGCCGAATTCGACGCCGGGCGGGCCGACGAGACCGAAACCAGTGCGGCGATCCGCGCCGCCTGGCGCGAGGCCGGCGATCTCGTCGATCCGCATACCGCCGTGGCGCTGGCGGTGGCCGATCGCGACACGGCGGATTCGAAGATTCCCAACATCGTGCTGTCGACCGCGCATGCCGCGAAATTTCCCGACGCGGTGCAAGCCGCCTGCGGCGTTCGCCCGGAACTACCGGCATGGCTCGAGGGTTTGATGACCAGGCCCGAGCACATCGAGGTCATGGCCAGCGATCAGGTCGAAGTGGAACGGTTCGTGCGCTCGGTCAGCCGCGCCGCGAAGCAAGGAGTTACCGGATGAGCGTCGATGTCACCAAGCTTCCCTCGGGCCTCACGGTGATCACCGACACCATGCCGCATCTGGAAACCGCGGCGCTCGGCGTCTGGGCCGGCGTCGGCGGCCGCGACGAAAAGCCGAACGAGCACGGCATCTCGCACCTGCTGGAACACATGGCGTTCAAGGGCACCACGCGGCGCTCCTCGCGCGAAATCGTCGAGGAGATCGAGGCGGTCGGCGGCGATCTCAACGCCGGCACCTCGACCGAGACCACCGCCTATTATGCCAGGGTGATGAAGGCCGACGTGCCGCTGGCGCTCGACGTGCTCTCCGACATTCTCGCCAACCCGTCCTTCGTGCCGGACGAACTCGAGCGCGAAAAGAACGTCATCGTGCAGGAGATCGGTGCCGCGCAGGACACCCCCGACGACGTGGTGTTCGAGCATCTCAACGAGCTGTGTTACCCGGAGCAGCCGATGGGGCGCTCGCTGCTGGGGACCGCCAAGACCCTGAAGGGTTTCAACCGCGATACGCTGCACGGCTATCTTTCGACGCATTACCGCGGCCCCGACATGGTGGTGGCGGCGGCCGGCGCGGTCGATCACAAGCGGGTGGTCGAGGAGGTCGCGGAGCGGTTCAAGAGCTTCGACGGCACGCCGGCGCCGAAGCCGCAGGCCGCGATGTTCGGCAAGGGCGGCTCCCGCGTGGTGCATCGCGAACTCGAGCAGGCGCATCTGACGCTGGCGCTGGAGGGCGTGCCGCAGACCGATCTGTCGCTGTTCTCCCTGCAGGTCTTCACCAACACGCTCGGCGGCGGAATGTCGTCGCGGCTGTTCCAGGAAGTGCGCGAAAAGCGCGGGCTGTGCTACTCGATCTACACTTTCCATGCGCCCTACAGCGACACCGGCTTTTTCGGGCTCTATACCGGCACCGACCCCGACGATGCGCCCGAGATGATGGAAGTGATCGTCGATGTCATCAACGACGCCGTGGAAACCCTGACCGAAGCCGAAATCGCCCGCGCCAAGGCGCAGATGAAGGCGGGGCTGCTGATGGCGCTGGAGAGCTGCTCATCGCGCGCCGAGCAGCTGGCCCGCCATATCCTGGCCTATGGCCGGCCGCTGACGCTGGAAGAGCTGGTGGCCCGGATCGACGCCGTCAGCGTGGAATTGACCCGAAACGCCGCGCGGGCGTTGTTGTCGCGCAGCCGCCCGGCGGTGGTGGCGCTGGGCAGCGGAAGAGGTCTGGACACGGCGGTGTCTTTTGCGGAAGGATTGACCCGGTCGAAGGCGAAGACGCTGCTGCATTGAAGGCGGCCGGCGCGGCGGCAAGATTCGGGTAGCGGGGAGTAGCAGACATGGCCCTGTTTCGGCTTCCATCCAGCGGACCGGCCGCGCTCGCGCCGCGCGGGCATGGCCTGCTGCTGCGCGCCCCGCAGCTGTCCGATTTTCTGCAATGGGCGCATTTGCGCGAAACCAGCCGGGAATATCTCACTCCGTGGGAGCCGATCTGGCCCTCCGACGACCTGACCCGCTCCGGCTTCCGGCGGCGGCTGCGCCGCTATACGGAGGACATCGCCGCCGATCGCTCCTATCCGTTCATCGTGTTCCGGGAATCCGACGGCGCGATGATCGGCGGCATTACGCTCGCCAACGTCCGCCGCGGCATCGTGCAGGCCGGCACCATCGGATACTGGGTCGGGCAGCCCCATGCGCATCGCGGCTACATGACGGCGGCGCTGCGCGTGCTGCTGCCGTCGCTGTTCGGCGAGCTCAATCTTCACCGCATCGAGGCCGCCTGCATTCCCTCCAATGCGCCGTCGATCCGGGTGCTGGAGAAATGCGGCTTCACGCGCGAGGGGCTGGCGCGGCGCTATCTCTGCATCAACGGCGTCTGGCAGGACCACCTGCTGTTCGGCCTCCTGCATGAGGATTTTCGCGGTTAACCGTCGGTTTTCGAGATTTCGAACCCGCCTTGGGTTCGCCGTCATTGCGCTGGTATAACCCGCCGGCCGCGCGCTCGCTTCAAGGGCACGCCATATTGCGGGACGTCTTGGGGATTCTTGGGGATATCTGGATGATGCGTAACGGGCTGATGATGCGGACGGCGGTCCAAGCGGGCCGTCTGCGCGTGGCGCTGGCGCTTGCGGCGGCGGGCGTCGCTCTCGCCGGATGCGGCGGCGGCAGCATGTTCGGCGGCTCGTCGGATACCAGTTCCAGCCCCTCGATCTCCAGCCGGTTCGGCGAGTTGTTCGGCTCGAAGTCGCAAGCCGTCGGCGAGGCCGCGCCGCCGCCGGTGAACAATGAGCTGACCTGCCCTCCCGTCACCATCCGCGCCGGGGCATCCACCTACGCGGTGGGAGCGCCGGGCAAGGAGGCGGTCGGCAACGATCTGCGCTATCAGGCCACGATCACGCGCACCGCGCGCGATTGCACCCAGAGCGGCGACCAGATCACCGCGCGGATCGGCATCCTCGGCCGTGTCATTGCCGGCCCGGCCGGCGTTCCGCCGACGGTCGAGGTTCCGCTGCGCGTCGCCGTGGTGCAGGGCGGCGTGCAGGAAAAGACCATCGCCACCAAGGTCTACCGGACGACGGTGACGATGAACCCGGAAGGCAGCGTGCCGTTCAGCCTGGTGGCGGAAGATGTGGTCTATCCGGTGCCGTCAGGAGCGGCCGGCGATTCCTATATCTTCTATATCGGCTTCGACCCGCAGGCCTTGAAGCCCGCGCCCGCGCCGCGAGCGGCGCGGAAGAAGAAGTAGGCCGGGCCCCCCGCGCAGACGACCGGCACAAAAAAACCGGCGCGATCATCTCGCGCCGGCTTTCGGATCCAGTAGCTGGAATCTGTTCAGTTCAGCTTGGCGCGAACTTCCGCGATGCCCTTGGCCAGGAGATCGTCGGCGATCGGGCCCTTGACCGATTGCGACAGGATGGTGGAAGCCGCCGTGACGGCGGCGTTGGCCGCCGCCGCGCGGACGTCGGCCAGCGCCTGGGCTTCGGCCAGCGCGATCTTGCCTTCGGCGGTCTTGGTGCGCCGCGCGACAAAATCCTCCATCTTGGTCTTGGCCTCGGCCGCGATGCGCTCGGCTTCGGCCCTGGCGCTGGCAATGATGTCCTGGGCCTCGCGCTCCGCGCTGGCGTGCCGGGCCTTGTATTCCGCGAGCAATTTGGCGGCCTCGTCCTTGAGCCGGCGCGCGTCGTCGAGTTCGGCCTTGATGCGGTCGCTGCGATGATCGAGCGTCTTCAGCACCGTGCGGTGGACGCCGAGATAGGTGAATACGCCCATCAGGATGACGAAGGCGACGGCGACCCAGGCTTCCGGTTCGGCGAGAATCTCGGGCATGGGCGTTATCCCTTCAACGAAGCGTCAACGGCGCTGTCGACAGACTTGCTGTCGGGCAATACGCCGGTAAGCCGCTGCACGATGGCGCCGGCTGCCTCCGCGGCGATGCCGCGGACGTTGCGCATTGCGTTTTCGCGCGTCGACGCGATGGTTTTTTCGGCTTCGGCGAGCTTGAGCGAAAGCTGCTGTTCCAGCGTCTTGCGCTCGGCTTCGGACGCCGCATTCAGCTTGTCGCGGGTTTCGGCCCCGATCGCCTGCGCGCGTGAGCGCGCGGAGGCGAGTTCGCTTTCATAGGCCTTCAGCGCCGCGTCGGAAGCGTCCTTCAGCTTCTGCGCCTCGGCCAGATCGCCCTCGATCGCGTTCTGGCGCGCGTCGAGCAGGCCGCCGACGCGCGGCAGCGCAATTTTCGAGACGATCAGATAGAGCGCGACGAACGCGATCGCCAGCGACACCAGTTGCGAAGCAAAGGTGTCCTTCTGGAACGGCGGAAACGGGGCCTTGTGGCCGCCCTCCGCCTCGGTGTGGGCCGTCGTGCCCTTGGCGTTGCCATGACTCTCAGCCACGCGCTTCTCCTCGTTAGACGATCGATGTCCCGAACCAGGACCTCACCGTCCGGATCGATGATGGATCAGAGCGCGAACAGGAGCAGCAGCGCGATCAGCAGCGAGAAGATGCCGAGCGCTTCGGTCACGGCGAAGCCGAAAATCAGGTTGCCGAACTGGCCCTGGGCTGCCGAAGGATTGCGCACCGCTGCGGCGAGGTAGTTGCCGAAGATGATGCCCACGCCTGCGCCGGCGCCACCCATGCCAATGCAGGCAATACCAGCGCCAATGTACTTCGCGGCAATCGGATCCATGAAACGAACTCCTTCTTGAGGTTTGATGAGACGGGCCGGATCAGTGGCCCGGATGGATAGCGTCGTTGATGTAGATGACGGTGAGGATGGTGAAGACATAGGCCTGCAGGAACGCAACCAGCAGTTCGAGCGCGGTCAGTGCGATCACCATGCCGAGCGGCAGCACGGCACCGGCGTACCCGGCAATGCCGAGGCCCGCAAGCATCGGAATGAAGCTCGCGAAAACCGCCAGCGCGA
This sequence comes from uncultured Alphaproteobacteria bacterium, assembly GCA_963721275.1. Classification (GTDB taxonomy): domain Bacteria; phylum Pseudomonadota; class Alphaproteobacteria; order Rhizobiales; family Xanthobacteraceae; genus Bradyrhizobium. Next base: position 179,376 of record CAVRIQ010000004.1, on the reverse strand, counting down.
TGTGGCCCGCCAGCATGTTCGCGAACAGGCGCACCGAGTGCGAGATCGGCCGCAGGAAGAACGAGAACACTTCGATGAACACGACCAGCGGCAGGATGAAGATCGGGATGCCACTTGGTACGAACAGTTTGAAGAACCTCAGGCCGTTCTTGTAGAAGCCGTAAATCAGCACGGTGACGAACACCAGAAGCGCCAGCGCCGCCGTGACGATGATGTGACTCGAAATCGTGAACCCGTAGGGAATGACGCCGAGAATGTTGGAAACGGTCAGCAGCATGAAGATCGAAAACACCAGCGGGAAGAACTTCATGCCTTCCTTGCCGGCGTTCGATCGAATGGTGCTGGCGACGAACTCGTAGCTCAGCTCGGCGATCGACTGGATCCGCCCGGGCACCAGGCGCCGCCCGGCCGAGCCGCCGATCATCAGCAGCGAAATCAGCGCCACCGAACCGAACATGTAGGCCGACGAGTTGGTGAAGGCGATCTCCTGATTGCCGATATGGCCGATCGTGAAGATCTTCTCGAGGTGGAACTGTTCGATCGGATCGATCATCCGCGGGGCATCTCTGGACTAGCGCCGGCCACGCCGGCGTTCTGCAATCATTCGGTCCGGCGTTACGTCTTAACGGCGGGTGCGGTCCGGAGCCGCGCCTGCCGATCTCACCACGTTGACCACGCCGGCGGTGAAGCCGAGCAGAACAAACACGATGAGCCCCCAAGGCGAGGTCGACAGCAAATGGTCGAAAGCCCAGCCAAGCAACGCTCCGACAACAACGCCGGCGATCAACTCCGAAGAAAGCCGGAAACCGAGCGCCATCGCCGAGGCTCTGGCAGCACCGTCCCCGCTTCCAGATCCGGGTTGGTCAGTCCTGATTTTGCGGCTGTCCCGAATTTCGGACAACCGCTGATCGAGACTTCCGAGCCTTGCGGAAAGCGCAGCTTCGTCGGAGGATTGATCGCGACTTCCATTTTCGCCGTCCTTCGTGCCTTCAGCCATGCTGTGGAGACCCGAAACGAAGCTTGCGTTGATGGAAATGACGCCCCGTCATCCTCAAAAGCCGCGCGGACCATACTGACCGCATCTAAGCAAGTCAAGATTGCGTCATAACCATCTAACTGATTGATTTAATTATGTTTACTCCAAGTGCCGCCAGTCCGTCGCGGCGCGGTCGCCGCACTGCAACAGCTCGGGGCGCGATCGGCAAAATTTTGCTCGGCGGGTTTGGGGCCGCTTGACGAATCCATAACTATTCAGTTATGGGATTATATGCATAACGCGCCAGACTCGATTTTGAGAACGCTCGCAGAGCCGACCCGCCGTATGGCGCTCGACGGCGCCTGCTGGCGTGACCGGTTCGACGCTCTCGAAAACCTGCTGAACAGGATGGTTCAATGACCGAAGCTGCGAACGCCACGCGTACCCTCATCGTCGAACGGGTGATGCCGCATCCGCCTGAAAAAATCTGGCGCGCGCTCACGCAAGGTCCGCTGATCGAGGAATGGCTGATGAAGAACGACTTTCAACCCGTGGTCGGCCACAGGTTTAATTTCCGCGCAGCGCCCATTCATGGCTGGAATGGCGTGACGGATTGCGAGGTGCTGGAGATCGTCCCGTTCGAACGTCTGACGTACAGCTGGAACGCATCGGGCGATCAGGCGCCGGATGGCCTGAAGACGATTGTCACCTGGACGCTCAAGCCGGGCCAAGACGGGACCCAGGTCCGCATGGAGCAGTCCGGATTCCGGCCACAGGACGAAGCCGGCTATCGCGGCATGGGCGCAGGCTGGCCGCGCATCCTGGGGAGGCTCGAGGAAGTGGCCTCGCGATCCTAGCAGCATCGCTGCCTGGTCTTGAAAGTCCACTGAACAGGATCATTCAAATGACCGCAGCCGCTGCCGCCATGCGTATCGTCGTCGAAGGGGTGATGCCGCATCCGCCGGAAAAGATCTGGCGCGCGCTGCTGGTGGCGCCGCACCTCTCTGCTCCCGCGGATTAATTCCGCCGATACAGCCAGAATCGTCGCGACGATCGGTCTTGCGTCATCTTTGCGGGTCTGTTGGGATGGCCTGATGTCCAGATCCCGGGAGCCCACATGCCGCGTCAGGTCGATTACTATTTTTCGTTTCAATCTCCGTGGGCCTATATCGGGCACAAGGCGTTCCAGGAAGTCGCCAAGACCCATGGCCTCAAGGTGAACTACAAGCCGGTCGTGCTGGTCGATCTGTTTTCGGAAACCGGCGGGTTGCCGCTGATGAAGCGCCATCCGGTGCGGCAGCGCTATCGGATGGTCGAATTGCAGCGCTGGCGCGACAAGCGTGGCATGAAATTTCATCTCCAGCCGGCGAATTGGCCGTTCAACGCGCGGCTGGCCGACGGCGTGGTGATCGCGGCGATCGAGGCCGGGCTCGATCCCGAGCCGTTCATGCGGCGGGCATTCGCGGCGGTGTGGGAGGATCAGCTCAATCTGACGGACTCCGCGACCTTGATCAAACTGGCCGACGAATCCGGACTGCCCGGCAAGCGACTGGTCGAGCGGTCTGGATCCGAGGAGATCAGCGCGGCCTACGAAAAAAACCGCCAGGATGCGCTGGCCGCCGACGTGTTCGGCTCGCCGGTCTATGTGCTCGACGGCGAGGTATTCTGGGGGCAGGACCGGATCGAATTGCTCGCGGACGCGTTGAAATCAGGCCGCGCGCCCTACCGCTCGCAGGTGTAGGATTAGGGAGGCTCGACCGGTTTTGAGGCGGAGTACTTCCATGGTGATAGCGAGATCAACGACGGTGATATCGCCCTCGAGATTCTCCAGCGCCGTCGCGGTTTCCGTCGGGGGCCTGGCCTTGATGCTTTGCTTCGGCGGAATTGGCGGCACGCGCGCCGGGCCGCTGCCCGACAGCGAGAACGGCCGCTATGTGCTGTCACCGGTCAGCGATGGCGTGATCAGGCTCGATACCAGGACCGGCGACGTTTCGACCTGCAGCAATAGCGGCGCGGGCTGGGCCTGTTATGCGGTGCCCGACGAACGCGCGGCGCTCGACGCCGAAATCGGCCGGCTGCAGGGCGAGAATGAAAAGCTGAAATCGCAGCTGGCGGCGCGCGAGCCGACCGTGTCCGGCAAGATCGACGAGCCGCTGCCGAAATCGGACTCGCTGAAGAAGCCCGAGCCCAACGCCACCGAGGGCGAACGCAAGATCGAAATCCCGCTGCCGAGCGACCGCGACATGGATCGCATGATGTCGTTTCTGGAGCAGGCGTGGCGGCGGCTGGTCGAGATGGCCAACCGGATACAGAAGGACGTCACCGGCAAGATCTGAGGCCGCTGCGATGACTTCGCAGGGCTGGCTGAGCGAAGCGAGCCCACCGACCCATGGCAATGAACCAAACTGGCGGGCACGGCGCGAAGCGCGCCTTTGCCCACCTTACGATTCTGAGGCCTCATGACTTCACCCAAATCGCTTTCGCGCTCTTCGCTATCCAGCGTCAGCGCCAACACCATCGTCTCATCGCTGCTCACGGTCCAAACCTCCGGACGCGGCTTTATCGATCTCACCGCCGAGGTCGTGAAATTTGCAAGAGAAGCCGGCGCGAAAGAAGGTGCGGTGACGCTGTTCATCCGGCACACCTCGGCATCGCTGACGATCCAGGAAAACGCCGATCCGACGGTGCTGGTCGATTTGACGACGGCGCTCGATCGCCTCGCGCCCGAGGATGCCGGATGGCGCCATGATACCGAAGGTCCCGACGACATGCCCGCACATGTCAAGACCATGCTGACGGGAGCCTCGCTGCATATTCCCGTCCTCGGGAGCGAACTCGCGCTGGGAACCTGGCAGGCAGTCTATTTGATCGAGCATCGCCGCCGTCCGCATCGCCGCGAGATCGTGCTGCAGTTCGCGGGCGCGGTCTGAAACGCAAAACCGGCCGCGGATTGCTCCGCGGCCGGCTTGTCGGGTCAGTCTTGTCCGAACGATATCAGCTCCTGCCGATATCGACGTCCTTGGTTTCCGGCAGGAAGAAGAAGCCGACGACCGCGGTAATGGCTGCAAAGATGATCGGGTACCACAGGCCGGCGTAGATATCGCCGGTCGAGGCCACGATCGCGAATGCGGTGGCGGGCAGCAGTCCGCCGAACCAGCCGTTGCCGATATGGTAGGGCAGCGACATCGAGGTGTAGCGGATCTTGGTCGGGAACAGTTCGACCAGCATCGCAGCCATGGGCCCGTACACCATGGTGACGAAGATCACCAGGATGAACAACAACCCGATCACGGCCGCGACCTGCGGGCGGAAAATATCGAACGGGTTCGACATTTTCACGATCGAGGGATCGCCGGCCTTGGGATAGCCCGCGGCCGAGATGGCGGCGGTAAGCGCGGGGTTGCCTGTCTTCGCGTCGGTGTAGGGCACGTCCTTGCCGTTGAAGGTGACCTTCACGCCGGAGCCCGCAGCGCCATTCGTGGTCGTATACTTGACCGACGACGAAGCCAGGAAGGCGCGGGCGGTGTCGCAGGGCGCGCTGAAGACGCGGGTGCCGACCGGGTTGAACAGATCGCCGCAACCTGCGGGATCGGCGACGACCTCGACCTTGGTCGCCTCGATCGCCTTTTCCAGCGCCGGGTTGGCGTTGGTGGTGATCATCCGGAAGATCGGGAAGAAGGTCAGCGCTGCGATCAGGCAGCCCGCCAGGATGATTGGCTTGCGCCCGATCTTGTCCGACAACGCGCCGAACACGAGGAAGAAGCCGGTACCGAACAGCAGCGACCAGGCGATCAGAAGATTGGCGGTGTAGCCGTCGACCTTAAGGATCGCGAGCAGGAAAAACAGCGCATAGAACTGGCCGGTGTACCAGACTACGCCCTGACCCATCACGCCGCCGAACAGCGCGATCAAGACGATCTTGGCATTGCTCCAGTTGGCGAAGGCTTCGGTCAGCGGAGCCTTCGAGCTCCTGCCCTCGTCCTTCATCTTCTGGAATATCGGCAATTCGTTGAGGCGCAGCCGGATCCAGACCGAGACCGCGAGCAGCACGACCGACGCCAGGAACGGAACGCGCCAGCCCCAGTCGGCGAACGCGGCTTCGCCGATGGCGGTGCGGGTGAACAGGATCACCAGCAGCGACAGGAACAGGCCCAGCGTCGCGGTGGTCTGAATGTACGAGGTGTAGTAGCCGCGTTTGCCGGGGGGCGCGTGCTCGGCCACGTAGGTGGCGGCTCCGCCGTACTCGCCGCCGAGCGCGAGACCTTGCGCCAGGCGCAACGCGATCAGGATAACCGGCGCGGCGAACCCGATCGATTTCGCACTGGGCAGCAGGCCGACGATGAAGGTCGACAGACCCATGATCAGGATGGTGACGAGGAAGGTATATTTGCGTCCGACGATGTCGCCAATGCGCCCGAAAACGATGGCGCCGAAGGGGCGAACCAGGAAGCCGGCGGCAAACGCAAGCAGCGCGAAGATGTCGCGGGTGGCCGGTGGATAGGCGCTGAAGAACTGTGCGCCGATGATAACCGCCAGCGATCCGTAGAGGTAGAAGTCATACCATTCGAAAACCGTACCGAGCGATGAAGCGAGAATGACGAAGCGTTCGTCCTTCGTCATCCCTCCGGTTCGAGCTGTTGCAGCCATTGTCGACATTTGAATCGCTCCCCGAAATCGTTGATGCAAAGCGTGCGTCCCCACGCGCCGGACTTGGCCGGGTTCAGCCATGGGCATGTGTTCACGGTAACATTGCCGTGAAAGCTCTCCCAATAAGACTTTTGGCCCTACGCACTTCTATGTCCGAAAGATCGCGACAGTCCGGACGGCAGTTGACTTCCGATGCCGGACGTATTGCGACGCACAAATGGCGCGGATTAACTGCGTTGTCGCGTGGCATTATTGTATGCTTGCATGCCACGGCGCATGGGCGGACAATTGATACGACAAGAAAAAATTCGCTTGGCAGGCCCAAAAATGCGATCACAAGTTTGCCGCAACCCTCTTGCAAGAAAAAAAATGACTGCCGTCGCCAACACTCATCTCGTCATTGCCGATGACCATCCGCTGTTTCGCGATGCCTTGCGTCAGGCGGTCGCAAGCGTCGTGGCTTCGGCAAAAATCGATGAAGCCGGTTCGTTCGAGGATCTGACCTCGCTGCTTGAGCAGGATTCCGACGTCGACCTGATCCTGCTCGACCTGACGATGCCGGGGATCTCGGGCTTTTCCGGCCTGATCTATCTGCGGGCGCAGTATCCGGCGATCCCGGTGGTGATCGTATCGGCCAGCGACGATGCCGGCACCATTCGCCGGTCGCTGGATTTCGGCGCCTCGGGGTTCATACCCAAGCGATTCGGGGTCGAGACGCTGCGCGACGCGATCATGAAGGTAATGGATGGCGATGTCTGGATACCGCCGGATACCGATCTTACCTCCGCGGTCGATCCGGACATGACGCGGCTGCGCGACCGGCTGGTGACGCTGACCCCGCAGCAGGTGAGGGTGCTGATGATGCTGTCGGAGGGGCTGCTCAACAAGCAGATCGCCTATGAACTTGGCGTCTCAGAAGCGACCATCAAGGCGCATGTGTCGGCGATCCTGCAAAAGCTCGGGGTCGAAAGCCGCACCCAGGCAGTGATCGCGGCGGCGAAGATTTCCGGCGGCCAGTGGCGGCAGGGCACGCCATCGCCGCAGTAAGCACCTGATGACGACTGCGTAGCCCGGATTGTGCGGAGCCTGTCATAGGGCGGCGCTTCGCGCGACCCGTTGGCTCCTTCCGGGCTCAGAATCGACTCTGCTTACTCCGCGGCCACCATCTGCTGGGTGCGCCACTGACCCAGCAAGGCGCGCAACGAAGCCGGTTTCACCGGCTTGTTGAGCACCGCGATATTCTCGTCGCGGGCAGCTGCACGTACATGCGGACTGCGATCGGCGGTGATCAGGATCGCCGGAATGTTCTCGCCGAAGCGGCGGCGAATGTCCCGGATCGCGGCGACGCCGTTGCCGCGGTCGAGATGGTAGTCGACCAAAAGACCGGTGACTTCACGATCGGCGGCTTCGATCGCCTCGATGGCTGCGTCGGGATCGGTTACCGCGATGACCTCGGCGTCCCAGGCCTTCAGCAGCGTTCGCATGCCGTCCAGGATAGCCGCGTCGTTCTCGATGCAAACGATCAGGGAGCCGCTCATCGGCGTCCTGGAGAGCGGGGTCGCGGTGGTGACGGCTGCGGTGTAGTTGATCGCCTTCGCGATGGGCACCATCACAGAAAAGGCGGAGCCGCCGCTGCCGTTGGCATCGAGCGCGATGCCGTGGTTGAGGACGCGCGCGAGGCGTTCGACGATCGACAGCCCGAGGCCAAGGCCGCGCGCGATCCGCGCGCCCTGCTCCAGCCGGTGAAACTCCTTGAAAATCTCGCCGCGCTTGAGGACGGGGATGCCGACGCCGGTGTCGTAGACGCCGATCTGCAAGCTTTGGCCGTGACGCCGGCAACCGACCAGCACGCGGCCGTGCGGGGTATATTTGATGGCGTTGGAAATCAGGTTCTGCAACAGCCGCCGCAGCATCAGGCGATCGGATTCCACCGGCAGCGAGCAGGGCACGAAGGTCAGCTTCAGCCCCTTGGCCCGGGCGATCGGCGCAAATTCGATTTCCAGCGAGCGCATCAGGTCGCTCATCTTGAAGCTCGTGATCGACGGCGTCATGGCACCGGCGTCGAGCCGCGAAATATCCAGCAGCGCGCCGAGGATTTCCTCGATCGCCTCCAGGGATTCGTCGATGTTTTCGACCAGCCGGGAATCCTCGCCGCCGGCCTGGCGCTCGACCAGGCTCGTGACATAGAGCCGCGCCGCGTTCAGCGGCTGCAGGATGTCGTGGCTGGCGGCGGCCAGGAAGCGCGTCTTGGAGATGTTGGCATCCTCGGCGGTGCTCTTGGCCAGCGCCAGTTCCGAATTCAGCCGCGTGAGTTCCTCGGTGCGGTCGCGGACCCGCTTTTCCAGGGTGGCGTTGGCGCGCTCCAGCGCTTCGGCCGCCTCGAAGGAAGGCGTGACGTCGGAGAAGGTGATGACCAGTCCGCCGCCGGGCATCAGGTTAGAGCGCACCTCGATCACCATGTGACGATCGGGCAGACGTTCCAGATAGGGCTCGCCCTCGGTGGTATAGGCGGAAAGCCGCATTTCCAGCAACGGGCCGCCGTCGCTCTCGCCGAATCCGGGCGGGCTGATCGCTCCCATGAATTCCAGGATTTCCCGGAGCGGAATCCCGATCTGGACGAGGTGCAGCGGCAGGCCGAGAATTTCGCCGAACTGCCGGTTCGAACAGATCAGCTGCAGATCCGCGTCGAACACGGCGATACCCTGCCGCACGTGGTTCAGCGCCGTCTGCAGTATCTCGCGATTGAAGTGGAGCGCGGCGTGGGAGTCGTCGAGCAGTTTCAGCGCGGCCTTGGCGGAGACGGTACGCTTGCGCAACAACAGCGACATCACCAGGCGCGAGGACGCCGCGCCGATCGAGGAGGCGATCAGATGCTCGGCGTGCTGCAGCAGCTCGAAATCGGCCGGCGCGGCCGGATCCATTCTGGCGTTGCGGGTGACCGCGAAGGCTTCGAACGAATGGCGGGCACGATCGGGGCCGAGATATTGCGCCACCGTGCTCTGAATGTCCTGCACCGTCACCGTGGTGCGCCAGCGCCGGAACGCCGGTGTCATCGGCGCCAGCGCATCCGGCACGAACAGGTCCGCCTGCACGCGTTCGATCGAGGACGGCTGGCGCGCGAGCGACAGCACCAGATAGGTCAGGACGTTGAGCGCGAGCGACCACAACACGCCATGCAGAAGCGGCGGCAGATCGGCGCCGAACAGGGCTTGCGGCCGCAGCGTCTCGATGCCGAGCGGACCGTGCTGCAGCATCAACAGGCCCGCAGTATTGCCGTCCAGGAAGCTCGGAAGAAACAGCGTGTAAGCCCACACGGCGATGCCGACCAGCATGCCGCCGATAGCGCCGCGCGCGGTCGCGCGCCGCCAGAACAGGCCGCCGAAAAACGCAGGTGCGAGCTGCGCGATGGCGGCGAAAGACAACAGTCCGATCGCCGCAAGCTGGGTGTTGCCGAGCGCGCGGTAATAGAAATACGCCATCGCCATGATGGCGAAAATCGCGAAACGGCGCACCTTGAGCAGGAAGTCGCCAAAATCCTTCTGGCGCGCGGTCGATTGCGGGCTGCGCTGCAGCACCAGCGGCACGATGATATCGTTCGAAACCATGACCGAAAGCGCGACGCATTCCACGATTACCATCGCGGTTGCCGCCGACAGGCCTCCGACGAAGACGCCGACGCTGAGCAGGGGGGCATGTCCTCCCATCGGCAGCGCCAGCACATACATGTCGCTGTCGACCGCGCCGAACGGGAAGCTGATGAGACCGGCGAGCGCGATCGGAATCACGAACAAATTGATCGCGACCAGATAGAACGGAAACAGCCAGCGCGCCCGCCCGACCTCGGCGTCGCTTGAATTCTCGACCACGCTGACGTGAAACTGGCGCGGCAGCAGCATGATGGCGCAGAACGACAGCAGCACCATGGTGAGGAAGTTGCCGACCGACGGCGTGTAGTTGATGGCGCGCACCGCCTCCGGCGTCTTCATCGCGCGTTCGATCAATTCATGCGGGCTGAACATCCAGAACGTGACGAAGGCGCCGGCCGCGATAAAGGCCACCAGCTTGACGATGGATTCGGTGGCCACCGCGAGCATCAGCCCATGCTGGTGTTCGGTCGCGTCGGTCTGGCGGGTGCCGAACAGCACCGCGAAGGCCGCCATCGCCAGCGTGACGATCAGCGCGATGTCGCCGATGATCGGAATATGGGAGAATGCCTGGTCCTCGCTCAGGATGGTTTGAAGCGAGGACGCAACGGCCTTGAGCTGCAGCGCGATGTAGGGAACCGATCCGATGATCGCGATCAGGGCGACGGTTGCGGCCACGGCCTGGCTCTTGCCGTAGCGCGCGCCGATGAAATCGGCGATCGAGGTGATGTTCTGCGATTTCGCCAGCTGGATGACCCGGCGCAACAGCGGCGTGCAAAGCCCGATCATCAGGATCGGGCCGAGATAGATCGCGAGAAAATCCACGCTGGTGCGGGTCGCGAACCCGACCGAGCCGAAGAACGTCCAGGAGGTGCAATAGATCGCCAGGGACAGCGGATAGATCAGCGCGCTGGCGCGGCCGCGCTGCGTCGGCGACAGGCGGTCGCCATAGCTCGCCACCAGAAACAGGAACCCGATGTAGCCGAAGGCGGCCGCGATCACGCCCCAGTCGTGCAGCATCGCCGCTTACTCCCTTCACATCAGGCGCGCGATTGGCCCGCGCTGCCGCTAACGACCGACGTCGCAACGGGAGTATATCCGGATCGGACCGGCAAAGCACGGTGCATCGCCGGCCGCGGCCGGGATTTCGCCGCCGGCAGCGATGGTTAACGCTATTCGGCCGCCAGCGATTTTTCCTGGAGCGGCAGGCCGAGGCGTTCCCAGACCTGCAGCAGCGCTGCGGCGAGCTGATCGATCAGCACGTCGTCGTGATAGGGCGACGGCGTGATGCGCAGCCGCTCGGTGCCTTTGGCCACCGTCGGATAATTGATCGGCTGGATGTAGATATTGTGCTCTTCCAGCAGGATGTCGCAGGCCCGCTTGCATTTCTCGGGGTCGCCGACGAACAGCGGTACGATATGGGTGTCGCTCGACATCACCGGCAGCCCGGTGGCGGTCAGGATCGCCTTGACGCGGGCGGCGCGATCCTGATGGCGCTCGCGTTCCCAGCTCGAGGTTTTCAGATGCCGGATCGCAGCAGTGGCCGCGGAACAGATCGCGGGCGGCAGCGCGGTGGTGAAGATGAAGCCGGGGGCGTAGGAGCGCACCGCATCGATGACGTCGGCGCTCGCGGCGATATAGCCGCCGAGGCAGCCGAACGCCTTGGCCAGCGTGCCTTCCAGAATGTCGATCCGGTGCATGACGCCGTCGCGCTCGGCGATGCCGCCGCCGCGCGGGCCGTACATGCCGACCGCATGAACCTCGTCGACATAGGTCATGGCGCCATGGCGCTCGGCGAGATCGCAGATCTCGGCCAGGGGCGCGACGTCGCCGTCCATGGAATAGAGGCTCTCGCAGGCGATCAGCTTCGGCCGGTCGGGGCCGGCGGCGCGCAACAGTTCCTCCAGATGGGCCATGTCGCTGTGGCGGAACACCTGGCGCTCGCAGCCCGAATGGCGGATGCCTTCGATCATCGAATTGTGATTGAGCGCGTCCGACAGGATCAGGCAATTCGGGATCAGCTTGGCGATGGTCGCAATGCCGGTCTGGTTCGAGACGTAGCCGGAAGTGAACAATAGCGCCGCTTCCTTGCCGTGCAGATCGGCCAGTTCGGCTTCGAGCTGCACCAGCGGGTGATGGGTGCCGGCGATGTTGCGGGTGCCGCCGGCGCCGGTGCCGACCCTGGTGGCGGTTTCAACCATGGCGCCGACCACTTTCGGGTGCTGCCCCATGCCGAGATAGTCGTTGGAGCACCAGATCACGACGTTGCGCGCGCCCATCGGGGAGTGCCACACCGCGTGCGGGAACCGGCCGGCGACGCGCTCGAGATCGGCGAAAACCCGGTAGCGCCGCTCGTCATGCAGGCGGTTGAGGGCGGCACTGAAAAACTGGCTGTAATCCATCGCAAAACTGCCTGTCAGGGAAGCGGAGGCCGGGGCGGCCAAGATCCTTTTGGAGAGATGCCTTTTTAGAGCGTTTCCAGGTTTGATGTCGAGCCGAATTGGCCCTCCGCCAACCCGCATGTGAGGGGGGCGGGTTGTGTGAGGCGCGGATCGAAACTTGATCCCGATCAATGTGCACCCGCGCCGGCAATCCTCGACGAAGCGCCATTCGTGATCATCCATTCCTTCCGCCGCCGGCGCGCATCGCGAGCGTATGCTCCGACGGCTGTCGTTGCGGGCACGCGGGGCGCGACAGCCGAAAGCTTCGAAACATATGGATCTGTTATCGTATAAATGAAACATATGTTGCATAGACGACGTTGCTGATCTAGCCTGCTCGTCAGCGCGAGAAAACCCGGGGACGAAACCTTGGCGATGAAACAGCTGCTCGGTGAGCTGACCGCGGGCTTCGACGACCTGCCGCCGCAGTTGCAGGAGGCGGCGCGATGGGTGATCGATCACCCCGCCGATGTCGCACTGCTCTCGATGCGCGAGCAGGCGCGGCGCGCCGGTATTCCGCCAGCGACGCTGACGCGCCTGGCGCAGCGATTCAGGCTGAAGGGTTATGACGAAATCCGAAAGCTCTACGCGGAGGTGGTGCGTCGGCGGCCGGACAGCTATCGCGGACGCGCCGAGGAGCTTTTGCAGCGGCGCGACAGCGAGGGCGACGAGGCGCTGATCCAGGACATTTTTTCCTCCCTGACCCGTCACCTGCAGGAGCTTTCGACGCCATCGGCGAGCAAACGGCTCAAGGCGGCGGCGGAAATCATCGCCCAATCCAGGCGCGTGTTCTGCCTCGGCCTGCGCTCGACGTTTTCGGTCGCCTACAGCTTTCACTATGCGCGCGCGCTGTTCGGCGCGGATTCGGTGCTGGTCGACGGCCCTGGCGGCATAGCTACAGATACGTTGCGGACGATTGGTCCGGGCGATACGCTGCTGGCGATTTCGGTCAAGCCCTATACGCGGCAAACCGTGCAGGCCGCCCGCTACGCCGACAAGCGCGGTGCGCGGGTCATTGCGGTGACCGACAGCGAGGTTTCGCCGCTGGCGAAATTATCCAGGGAGACGATCATCGTCGGCACCGAAACCCCTTCGTTCTTTCACACGATGTCTCCGGCCTTCGCCGCGATCGAGTGTTTGACCGCCCTGGTTGCCGCGCGCCGGGGAACCGAGACCATCAAGTCGCTCGCGACCAGCGAGGAGCAGCTCCAGGCATTCGACACCTACGTCCTGACGGCAAAACGCGTCCTGACGACAAAACGCTCCCTGACAACAAAGAAACGGACCAGACGATCGTGACCCACGTCCTGCACAGGCAAATCAACCATGACTACCCGGTCGCGGCGGCCGCCAAGGGTATCTACATCCGCGATTCAGCAGGCAAGGAATATATCGACGCCTCCGGCGGCGCCGCGGTTTCCTGTCTCGGCCATTCGCATCCCGACATCATCGCGGCCATGCGCGCACAACTCGACAGGTTCGAGTACGCCCACACCAGCTTCTTCACCTCGCAGGCGGCCGAGGAACTGGCCGACGACCTGGTGGCGCACGCGCCGGAGGGTCTTGGCCATGCGTTCTTCGTCAGCGGCGGATCGGAAGCGATCGAGGCGGCGCTAAAACTCGCGCGGCAATATTTCGTCGAGCGCGGCGAGCCGCAGCGGCGCTTTCTGATCGCGCGGCGTCAGAGCTATCACGGGGTCACGCTGGGGGCGCTTGCGGTCGGTGGCCGCGAATGGCAGCGCCGGCAGTTTTCGCCGCTGTTGATCGAGACCCATCATGTGTCGCCGGTCTATGAATACCGGGAGCGGCGGGCGGACGAAACGCCGGAGGCCTATGGCGAGCGGCTGGCGCAGGAACTCGACGGCAAGATCGCAGAACTGGGCGGCGAAAACGTCATCGCCTTCGTCGCCGAAACCGTGGTGGGTGCCACGGTGGGGGCGGTCCCGGCGGTGCCGGGCTATTTCAAGCGCGTCCGCGAACTATGCGACCGCTACGGAATTCTGCTGATCCTCGACGAAGTGATGTGCGGCATGGGCCGGACCGGCACGTTGCATGCCTGCGAGCAGGAAGGCGTCAGCCCGGACATTCTTGCGATCGCCAAGGGACTGGGCGGCGGTTATGCGCCGGTCGGCGCGATCCTGCTGCAGGACCGGATCTTCAAGGCCATCGCCGATGGCTCGGGCGCCTTCCAGCACAGCCATACCTATACCGGTCATCCGTTGGCCTGCGCCGCCGCGCTCGCCGTGCAACGGGTGATTCGCCGCGACGATCTGCTTGCCAATGTCCGGAAGCAGGGCGATCATCTGTCGCGGCGGCTGCAGGAGCGGTTCGGCAATCATCCCTTTGTCGGCAATGTGCGCGGCCGCGGCCTGTTTCAGGGGCTCGAGATCGTGGCCGATCGCGGCACCAAGAAGCCTTTCGATCCGGCGCGTAAATTGCATGCGCAGATCAAACGTGAAGCGATGGCGCGCGGCCTGATGGTTTATCCGATGGGCGGAACGGTGGACGGCATGCAGGGCGACCATGTGCTGCTGGCCCCGCCGTTTATCATTGACAGCGGCGCGATCGACACCATCGTCGAAAGGCTGGGAGACGCCATCGATGCCGCAGTCGGCGGGTAGCCGCCGCTTCGGTTCGGTTTTCACGACTTCAATCATCAAAAATGGAGGGATACAAAGATGAAGTTTTCGACAATGAAGAATCTGGGCCTGGCGGCGGCGCTGCTGGCGCTGACGACCATGCCGGCCGCGGCGCAGCAGAAATTCGTGACCATCGGCACCGGCGGCGTGACCGGGGTTTATTATGCGGTCGGCGGCGCCGTTTGCCGGCTGATGAACAAGAGCCGGGCCGAGACCGGCCTTCGCTGCTCCGTCGAATCGACCGGCGGATCGGTGTTCAACGTCAACGCCATCAGGAGTGGCGAACTCGATTTCGGGCTCGCGCAATCCGACGTTCAGTTCAACGCGGCCAAGGGTGAAGCGCAGTTCAAGGGCAAGGCCGATCCGGACTTGCGCGCCGTCTTCTCCGTGCACCCCGAACCGTTCACGGTACTGGCGCGCAAGGACGTGGGCGTGACCAAATTCGAGGACTTCAAGGGCAAGCGCTTCAATATCGGCAATCCCGGTTCCGGCACGCTATCTTCGATGGAGGAACTGCTCAAGCAGATGGGCTGGACCAAGGCCGATTTCTCGCTGGCCGCGGAACTCAAGGCCGACGAACAGGGCACCGCGCTGTGCGACAACAAGATCGACGGGTTCTTCTACGGCGTCGGCCATCCGTCGGCCGCGATCCAGGATCCGACCACCGCCTGCGGCGCCAAGCTGATTTCGCTGACCGGCCCGGCGGTGGACACGCTGATCAAGGAACATCCCTACTACGCCAAGGCGACGATCCCCGGCGGTATGTATGCCAACAACCCGAATCCGACGGAGACCTATGGCGTGCTCGCCACCGTCGTCACTTCAGCGAAGGTCCCGGACGCCACGGTCTACGCGTTGGTCAAGGCGGTGTTCGACAACTTCGACGAATTCAAGAAGCTGCATCCGGCCTTCGCCCATCTCGATCCCAAGGACATGATCAAGAACGGGCTGTCGGCGCCGCTGCATCCGGGTGCGATCAAGTTCTACAAGGAAAAGGGCTGGATGTAGGGAAATTTGCCAAGGGGCGGCATGAGCCGCCCCTTGGTTTTCCGAATTCTGGTCTTCCGAATAGCGTGCTTGGGCGGGGAACGCGATGACGGACTTGATTGAAGCGGTGCCAGAGCGCGAAATGCTCGAGGACATGGTTGCGGAAGCCGACACCGGCGGACGCAAGCCGACCGGCTTCGAAAAGAAATACATCTTCGCCGTCTCGCTGGCCTGGGCGCTGTTTCAGCTCTGGTATGCTTCCCCGCTTCCCTACAAGCTCAACTTCGGCGTGATTGCCGACGGTCAGGCACGCATCGTCCATTTGTCGTTCGCCTTCCTTCTGGCCTTTGCAACGTTCCCCGCGCTGAAATTTTCGCCGCGCAACCGCATTCCGCTGACCGACTGGATCCTGGCGACGCTTGGGGTCGGCGCGGCGAGCTACCTGCTGGTCTTTTACGATCAGATTTCGCTGCGCCCGGGCTTGCCGAGCTTGCCGGACGTGGTGATCTCGGTAATCGGCGTGCTGCTGCTGCTGGAGGCTGCAAGGCGCGCGGTCGGGCCCGCGCTCGCCATCATTGCGACCCTGATGCTGGTCTATATCTTCGCCGGGCCCTGGCTGCCCGGCATGATGGCGCACAAGGGCGCTTCGCTGTCGCGTGTCGCATCGCAGATGTGGCTCACCTCGGAAGGCATCTTCGGGGTGGCGCTCGGCGTCTCCACCAACGTGGTGTTCTTCTTCGTGCTGTTCGGCAGCCTGCTGGAAAAGGCCGGCGCCGGGAACTATTTCATCCAGTTGGCCTTCGCCATGCTCGGCACGTTTCGCGGCGGGCCGGCCAAAGCGGGGGTCGTCGCCTCCGGCATGACCGGAATGATTTCCGGTTCCTCGATCGCCAATACGGTGATGACCGGCACCTTCACGATTCCGCTGATGAAACGCGTCGGCTATTCGGCGGTGAAGGCCGGCGCGATCGAAGCCGCGGCCGGCGTCAACGGACAATTGATGCCGCCGGTGATGGGTGCCGCGGCGTTCCTGATCGCCGAGTATGTCGGCATTAGCTATGCGGAGGTGGTCAAGCACGCCTTTCTTCCGGCGTTCCTCACCTATGGCGCGCTTTTCTACATCGTCGACATCGAGGCGGCCAAGCTGGGACTGCGGGGCCTGCCGCGCTCCTCCACGGCTCCCATCCACCAGTCACTGCTGCGTGCGCTGATGACCGTCTGCGGCATGATCATTCTGAGCGGCATCGTCTACTGGGGGATCGGCTGGACCAAAGCGGTATTTGGCGGCGCGGCGATCTGGATACTCGGCGTAACGCTGCTTGCGGCCTATGTCGCGCTCATCCGCTACAAGGCCAGGCATCCCGATCTGCCAATCGACGATCTCACCAAGGCGATCATCCGGGTGCCGGATTTCTTCGAGACCGCGCGGACCGGTCTGCACTTTCTGCTGCCGGTGATCGTCCTGATCTGGTGCCTGATGGTGGAAGAAATGTCGCCCGGCCTGTCGGCCTTCTGGGGCACGCTGTTCCTGATTTTCATCATGGTCACCCAGCGCCCCCTGATTGCGGCATTTCGCGGCGAGCATGACCTGACCGCGCGGATGCACGAGGGTTTCGACGATTTGATGACCGCGTTGCAGAGCGCTTCGCGCAACATGACCTCGGTCGGTATCGCCACCGCCGCCGCCGGCATTATCGTCGGTGCGGTTTCGCTGACCGGGATCGGCCTGGTGATGACGGAAATCGTCGAGACCGCCTCCGGCGGCAATCTCATGATCATGCTGCTGCTGACCGCGCTGGTCTGCCTGATCCTCGGCATCGGCATGCCGACGACCGCGAATTACGTCGTGGTGGCGACGCTGATGGCTCCGGTCCTGGTCGAGGTCGCCCAGCAGAACGACCTCGCGGTGCCGCTGATAGCGGTGCACCTGTTCGTGTTCTATTTCGGGCTGATGGCCGACGTGCATCCGCCGGCGGGATTGGCCGCCTATGCCGCCGCCGCGATCTCGGGCGCCGATCCGATCAAGACGGGCCTGCAGGGGTTCTGGTATGAAATCCGTACCGGACTGCTTCCCTTTATCTTCATCTTCAATACCGAGCTGCTGCTGATCGATGTCGGCGATGTCACTCATTTCGTGTTTATCGTCGGCTGTTCGATCATCGCGATGGGCTGCTTCGTTTCGGCGACGCAAAACTGGCTGGTGACGCGCAACCGGTGGTACGAAACCCTGGCGTTGCTGCTGATCTGTTTCACGCTGTTCCGGCCCGGTTACTGGCTCGACCGGCTGCAGGCGCCGTTCGATCCGCGGCCGCCCACGGACATCCTGCGGGTCGTCGACACCATCCCGAGTGGGTCGACTTTGCGCATCCGGGTCATGAGCCAGTCGCGCGCCGGCGAGGATGTCGAAAAGCTGGTGCGGCTTACCATGCGCTCCGGCAAGACCGGCACCGAGCGCCTGCAACGATCCGGGCTGTCGCTATCGACCCTCGGCGACAAAGTCACGATCAGTCTGGTCAGCTTCGGCAGCGAGGCCTCGAAATACGGCCTTGCTCCCGGCGACGAGATCACCGCGGTATTGTTGCGCGCGCAGCGGCCGAGCCGCTATTGGTTTGCGATTCCGGCGCTCCTGCTGCTGGCAGGGATCATTCTGCTTCAGCGCCGAAGAGTTCAGCCCAAATTGGCAATGGCCGGCTAACGGAGCGAGCGCGGCTTTGCTTTGAGGTTGGAGTCCGGGAGATCAAGTGGTCCTGAACCGCAGCACGCCGTCGGCTTCCTCCGCCGTCAGGCGCCCTTCGACCAGCATATAATTGACATGGGCGATCAATTCGCCGGCGGCAAAGCCCATCTGGTGCACGTCGAGCACATGCTTGTGGAACACCACCGGTACCAGTTCCTTCGACGTTTGCGGGGTTTCCCGGCAGGCCTCGGCGATCAGCCGGCAACGGTCCTCGTGATGGTCGGCCAGTTGCTTGATGCGGGTCTTCAGGCCGTAGAACGGCACACCGTGGCCCGGCAGCACGATCACGTCATAGGGCAGTGTCGTGGTCAGGCTCGCCAGCGAGGCCAGATATTCGCCGAGCGAATTCTGGTCGGGCTCCACCGCCCAGACGCTGACATTGGGTGAAATCTTGCTCAGCACCTGATCGGCGGACAGGAACAGCTTGTCGGCGGCGCAATACAGCATCACCTGGTCCAGCGCATGGCCGCCGCCGGTGATCACCTTGAAGCGCCTCGTGCCGATCGAAATTTCGTCGCCATGCGAGATGCGCCGGTAGGAAGGCGGCAGGATCGAAACCCGCTTCAGGTAATCCTGGCCGCGGCCGAGCAGTTTGTCGGTCAGGTTCTCGTCCATGCCGTGGCGCCGGAAGAACAGGCGCTGCGCGTTGCGGCGCTCTTCGGTGCCGCGGTTCTGGTGATAAACCGACTGCAGATATTCCACCTGCGACATCTGGAGCGGGCAGTTGAAACGCTCGACGATCCACCCGGCGAGACCGACGTGATCGGGATGCGAATGGGTTACGATCAGCCGCGTAACCCTGACATGCCTCAGCGGGCCCTCGAACAGCGCGGTCCACGCCGCGATCGATTCCTCGTTGCCGAATCCGGAATCCACCATCGCCCAGCCGTCGCCGTCGGCGAGCAAATAGATGTTCACGTGGTTGAGGCGGAACGGCAGCTTGAGCCGGACCCACAATACCCCCGGCATCACCTCGACGACCTGATCCTCGCCGGGATGATTTTCCCAGGGATACCGCAATGCCTCGGCCGAGGACTGAACCGTGTCTGTTTTCGAATGCATGGTCTCGCGCCGCAATGCTCTCATTTGGAGTGCGATCGGACGCAAAACCGGATACCGCCCCCGGATATCGTCCAAGGGCATGCCTTTGCTGACCGCACTGCATCGGCTTAGCCGCACAAACGGCGCGGCGCCAGCCGAAAAACAATTGCAATTCCGCCAGGACACTGGGATGCGGGCGCCAAGGCCCCCATCCGGCGCGAACCATGCGCCATGCGCGCAGGCAGCCGCCCGCGGCGCATGGCGAAACTCAGGCGGCCCGAAGCTCAGGCCGCCCGGATGTTGGAGAGGAAGGCGTCGATTTCCGAGCGCAGCACGTCGGCCTCGCGGCGCAGCGCGTCGGAGGCGCTCAGCACCTCGCTGGCGGCCGATCCGGCTTCGGCGGAAGCGGTCGAGACGCCGACGATGTTGCTGGAAACCTCGGAAGTGCCGCCGGCGGCGTGCTGGATGTTGCGGGCGATCTCGCGCGTCGCCGCCCCCTGCTCCTCCACCGCCGCCGCGATCGCGGTGGTCACCTCGTTGATCTCGCCGATGGTATTGGTGATGCTGCGGATCGCGCCGACCGCCGATGAAGTCACCTGCTGCATATTGGCGATCTGCGACCGGATTTCGTCGGTCGCCTTCGCGGTCTGGTTGGCGAGGCTCTTCACCTCGGAGGCGACCACCGCAAATCCCCGGCCGGCCTCGCCGGCACGCGCGGCTTCGATGGTGGCGTTGAGCGCGAGCAGGTTGGTCTGCGATGCGATGGTCTGAATCAGATCGACCACGACGCTGATGCGTCCGGCGTTTTCGGCAAGGCCCTGCATGGTGGCGTCGGTCGCGCCGGCGTCTTCGACGGCCTTGCGGGCGATCTGCGCCGAAGAAACGACCTGGCGGCTGATTTCCGCGATCGAGGAGGACAATTCCTCGGTGCCCGAGGACACGGTCTGCACGTTGACCGAGGTTTCCTCGGCGGCGGAGGCCACCGCGCTCACCAGCGCGCTGGACTGGTCGGCGGTCGCCGACATGCTTTGCGCCGTGGTTTGCATGGAGTTGGCCGAGCTTTGCAGGCTGTCCAGCGCGGCGCGGACGGTGGTCTCGAATTCGACGATACGGGCCTCCATGCGGGAGGCGCGTTCGGCCTTGGCGATGCGATCCTTGTCCTGGTCGGCGCCCAGCGCGCGGGCCTCGATCATGCTTTCGCGGAAGATCTCCAGCGAATTCGCCATCGCCGCGATTTCGTCGTGCTGGTGTGAGCGATAGATTTCCGATTCAAGGTCGCCGTCGGACAGAAGCTGCATCGAGCGCTGCAGAGCGCGGATCCGGCGCAGGATGTTGCGGCCGACATAGAGCCAGACGAACAGTACCGATCCGATCAGGGTCAGGCCGCCGAGCGCCAGCATCACCGTGGTCGCATATGAAATCTCGCGGCGCGCCTGCCAGGTCGAGGCGTTGGTCTCGCTCTGGACGCCGTCGACGAGCTCCTGCACGCTGATGCCGAGGCCGACGTTCAGCTTGCGGGTTTCGTCGAGGGTGAGCTGGCCGTAATCGTTGGCGTCCAGTTCCCTCTGGCGAAGCTTGAAGACGCCGGTCTTGCCCTCGCCCAGCGCCATGAGTTTCAGCGCCGCGGCCGTCAGCCCCTTGGTGCCGGCGTTCTTGGGCAAGAGATCGAGGTTCGATTTGACGCGCGCTTGCGCTTCCTTGAATTCCTTCTCGATCGCATCCAGCGTGTCGCTGCTGTTGGCCGAAAGCGCGGCGATCATCTGCGATGCCGCCAGATTGCCGCTGGCAAAGACATTGCCGAGCTGGTCGACGGTCCGCGCGGCCTCGGTTGCGTCGTCGGAAGAAAGGTTGGCCGATTGCAGGATGGCGTTGATCTGGGACTGGGCGTCCATCATTGCGGGGCTCGCGGCGGCGACGAAGGCCGCCTGCGAGCTGCGCAGCGCATCATATTGCTTCTCGTGCAGGGCCGCGATGCCGAGCCGTTCCTTCGCCGCGGCGCCGAGACTCCTGATGGTGTCGTCGATATTCTTCACGGTCTCGGTCAGCGCGGAGACCACGGTCTTGTCGGCGCCGAGCTCGATGATTTCACCGAGCTTTTGCAGCGTGACCTGCTGGGTCTCCTTCATCTTCCTGGAACGTTCGTTCAGCACATCCTCGCTTTCGGAGGCGAGCAGCGCAGGACCCTGGCTGGCAAGGCTCGCGCTCTGGGCGGAAAGCTGCAGGCTGGCCGCGAGACGGGGGATATCCCGTCCGCTCAGATCTTCCATGCGGCCGCCGAGATGGCCGAGCACCATGGCAGCGCCGGCGCTGATGACGAGGGCCATGCCCGCGATCACCGCGAAGGCGGCAAACAGGCTGCCCCGGACCCCCCATTGCGGCCATCGGGGCCGCAAATAGCCAAAGATTCTACCAAGCTTGCCGATCGAAAATCGCCGCGTCATGCCGTCCCCGCCCGCTAAATCCGTTGGGATAGATCGCTCGGCGGCAGTATCGCGTTACCAGGTTAACAAAATTGGGAACATCCGGGCGGTTTGCGCGATTTTTGCGCAACAAAACAATAATTCAGCCAACGCCTCGTTTCGATCGAATTGAAACGGAGCGTTAGATTCCTGATTTGACGCGCTTTCTGAATGCGAACCGGTCTCCGCCCCGGATCAGGTACCGAGCGTACGCTCTGCTTGAAAACACACAAAACAAAAAGGCCGGCGCGAGGCCGGCCTTTCCGAATTTGCGATCCAGTCGAGGATCAGTACTTCGCGACCACCGGGCCACCCCAGTTGAAGCGATAGTTCAGACCGGCCTTCACGACGTGGTCGTCGGTGGTGAAGCTGCCGAACGGAACCAGCGCGGCCGGAGCGGTGAAGCTGGCGTTGCCGAAGTTATAATACTGATACTCGACCTTGGCCGACCAGCTCGGGGCGAACATGTATTCGACGCCGGCGCCGACGGTGTAGCCGTCACGATGGTTGCCGTTGATCGCGAACGCGACCGGCACGCCGCCGAGCGTGACCGACTCGTTGTTGTCGGAATAGGCATAGCCGCCCTTCACGTACAGCAGTCCCGGACCCCAGGTGTAGCCGAGGCGGCCGGTCACCGAGCCCAGCCCACGCTGGTTGTTGTTATAGGCGTATCCGCCGGGGAATGCGGCGCCGACGCTGCCGCTCAGCCAGCTGTACTCACCTTCGAGGCCGAGCACCCAGTTCGGAGCGAACTGATAGTCCGCGCCGCCCTGCAGACCGCCGAGGAACCGGCCGTTGGAGTTGTTGCCGGTGGCGAGGCCATTGAAATTGTTGTCGCTCGAGAAGGCGCCGCCGATATGGCCGCCGATGTAGAAGCCGGTCCAGTTGTAAATCGGCGCGGCATAGGCCGGAGCCTTGTTGTAGTAGGGCGCGCGAGCGCCGAGATCGGCGGCGAGTGCTGGCACGGTCGCGCCGAGAGCGACGAGGGCCACAGTACCGAGTAGAAACTTTTTCATTGGTTTTATTCTCCGAGAGATCATTTTCGAGAGGCGCCGTGTGTTCGGCTCCATCCATGCCGCGCAGTTAGACTGCTTTTGAATAAAATGCTGTCACCGCGAGGACACAGTGAGCAAGTTCCCAACCCGTTGGTGGAATTACTATTTTCGGTGCTTAATGGAGCCTTAATCAAACCTGAAAGAAGCCTTAATTTTTGTGGCTTCGCTTCACGCGGCTGTGATCACGCTCAGCGAATCAGCGCAGGCTAGCGCTGCATCTGCATCAGCTGATTCATCGGCATCATGTTGTGATTGAGGTTCGCCATGATCCAGAGCGAGCCGCCGATCACGAGAACGACGATCAGCACGCCGAAAGCGAGCGCCAGCACGTTGTTGGTGTTGTCGGCCCCGGTGGTGATGTGCAGGAAGAACACCAGGTGCACGCCCATCTGCGCGATCGCCAGCACCACCAGCGCGACCGGAATGCTCGGCTGCCAGACGAGATCGGTGCCCGCGACAAAGAAAGAGGTCGCCGTCAGCAGGATGGCGAGCCCGAGGCCGGCCAGGTAGCCGAGGACGCGCTCGCCGATGCCGCCGCCTCCGAGGTGCTCGTCGCCCGGCGCGATATCGACGCTGTGGTCGGTCTCTTGATATCCGTTCGTCATGACGCGCTTCCCAGCAAATACACTACGGTGAACACGGCGATCCAGATGATGTCGAGCGCGTGCCAGAACAGCGCGAAGCACAGGATGCGGCGCTGGATGTCGGCGCGGAATCCCTTGGCGAAAACCTGCGCCATCATCGTCAACAGCCACAGGATGCCGGCCGAGACGTGCAGACCATGGCAGCCCACCAGCGTGAAGAACGCCGACAGGAACGCGCTGCGTGTCGGCCCGGCGCCGCGCGCGACGAGGCTGGCGAATTCTCTTGCCTCGATGGTGAGAAAGGCAAGTCCGAACACGCAGGTGACGGCCATCGCGATCTGGAACCAGAGCCTGTTGCGGGCGTCGGCGGCGATCGTGGCCAGGCCGCAGGTAAAGCTCGAAGTCAGCAGAAATCCGGTTTCTGTCGCGACGTTGGGCAGATCGAACAGCTGGCCTCCGCTCGGCCCGCCCGCCGTCTGCCCGAGCAGCACGGCGTAGGTCGCGAAGAAGGCCGAGAACATGACCATGTCGCTGAGAATGAAGATCCAGAAGCCGTAGCCGGTGACGATGCGCTTGGGCGCGGGGCCGCTGTGAACGTCGCCACCCCGCACGTGATGCGGGTCGCTATGGGAGTGCGCCATGGTCGCGACGGCCATCTACGTGCTCCCTTCGGCGCCAAGCAGGGCGCGCCGTTCAGCCAGATTGGCGCGGTCGATGCGTGCGACTTCCGCGGCGGGGATGACATATTCGTCATGGTCGCGCCAGGCGAACGCCACGAAGGTTGCGAACGCGCCGACAAAGCCGGCGGCGACCATCCACCAGATATGCCAGATCAGCGCAAAGCCCATGATGGTGGCGAAGAACGCGCAAACGAAGCCGGTCGGCGAATTGCGCGGCATTTCGATGTCCACGTACTCGGGCTCGTCCTTGTCGAGTTCCTGCCGCTGCGCGTGCGCTTTCATCTCCCAATACGCGTCCTCGCCGCGCACGTCGGGCGGAATGGCGAAGTTGAAAACCGGCGGCGGCGAAGCGGTGGCCCATTCCAGCGACCGCCCGTGCCAGGGGTCGCCGGTGCGGTCGCGCAATTCGTCGCGGCGGCGGATGCTGACGACGAGCTGCAGGATCTGAAAGACGATACCGATCAGGATCAGCACGGCGCCGAACGCCGCCGCGATCAGCCAGGGCCGCCATTCCGGCACGTCGTAATGTTGCATGCGCCGGGTCATGCCGAGCATGCCGACCGCATAAAGCGGCATGAAGGCGACGTAAAATCCGATCAGCCAGAACCAGAACGCGGCCTTTCCAAGACCCTCGTGCAGCCGGAAGCCGAATGCCTTGGGAAACCAGTAGGTGTAGCCGGCGAAGGCGCCGAACAGCACGCCGCCGATGATCACGTTGTGAAAATGCGCGACCAGGAACAGGCTGTTGTGCAGCAGGAAGTCCGCGGGCGGCACCGCGACCAGAACGCCGGTCAAGCCGCCGATGATGAACGTCACCATGAACCCGATCGACCACAGCATCGGCGTCGCAAAGCGAACGCGCCCGCCATACATCGTGAACAGCCAGTTGTAGATCTTTACGCCGGTCGGCACCGCGATGATCATGCTGGCGATGCCGAAGATCGCGTTGACGTCGGGTCCGGCGCCCATGGTGAAGAAATGATGCAGCCAGACCATGAACGAGATGACGCAGATCGCCATGGTGGCCAGCACCATCGAACGGTAGCCGAACAGCGGCTTGCCCGAGAACGTCGACACCACTTCCGAGAAGACCCCGAACGCCGGCAGGATCAGGATATAGACCTCCGGATGACCCCAGGCCCAGATCAGGTTCATGAACATCATGACGTTGCCGCCGGCTTCGTTGGTGAAGAAATGAAAGCCGAAATAGCGGTCGAGGATCAGCATCGCGAGCGTCGCGGTCAGGATCGGAAAGGCCGCGACGATCAGAAGATTTGCAGCGAGCGTAGTCCAGCAGAACATCGGCATGCGCAGAAGGCTCATGCCCCTGGTGCGCAGCTTCAGCACGGTGGTGACGAGATTGATGCCGGCGACCAGGGTGCCGACGCCTGAAATTTCCAGCGACCAGAGATAATAGTCGACGCCGACGCCCGGCGAATAGGTCAGCTCCGACAGCGGCGGGTAGGGCAGCCAGCCGGTACGCGCGAACTCGCCGATGACGAGGGAAATATTGACCAGCAGGGCGCCGGTGGCGGTGAGCCAGAAGCCGACCGAGTTCAGCGTCGGAAACGCCACGTCGCGAACGCCGAGCTGCAGCGGAACGACCAGATTCATCAGCCCGATCACGAACGGCATGGCGACGAAGAAGATCATGATGGTGCCGTGGGCGGAGAAGATCTGGTTGAAATGCTCGGGCGGCAGATAGCCCTGCGAATGAAAGGCAAGCGCCTGCTGCGCGCGCATCATGAGGGCGTCGGCAAATCCGCGCAGCAGCATCACCATGGCGAGCAGCGTGTACATCACGCCGATCCGCTTGTGGTCGACGCTGGTGATCCATTCGTCCCAGAGATAGGGCAGATGACCCCTGAGCACGACCCAGGCGAGGATCCCGAGAACGGCGAGCGCCACGACGCCCGACGTGATCATCGGAATGGGCTGATCGATCGGAATCGCCGACCAATTGAGCTTACCGAGCATCGGACGCTCCGAGATAGGATTGCGCGGCCTCCGACGTGATCTTCGGCCCCGGGCCGGGCGGGATCATCTGGGTGGCGATGTTGTCGAACAGTCTGGGATCCTCGAGCCGATAGGTCGGCTTGCTGGTTTCGACCGACTGCTGCGCGAGCTTGCCGTAGCTGTCCGCGTCCAGAACCTGATCGGTGCGCGCGGTCTTCGCCACCCAATCGGGAAATGCCAGCGGCGAGACGACGTGAACGTCGAACAGCATGTCGGGAAAACCGTCCCCGCTGAAATGCGACGAAAGACCCTGATAGTCGCCCTCGTTGTCGGCACGCAGCTGCAGCCGGGTAACCATGCCGTTCATGGTGTAGATCATGCTGCCGAACTGCGGGATGAAGAACGCGTTCATCACGCTTCCGGATGTCAGCTCGAAGCGCAGCGGCGCACCGGCGGGCACGGTCAGCGTGTTGACGGTCGCAATCCGCTGATCCGGATAGATGAAGAGCCATTTCCAGTCGAGCGAGACGACCTGGATCCGGACCGGACTGCCCGTGCCCTCTACCGGCGTGGCGGGATCCAGCTGATGCGAACCGATCCAGGCGACGCCGCCAAGCAGGATGACGGTGAGCGCCGGGATCGACCAGACCACCAGCTCGATACGCCCGGAATAGGCCCAATCGGGCCGATACAACGCGCGGGGGTTGGTTTCCCGGAACCAGAACGCGAAGGCAAAAATCGCGGCGATGGTCGGCAGCACGATCGCCAGCATGATCGCAACCGAATCGATCAGGATGGTCTTGTCGGCCGCTCCGATCGGACCCTGGGGATCGAGGATATTCATTGGGGAACCAGAAAATGGAACCGTTACCAACGGCGCCGCGGCCCTCAGGTTCCACGACCGCGGAAAATCCGGATCGGCTTTGGCGAGGCCGCCGTCGCATGTGACCTTGAAGGAGGCGCGCGGCTTCCTGTCCTCGATCGCAAAGGGTACGCGGGCAGCGCAGGCGGAGACGCTGAAACTGCCTCGCGGGTGCTGAACGCGTTTATCGGCAAAGGAATGAGGCGTCGCTATAGCCTATCGACCGCCTTGAAGGTGCCGTCCGGCTGGATCACGGTCAGGAAGACCTTGGGCGGGACGTCCTGCGTCTTCGCTCCGAACGTCATGATGTCTCCGCTGATGTCGAACCGGCCGACGTCGTCGATGAGCCGCAGCATCTCCGCGCGTGTCGGGGCGGGTCCGGCCATTTCCAGCACCGTCGCCACCAGGCGTCCGGAAAGATATCCCTCCAGCGAGACGAAGTCCGGCCTGAGATTCGGATCGAGCGCCTTTTCGGCGGCCTGGTAATCGGCGACGACTTTCACCGAGGCGTCCCACGGAAACGGCACGACCTGGGAGACGATGACCCCGTTGCCCTCCGGGCCGAGCTCTTTCGCCAGCGCATTGGCGCCGACGAAGCTGATATTGACGAAGATCGGGTTGAAGCCGGCCCGATGCGCGAGCTTGATGAATTCCGCGCACGGTCCATAGGTGCCGACCATGACCACGGCTTCCGGTTCGGTGCGCCTGAGTGTGCGCATCGCCGAACCGACCGCTTTGGTATTGCGCTCGAAGGTGCCTTCGGCCGTCAATTCCATATTGCGTTTGTCGAGCGCGGCCTTGACGCCGGCGAGGCCGTCGCGGCCGAACGCATCGTCCTGGTAGAAGATGGCGATGCTCCTGACATGCCGATCCTCGGTCAGGTGTTTTACCCACGCCTCGGCCTCGGCGGCGTAGCTGGCGCGGATGTTGACGACGTTGTGGAGGTTTGCCGCGCGGAGGAATGCGGCGCCGCTGAACGGACCGATGAAGGGTACGTTCATGGCCTGCGCGATTGGAACCGTCGCCGCCGCGGTCGGCGTTCCGACCGCACCGATCAGCGCGAACACCTTGTCCTGCTCGATCAGCTTCGTGGTCTGAACAACCGAACGATCCGGATCGTAGCCGTCGTCCCGGCTGATCAGCTCGAGCTTGCGGCCGTGCACGCCGCCCTTGGCGTTGATTTCGGCGAAGGCGGCAAGAATGCCTTGCCGCATGCCCTGACCCAGCGCCGAGGAGGGACCGGCGAGCGCGGCCGCCTGACCGAACAGGATGCGATCGGCACTCACGCCGGTCTCATCGGGCTTGGCATCAAGCGCATTGGCATCAAGCGAAGTCGCGGCCGCGAGCACAGAGCATCAGGCCGGCGGCGATCGTCAGTCGTTGTCCGGGCATGGTCGTATTCCGCGCGGGATGAAGACGGCCTCGCCGTCGCAAAACAATATCGGTCCCCCGCGTGAAAGGCTTCTTAATTACGGGCGCATGTCCGAAGCGGAGGGAATCCACCGCGCCCCTTAACGACGCGTAAATCATAAACCGCGGCAAATGAAGCGCTTGGCAGCGGTCGTAACCCCCGCGTGTCGGTTTTTCGTTCAATATCCGGCCTCGTGTGCAGGTCCGGAAAGCTTCGGATGGGGAACCGTGGCGGCAATTGAGCAAGAATCGGCGATGAGCGACCGAAGCCGGTCCGGCGATCGCGGGGTTGACGCCGCCTCGGCGCGTCGCCGCCCGGCGTCGTGGCTGCGGCTGCATTTGCCGACGCTGGTCGCCGGCGGTATCGGGCTAATGCTGTCGCTGATCGCGGCCTTCGCGGTCGGACGCTGGGAAGCGCGCGTCACCAGGGCCGAATTCGAGGGCCTCGCCGCGACCGAATTGATCGTGCTGCAAAATGGGATCAACGAATATCTCAGCCGGCTGGTCGCGCTGCGCACCTTGTTCGAATCCGCCAACGAGGAAATCACCCGCAGCGAATTCGAGGTTTT
This sequence comes from uncultured Alphaproteobacteria bacterium, assembly GCA_963721275.1. GTDB lineage: Bacteria > Pseudomonadota > Alphaproteobacteria > Rhizobiales > Xanthobacteraceae > Bradyrhizobium. Next base: position 150,689 of record CAVRIQ010000004.1, on the reverse strand, counting down.
CAGCGGCCGCCTGCTCGAGAACCATCCGGGACTGCTTCGCGTCGGATGGCTGCCGAAGATTTACGGCAGGGAGCGCGCCGAATACGAGGCCGCGGCGGCCAACGATGGCGTCGTCGGCTATCAGATCAAATCCTTCTCGGATGGCGCCCTCTCCCCGGCGCCGCCGAGCACGCAATATTTCCCGGTCTACTTTTCCACCGAACCGAAGACCGCTGCTGTCTACGGGCTGGATTATTCGACCGATCCGTTGCGGTGGGCGACACTGGAGCGTTCGCGCGACAATGACTCGATCGCGACGCTGCCCACCAAGCTGGTTTACGACCAGAAGGGCGGCACCCATGGGGTTCTCGTCACGGTGCCGGTCTATGTGAAGGGCACGTCGCGGGCGACGATTCCCGATCGCCGCCGTAATCTGAACGGCTATGTCGTCGGCATATTCGATCTGGCGCAACTGCTGCAGTCGATCCGCATCGCGACCGCGGCATCGTCCGCCATCGCCGTCAATGCCTACCCGCCGGATCTCGGCCGAAGCGCCGGGCCGCAATATCGTACCGTTCCCGATTATTCGTCGGTGCCGGAAACGCTGCAGTCGATCAAGGCCTTTGCGACGCAGACGCCCTGGTCGGGCGTGCTCAAGATCGGCGATGCCAACTGGAAAGTGCTGGCCGTTCCCGCCCCCGGGGGCCGGCTGACCGTGCGCTACGATCGCGCCTTGACCGTGCTGGCCGCCGGCCTGATCATCACCATCTTCGTCGTGGTCTATCTCGTGCTCGCCAGCCGCAACGCGCGCCAGATCGAGCTGGCCAATCAGCGCGTGCTGGAGCTTGCCCGCATCGATACCCTGACCGGCCTTCCGAACCGGGCCGTGTTTCTGGAACAGCTGGAAGCCGCCGTCGAGGTTGGCGGCCGCCGGCGCAGCGACACCTTCTCGGTGCTGATGCTCGATCTCGACCGCTTCAAGAGCGTCAACGATTCGCTGGGCCACGCCGCCGGCGACACCTTGCTCCGGGAGGTGGCCAGCCGCCTGCGATCGGCGCTGCGCAGCACCGACCTGCTGGCGCGGCTGGGGGGCGACGAATTCGCCATCATCCAGGCCGGCTGCGACGATCAGCGGCAGGGCTCGATCGATCTGGCGGCGCGGATCTGCAAGTCGATCGCCGAGCCGTTCCCGTTGCCGGGCCGTCAGGTCGAGGTCGGCGCCAGCATCGGCATCGCGATGGTGCCGCAACATGGCAGCGATCGGGAGCAGCTTCTGAAAAAGGCCGATCTCGCGCTGTACCGGTCGAAATCGGCGGGCCGCAACTGTTTCACGGTTTACGACGACGCGATGTCCGCCGAATTCGAGGCGCGCAACACACTCGAAGGCGACCTGCGCGACGCCATCGCGCGCTGTCAGTTCGAGGTGCATTATCAGCCGTTCTTTGATGTCCAGACCGGCGGTCGGCAGGGTTTTGAGGCGCTGGTTCGCTGGCGTCATCCCGTCCGGGGCTTGGTGCCGCCCGACCAGTTCATCCCCCTGGCGGAGGAGACCGGGTTGATCGTCCCGCTCGGCGAATGGGTGCTGAGGCGCGCCTGCGACGATGCGACATGCTGGCCCGACGGCGTCAAGGTCGCTGTCAACCTGTCGCCGGTCCAGTTCAAGCAGGCCGATCTGTTCGACGTCATCCAGTCCGCGTTGAAGAATTCCGGGTTGCCGCCGCAGCGGCTGGAAATCGAAGTCACCGAATCCGTGCTGCTGGAAAGCGCGGCTGAAAACCAGGCCTTCATGGAAAAACTCAAAGGCATCGGGATTTCGCTGGCGCTCGATGATTTCGGCACCGGCTATTCGTCGCTGAGCTGCCTGACCGCGTTCCCGTTCGACAAGATCAAGATCGACAAGTCGTTCATCTCCAATCTGACCAGGCTTCACAAGAGTTCGGCGATCATCTCCTCGGTGGTGACGCTCGCATCGGGCCTCGACATCTGCGTCACCGCCGAAGGCGTGGAGACGGCAGAGCAATTCGAACGGCTGAAAACGCTGGGCGTGAATTTCGCGCAAGGCTATCTGCTCGGGCGCCCGATGCCGATGAGCGAGCTCGAAAGTCAGCCGCAATCTTACCGCTCGCGCCAGGACGCGGCCTAGCGGCGGTCGCGGGAGTGATGGCGCCGCGCCCGGAATGAGCGACTGGCGCCACCCGTTCCCGCACAAGCAATGGTCGCCGCATCATTACCGGCAGCGCCGCCAGGCAGCTCCAGGCCCAATCTGCCCGCAGGAGTCAGCGCGTCCGTTCAGCACATCCCGGTTTGGAAACTGCGCCTGAAAAGCCGCCGGTTCGTCGGCGAGTGCAGAGGTGGCCGAGATTGCCGATATCAGCGCCGCCGCGGCGAGCGTCATGTGTCCGGTCATGACAACTCTCCGCTTCCTTGTCTGCGCGGGAATTCACGCCGGTGACCGCTTCGGCCGGGCGCTCCCTCGAGATTTTTCTGCGCGAGGACGATGCAGGTGTTACAGCTGAAAAACGCGCATGCATCGGGCTGGAATGTCCGTTCCGGCCCGACTCTCTCCTTTGGCACCAGCAAGCCAAGACGTTTGGCTTCGCCAATAGAGATGTGGCCGGATGCGGTCCCTTAAATGCAACACTTGCTCACGATCGTTCAACGCGCCGTGAACCGCTGCGATGATCCGCCCGTCGATCGAGAGGCGGCCGCAATGGCTTTGCTCGAATTGTGGGCCAAGCACCGCGCAACGACGTTGGGCAGCGAGTGACGGCTGTCGACGCGAGGCGGACATCGAAACAATGCATCATTCGCGCCTGGCCCGGACCGATGGCCGGGTGAGGCGTAGCCGGTCATAGGTGCGGGGGAGAAACTGCGCGCCCTTGGCGCCGAGGAAATCGAGCATCGCCTGCGCCGGCGGCAACAGGACCTTGTCCTTGCGGGAGAGCGCGAACCATTGCCGGACCACGGGGAGGCCGTCGACGTCGAGCGTGACCAATCGTCGTTCGTCAAGCTCGGATGCGACCGTATGCGCCGAGATGAATGCAATCCCGAGGCCTGCGATCACGGCCTGCTTGATGGTCTCGTTGCTGCTCATCGCCAGCCCGATTTTTGGTTGAATGCCGGCGGTTTCGAACAGTTGCTCCATCAGGCCGCGCGTTCCCGATCCGGGCTCGCGCGTCAGAAACGTCTCGCCCGCGAGTTCGCTCAGCGCGATGCGGGATTTGCGTGCCAGGCGATGTCCCGTCGGCGCAACGATGACGTGGGGGTGATCGCCGATCAGGTGAACGTTCATGTCGATGTCTGCCGGAGGGCGGCCCATGATCGCAAAGTCGAGATCGTAGCCGCGCAGCGCCGTGCCGGTCTCCTGCCGGTTTCCGATCGAGAGCGTGACATCGATATTCGGGTGGAGCTTCGAAAATCCGGCGATCATGAACGGGACGAAATACTTCGCGGTGCTGACGGCGCCGATTGATATGCGGCCCGCGGTTTTTCCCGCGATCATCTCCAGCGAGGTTTCGCAATCCGCGATCGCGGCCTCGATGCGGCTGGTGAGCGCCAGCACTTCGCGCCCGGCATCCGTGAGCAGCATGCCGTCGCTGCTGCGCTGGATCAACGGCAATCCTGCGAGCGCCTGCAGATTGCGAAGCTGCAGCGTGACCGCGGGCTGCGTCAGATGGAGCTGTTTGGCGGCAGCGGTGACCGACTTGTTCTTCTGGACCGCGGCCAGCGCGCGCAACTGTCGGATCGTCAATTCCCGCAAGAACCGGCCTGCCATTGTCGTCCCCATTATAACAAAAACTTTGCTCTCTCCAAAGATAACAAAATTTTACTAATTCGGCAAATGGCGCTTCCTTGGCGCTGCGGATTGCCGGAACGGCGGGATTCGAGAGCTGCCCCAACGGAGGGCACAGGGAGACGTCCATGGACGAGCGCGCGACGCTGCGTTCACATCTCGATCGGTCTGTGTCGCAGACGCCGCATGGCGCTGCGGTGGGCGAGGTGATCGAGGCCATTGCCAGTGTTGCCATCGATCTGGCCTCGCTGATCGCCGATGGACCGCTCGCGGGCATCACCGGACAGAATGGCGGCATCAATCCCGACGGCGATCGGCAGAAGGATATCGACGTCGCCGCCGACGAAATGATACGGCGCGCGTTACGGAATGCGCCGGTCGCGGCGATTCTCTCCGAGGAAGCGGCGCTGCCGGAAGTCCTGAATGCCGAAGCGCCGCTTTGCGTTGCGTTCGATCCGCTCGACGGATCGGCCAATCTCGAAAACAATATCTCGGTCGGTACCATCTTTTCGATCCGCCCCAGGGGCAACGACGTCCTTTCGACCTTCTTTGAGCCCGGCACGGCGCAGTGTGCCGCGGGCTTCATCGTCTACGGTCCGCAAACCACGCTCGTTCTCGCGCTTGGCGCGCGGGTCGATATCTTCATTCTCGACCGGCGCGCGGGCGAATTCGTGCTGACCGCGCCGAGTGTTCAGGTCGCTCCCGATACGCCGGAATTCGCCATCAACGCGTCCAACCGCCGGCACTGGCACGGCCCCGTTCGCACCTACATCGACGAATGTCTCGCCGGCACCAACGGCGGCGGCGAGGCGGACTTCAACATGCGCTGGATCGGTTCGCTGGTTGCGGAGTTGCTTCGTATCCTGGTGCGCGGCGGCGTGTTTCTCTATCCGGCCGATGCCCGCCCGAGCTATCGCGAGGGAAGGCTTCGCCTGCTGTACGAAGCGCATCCGATGGCGCTGGTGATGGAATGGGCGGGCGGCGCGGCATCGACCGGGCGACGGCGAATTCTCGAACTGGGCGCGAAAACGCCGCACCAGCGGGTGCCGCTGATCATGGGCTCGGTGCGCGGCGTGCGCGCCGTCGCGGCCATCCACGAGGGTATCGAACCGATGTTCGACAATAGCGACGCACCGCTGTTTGCGCGGCGCGGCCTGTTTCTCTGACGGGGCGGTCGGTGATGTCACGCAGTCATCCCATCATATCCATCACGGGTTCGTCGGGCGCCGGCACGACGTCGGTGAAAAAGACGTTCGAGAACATCTTTCGCCGCGAAAAGGTCGCGGCGGCCTATATCGAAGGCGACGCCTTCCATCGCTACAACCGGATCGAGATGCGCACGAAAATGGCGGAGGAGGCCGAGCGCGGCAACAGGCATTTCAGCCACTTCAGCCCCGAAACCAACCTGTTCGAGGAACTGGAGCGGGTGTTTCGCGACTACGGCGAATCCGGCACGGGTACGACGCGTCACTACGTCCACGACGAGGAAGAGGCGAAGCTCTATGGCGCCGAACCAGGCACGTTCACCGCATGGGGCCAATTGCCGGAGAAGTCCGACCTTCTGTTTTACGAAGGGCTGCACGGCGCCGTGGTGACCGACAAGGTCAACATCGCCCAGCATGCCGATCTCAAGATCGGCGTCGTGCCCGTGATCAACCTGGAATGGATCCAGAAGCTGCATCGCGACCGCAGCGACCGCGGCTATACCGCGGAGGCGGTAACCGACACCATCCTGCGGCGGATGCCGGACTACGTGAACTACATCTGCCCGCAATTCGCCGAAACCGACATCAACTTCCAGCGCGTGCCGACCGTCGATACCTCGAACCCGTTCATCGCGCGATGGATTCCGACGCCGGATGAATCGATGGTGGTGATCCGCCTCAAGAACCCGCGAGGGATCGATTTTCCCTACCTGCTGTCGATGATTCCCAACAGCTTCATGTCGCGCGCCAATTCGATCGTGATCCACGGATCGAAGCTCGATCTGGCGATGCAGCTCATCCTCACCCCACTGATCCTGCAGCTGATGGAACGCAAGAGGCGCACGGTATGACTGCTCACGCTTTGTCCTGTACTGCCAGCCGTCCGGACGTTTCACACTCGGAAATGGCCAACGCCATCCGCTTCCTGGCCATCGATGCGGTCGAAAAGGCAAAATCGGGTCACCCGGGCTTGCCGATGGGCATGGCCGACGTCGCCACGGTATTGTTTTCGCGCTTTCTCAAATTCGATCCCGCCGACCCGGCGTGGCCGGACCGCGACCGTTTCGTCCTGTCTGCCGGTCACGGCTCGATGCTGCTGTATGCGCTCTTGCACCTGACCGGCTATGAGGGCGTAGGCCCGGACGAGCTCAGGGCCTTCCGGCAGTGGGGATCGAAGACGCCGGGGCATCCCGAGTATGGCCACACCCCTGGCGTGGAAACGACGACCGGCCCGCTCGGGCAGGGCATTGCTACCGCCGTCGGCATGGCGCTTGCCGAACGCCTGATGAACGCGCGCTTCGGCAACGATTGCGTCGATCACTACACCTACGTGATCGCCGGAGATGGTTGCCTGATGGAGGGCCTCAGTCACGAGGCGATCTCGCTGGCCGGACATCTGCGGCTCAATCGCCTGATCGTGCTGTTCGACGACAACGAAATCTCGATCGATGGCGCGACATCGTTGTCATGTTCGGATGACCAGCTGGCACGGTTCAAGGCCTCCGGATGGGCAGCGTGCCGGATCGACGGCCACGACCCCGAGGCAATTGCGGCCGCAATCGAACGTGCGCGAAACAGCGACTGTCCGTCGCTTATCGCCTGCCGCACGGTGATCGGCTTCGGCGCCCCGAACCGTCAGGGCACCGAAAAAGCACATGGCGCGCCGCTTGGCACGGACGAGGTCGCCAAAACCCGCGCTGCGCTGAACTGGCCCTACGAACCGTTCCAAATTCCCCAACCGGTCCTCGACCGGTGGCGCAGGGCCGGCGCCCGCGGGCACGCCGCCCGCCGCAGCTGGCTCGAGCGGACCAGGTGTATCGATTCCGTCACACGCTCGCCGTTTCACGACGCGCTGAATCGAAATCTGCCCTGCAGCTATGCCGAAGCGATGGCACGGCTACGCGATCGCTTCACTGCCGAGCGGCCGAATATTGCCACCCGACAGGCGTCGCAGTTCGTGATCGACGGAATCGCGGAGGCATTGCCGAATCTGCTCGGCGGCTCAGCCGATCTGACCCACTCCAATCTGACGCGGGCCAGGACGCACCAGCCGGTGCGGGCCGATTTCCTCGCAGGCAGCTATATTCACTTTGGTGTCCGCGAGCATGCCATGGCGGCGGCGATGAACGGCATCGCGCTGCATGGCGGCTTCATTCCCTATGGCGGCACGTTTCTCGTCTTTTCCGACTATAGCCGCCCCGCGATCAGGTTGGCGGCGTTGATGCGAATTCGCGTCATCCATGTGATGACGCATGATTCGATCGGACTGGGCGAGGACGGTCCTACCCATCAGCCGGTCGAGCATCTGGCGTCGCTGCGGGCGATTCCCAACCTGCTGGTGTTCCGGCCCGGCGACGCCGTCGAGACCGCCGAGGCCTGGGATTGCGCCTTGCGGGCGCAAACCAGCCCGTCGGTATTGTGCCTGTCGCGGCAGGCGGTCCCCGCGTTCCGCGAAGTTCGCGACGACACCAACCGGGTCGCGCTCGGCGCCTATGTGGTGGTCGAACCGGCGGGCGGTCGCGACGTCACCCTGGTCGCAACCGGCTCTGAAGTTTCGATCGCGCTGAAGGGAGCCAAGCTGCTTGCGGGCGACGGCGTCCGCGCCGCCGTCGTCTCGGCCCCGTGCTTCGATCTGTTTCGCCAGCAACCGCGCGAATATCGGGAAAAGGTGCTCGGACGCGCGCCGAGGATCGGGGTCGAAGCCGCGGTCGAGGGCGATTGGGCGCGCTGGCTCGGCGATGGCGGCGAATTCGTCGGCATGAACGGGTTCGGCGCGTCCGCGCCGGCCGAAACGCTCTATCGCGAATTCGGCATTACCGAGGACGCGGTCGCAAAGGCGGCGCTGCGCTGCATCGCCCGATCGAGGATGGCCGCGGCCTGCGCATGAAAATCCAGACGCGATCAATGACACGGAGGTTCCGATGGCGCGAATTTCACTGAGGCAATTGCTGGATCATGCCGCCGAGCGCGGCTACGGCGTGCCGGCATTCAACATCAACAATATGGAGCAGGGCCTTGCGATCATGGAGGCGGCGGCGGCCGTCGATGCGCCGGTCATCATCCAGGCCTCGCGCGGTGCGCGTTCCTACGCCAACGATATCATGCTGTCGAAGATGATCGATGCGCTGGAAGAGATGCATCCGCAGATTCCGCTCTGCCTGCATCAGGACCACGGCAACGAGGAAGCGACCTGCGCCACGGCGATCAAGTACGGCTTCACATCGGTGATGATGGACGGCTCGCTCAGGGCCGACGCCAGGACCGCGGCGGATTATGACTACAATGTCGATATCACCCGCCGCGTGGTCGAGATGGCGCACTGGACCGGAGCATCGGTGGAAGGCGAGCTGGGCGTGCTCGGCTCGCTCGAACACGGCGGCGGCGAACAGGAGGATGGCCATGGCGTCGAAGGCGAAGTCAGCCACGACCAGCTGCTGACCGACCCGGATCAGGCGGTCGATTTCGTCCGCGCCACCAAGGTCGACGCGCTGGCGATCGCGATGGGGACCTCGCACGGCGCCTACAAGTTCTCGCGCAAACCCGACGGCGATATCCTCGCCATGAACGTGGTCGAGGAGATCCATCGCCGCCTGCCGAATACGCATCTGGTGATGCACGGCTCGTCTTCGGTGCCGCAGCCGCTGCAGGACGCGTTCAACCGATTCGGCGGCGAGATGCCGCAGACCTGGGGCGTGCCGGTCGAGGAAATCGTCCGCGGCATCCGGCATGGCGTCCGCAAGGTCAATATCGATACCGACTGCCGGCTCGCCATGGCGGCGGCCTTCCGGAAGGTCGCGGTGCAGACGAAAAGCGAATTCGATCCGCGCAAATTCCTCAGGCCGGCGATGGACGCGTTGCGCGACCTCTGCCGCGAGCGCTTCGAGCAATTCGGCACCGCCGGCAACGCCGCAAGGATCAAGGTGATGCCGCTGTCGGAGATGGCGAAGCGCTATCGCAGCGGCTTGCTCGATCCGCGTATCGGCGGCACGGCCGTCGCGGCCGAATGACGGAACCATCTTCTGACCGGATATGCCGGTCTACACCCTCGAGGAGATTGCCATGAATGACCAATCGATGACCGTCCGCGGCAAGGATCGCTACAAATCCGGCGTCATGGAATACAAGAAGATGGGTTACTGGGAGCCCGATTACGAGCCCAAGGACACCGACATCATCGCGCTGTTCCGCGTCACGCCGCAGGACGGCGTCGATCCGGTCGAAGCCTCGGCGGCAGTGGCGGGAGAATCCTCGACCGCGACCTGGACCGTGGTGTGGACCGACCGGCTGACGGCTGCCGAAAAATACCGCGCCAAATGCTACCGCGTCGATCCCGTGCCGAATTCACCGGGGCAGTATTTCGCCTACATCGCCTACGATCTCGACCTGTTCGAGAGCGGATCGATCGCCAATCTTTCGGCATCGATCATCGGCAACGTGTTCGGATTCAAGCCATTGAAGGCGCTGCGGCTCGAGGACATGCGGCTGCCGGTGGCGTATGTGAAGACGTTCCAGGGCCCGGCGACCGGCATCGTGGTCGAGCGCGAGCGCATGGACAAGTTCGGACGCCCGCTGCTCGGCGCCACCGTGAAGCCGAAGCTCGGCCTGTCCGGCCGCAACTACGGCCGTGTGGTCTACGAGGCCCTGAAGGGCGGGCTCGACTTCACCAAGGACGACGAGAACATCAACTCGCAGCCGTTCATGCATTGGCGCGAGCGCTTCCTCTATTGCATGGAGGCCGTCAACAAGGCGCAGGCCGCGTCCGGCGAGATCAAGGGCACCTATCTCAACGTTACGGCCGGTACCATGGAGGACATGTACGAGCGCGCCGAATTCGCCAAGGAGCTCGGATCGATCGTGATCATGATCGATCTGGTGATCGGCTACACCGCGATCCAGTCGATGGCGAAATGGGCGCGCCGCAACGACATGATCCTGCATCTGCATCGGGCGGGGCATTCGACCTACACGCGGCAGCGCAACCACGGCGTCTCGTTCCGCGTGATCGCGAAATGGATGCGGCTCGCGGGCGTCGACCATATCCATGCCGGCACCGTCGTAGGCAAGCTCGAAGGCGATCCGGCGACCACCCGCGGCTACTACGACATCTGCCGCGAAGATTTCAATCCGGCGAAGCTCGAACACGGCGTGTTCTTCGATCAGAACTGGGCCAGCCTCAACAAGCTGATGCCGGTGGCGTCGGGCGGAATTCACGCCGGCCAGATGCACCAGTTGCTTGATCATCTGGGGGAGGACGTCATCCTGCAGTTCGGCGGCGGCACCATCGGCCACCCCATGGGCATTCAGGCGGGCGCCACCGCGAACCGCGTGGCGCTGGAAGCCATGATCCTCGCCCGTAACGAGGGCCGCGATTACCTGCACGAAGGGCCGGAGATTCTGGCGAAAGCCGCGCAGACCTGCACGCCGCTGAAATCGGCGCTGGAGGTCTGGAAGAACGTCACCTTCAACTACGAATCCACCGACATGCCGGACTATGCCCCCACCGCCAGCGTCTCGCTATAAGGAGCCGGATCATGCGTATCACACAAGGTTGCTTCTCGTTCCTGCCCGATCTCACCGACGAGCAGATTTTCCGCCAGGTGCAGTATTGCCTGGAGAACGGCTGGGCGGTGAACATCGAATTCACCGACGATCCGCACCCCCGCAACAACTTCTGGGAAATGTGGGGACTGCCGATGTTCGACCTGCGGGACGCCGCCGGCGTGCTGATGGAGCTCAATGAATGCCGCAAGGTGTACGGCGATCGTTACATCCGGATGTCGGCTTTTGATTCCAGTCACGGCTGGGAATCGGTGCGGCTGTCCTTCATCGTCAACCGGCCGAAGGACGAACCGGGCTTCCGGCTGGAGCGGCATGAAGTGGCCGGCCGCAATATCCGATACACGACGAAATCCTACGCAGCCGACCGCCCCGAGGGCCGGCGCTACACCTGAGCAACTGCATCCGGCCCGTGGCAAGCGCCTGCTCCCTCATCGCTCCCGCGCCTGCCGGATGTCCTGCTCCGCCGCTGTGAAAGCGGCGGCGGAGTTTTTCCTTCCCGAGAGGCGCGCGCAGCGCGTTGAGGTCTGGCAGATGGATTTGGATGCCCCAGCGGTGACGGACAGGGTCAGTCTGCGCGAGGAACTCGAGGCCGTGGGCATCGAGGGGATACTCGCGCAACTCGACCGCGAGCTGATCGGGCTGAAGCCGGTCAAGACCCGCATTCGCGAGATCGCGTCGCTGCTGCTGATCGAGCGCATTCGCAAGCGCATGAACCTGACGTCGGAGGTGCCGACGTTGCATATGTCGTTCACCGGCAATCCGGGCACGGGCAAGACCACGGTGGCGCTGCGGATCGCGAGCATTCTCCACAAGCTCGGCTTCGTGCGCCGCGGTCAGGTCGTCTCGGTCACGCGCGACGAACTGGTGGGGCAATATATCGGCCACACCGCGCCCAAGACCAAAGAAATCCTGAAGAAGGCGATGGGCGGCGTGCTCTTCATCGACGAGGCCTATTATCTGCATCGACCGGACAATGAACGCGACTACGGCCAGGAAGCCATCGAGATCCTGCTGCAGGTCATGGAATCCCAGCGCGAGGATCTGGTGGTGATCCTGGCCGGCTACGGCGATCGGATGGACAAATTCTTCGCCAGCAATCCCGGCTTTCGCTCCCGCATCGCCCATCACATCGATTTTCCGGATTATTCCGACGACGAGTTGCTCGCCGTCGCCGAGCTGATGCTGCGCGGCATGAACTACAAATTCAGCGCCGATGCACGCGAGGCGTTCATCCGCTACCTAGCCCTGCGCAAAACCCAGCCGCTGTTCTCCAATGCGCGCTCGATCCGCAACGCGCTCGACCGCATGCGACTGCGCCAGGCCAGCCGTCTCGTCGCCGACCTCGATTCCGTGCTGACCGCGGACGACATCATGTCGCTCGAGGCCGCCGACGTGCTTGCCAGCCGGGTGTTCGTGAAGGAAAAGTCCGGAGTTTAGCTTCGCGTGAGGCGGGGGGCCCATTCGAGAAAAAGGACGTCGCCCATCGAACAGCGCTTACGCATTTGCATCGCAGCGGCGCACGGACGTGATCGCGTGTTTGATCGCGAAGAATACCGAAGACGCAAGTACCAATGGAGGTTCACCGCTGGATTTGGCGGAATGGATTCCATAACTGTCCAACGGTGTCTTGGCGTCCGGCGTGGCCGGTGGTGCCGTCCTGCCTCGGGCTGCCCGCCAGTCCGACGTCCGTTTTGTTTCACTTTGATCCCGAAATTGGAACACAATGAAGGAACGGACAGAATGCCGACGTGCCACCGTGCGCGCCGGCTCGTCGGCCGACGACGCATCGGCGAGCCGAAGAGAAACGAGGACGCGAATGGAGCTATCCTACTCACAGAATCTCGAGGACTATCATCTCTCGCTTGCCTTCGCGGGACAGACCACCGGGACCTATATCGATGTCGGCGCGGGGCATCCGATTGCCGATAACGTGTCGTTCTGGTTCTATGAGCGCGGCTGGCAGGGCGTCGTAGTCGAGCCGCAGCCTGAACTTGCGGCGCTGTATCAGCGGCTGCGTCCGCGCGATCTCGCGGTTCCTGGCCTGGTCGGACGTCACTGCGGCGAAATCGACTTCCATGTGGTCGAACGTCTGCATGGGTTCTCGACGACAGTGAAAGACCTTGCGCAAAAGGCAAAAGCCTTCGGCGTCGACTATCAGACCGTTCGCATGCCGGTGACCACGCTGGCAAAACTGTGCGAAGGGCACGATCTTGGCTCTATCGACTTCCTCAAAATCGACGTCGAGGGCGCCGAAGGCGATGTTCTGTTCGGCGGCGATTGGAAGCGCTTTCGACCCAAGGTAATCGTCGCCGAAGCGGTGACGCCCATCGCGTCGGAGCCGGCATGGCAGGACTGGGAACCGTTCCTTATTGCTCAGGGCTACCGCTTCGTTCTGTTCGACACGCTCAACCGGTTCTATGTCGCGCAGGAACATCCTGAGATCATGGCGCGCATTCCGTCCGAGCGGGCACCATGGCACGCGGTTCGTCACATGCACGAGATCGGCCGTGCTCCCGAAAATAAGCAACATCCCGATCACGCGCTGGCGCAGGATCTCGCGCGCGGATTTTGGGCGAGCCTGCCTTATCTCGATACAGGCCTTATAACGTCCCTTTTGGCTCGGGCCCGCCGAATTGCAAAGCCCGACGACTTCGCAGCGCTTGCGTCCGCAATCGATAGCGAACAATTTCGTGCGGCGCTCGGACGGGTCGCTTGCGGTTATGACGGCGGACAGATCGTTGATGAGTGAGAGACCGCGAGCGGCAACGACCGCCTCCGGCGAGCAAGCCGGCCGTTCCAAACATCGGCTGCGTCCGGTGCGGGACCTGCTACGAGATCGAAATGATCTCGAGCTCCTGACCGGATGCGCCGACTTCGTCGCCAACGGCTTTGCCCATCAGAAGCCTTGCCACCGGAGATACGAAGGAAATAGAACCGGCCTTGGGGTCCGCTTCGTCCTCTCCCACGATACGATATTTCTGTACGCGCCCATCGTCACGCCTGAAGGTCACCGTGCTCCCAAAGGCAACAGCGTCGGTTGACGCAGGATTGGTGATGACCTGAGCCGTCCGAACTCTCGCCGCAAAGTAGCGAGCATCACGCAACGGGGTTGCCGCTTGCCGCCGTCGTTCATTCACGTCTTCGATCTTCTGCGCCGCCTCGTACGCCTCGCGAGCCTGTTGGAGTTGAAATTCCAGAGCCCTCAATCCCCCTTCCGTAACAAGGTTCGGATGAGGTGAAACCGGGCGGTCGGGTAGCAGAGTCTCCGACGCCGTTTCGGCACTGTCTTCCTTGGTGAAGGCGACGCTCAAGTCAGACTCCTTTTGATGCCAGGCCGCATCTTTAGCGCCACCCCAGGGCGGGAGCGACGTGGGCCAGGATAGCTTCGATCACGTGCGCGTTGTAGGCAACGCCCAACTGGTTGGGGACGGTCAGCAGCAGCGTGTCGGCCTCTGTGATAGCTTCGTCTTTCCTGAGCTGGTCGATGAGGACATCCGGCTCGGCGGCATAGCTGCGGCCGAAGATCGCCCTGGTCCTCTCGTCGATGAATCCGATCTGGTCATCATCTTCGCGCCCGCGCCCGAAAAAGCTGCGATCGCGATCGTCCATCAGCGCGAAGATGCTGCGGCTGACTGAGACCCGCGGCTCGCGAGCATGGCCTGCCTCCTTCCAGGCGGCGCGGTAGGCCCGGATCTGGGCCGCCTGCTGCACGTGGAAGGCCTCGCCTGTTTCGTCGTTCTTGAGTGTCGAGCTCTGCAGGTACATCCCGAGTTTTGCTGCCCAGATCGCCGTGGCATTCGAGCCGGCGCCCCACCAGATCCGGTCGCGCAGGCCTTCAGAATATGGTTCGAGCCGGAGCAAGCCGGGTGGATTTGGAAACATGGGACGCGGATTGGGCTGCGCGAAGCCCTCGCCGCGCAGCTGATCGAGGAAGACCTCCGCATGACGCCGTCCCATGTCGGCGTCGGTCTGGCCCTCGGCCGGTTGATAACCGAAATATCGCCATCCATCGATCACCTGCTCGGGCGACCCTCGGCTGATGCCGAGCTGCAGACGCCCGCCTGCGATCAGATCGGCTGCCCCGGCGTCCTCGGCCATGTAGAGCGGGTTCTCGTAGCGCATGTCGATCACCGCCGTGCCGATCTCGATGCGGCTGGTCTTGGCGCCGACGGCCGCCAGCAGCGGGAAAGGCGAGGCGAGCTGGCGGGCGAAGTGATGGACCCGAAAATAGGCTCCGTCCGCGCCCAACTCCTCGGCGGCAACGGCCAGGTCGATGGATTGCAGGAGCGTGTCTGCGGCCGAGCGGGTCTGTGATTGCGACGAGGGCGTCCAGTGTCCGAACGAGAGAAAGCCGATCTTTTTCATGCGGGCAATCTATTGCTATCCAGGCTGGTTTGCGACCGTCCGTGCTCGTGCGTGAACGGCTTTGGCTACTTCATGAACAGGGGTCCCGCCAGCGAGCGAGCATAACGGCCGCTCGGGGGAGCCGTTCGCCAAGAGCCTGCATAACGGAGCCGCAAGGCGCTTGGCGGGGGTCAGATCCGAAAACGGCTTTCCGCGCCGCGTCTCAGTCATATCCCCGGAGCCACGCCATGGCCTGGGAGGGCCGCCCCGTGGGCGGGGCCGGGCGCGGCCGGCTCAAAGCGCGAAGGCCGGGTCCGAGAGGTCGGAGACAAAAGTAGAACCGGTGCGCCAGTTTCGTGTCAGTTGGCACAAGGCTTCTTGGTCTGTTCCGTTCGGAAATGGCTGAAATGGTCGAAACCGGCAGTCGAACGAAAACGTGGATTTATGCTGACTTTAAAGGGCCTTCACGAGGGAGAGACTGGTGCTGCCAGACAGGATTGAACTGTCGACCTCTCCATTACCAATGGAGTGCTCTACCACTGAGCTACGGCAGCGTGCCCGGATAAATAGAATTGGCCGAACAGGCCCCTAACAGGCGGGCCGATCCTTGCCACAAGGCCCCCGCTCGCGCAAGCGCGCGAACGCCCCGATCGGCCATCAAAAACGGCCAAAACCAGCGCGGGAGGCCCGAAGCCCCTTCATTTGGGTCAGTTGCGGGCGGATTCGGTTCTTGATTTCCTCAGCCAGCGCGGCGAGCGCCTTGATCGGGCGGATCATGACCCGATAAAGCTGCGATGACAGGTAAAATTCTCGAAAACAGCTCCAGCGCGGCCGCGGGCCTTCCCCAGGATCGGCGATTGCACGATCGGCGAACGAAACACAATATAATCGGGCAATGGCGGCCGCTTGGAACGGGTCCACGATGAATGATGACAGGGATAAAGGCGCGGGCCGGGCCGGCGGGCTGGCGAAAAAAGATGCAAGACGGGATCGGCTGAAGCAGGCGCTGCGCGAAAACCTCAGGCGGCGGAAATCGCAGGCGCGGGAACGAAACGACATCCGGTCGGCACCTTCCCATGGTGAAGCCGTCGCACCACATGACGGCGGCGGCGAAAAGCCGGGCGAATAACCGGGTTCGGCCCGCGGCAGGTTTTGCTAGCTTCTTGTGACGCGAGACGGAGATGGCTGTGACCCCCGCGACTGGAACCGAGACTGATGGCAGCGCCGCGCAGGCAAGCGCGTTTCCCCGCCTCGAGCAGACCTTCCCGACGCTGACGCCGCAAGAAATGGCGCGCATGCGCCGGTTCGGCGAACTGCGCCGTTACAAGAACGGCGAAATGCTGTTCGAAACCGGCAAGCCCGGGCCGGGCATGTTCGTGGTGCTGTCCGGCCATGTTGCGATCACCCAGCGCGACGGCCTTGGCCACGTCACGCCGGTGATCGACCAGGGGCCGGGGCAGTTTCTCGCCGAGATCGGCCAGCTCTCCGGCCGCGTCGCGCTGGTCGACGGCCATGCCGAGGGCGACGTCGAAACGCTCTTGATTCCGCCGGAGCGATTGCGCGCGCTTCTGGTCGCCGAAGCCGATCTCGGCGAGCGCATCATGCGCGCGCTGATCCTGCGCCGGGTCAGCCTGATCCAGGGCGGGGTCGGCGGCCCGGTGCTGATCGGGCCACAGGATTCCAGCGGCGTCATTCGCCTGCAGAGCTTTCTCACCCGCAACGGCTTTCCGCATCATCTGCTCGATCCCGGGCGCGATCACGACGCCGCCGAACTGATCGCGCGCTATTCGCCGTCGCCGTCGGATTGGCCGCTGGTGGTGATGGTCGACGGTTCCGTACTTCGCAACCCGAGCGAATCCGAACTCGCGCGCGGGCTCGGCATGATCGGCGGCCCGGCCGGTGACAGGATCTATGACGCCGCCATCGTCGGCTGCGGTCCGGCCGGTCTGGCGACCGCGGTGTATGCGGCGTCGGAAGGTCTCTCGGTGGTCGTGCTGGATACGCGCGCTTTCGGCGGGCAGGCCGGCGCCAGCGCGCGGATCGAGAACTATCTCGGCTTCCCCACGGGAATTTCGGGCCAGGCGCTGGCCGGCCGCGCCTTCACCCAGGCGCAGAAGTTCGGCGCCGACATCATGATTCCGATGGCGGTGAAGGCGCTCGATTGCGCGCGGAAGGACGGCGCCTTCGCGCTGGCGCTCGACGGCGGCGACACGCTGCGCGCGCGCTCCATCGTGGTGGCGAGCGGCGCCCGCTACCGGCGGCCGGAAATCGAACAGCTCGAAAAATTCGAGGGCCGTGGCGTCTGGTACTGGGCCTCGCCGATCGAGGCGCGGCTGTGCGCCGAGCAGGAGATCGCGCTGGTCGGCGGCGGCAATTCCGCCGGACAGGCCGCGGTGTTCCTGTCGGGTCACGCCCGCAGGGTTCACATGGTGATCCGCGGCGGCGGCCTCGGCGCCAGCATGTCGCGCTACCTGATCGAGCGCATCGAGGCGACGCCCAATATCGAACTGGTGTTCAACACCGAGGTGGTCGCGCTCGAGGGCACCGACGTTTCGCTGGAGCGCGTGCGCTGGCGCAGCCGCCTGTCGGGCGAGGACAGCACCGCCGCCATCCGCAATCTGTTCCTGTTCGCCGGCGCCGATCCCGCCACCGGCTGGCTCGACGGCTGCGGCGTCACGCTCGACCGCGGAGGTTTTGTCGTCACCGGCGCGCAGTCCGAACAGAATCAGGGTCGCCTGGTGCCACCTCTGGAAACCTCGGTGCCGGGGGTGTTCGCGGTCGGCGACGTGCGTTCGGGCTCGGTCAAGCGGGTCGGCGGCGCGATCGGCGAGGGCGCGCAGGTGGTGGCGGCGCTGCACGGCTTTCTCGGCGATGCCGCGAAACCGGCGCTTTAGCAGGCGCATGATATAAGGCTCTGGTTACTGCAAAGGGAGAAACGCAATGGCTGACGTCGTCGTGCTTTACAAGACGCCAAAAGATACGGCTGCTTTCGACAAATATTATGCCGGGACTCACATCCCGCTCGCCAAGAAAATGCCCGGCCTTCGAAAATATCAGGTTAGCAAGGGACCAGTCGCGACGCCCGCCGGGCCTTCCGGCATCTATCTGATCGCAACACTGACCTTTGACAGCATGGCCGCGGTCCAGGCCGCCTTCGGCAGCAACGAGGGCAAGGCAACGGCGGCCGATGTGCCGAACTTTGCAAGTGGCGGCGCCGATATCATGTTCTTCGATACCAGCGACGTCTGAGCCGGCATGGCGAAGGGCTGCATCCATATTGCCGGCATCCGCGACGTGCAGCCGAGCGCGCTCGGCTGCGAGGAGTGTCTCAAGAGCGGCAGCGAGTGGCTGCATCTGCGGATCTGCCGCACCTGCGGTCACGTCGGCTGCTGCGATGATTTACCCAACCGGCACGCCACCAGGCATTTCCACGCCACGCAGCACCCGGTCATCGAGGGCTACGATCCGCCGGAAGGCTGGGGCTGGTGCTATGTCGATGAAGTGCTGTTCGACCTGTCGGACCGGAAGACACCGCACAACGGTCCGATCCCGCGCTATTACTGAAACCAGTTCTTAAGAACGAAGGAAATAATGGATGCAGTGCGCAATCGGAATTTTTCGGTCCGTCACCCGCGTCGCCCTGCTGCTGGCGGTTGCCTTGCTCGGTCCGGCGGGCAAGGCATCCGCCCAGGCGCCGCAGAGCAAATTCGCCGACGTCAACGGCGTCAGGCTGCATTATCTCATCAGCGGCAAGGGTGATCCCGTCGTGTTGCTGCATGGCTATGCGGAAACCAGCCACATGTGGCTGCCGCTGATCGCAAAATTGGCCGACAGGCATACCGTGATCGCGCCGGACCTGCGCGGTTTCGGAGAATTGTCCGCGCCGCCGGACGGCTACACCAAGGCGGCGATGGCGCAGGACATCCACGCGCTGGTGAAGAGCTTGAACTATGACCGCATACGGCTGGTCGGGCACGATATCGGGCTGATGGTCGCCTATGCCTATGCGGCGCAATATCCCGGCGAAGTCGATCGGCTGGTGCTGATGGAAGCTTTCCTGCCCGGCGTCGGCGACTGGAACAGCGTTTTCCTGCTGCGCGATCTCTGGCATTTCCATTTCTACGGCAAGACGCCGCTGGCGCTGGTGACGGGGCGAGAGCGGATTTATCTCGATCATTTCTGGAATGATTTCGCCGCCGACCCGAAAAAATCACTGTCGGAGAAGGATCGCCAATTCTATACGGAGGCCTATGCCCGGCCCGGGCACATGGCGGCGGGAATGGAAGTCTTCCGTGCATTTCCAAAGGACGCCGAGGATTTTGCGCAATTTGCGAAAACAAAATTGACGATGCCGCTGCTCGTGCTGTCAGGCGAAAAGGCCGGCGGTCCGTTCCTGATCGAGCAGGGCAAAATGGTCGCGACCAATGTCGAGGGCGTTCTCGTCAAAGGATCGGGCCATTGGCTGATGGAAGAAGCGCCGGACCAGGTGATGCCGAAACTGATCGAATTTCTCAATCGCTAGGCGTTGGCCGCAATTCGACAAAAATCCGGCGAAGCGGAAAAGCCATCCAGCCACCATTGGCTCATCTCTGCACGGATGCGTGAATAGCAATGTCAGGTCGGGGATCGTAGGGTCCGATCGGTCCGAAACAGGAGAGCGTGTCATGATCTTGGGTATGAGTTTGTCTGCCTTTACCACCGTGCACGTGATCATCAGCCTGATCGCAATCGTTGCCGGCGTCATCGTCATGTTCGGCCTGCTCGGCTCCAGCCGGTTGCCCGGCCTGACCGCCATCTTCCTGCTGTTCACGATTTTGACCAGCGCCACCGGCTTTCTGTTTCCGGTCGAGAAATTGCTGCCGTCGCACATCGTCGGCGCCCTTTCGCTGGTGCTGCTGGCGATCGCCTGCATCGC
The DNA here is from genome assembly GCA_963721275.1 of uncultured Alphaproteobacteria bacterium. GTDB lineage: Bacteria > Pseudomonadota > Alphaproteobacteria > Rhizobiales > Xanthobacteraceae > Bradyrhizobium. The sequence continues at coordinate 130,894 of CAVRIQ010000004.1, read as the reverse complement.
GCTCTACGTCATGAAGCTTTCCGGCGCGTGGCGCTGGGTCTACGTACTCACCGCGATGGTCTCGCTGTATCTCAACGTGTTCGTGCTGGTGATCCAGAGCTTCCTCAAGATACCGGCCCTGACTGCGCTGGCGCCGGGTAACCCGCCGTCGGGGCCGACGTTCGCCGTCGTGCAGGGCATCGTGCTGTTGTTCTTCGTTGTCGTGATCATCGGCGCGTTGCGGCGGTACCGCCCGATGCCGGTATATGCCTGAATCTCGTTCAAATAACTTCTGGATTCCGGGTTCGACGCTGCGCGTCGCCCCGGAATGACGGTGCGCAAAAAAAAGGAGCCCCCCATGCCGACGATCACGACCAAGGACGGCACCGAGATCTACTACAAGGACTGGGGCAGCGGCCAGCCGGTGGTGTTTTCGCACGGCTGGCCGCTCTCGGCCGATGACTGGGACGCGCAGATGCTGTTCTTTCTGAATCACGGCTATCGGGTCATCGCCCATGACCGCCGCGGCCACGGCCGGTCCAGCCAGACCGGCGACGGCCATGACATGGATCACTATGCAGACGACCTTGCGGCTTTGACGGCGCATCTCGATCTGAAGAATGCCATTCACGTCGGCCATTCCACCGGCGGCGGTGAGGTGGTGCACTATCTGGCACGGCACGGCGAGAGCCGGGTCGCGAAGGCGGCCATCATCAGCGCGGTGCCGCCGCTGATGGTGCAGACACCGGCCAATCCCGGCGGTCTTCCCAAGGACGTCTTTGACGGATTCCAGACGGCGCTCGCGGCCAATCGCTCGCAATTTTACCGCGACGTCGCGGCGGGTCCGTTCTATGGCTACAACCGGCCGGGCGCCAAAGCCTCGGAGGCCACCATCCAGAATTGGTGGCGCCAGGGCATGATGGGGGGCGCCAAGGCGCATTACGACGGCATCGTCGCCTTCTCGCAGACCGATTTCACCGAAGACCTCAGGAAGATCAGCGTGCCGGTGCTGGTGATGCACAGCGAAGACGATCAGATCGTCCCTTACGCCGATGCCGGACCATTGTCGGCCAAGCTCTTGAAGAACGGGACGCTGAAAACTTACAAGGGGTTTCCGCACGGCATGCCCACCACGGAAGCAGCCACGATCAACGCCGATCTGTTGGCGTTCATCAAGGGATGAACGGCGTCCGCCCGGGAATGAAGGTTATCCTGTTCGGCGCCACCGGCATGGTCGGGCAGGGCGTCTTGCGCGAATGCCTGCTCGATCCGGGCGTCGAAAGCGTGCTTGCGATCGGGCGCAGTTCGACCGGACAGCGGCACGCCAAGCTGCGCGAAATCGTCCACGGCGATTTCCTGGATTATTCGGCGATCGAGTCCCGGCTCGCGGGCTACGACGCCTGCTTTTTCTGCCTCGGCGTTTCCTCGGTCGGCATGGACGAGCAACGCTACCGGCATTTGACCTACGACATCACGCTTGCCGCGGCGACCGCGCTTTCACGACTCAATCCTCGGATGGTGTTTATCTATGTCACCGGCCGCGGCACCGACTCGAGCGAAAAAGGCAGCCTGATGTGGGCCCGCGTCAAGGGCAAGACCGAGAACGACCTGCTCAGGCTGCCGTTCAAGGCGGCCTACATGTTTCGTCCCGCCGGCATCCAGCCGCTGCACGGCATCCGCTCCAAGACCTCCTGGGTGCAGGCGATCTATGTCGCCGCAGCGCCGCTGTTGTCGCTGCTCAATCGGGTGGCGCCGAGCTACATGACCACGACCGAGCAGGTCGGCCGCGCCATGATCAAGGTGGCCAGGGACGGTTTCCCCCGGCCGGTGCTCGAAAGCGAGGATATCAATCGCGTTTGATCGTCGTTTCGGGGCGCGGGCATCGAGCGAATCCAGAGAGGGAGCGAGAATTCCGCGTTCACGCAACGGTCGTGCCAGCTCTCCCTCTCGTCACTCCAATGGCGGCGCATTCTCGTCCTGATTGTCGCGGGCTTCCGTCTTGATTGTTGCGCTGCAATGGTCGGGCGCAATCGGCGCCGCCGGAAAATCCGGTTGCAAAGGAAAGACTCCCGTCTAAGATCAAAAGAAAAGTCCCAACGCATTATTGGGCGCAATGTCGCATCGAAAGAGCTTTGACGCCGCCGCCTGCGGATCGACGGGCGGCCGACAGGGGGGGTTGCGATGACCAAGGCAGTGCACGCATTGTCCGGCGGCTCGCGCCGGCAGTTCTTGAAGGCCACGGCGATTGGTGCCGCGGGGGCGGCGCTGGGGATACGCCCCGGTGTCGGCGCACCGAAGACCATGTCAATCATGCACGAAAATTCGTTCATCAAGACTTTTGATGAATATTTTCAGAAGACACTCATCCCCGCCTACGAGAAGCTCACCGGCGTCAAGATAAAGTACGAGCTGGTCAGCGTCGGCGGTCTGCAGACCCGCGTCACCACCGTGGCGGAGACCGGAACCGGTCCGGATATGACGCTGAATTTCTTCAACTGGCCGTTCCTTTATGACGAAAAATACGTCGATGTCAGCGACGTTGCGGAGGAGGCGGGCAAGAAAAATGGCGGCTGGCATGACGCGGCAAAAGAGGCCGTCGTCGTCAACGGCAAGTGGAAGGCGATTCCGTTCGGCAATGTCGGCCAGTTGATGAACTGGCGCACCGACTGGTTCAAGGAGGCCGGCTACGACAAATTTCCCGAGACCTGGGACGAGCTTTTGGAGGCCGGCACCAAGCTGAAGGCCAATGGGCACCCCTTTGGCTTCGAGCTCGGTCACGGCTTTGGCGACAACCATGGCTGGCTCTATCCGTTGTTATGGTCCTATGGCGGGCGCGAGGTGGAGCCTGACGGCAAGACGGTGGTCATCGATTCGGCCGAGACGGCGCGCGCCGTCGATTTTGCCCGCACGTTTTTCCAGAAGACCATGCTCGAGGACGTGCTTGGGTGGACCGATCCCAACAACAACAAGGCCTATTTGAGCGGACAAATATCCTGCACCAACAACGCCGAGAGCATCCTGTGGGCGGCGAAGCGTGATTTCCCGGACATTGCCAAGGCCACCGACCAGTCGTTCAATCCGAAGGGGCCGACCGGCCAGCGCTTCCACATTCTGGCGCCGTGGAGCCATTCCATCTTCACCCACACACCCGATCAGAAGGCAGCGAAGGATTTTCTGCGCTGGCTGATGGAACCAGCGCAGGTCGGCGGCTGGTATGGCTCGGCCGACAGCTACTATGCTCCCTTCCTGCACGCCTTCGACGACGCGCCGCTGTGGCACGTCGAACCGCGCAACATCCCCTACCGCGATTCGCTCGCTACCTCGCATCTGCCGGGCTGGCCGGCGCCGGTCAGCCGAGCCTCGTCCGAGAGCGTCGCCAAATACGTCGTCGTCGACATGTTCGCCAAGGCGTGCGCCGGCAAGTCGACCAAGGAGGTAATCGCCGACGCCAGCGCGCAGCTGAAGCAGATTTACCGGCCCAGCTGAGGATGTCGGCGCATAGCGAGCCGATACCGCTTCGGGCCACTCGCCGGCGCCTGCTGCCGGCCCTGCGGGAGTGGTCCGAGCGCGAGGAAGTATTCAGCTGGCTGATGATCTTCCCGCCAATGGCCTTCCTGATCGCGCTGGTCGGCTATCCCTTCGTCTACGGCATCTGGCTCAGCCTCGAGAATCGCCCGGTTGCCCAGCACGGCACTTTCATCGGGCTCGGCAACTTCATCGCCGATTTCCATGATCCGACCTTCTGGCAGGTGGTGCAGAACACCTTCGTCTACACCGGCGCGGCGACGGTGCTGAAGATGGTGGGTGGCCTTGGCCTTGCGTTGGTGATGAACCAGGCCTTCCCCATGAAGAACCTGGTGCGCGCGGTGCTGCTCCTGCCGTTCATCGTGCCGACGGTGCTGTCGACCATCGCCTGGATGTGGATCCTCGATCCATCCTTCAGCGTGATCAACTGGCTCTTGGTGCACGGCGGGATCGCCGTTCGCGGCCCCTCATGGCTCGGCAATCCCACCCTGGCCATGGGTTCGCTGATCGTGGTCAACACCTGGCGCGGCCTGCCCTTCTACGCGATCACGCTGCTCGCCGGGCTGCAGACGATTCCGCCCGAACTCTACGAGGCCGCGACCATCGATGGTGCCGGCGCGCTCGATCGCTTCCGCTATGTCACCTTGCCGCTGCTCAAGCCGGTCGTCTTCATCGTGACCATGTTCTCGCTGATCTTTACTTTCTCCGACTTCCAGCTGGTCTATGTGCTCACCCGCGGCGGGCCGGCGAACGCCACGCACCTGTTCGCGACCTACGCGTTCGACATAGCCATGAGCGGTGGACAGTTCGGCCTGGGGGCTTCGGTCGCGCTCGCCATGCTGCCTCCGCTTGCGCTGCTGATCATCGCGCTGGCGCTGTACCTGAGGAGGGCGTGATGGTCGAGGACGGCGGCTGGCGAGTGCGCGTGCTGCGGCTTTGGCTGCCGCTCGGGTTCTTCCTGATCTTCGCGCTGTTTCCCTTCTACTGGATGGCGGTCACGTCGCTGAAGCCGAACCAGGAGCTGTACAATCCACAGGTAATGCCCCTGATCGTGCACCACCCCACGCTCAAGCACTATGTGGACCTGCTCGGTGAGACGGATTTTCTGCTCTGGACCTGGAATACGATGCTGGTGGCGACGGTCTCGACGGCGATCTCGCTGGTCTTCGGCGTCATGCTCGCCTATCCGCTGGCGCGAATGAACTTCCCCGGCAGCGCCCTGATCTCGTTTGCGGTAGCGGCGACGTATCTCGTGCCGCAACCGCTGCTGTTCATTCCGATGGCCGAGATCATCGAGCGATTGGGGCTCGGCAACACGCTCACCTCGGTCATGCTCACCTATCCGACCCTGCTGATCCCGTTCTGCGCCTGGCTGCTGATGGGGTATTTCAAGAGCGTCCCGCGTGAGCTGGAAGACGCCGCGCGCATCGACGGCGCCAGCCGGCTGCAGACGATGTTCCTCGTGTTCCTGCCGCTGTGCAAGCCGGGCTTCATCTCCGCCGGCATCTTCGCCTTCACACTGGCGCAGAACGAGTTTCTTTACGCGCTGATCTTCCTGACCGACACCTCGGTTCGGACCGTGCCGGTCGGGGCCATTGCGGAGTTGATCCGCGGCGACGTCTTCTATTGGGGGCAGCTCATGGCGGCAGCGCTGCTCGGTTCGATCCCGGTTGCCATCATCTATTCGTTCTTCGTCGAGCACTACGTGGCCGGTCTGACCGCCGGAGCGGTGAAATAGGCCCAATTAGCCCCGCCAGCCTCAGTCCCATCAAATAGCCGCAAATTTCACGCTTTTGCCATCAGGGGCCCATTCGCTCTATACTTTGTGCTTAGAAAAAATTGAGGATCGGCATGGATCGCATTCGCATCGTGGGCGGCAACAAGCTCAATGGCACCATTCCGATCTCGGGTGCGAAGAATGCCGCGCTGCCTCTGATGATCGCGGCGCTGTTGACCGAGGAGACGCTGATCCTCGACAACGTGCCGCGTCTGGCCGACGTCGCGCAGTTGCAGCGCATTCTCGGCAATCACGGCGTCGACATCATGTCGGCGGGCAAGCGCCCCGGCGACCGTGAATATCAGGGCCAGACCCTGCATATTTCGGCCGCTGACATCATCGATACCACCGCGCCCTATGAGCTGGTGTCGCGGATGCGCGCCTCGTTCTGGGTGATCGCGCCGCTGCTGGCGCGGATGCACGAGGCAAAGGTGTCGCTGCCCGGCGGCTGCGCCATCGGCACCCGGCCGGTCGACCTCCTGATCATGGCGCTGGAGAAGCTCGGCGCCCAGCTCACCATCGACGGCGGTTACGTGGTCGCGAAAGCGCCCGGCGGCCTGAAGGGCGCCGCGATCGACTTTCCCAAGGTCACCGTGAGCGGCACCCATGTCGCGCTGATGGCGGCGACATTGGCAAAAGGCACGACCATCATCACCAACGCCGCCTGCGAGCCGGAAATCCGGGACGTCGCCGACTGCCTCAACAAGATGGGCGCGCGCGTCACCGGCGCCGGCACGCCCCGCATCGTCGTTGAAGGGGTGACAAAACTTCACGGCGCGCGCCACACCGTGCTGCCGGATCGCATCGAAACCGGCACCTATGCGATGGCGGTGGCGATGACCGGCGGCGACGTGCAGCTGGCCGGCGCGCGCCCCGAACTCCTGCAGTCGGCGCTCGACGTGCTGACCCAGGCCGGCGCTGTCATCACCCCCAACAACGAAGGCATCCGGGTCGCCCGCAATGGCGCCGGCATCAATCCGGTGACAGTCTCGACCGCCCCGTTCCCGGGCTTCCCGACCGATTTGCAGGCGCAGCTGATGGCGCTGATGGCCTGCGCCAGGGGAAGCTCGCACATCACCGAGACGATTTTCGAGAACCGCTTCATGCATGTGCAGGAACTGGCGCGGTTCGGCGCGCGGATCAGTCTCGACGGCGAGACCGCCACCATCGACGGCATCGCGCAATTGCGCGGCGCGCCCGTGATGGCGACCGACCTGCGCGCCTCGGTGTCGCTGGTCATCGCCGGGCTTGCCGCCGAAGGCGAGACCATGGTCAATCGCGTCTACCATCTCGATCGCGGCTTCGAGCGGCTCGAGGACAAATTGTCGGCCTGCGGCGCCACCATCGAGCGCATCAGCGGATAGGATATCGCAATCCAGGGGTGCCCGATGACGGCCCAGCTCAAATTGATCGCGCTCGATGCCGACGATCTGGCCGTCATCTCGGCGCATGTCCAGGACGCCCGCGTAACGACCGCCGACATCATCTGGCGGCAGGGCGAAAAGCGGCTGGTGGTCGGCATGAGCCGGCTGGACTGGGAGCAGACGCTTTCAGGGGAAACCTCGCCGCGCCGGCTGGTCGCGGCGCTGCGCTTCGACCGGGTGCTGGCGTGCAAGTCGCGCAATATCGATCTGGAGACGCCCGAAACCGCGCTGGAACTGATCGGGATCGAGTTTCATCCTGGCGAAGCCCCGAGCGGCTGCGCGGTGCTGCTGTTCAGTCACGGCGGGGCGCTGCGGCTCGACGTCGAATGCCTGGAATGCCAGCTCACCGACCTCGGCGCCGACGATCTCGGGACCACGGACCTCGGCGAGGGCGCCGAATTGTCGGGGCTGGGTGCCTAAGCGGCCGCGCAGGGTGGGCAAGCGAAGCGTGCACTTCGACGTTCCCCCGGAGAGCCGCTATGGTGGGCTCGCTTCGCTTAGCCCACCCTGCGGACTGCGCCTTTGATATGGAAACGTCATTCCGGGGCATGCGAAGCATGAACTATGATGTGCCATTGCACATCTGAGAATCCCCAGATTCCGGGTCTGGTCCTGCGGACCATCCCGGAATGACGGAATAATCTCAGAATGCAAAGGGTTGACGGCCAATTGCCGCCGCGCCATTGAGCAGTGGGCCTTCGACCAAGAGACCCGCCCCGGAAAGCCATCATGCCCGTTCGCCTCGAAGCCAGCAGCGCCGATTTCGCCAGACGATTTGCCGATTTTCTCGCGATGAAGCGCGAGGTATCGGCCGACATCGAGCTTGCCACCCGCGCCATTGTCGACGACGTGGCCGCGCGCGGCGATGCGGCGCTGATCGAGGCGACCAGGAAATTCGACCGGCTCGACCTCGAGGCGACGGGCCTGCGGGTCACATCGGCCGAAATCGACGCCGCGGTGAAGGCCTGCGACGCCGAAACCATCGCTGCACTGAAATTCGCCCGCGACCGCATCGAGGTCTTTCATCAGCGGCAATTGCCGAAAGACGATCGCTTCACCGATGCGCTCGGCGTCGAACTCGGCTGGCGCTGGAGCGCGATCGAATCGGTCGGGCTCTACGTTCCCGGCGGCACCGCCGCCTATCCGTCCTCGGTGCTGATGAACGCGGTGCCGGCCAGGGTCGCCGGCGTCGGCCGCGTGGTGATGGTGGTGCCGTCGCCGGACGGCAAGCTCAACCCGCTGGTGCTGGCCGCCGCCGTATCTCGGCGGGGTCTCCGAGATCTACCGCGTCGGCGGCGCGCAGGCGGTGGCGGCGCTGGCCTATGGCACCGCGACTATCGCGCCGGTGGCCAAGATCGTCGGCCCCGGCAACGCCTATGTCGCGGCCGCCAAGCGGCTGGTGTTCGGGAAGGTCGGCATCGACATGATCGCCGGCCCGTCGGAAGTGCTCGTGATTGCCGACGACACCGGCAATGCCGGCTGGATCGCCGCCGATCTGCTGGCGCAGGCCGAGCATGACGTCAACGCGCAGTCGATCCTGATCACGGACAGCGAGCGGCTTGCCGGCGATGTCGAACGCGCGGTGGAATCGCAACTCGCAACCTTGCCGCGCGCGCAAATCGCACGAGCCTCGTGGCACGATTTCGGCGCGATCATGGTCGTCAAAAGCCTCGACGACGCCGTGCCGCTGGCGAATGCGATCGCCGCCGAGCATCTGGAAATCATGACATCGGATCCGGAAGCGCTTTCCGCGAAAATCCGCAATGCCGGCGCGATCTTCCTCGGCCCGCACACCCCCGAGGCGATCGGCGACTATGTCGGCGGCTCCAACCACGTGCTGCCGACCGCGCGTTCGGCGCGCTTCTCCTCCGGGCTCGGCGTGCTCGACTTCATGAAGCGGACCTCGATCCTGAAATGCGGCCCGGACCAGTTGCGCGCGCTGGGCGGAGCGGCGATGACGCTGGGCAAGGCCGAAGGCCTCGATGCGCATGCGCGTTCGGTCGGACTGCGCCTCAACCTGACATGAGCAAAACGCCACGAGACGAGGACTCCAGCAAGCGCATCGTTGCGGTAACGCTCGATGAGGAGTCGATCGGGCGTTCCGGCCCCGACATCGAGCACGAGCGCGCGATCGCGATCTACGACCTGATCGAAGAGAACCTGTTCGCGCCGGAAGGCGCGGGCGAGGGGCCGTTCACGCTGCATATCGGCATCACCGGCAACCGGCTGATGTTCGACATCCGCCGCGAGGACGGCACGCCGGTGGTGGTGCACCTTTTGTCGCTGACGCCGTTCCGGGGCATCGTCAAAGACTATTTCATGATCTGCGACAGCTATTATCAGGCGATCCGCACCGCGACGCCGGACAAGATCGAGGCCATCGACATGGGCCGCCGCGGCATCCACGACGAAGGCTCGCGCACGCTGCAGGAGCGCCTCAAGGGCAAGGTGCGGGTCGATTTCGAGACCGCCCGGCGGCTGTTCACGCTGATCTGCGTGCTGCACTGGAAGGGTTAGCGCATGATCCCGACCCAAAGGGCCGCGTTGGCGCAAGGCGGGCGCCGGTTTTCGGATCGGATCATGCGCAAAACAAAAGAAGGCTGACTTGTGGAGGGGGTTCCGCGCACGCGCGTTCCGCAGGCCGTGCTGTTCGCGTGCGGCCTCAACAGCGTGCGTTCGCCGATGGCCGAGAGCCTGCTGCAGCACATGTTTCCGAAGGCGCTTTACGTGAAATCCGCCGGCGTCCGCAAGGCCGAACTCGACCCGTTCGCGGTCGCCGTGATGGCGGAACTCGGCCAGGATATCTCCGGCCACAAGCCGATGACGTTCGAGGAACTCGACGACTGGGAAGGGCTCAATTTCGACCTCATCATCACGCTGTCGCCCGAGGCGCACCACAAGGCGCTGGAACTGACGCGCACGCACGCGGCGGAGGTCGAGTACTGGCCGACGCAGGATCCGACCGGCGCGGAAGGAAACCGCGAGCAGAAGCTGGCCGCCTATCGCGAGGTCTGCGACACCCTGTCGATGCGGATCCGCCGCCGGTTTTCCAAGGCGGGTGCTGCGAGCGGGTGATGGTGGGAACATGAAGCCTTTGTGTCATGTCGTCCCTGCGAAAGCAGGGACCCATACACCGTGATTGAGCGGTTTAAGGAAGTGGCCGTTGCCTGTTCTCGTTTAATGAACAACGGCCTGTGGTTATGGGCCCCTGCTTTCGCGGGGGCGACGATATCGTGTTAGCCGGTTGTCTCCACCCATCCCTTCCGATAGGTTCCGCGCGCATCCATACCCCGCCCTCCCGCCGACAAAAGCCCGCATGCTAGGCCGTCCCAAAATCGTTCTTGCTTCCGGTTCGCCGCGCCGGCTGGCTTTGCTCAACCAGGCCGGCATCGAGCCCGATGCGCTGCGTCCCGCCGATGTCGACGAGACCCCGAAGCGGGGCGAACTGCCGCGCGCCTGCGCCAACCGGCTGGCGCGGGCCAAGGCCGACGCCGCGCTGAAATCGGTGCAGCTCGACGACGAACTGCGCGGCGCCTTCATTCTCGCCGCCGACACCGTGGTCGCGGTCGGCCGCCGCATCCTGCCCAAGGCCAATCTGGTCGACGAAGCCTCGCAATGCCTGCGGCTGCTGTCGGGGCGCAATCACCGCGTCTACACCGCGATCTGCCTGGTGACGCCGAAGGAAGCGTTTCGCCAGCGCCTGGTCGAGACCCGGGTCCGCTTCAAGCGCCTGAGCGAGGACGATATCCAAGCCTATATCGGCTCCGGCGAATGGCGCGGCAAGGCCGGCGGCTACGCCATCCAGGGCATTGCCGGATCGTTCGTGGTCAAGATGGTCGGCTCCTACACCAACGTCGTGGGCCTGCCGCTGTACGAATCGATCGCGCTGCTCGGCGGCGAGGGTTTCCCGATCCGCTTCGGCTGGTTGAATGCCAGTTAAGCCGCCCAAAGACCCCGGCCCGGGCCCCGCCCAGGGATCTCAGGGCCCCGCCCAGGGATCCGGAGGCCCCGCCGGAGGAAAGGGAGCGGCCAGGAAGTGCCCGATCTGCGGCAAGCCCGCCACCGAGGCCTCGCTCCCGTTTTGTTCCGAACGCTGCCGCGACGTCGATCTGAACCGCTGGCTGTCGAACTCCTATGCGATTCCGGGCCGCGAGAACGAGGACGAAGACGCCGATTAGCGATATTCGCGTGTTTTCCGGTTGTTAGCGGCCCCTCGGGCCATAGCCCGTCTTCGCCCTGCGGGCTTCGCCGGGCACGCTCCGCCTCCGGCTTCGGCATGGCTGCGCCACGCGAAGCCGAAGGCGAAGCGTGGTGGACATGGCTGCCCGGCCTGACTATAAACCCCCGCTCCCAACCCCCCGTGGCTTGGGAAATGCCCAGGTAGCTCAGTTGGTAGAGCATGCGACTGAAAATCGCAGTGTCGGTGGTTCGATCCCGCCCCTGGGCACCATTTCCTGAAAAGCGACATTGATTCGAGCGAATCGGGGAACGTCCGAGCCGCGGCTGCCGGGTGCGCGGCGCTCCCGCACGCGCCGCGCCGTTGCCGGCGGATTTATCCGGCCAGAGCTGCTGGGCTCGCGGCCGCCCTCTGAGCCATCGGCGGGCTCGCGACGGTGCGCGCGTCGCGGCGTTCTTCGTAGAACTCCAGCACCCGTCTTGCCGTTTGGGTCTCGAGCCGCTCGTAGTCTTCGCGCGCCCGATCCAGATCCGCCTTGGACATCATGCGGTCCGCGGCCGTCATCAGCAAGAGCGCCTTGACCGTAGCCCAGGAACAACCGGCGGCTTTTGCGATAACCTGCACCACGCCCGGGTTTTCGTTGAGGATCGCCCGTTCCGCCATCTCGATGGGGCAGCAGGCGAGAACCGACAGCGCTACCGCCGCCTGCTCGAAATTCTGCGAGCGCGCGGCGGCGTGAACATTGCCTTCGCCGAGCTCATGCCAGTTCTGCAGCCGCTTCACCCTCGACTTTGCCCTGGCGTGATCCGGCGAGCTGTTGCGGACCTCCTGATTTATGTCGTCGATCACCTCGGTGACCGCATCCTGCACCGCATCGGTAAATTGCGGGTTGGCCGCCGCGATCCTGGCGCGGACCGAAGCCGAGGCGGTTTCGAGGAGCTTCAGGAAGTGATGCCGGGGAATGTCGTGCCGCATTCCGACATGCAGCGCGAGCCGGGCGTCGTCGCCGGCGCGCACGACGAGCTCGCGAAAGCTGCCGTCGGAAAAGCGGGCGCCGGCATTCTTGGCAACGGTATGGACGACATCGGGTTCGCCGCGTTCGATGAGTATTTCGGTAATGACCTCGCTGATGGTCCGGCGGCGCGCGATGGCGCGAAGATGTCCCTGGCCCTGGGTACTGGCGCTGGCGACAAGATCGGGATCGCTGAGGGCCTCCGACCGGCTGAGAACCGGGGCCGCCACGGCGATGGCGTCATCGAAGGCAAATGCCCGAACCAGCGCCGCGGGCGCATTCGGGAAGGCCGCAAGATGGCGGGAGAGCTTGACCCGGGTTTCCAGCTCAATCACCGCAACAAGGGTCTTGAATACCTCGTCGAACAGCTCGATCTGTCGCTTCGAATGACGGCCGGATCCGGCGACGAACAAATCGGTGATGCGGGTGAGCGCTCTTAACTGCCGTTTCGTGAGCCCGGATATCGTCGTGTCCTGAATTTCGTTAATCAGAGAAGAGAACGTTGTCATGGTTATCGGTCTCGTCAGACATTTTGCATTTGAGGCGGGAAGACTAGGTGACGATCACGTTGTAGCGGCCACGCGTGAAAATACCTGGCGCCAGTTGCCTCACAGATAATTCAAATTGTCCTGACTTCGAAACGCCTCCCAAGGAGTAGTGCTGCAAAGTCGGGCTTCGCCGCCCAACTCGTCATGCCGGCCTTGCCCCCTTCGCTGAAGCTTCGGCGGACTAACACCTGAGGGCCCTGCGAAGCCCTGGCGTAGCCGGGTGCCGGGCCGGCGATCGAAACCTGCGGTTAACGTTTTCCCTTGCCGGCAAGCCGCTCGTTGAACGAGTGCAGGTCGATCACCGCCCTCTGATGGGTTCCGCTGCCGATCTCTTCCAGTTCGTCGCGCGCCGACACCTTGAAGTCGATTCGCTTGCCGTCGATCCTGGTGACCTCGGCGTCGGCGCGAACGGTGTGGCCGACCGGCGTGGCGGCGAGGTGTCGCACGTCGATCGCGGTGCCGACCGCGCTCTCGCCCGCCTCCAGATAGGGCCGGATGGCGTTGAGCGCGGCATTTTCCATCGTCATGATCATGACGGGGGTCGCCAATACCGGCGGCAGCATCGCGTCCTTGAATTGATTGGCGAGATGCCGGGGCTCGACGCGCAGCTCGAACGTGCCTTTCGTTCCCGGCGGTATCTGGCGCATTTTGAGGTCTCCGGCTCCCGGCAAGCACCAATGGAATGGTCTCGTGCCTGTTCCCGTCAAATAGCCGTTTAGAGTCGTATCAGCGGGATGGCGCCGCCGTCGACCCCCTTACGATCAGCTTCGGCTCCAGCACCACGCGTTCGCGGCGCGCGGCGGATTTGGCGATCGCATCGAGCAGCAGACGCGCGGCCTGGTTGCCCATGTCGCGCTGGGCGATGCGCACGGTGGTGAGCGGCGGCGACAACATATCCACGTACGGCATGTCGTTATGGCCGACCACCGAGACATCGGCCGGGCAGGTCAGCCCGCGCGCGCCGAGCGCGTCGTAGATGCCGAGCGCAAGCAGGTCGTTGGCGGCGACGATCGCGGTTGGCGGATTTTTGCGATCAAGCAGGCGCAGCGCCGCGAGCCGCCCTTCCTCGCGCGTATAGGCGCGCGCGGTCTCGATTCCGATGTTCGGCGCCGGCAGGCCCGCGCGGGTGGCGGCGGCCTTGAAGCCGGCACGGCGCAGCGCGCCGGTCGAAACATGCTGCGGGCCCGCGATATGGCCGAGGCTGATGTGGCCGAGGCCAACCAGATGATCGACCGCCAGCCGCATGCCCGCTTCATCGTCGGTCACCACCGCCGGCAGCCGCCGGCCGGAATCGCTGCGGTTGACCAGCACGACGGGTATCGATGCGGCGAGGCAATGGCCGACCACAGGATCGTTCAGGACCACGGTCGCGAGCACGAGACCGTCGACGCCGCGCGCGATCAGTCTGTCGACCAGTTCCTGCTCGCGCGAAGGATCGGGGCCGACGTCGACGACGATCGTGGCATAGCCTTCCGCGGCGAGCGTCTCGGTGATGCCGCTTAGGATCGGCGGGAAGCCGGGGTCGGCGATGTCAGGCGCGAGCACGCCGATCAGGCCGCTTCGTCCGGTGCGCAGGCCGGCGGCGGCCACGTTCACCTGATAGCCCAGCGCCGCCGCCGCGGCGCGGATGCGCTTTGCCACCTCGGGTGCGACCAGATGGCTCATGACCGGGCTGAGCGCGCGCGACACGGTCGAGGGATGTACGCCGCATCTTTCCGCGACATCCTTTATCGTAGGACGGGACGTCGGCGCGCTCCTCGCGCCTTTCGTCGCCACGGCTCCGTCTCTCTGTGCCATTCGCGATTGATTCCGTCGCTTCAAAGCCCGGCAACGGGCACGACACCCTGCCGGCGCGCCTTGACAGATAGCACTAGAACCCTTTATGCAATCGATTGCAACCACCTCCGGCCGGTCATCCCCCATGAATGTCTCGAACGCGCTCAAGCCGCATCTCCTTCGTCCCGAGCATCTCGAACCGCATTGGCGCTGGGATCGGGCGATCCCCTCGCACGGCCATATGTCGGTCGATTTCGAACGCCGGATCGATTTCGACCGGCTGCGCCATTACCGGCTGGCCCGCGCGCGTCAGGCGCTGAAGAATTCCCAATGCGGCGCGCTGCTCTTGTTCGACGTCAACAACATCCGTTACGTCTCCGGCACCAAGATCGGCGAATGGGAGCGCGACAAGCTCTGCCGCTTCGCGCTGCTCGCCGGCGACGGCGAGCCGATCGTGTGGGATTTCGGCTCGGCCGCGGTGCATCACCGCATCAACTGCGACTGGCTGGTGCCGGACAACTGCCGCGCCGGCATGCTCGGCATGCGCGGCACGGTGCCGCCTTCGGTCGGGCTGATGAAGGCGCACGCCGAGGAAGTCATGAGCCTGTTGCGCGCGGCCGGCGTCGCCGACATGCCGGTCGGCGTCGATATCGCGGAAACCGCGATGTTCTTCGAATTGCAGAAGGCGGGCATGAAGGTCGTCGACGGCCAGCAGGTGATGCTGGACGCGCGCGAGATCAAGAACATCGACGAGATCATGCTGCTCAACCAGGCCGCGGCCATGGTCGACGGCGTCTATCATTCGATCTATGAGGCGCTGAAGCCCGGCGTGCGCGAAAACGACATCGTCGCGCTCGCCAACAAGCTGCTCTACGAGATGGGCTCCGACGACGTCGAGGCCATCAACGCGATCTCCGGCGAGCGCTGCAACCCGCATCCGCATAATTTCACCGACCGCATCCTGCGCCCCGGCGACCAGGCCTTCTTCGATATCCTGCAGTCCTATCAGGGCTATCGCACCTGTTATTACCGCACCTTCAATATCGGCCGCGCCACGCCGGTGCAGCATGACGCCTACAAGCAGTGCCGCGAATGGCTCGACAACGCGATCGCGCTGATCAGGCCGGGCGTCTCGACCGACACGGTCGCGAGCGTCTGGCCGAAGGCCGAGGGGTTCGGCTTCCCCAGCGAAATGGCGGCGTTCGGCCTGCAGTTCGGCCACGGCCTCGGACTGGCCCTGCACGAGCGCCCGATCATCTCGCGGCTGGTGTCGCTGGAAAACCCGATGGAGATCAAGACCGGCATGGTGTTCGCGCTGGAGACCTATTGCCCGGCCACCGACGGCTTCTCGGCGGCCCGCATCGAGGAGGAGGTCGTGGTCACCGACAAGGGTTGTCGGGTGATCACGCTATTCCCCGCGGAAGAACTGCCGATCGCCAACCGTTATTGAGGCGTGTTCGAGTCCGGAGGAACTCAGCCTTCGAGACGGCGCTTTGCGACTACTGGAGGACGAGTCATGAACTCCCCTCCCTCCACGCGCATCGCGCGTGGCGGGGAGGGGTCGGGGGTGGGGGGTGGCGCGGCGTTCACGGGAGCAGCGGTTCCTGCCGATAGACCCCCCACCCCCGACCCCTCCCCGCCGCTTCGCGGAGGGAGGGGAGAAGATGCCGACGCGGCCGTGATGATGCAGATCGCGACTCGGCCCGCTCGGGCAGTTGCCGGACAGGAAACGACAGGAGACAAAAATGGCAAAACATTCACTCGGCTGGATCGGCATGGGGCGGATGGGCTATCCGATGGCCGAGCGGCTGATCAAGTCCGGCCATTCCTTGGCGATCTGGAACAGGACCCGCGCCAAGGCCGAGCCGCTGGCCAGGAAGGGCGGGCGGATCGTCGATCATCCGAACCAGCTTGCCGGCGAGGACATCGTGTTCACGATGGTGTCGACGGGCGAGGATCTCGAACAGGTCTATTTCGGCGAGAACGGTCTCGTCGCCGGCGCCTCCGGCCCGCGGCCGAAAATCCTGGTGGATTGCTCCTCGATCGGGGTCGAGCAGTCGGAAGCGATCCGGGCCCGGCTGAAGCAATTGGGCTGCGAATTCGTCAGCTCCCCGGTCAGCGGCAACGGCAAGACCGTCAAGGCCGGAAAGCTCTCCACGGTCGTGTCGGGTCCGAAGGCCGCATTCGATCAGGTGCAGCCTTATCTGGCGACGATCGCCGCCTCCGGCGTCTCCTATGTCGGCGAGGGCGAGCTGTCGCGCATCTGCAAGATCGCGCATAACGTTTTCCTCGGCGTCGTCATCCAGAATCTCGCCGAGATCACCATCCTGGCGCAGAAGGCCGGCGTGCCGCGCCACGCTTTCCTCGACTTCATGAACGCCAGCGTGCTCGGCTCGACATTTACGAAATACAAGAGCAACGCGCTGGTCAATCTCGACTGGACCACGACGTTCACGCCGGCGCTGTTGCGCAAGGATCTCGATCTCGGCCTCAAGGCCGCCCGCGATCTCGACGTCGCCATGCCGGTGACGGCGGCAACCCGCGAGGCGCTGCAGAGCCATTTCGGCGCCGCGTCCCTGAAGCCCGATCCGGCCGCGCATCTGGAAAAGGATTTTGCGGCACTGCTGGAAACGGTGGCGCTCGCCGCGGGCCTCAAACTTTCGCCCGAGAACGTGCCGATGTCGACCGGGCTCGAGACCGAGGGCTGAACGCTCGGTGTTTCTTCTTCCTCTCCCCGATCTACACGGGGCGAGGTGAAGCTCGGATCGGCTGGCGACGCCCGCACGCCCCCTCGTTTTACCGCGGCGGACGGAAATCGATCGCGCGTAGGATCACGCCCGGAGGATTGCCCTCCAGTTCGACGTCGCTGAATTTCCGGGCCGCGCGTTCCTCGATGCGGTCGCGCAGCCGCAGGAACTGCTGCTCGCGCTGCGCCGGCGGCGTTCGCGACGTGCCTTCGAGCTGGTCCATCGCGTCGGTGGAGATGGCACAGGCGACTTTGGCCTGGTCATTCTTCATCGTGAACACCACGACCATGCGGTTGAAGTCGTATTCCTGAAAGTGACTTTCGGTGAGCGCCATGTCGGAGCCTCCTCGCTTGAATGGACCGTTTGCCAGGCGCACGTGATCAATCAGCCCGCCACGAATTTCCTCTTGGCCGGCGCCGGATTGAGTTCGGCGATCTTCGAAAGGCAATCTTCCTGCGTGCTGTGCGGGCCGGTGACGAAGGTGCCGCTCACCTTGGTAGAGTACCAGCCCGAACTCGACGCCGAGACGCAGCGATTCTTCGGTTTTGACGTGACGCGCGGAAAGAACTTGCATGGAGATTCCCTGGAGGTGAGGCGTTCGCACCGGCGCTGAACGCGAGGAGCAGTTTTCGATGGCAGTCTGGTGTGCGGTCAATGCGATGCCACCGCATCGGCCTGTTGCGCATCGGCGAGATCGACCGAACTGATGGAAAGCATCTCGGTCGAATGATGGTGCGGCGGGGCGCCGGGAACCATGATCATGGTGGCGACGCGGCGGAAGCAGGGAAACGACAGGCCCTCGATCAGTTCCTCGTCGGTCACGACCTCGTAGGCTCCGGCCGGCAGCTGGCGGTCGATACCCTTGATCCGGAACGGATGATGGAATGTCACGGTTTCGCGTCGCGACCTCGTCAAGATGATCTTTCTGCGTTGGCGCGGCTGTCGGCCGATTCAATGAAAATTGAATCGCTTTTGCGCTCTGATCGCCGGCTTTTGTTGCAAATCGTTCGTTCGCAGCCTCGGAACACAGCCCTGGATCCGTCGCTTGGGGCGAACAGCGATCACCGTGCGCCTTTTGAGCCCAAAAAGCCACGATTTTCTTTCACCCCGCCGTCCGCGCCATGCGGCCTTCGATCGGATAGGCCGGATCGTTGTAGCCCGGCGTCGACGGATGGCCGGACACGACCAGCCGGTCGATCAGCGCCTCGTCCTCGGCCGTAAAACGATAGTCGAGCGCGCGGACATAATCGTCCCATTGCGCCTCGGTGCGGGGACCTGCGATCACGGCGCTGACGAAGGCGGAGTTCAGCACCCAGGACACCGCGAACTGCCCGGCGGTGATGCCTTTGGCCTCGGCGTGTTGCCTGATCTCCTGCGCCAGCAGAAGCGACTCCGGCCGCCACTCCGTCTGCATCATGCGCTTGTCGTTGCGGCCGGCGCGCGTTTCCTTGCCGGGTGCGGCGTCGGGTGCGTATTTGCCGGTGAGCACGCCGCGCGCCAGCGGGCTATAGGGCACGATGCCGAGGCCGTAGAAATGGCAGGCCGGGAAATGCTCGACCTCGGGCATGCGGTTCATCGCGTTGTAATAGGGCTGGCTGGCCACCGGGCGGTCGATGCCGAGGCGGTCGCAGATATTGCAGATTTCGGCGACCCGCCAGGCGCGATAGTTCGAGACGCCGAAATAGCGCACCTTGCCTTGCCGGATCAGTTCGCCCATCGCGCGCACGGTCTCCTCCAGCGGCGTCGAATGGTCTTCCTTGTGCAGATAATAGATGTCGATGTAATCGGTGCCGAGCCGCTTCAGGCTTTCTTCGGCGGCCTGCAGCACCCAGCGCCGCGACAGCCCGCCGCGGTTGGGATCGTCGCCCATGGGATTGGCAAGCTTGGTGGCGAGGATCCAGTTGTGCCGGTTGTCGGAAATGGCGCGGCCGACCACCTGCTCGGAATTGCCGCCGTTATAGGCGTCCGCGGAATCGATGAAATTGACGCCGGCCTCGCGCGCTTTCGCGATGATCCGCGTCGAGGTCGGCTCGTCGGTCGGGCCGCCGAACATCATGGTGCCGAGGCATATCGGCGAGATCTTCAGGCCGCTGCGGCCGAGTTGACGATATTGCATCGGTTGGGTCCTCTCGTTTTGCGCTCCCTCTCCCCGCAAGAGCGGGGCGAGGTAAGGAGAATTGCGCCCTTCGCCCTCAATCGCTCTTCAATATCTTAAACACGCCGCTGGCCATGGCGATACAGCGCTTGTCGACGGTCACTTCCGTGGTGATGAAGATCAGGCTGCGGGTCGAGCGGACCACGTGCGGCTTCGAGATCAGGGTCTCGCCGATCTTGCCGGCCTCGACGAAATGAACGTCGAGCTGGACGGTCGCCAGCGTCGGCTTGCCCGAAACGTATCGCGCGGTCATGCCGCAGGTGCGGTCCGCAAACGTCATCAGCACCCCGCCCTGGACCAGGCCGCGGCGGTTATGGTGCTTGTCCTGCGCGACCAGCGCATATTCGTGCCCGCCGTCGACGACCCGCTGCCACAACGGTCCGACCAGATGCAGGAAGCCGGTGGTCTCGACGACGGTCCAGCCGGAGGCCTTGAGTTTCTCCGTGGCCTTGTCGGTCATGTCAGCTCTTCCGGTTCGGGCGAGGTGGTCGGATCTCGGGAAGCCATTTCATCAATCGCCGGCGTGTTGTAGTCAAGCGGGATGACCATGCCGTTCGACGATGCCACAAGGCGGAATATCGCGGCGCGCTGCGCCGGCTTCGCGCGGCTGCCGGACAGCGAGCCGGCGCCGGCGCTGAAGCGGGCCGCGGTCGCGATCGCACTGGTCGAGGCCGGCGATGGCGGAAGCGGAACGGCACTGTTGTTGACGCTGCGCGCGGCGAGCCTGCGCGCCCATCGCGGTCAATGGGCGCTCCCGGGCGGGCGCTGCGACCGCGGCGAGACGGCGATCGATGCGGCGCTGCGCGAACTGCACGAGGAGCTCGGCCTTGAACTCGAGTCCGGCGCGGTGCTGGGCGTACTCGACGACTACCCGACCCGCTCGGGCTATCTGATCACCCCGGTGGTGGTATGGGGGGCGGCAAGCGTTGAGCTGTCGCCCAATCCGCGTGAGGTCGCCTCGGTGCACCGGATCGGGCTTGACGCGATCGGGCACGCCGAGGCCTTCGATTTCACGGCGATACCCGAGAGCGCGCGGCGCGTGATCCGCTTTCATCACGAGGGCGGCCTGATTCATGCGCCGACGGCGGCGCTGATCTATCAGTTTCGCGAGGTGCTGGCCGGACGCGATACCCGCGTCACCGAGCTGGAACAGCCGGTGTTTGCCTGGAAGTAGCCGCGGTTTGGGCTACAACGGAGCGATGCACCGCCAACCGATTCGCCATCCCGGATATTTCGCGCTCGCGCTGCTCCTGATCGCGCCGCAGGCGGCGGCGATGGATTCCGTGCCGATTCCGCCCGCCGTTTCCGGCGCGATGGCGCAGGCGCCTTCGGCGCAGGCGATCGCGGAATATCGCCGCAAGCTGAAGGCGTATCAGGAGGCGCGCGCGGGGTTCGAGGCGGAAGCCGGCGCCTATTGGAATTCGATTGCCGAGAAGCGGCGGGGCCGCAACGCCAAGCGGCGCGAACACCTGACGATCGGGCAAGATGACTATGTGCTGACGCAGCCGCCGGTCTACACCGGGCCGAAGCGGCCACGGAATCCGGAACCCGAGCCCGAGCGCCCACCCCGCGCGCGCAAATATATTCCCGTGGTCGCCGATCTCCTCAAGGCCGCGGCGGAGCGTTTCCAGTTCACGCCGCAGCGGCCCACGAGCGAGGTCGAGTTCAAGCGCGTCTATGCCCGCGTCGCATTGGCGGCCGGGCTGACGCGCGAGCAGGCGGTGCGGGTCTATGCCTTCGAGACCGGCGGCAACGGCAATCACGACATGCAGTCGGGACTGGAATACTCGCGGCAGGCGCGCGCGATCTCCACCGCGATCGGCTACAACCAGCTGCTCACCACCAACAGCGTCGAACTCGTCGCCGAACAGGGCCGCGACATTCTCCGCGCGCTGGCCGAGAAGGCGGCGCGATTGTCCGGCGCTGCGCGTAGCGCGATGGATCACAAGATCGCGGTGCTGAAGCGAATGGTGGCGGTGGCGCGCTCGGTGCCGGACGAGTGGGCGCAGCACGAGAAGCTCGGCGATACGCCGCAGGGCTGGGCCATCCATGCCATGGTGCTGGACATCGACGTCGGTCCGCTGCTGCAGACCCACAAGCTCCTGACGTCGGTGATCTTCGCGCGCGCCAAGGGCTACAGCCGTCCGCTCACCGCCGCCGAACTGGAGATGATGAACCTGACCGGCGACTCCACCGGGCTCGACATGGTCACGATGCCGCAGGCGCTGCGCGAGCGGGTCCCGACCGCGAATTTCTTCCAGCGCTCCGGTTACGAGCGCAATCCGGTGGCGATCCGCCACAACACGGTGGCGAAACTGCTCGCGGTCACCGACAGCCGGATGGACAGCAACAGCCGTCTGCCGGGCGCGAAGGAACTGGCGGCGGCGTTTTAGGCGGCGTCCTCCTCCACCGTCGTGCCCCGTCACCGGGCCCGCCGAAGGCGAGACCCCGCGGCGGATCACGGCATTACGGCTTCGCGGGCGGTTCAGTCATCCGGCCCGAACATGAACGTGCCGTCGCCTTCGAGGAAAGGCCCGGTCCGCATGTAGAGCTGCCCGTTCTGGCCGATGAAGAACAAGGTGTTTTTCGGCACTTTCTTGGCGCCCTTGAACAGCAGGCCGGCATTGTTGGTGCCCATCTTGTAGGAAAACGTCTTGCCGTCCTTGCCGTAGCCATAGCCCCTGTCCAGCTTCAGCTCCCAGGGCGTCGGCTTGGCGGCTTCCGCGAATGCGGATGTCGTCAATGCGGAGGCGGTCAGCGCGGCCGCCACAAAAATGGCCTTGGTCGAAAATCTCGTCATCCTTCATGCTCCCCGACGGTCCCGAAAAAACTGTCTGCAACGGCGGCCCGTCAATTGCTGAACAAATCACGAACGCCGGCGTCGCGTCAATACGACGAGCCTCTTCACCGCTTCGCGCGCCGTTCAAGACTTTGGGATTTCCCGCTGCTCCCTTCGCGACTATGTTCCGGTTTGGGTCTAGAAGAACCGGCTGCAAAAAGGGTCATAGGGATGATTCGGATGAACGACGTCATAAAAATTTGTTTTGTTGTCGCGTTGGGGGTGGTGACGCTGGTCCCTGTTGCCCGGGCGGACGAATTCAAGCTTTCCAATAACCAGAGGATTGCATGCAGCCGCGGTCTCGCCCCCGGCAAGCTCAACACCGCGACCTGCAAATCCTACACCTACATCTTCAACGTCAAGACGTCGGAATATTTCCGATGCCAGATGAGCCTGGCGCTGACGCGCGACAACAAGGAGGTGATCAACGTCCAGACCGACGGCGGCTGCACCAAGAAGCCGCGCATCTTCGACACCGACTCCAATTACTCGTTCGACGCCACCGAAACCGAGCCGCCGAACACCAATTCGTTTTTCGGTCCCGGCGGCTACTCGATATGGGCGAGCGACAACACCGCGCAAAAGGTTCGCGGCTGCATCACCATCTCGTCCGGCCTCGGTTCCGACATTTCGAAATGCCTCGACATGACGTTTCAGTGAGACGCGCCGGGCGGCCTGAAATCCGGCCGGGCAATGCCCCTGTAACGGCCGCTGGCGTGCGGTGAGGCGATCGACGCGCGTCACTCCGGCTTGATGCCGGCGAATTCGACGGCCTTGCCCCGCTTGCCGGTTTCAATGCGGGAACCGCATCATCGCCGGCCCGAACGCCGGTTTTTCGCAACCCTGTTGGGCGATGGGGTGGCTTGACCCGGGGCCCTGCGGCGTCCACTTTCCCGGCCGTTCTGGGGAGAATAATCATCATGAATTCGAAATTGATTGCGGCAGCCGCGGCGATGGCGGTGGTCTTGTCGGCGCCTGCCGCGCGGGCGCAAGCATTCATTAACATCCTGACCGGCGGCACCTCCGGCGTCTATTACCCGCTCGGCGTCGCCATCGGAAAAATCTACAGCGACAAGATTCCGAACGTGAAGACCCAGGTGCAGGCCACCAAGGCGTCGGTCGAAAACCTGATCCTGCTGCAGCAGGGTCGCGGCGAGATCGCGTTTACGCTCGGCGATTCGCTCAAGGCCGCCTGGGAAGGCGACGAAGAGGCGGGCTTCAAGTCCAAGCTGGACAAGCTGCGCACCATCGGCGCGATCTATCCGAACTATATCCAGATCGTCGCCACCGCCGACAGCGGCATCAAGACGCTGGCCGACCTCAAGGGCAAGAGCCTCTCGGTCGGCGCGCCCAAGTCGGGAACCGAACTCAACTCGCGCGCCATCCTGGCCGCGGCGGGACTGAGCTACAAGGACATGGGCAAGGTCGAATACCTGCCGTTCGCCGAATCCGTCGATCTGATGAAGAACCGGCAATTGAACGCGACGCTGCAATCGGCCGGCCTCGGGGTGGCCTCGCTGAAGGATCTGTCCACCTCGACCGAGATCAACGTGGTTGCGGTTCCCAAGGAGGTGGTCGACAAGATCGGCCCGCCGTTCAAGTCGGTCGTCATTCCCGCCAACACCTATAACGGCCAGGACAAGGATGTGCCGACCGCGGCGGTGGTCAACTATCTCGTGACCAGTTCGGCCGTATCCGACGATCTCGCCTATCAAATGACCAAGCTGATCTACGAGTCGCTGCCGGAGCTGGCCAACGCGCATGCGGCGGGCAAGGAAATCAGGCTGGAGAACGCCGCGACCGGCAGTCCGGTGCCGCTGCACCCCGGCGCGATCCGCTATTACCGGGAAAAGGGCCTGATCAAGTAGGGCCGTCACGGATGTCGTGGCCGGGCAAGAGCGCCGGCGGCTCCGCGCCTCGCGCGGCGCCGCTGCCGCGCGTCTTCGCGCAGATGCCCGAGCATTCGACGCGTTGAGGCGAACTTAACTTTTTTGGCCGGATGCGGGGGTCAAGCCCGCGCCTGACGTATCCCGGGGCTGCGCGTCGATGATATAAGGCGTCGCTGGAGCTGGGTGCTGGGAACGACAAAAAATGCTGCAGGCTGTGGACGCTGAGGCGCCCGTCAAGGTCGAATTCGACAATTTCGAGCACGGATTCCCGCAGGGCTTCGGCCCCGGCGGCTGGGGACACCTCGCCTATGCGATCGGCATCCTGTTCGCGGTGTTCCAGCTCTATGTCGCGGCCTTCAACTACCTGCCGAGCCAGGTGGTGCGCGGCGTTCACGTCGGCTTCCTGATCCTGATGAGCTTCGGCCTGATCGGCAACTTCACCGCCAGGAGCAATGTCGGCCGCGCGGCCGGCTGGCTGATCGGCAGCGCCGGATTTCTGTGCGGGCTGTATCAGTGGGTCTTCTACGCCGACCTGATCGCGCGCGACGGCGATCCCACGCGGCTCGATCTCGCGGTCGGCACCCTGCTGGCGGTGCTGATCTTCGAGGGCACGCGGCGGCTGATGGGTCTCGCGCTGCCCCTGATGTGCGGCGTCTGCATGCTCTACTGGTTCTTCGGCCAGTACCTGCCGGCGCCGTTCAACCATCGCGGCTACGACTTCGACCAGATCATCACGCATCTCTCCTACGGCACCGAGGGCTTCTACGGCGTGCCGATCTACGTTTCGGCGACCTACATCTTCCTGTTCATCCTGTTCGGCTCGTTCCTCGAGCATGCCGGGATGATCCAGCTGTTCACCGATGTCTCGCTCGGCCTGTTCGGCGGCACCCGCGGCGGTCCGGCCAAGGTCGCGGTGTTCGCCTCCGGCATGATGGGAACGATCTCGGGCTCCGGCGTCGCCAATGTCGTCACCGTCGGCCAGTTCACGATTCCCCTGATGATCAGGTTCGGCTATCGCCGCGCGTTTGCCGCCGGCGTCGAGGCCACCGCCTCGATGGGCGGACAGATCATGCCGCCGGTGATGGGCGCGGTCGCCTTCATCATGGCCGAGACGCTGGGGGTCGATTATTCGGTCGTCGTCAAGGCCGCGGTGATCCCGGCGCTGCTCTACTTCGCCTCCGCGTTCTGGATGGTGCACCTGGAAGCCGGCAAGCACGGTCTCGTCGGCATGAAGAAATCGGAAATCCCGAGCGCCTGGAAGGCGCTGGTGGCGCGCTGGTACCTGGTGTTGCCGCTGGCGGCGCTGGTCTACATGCTGTTCGAAGGCTTCACCCCGCTTTATGCCGGCAGCATGGGGCTGGCGCTGACGGTGGCGCTGATCCTGGGGGCCAGCATCACGCTCGGCTTTTCCAGCCCCGTGTTGCGCTATGTGTTCTGGATCGGGCTTGGGCTGGTGGTCGCCGCGGTGTCGCGCAACGGGCTGGAGATCGTTCCGGTGGCGAGCGTGGTCGCCGTTCTGGTGCTGATCACCGCGTTCGCGCGCGGCGGCCGGGCGACGCTCGCGGCCTGCCGCGACTCGCTCGCCGAAAGCGCCAAATCGGCGCTGACCGTCGGCATGGCCTGCGCCATCGTCGGCTCCATCATCGGCATGATGACGCAGACCGGCGTCGGCACCATCTTCGGCAGCTGGATCATCGGGCTGGGGGCCAAGAGCCTGTTCCTCGCGCTGATCATGACCATGCTGCTGTCGATCCTGCTCGGCACCGGGATCCCGACCATTCCGACCTATATCATCACCGCGGCGCTTGCCGCGCCGGCATTGGCGAAACTCGGCGTGCCGCTGATCGAGAGCCACATGTTCGCGTTCTATTACGGCATCATGGCCGACCTTTCCCCGCCGGTGGCGCTGGCGGCGCTGGCGGCGGCCCCGATCGCCAGGGAAAGCCCCGACAAGATCGGCTGGGAGGCGATGCGCATCGCGCTCGCCGGCTACGTGATTCCGTTCGTCTTCGTCTATTCGCCGGCGCTGATGCTGCAGGCCGGCGATCCGATGGCCGCCCAACTCGGATTTTACGGCGCGGTGGCGCTGGCGACCTTCAAGGCCATGGTCGCCATCGCCTTGTTCGGCATGGTCGCGATCGGCTATTTGTTGACGCGGTTCACCTTGCTCGAACGGCTCGTCGCCTTCGTCGCGGCGCTCTGCCTGCTCGGCGATTTCCGCTTCAGCGACACCGCGGGTTTCCTGCTGACGGTCGTGGTCGTGCTGTGGCAGTGGCGGCAGCGCTCGCGCAGCGCGGTGGCGGCCGCTTGAGCCTCTGCCTCACTTCGGTTGGCGTCGTGAAGACGCTGTCGGTCGCGGCGTTCACGCTGGTGTGGACCCATTCGATCGAGAAGGTCGACTGGCAGGAAGACTGGCGCATCACCGCGAACGGGCTGCAACTGGTGCAGGCGCGGGTCAAGGGCTCCGGCGCCGGCATGGAGCCGCCGCCCGAGGCGCGGCTGGTCGACGGCTGGTTTCAATGGCAGCCGAAGCGGCCGGCGATGCCGGAAGTGGTGCTCGGCAATTCCGGCGCCGCCGGCGACTGGCGGCTGTGCCATGATGGACAATGCCGGACGCTGTCGGAGATATTCGGGCATCCGATCGGGATGCATGTGACGACGATGCGGGCGTGCGAACCATAACAAACTGAAAAAGGGAGATCTCGATGGACCGGCTCAAGGGAAAAACCGCGCTGGTGGTCGGCGCCGGCTCGATCGGGCCGGGCTGGGGCAACGGCAAGGCGACCGCGGTGACCTTTGCGCGCGAGGGCGCGCAGGTGTTCTGCGTCGACCGCAACGGCGCCGCCGCCGAAGAGACGGTGAAGATCATCGCCTCCGAGGGCGGCAAGGCCACCGCGTTCACCGCCGACGTGTCCCGCGCCGGCGACGTCGAGGCGATGGTGGCTTCATGCCTGCAGGCCTATGGCCGTATCGACGTGCTCGACAACAATGTCGGCATCGCCGAGATGGGCAGCGTGGTCGATGTCTCGGAAGCCGACTGGGACCGCGTCTTCGCCGTCAATCTCAAGAGCGCGTTCCTCGCCATGAAGCACGTCATTCCCGTGATGGCGCGGCAGGGCGGCGGCTCGATCATCAACATCTCGTCGATCGCCTCGATCCGGCACACCGGCGTGTCCTACGTCACCTACGCCACCACCAAGGCCGCGATGAACCAGATGACGCGCACCACGGCGGTCGAATTCGCGCCGCAGCACGTCCGGGTCAACGCGATACTGCCCGGCCTGATGAAGACGCCGATGGTCGAGCATTCCGCGGGGCTGGCGTCGAGCTACGCCAAGGGCGATGTCGAGGCGATGTGGCGCGCGCGCGACGCCCAGGTTCCGATGGGGCACATGGGCGAAGCCTGGGACGTCGCCAATGCCGCGCTGTTTCTCGCGTCCGACGAGTCGAAATACGTCACCGGCATCGAGCTCGTGGTCGATGGCGGGATCACGCTGAAGATGAGTTGATTTCTCGCGTCGTCCCGGCGTTGGCCGGGACGACCAACTACCGCTATTGCGCCAGCGCCAATATTCCGCCCGCCAGGGAATGCCAGGCCGGCGTCATGCTGATCGGCCAGTTCAGGAGCTTCACCGCCACCAGTGCCGCACCGCCGTAGACATAGACGGGGTGCGGACGTCCGCGCCCGCGCCAGTCGGCAACGATCGCCACCACGAGCAGGAGACAGGCGACCATGGCCGGGGCGATGGTGACGGGGACGGGAGGCGGCCCGGGCGGTCCGGGAGGTGCCAGGAAGGTGAGAAACCAGCGCGCCACCGCCGCATCCAGAATCGAGATGGCGGCCAGCAGCATCAGCCGCTTGTGCGTTTCGGGCTGGCGTATATTGGCAATGGCAAGCGTAAAGACCACCGCGAAGAACAGGATGCCGCTGAGCGGGACAATCGCAAAGGCAATTCCCGCATCGGTCTGCCCCATCGCCGCCGAACGTTTCATCGCGTTGACCGCCACCAGGAAGCCGAAGATGGTCATCGCGGTCGCCAGCGACACGCCGATCATGCCGATCGTCCGGTGCCGGGCGGTCCGCCCCGATGCGGCAAGCCAGGTCTGGAACGCAAAGTACAGTGTCCAGGCGAAAAACAGCAGGCCGTGGAAGTGCACCACGGGCGTCGCGGAGAACGATCCCGAAGCCAGCGGCAGCCAGTAGGTCGGTGCAAAGCCGAGGAAGGCGACGGCCGAGCAGGCCAGCGCCATGTGGAAATAAAAATATCGCGCGGGTGCCGCAACGCCAGCATGCACGCGATGGTCGTCGATCATGGTCGTCATGCATTTTGAGTCTTCGGAACCGCGATCTGGTTCAAAAAATAAATTGCGCTCGGCCAGCTGCGGCCGATCGCGCCGGTCCCGTGATTTCCTTCGCAATCCGATCCGCGCTACTATTGCCTAGCGAACGCCTCTCCCATATGGAAGGCGATTCGTCGAGTAGAGTGATGCGGTCTTTCCTGGCAGTGCTGATCCCGATTGCGGCCGTGGCATGTCTGCCGTGGATGTCGCTGCCGCACGCCGCGTTCGCGACGGGTGCCGAATCCGCCACCGATCTGCAGGTCGATCCTGCGCCCTGCGTCGCGGCGGCCGTGGCCGGCGACGCCGACCCGATCATCGCCATTTGCGGCGCCCTGATCGCCAACGGGAAGACGCAGCGGGCCGATCGCATCAAGGCGCTGATCGCCCGCGCCACAGCCTATGATCGCAAGGATATGATCGACCGCGCCATCGGCGACTACGACACGGTGCTGCGGCTCGATCCGACGCTGGCGGATATCTTCAACGTCAGGGGCGAACTCTGGCGCCGGAAGGGCGACCGGCCCCGCGCGCTCGCCGATTTCGGCGCCGCGATCAAGCTGAACCCGAATCACCCCGGTGCAAGGGAAAATTACCGGTCGCTGGCGCGGGAGCTGGAGCGCCTGGGCGCGCTGCTGGCGGTCTACAACAAGCCGAGCTTCAACTGCGCCACCGCCAGGCGCCCGGTGCAGAAGGCGATTTGCGCCAATCCGGAGCTTGCCAATCTCGACCGCGAGATCAACGCCGTGAACGCCAAGGTGGTCGGCGCGGCTGCTTCCGACAGTCCGCGCGCCGGTCGCGCCCTGCAGCGCGAGCAGGACGAGTTCATCGCCCGCCGCGATGCCGCCTTCGGCAAGCCGGGCTATGACCTGCAAAAGGCGATGCGGGAGCGGCTGGATCATCTGCTGGCGGTCGAGCGGTATTAGGGGCTTTCCCTGCCGCGTTGGCCCTTGAAATGGTGCCGCTACAGGTGACAATGGCTCAAGAAATCGGCCCGAATTGATCCTGATCATGGCTGGGCTTGTTCCGGCCATCCACGGTTTGGCGGGAAAATAGAGAGAGTTGAGCGGGAGCGACGCCATGAACATCCAGAGCAGCCGGTATCACGAGATCTATGCCCGGTCGCTGGCCGATCCCGAGGGCTTCTGGGGCGAGGCGGCGCGCGACATCGACTGGATCAGCCCTGCGAAAAAGGTGTTCGACCCCGGCATGGGCCTGTATGGCCGCTGGTTCGCCGGCGCCGTGGTCAACACCTGCTACAACGCGCTCGACCGCCACGTCGCGGCCGGACGCGGCAACCAGCTGGCGCTGATCCACGATTCGCCGCTGGCCGGCGGCAGCGTCACCAAATTGACCTACGCCGAGATGCTCCATGAAGTGAAAACGCTCGCCGCGATCATGGCCGATTTCGGCGTCGCCAAGGGCGACCGCGTCATCCTCTATATGCCGATGGTGCCGGAAGCCATGACCGCGATGCTGGCCTGCGCGCGGATCGGCGCGGTGCACAGCGTGGTGTTCGGCGGTTTCGCCGCCAAGGAGCTTGCGACCAGGATCGAGGATGCCAAGCCGAAGCTGATCTTCTCGGCCAGCTGCGGGCTCGAGCCCGGCCGCATCGTGCAGTACAAGCCGCTGCTCGACGAGGCGATCAGGCTCTCCAGCGTCAAGCCCGAGGCCTGCATCGTCCTGCAGCGGCCGCAGCATTCCTGCGAACTCACGGCCGGCCGCGACCACGACTGGGCCGAGCTGCGCGACAAGGCCATGGCCGCGAAGAAATCCGCGCCTTGCGTGCCGGTGCTGGCGACCGATCCGCTCTATATCCTCTACACCTCGGGCACCACGGGCAAGCCGAAGGGCGTGGTGCGCGACAATGGCGGGCACCTGGTCGCGCTGAAATGGTCGATGTTCAACCTCTACGGCGTCAAGCCCGGCGAGGTCTGGTGGTGCGGCTCCGACATCGGCTGGGTGGTCGGCCACAGCTACATCATCTACGGGCCGCTCTTTCACGGCGCGACCTCGATCATGTATGAGGGCAAGCCGATCGGCACGCCGGACGCCGGCGCATTCTGGCGGCTGATCGCCGAGCACAAGGCGGTGGCGCTGTTCACCGCGCCGACCGCGTTCCGCGCCATCCGCAAGGAAGACCCGGACGGCAAGTTCATCCGGCAATACGATTTGTCGAAATTCCGCACGCTGTTTCTGGCCGGCGAGCGCGCCGACCCGCCGACGGTGGAATGGGCCGGAGCAGCAGCTGAAAGTGCCGGTGATCGATCACTGGTGGCAGACCGAAACCGGCTGGTGCATCGCCGGCAATCCGGTCGGGCTCGGGATGCTGCCGGTGAAGCACGGCTCGCCGACGGTGCCGATGCCGGGCTATCAGGTCGATGTCGTCGACGAAGCCACAAAAGCCGTGCCGGCGGGCACCATGGGCTCGATCGTGATCAAACTGCCGCTGCCGCCGGGCTGCCTGCCGACCCTGTGGGAGCAGGACGAGCGCTGCAGGGAAGCCTATTTCAACGAGTTCCCCGGCTACTACAAAACTTCCGACGCCGGCTACAAGGACGAGGACGGCTACATCTTCGTGATGGGCCGCACCGACGACATCATCAACGTCGCCGGCCACCGGCTTTCCACCGGCGGCATGGAGGAGATTCTCGCCTCCCATCCCGACGTCGCCGAGTGCGCGGTGCTCGGCATCAAGGACGCCATCAAGGGCGAGGTGCCCTGCGGCTTCCTGGTGCTGAAGGCCGGCGTGACGCGAAGTCCGATCGAGATCGAAAAGGAGATCGTGGCGCTGGTGCGCGAAAAGCTCGGCCCCGTCGCGGCGTTCAAGCTCGCGATCACGGTTGGAAGGCTGCCGAAGACGCGCTCGGGAAAAATCCTGCGCGGCACCATCAAGAAGATCGCCGACGGCGACCAGTGGGCGATGCCCGCCACCATCGAGGACCCCAAGGTGCTGGACGAAATCGGCGACGCGCTGAAGGGCAGGGTGTGAGGGCGACCGCCGTCATTGCGAGCCAACGGGTCGGCGCGAAGCGCCGCCCGATGACAGGCTCCGCGAAGCAATCCATCTCGCCAGACAAAGAAGGAATGGATTGCTTCGTCGCTGGCGCTCCTCGCAATGACGAAGGAGGGCCGCTTATTTCGCGCTGCGGTCCAGTACAATTGCCTTGTTTTCGATCAATTGCCGGGTCATCTAGCGGCAGACGAGCTTCACGCTCTCGCCCGATCCAATGGATGAAATATGCGACATAACTCCGCGCGACTCTGCATCGCTCTCCTGCTGGTCGCGCCGCTGCTGGCGGGCTGCCTCGAGCGGGGACAGCCGACCATGGTCGATACCAGCGGCGACGACGACGCGTTCTGCCGCGCCAACAATGTCGCGCCCGGCTCGTCGGAATACATCGCCTGCCGCAAGGATCGCGACGTTCAGCGCAACAACGCCAACGCGCGCACCGACCGCCGCCAGCGCGATCTCGGCGACTACATGATGAACCATCCGGACCACCCGTAACGACGAGGGGCCACCATGAACGAAGACGTCTTCAACGCCAGCCTGCGCAAATTCCTGAAAAAGGTCGGCATCACCTCGCAGCGCGAGATCGAAAAAGCGGTGCGCGACGCGGTCGCCGCGGGCCGTCTCAAGGGCAACGAGAAGCTGCCGGCCAAAATCGTCCTGACCGTCGGCGGCGTCAGCCTCACCCACGAGGTGACCGACGAGATCGAACTGGGCTAGGAATCAGCGAGAGGAAATCCTTCCTTCTCTCTCCCCTTGCGGGAGAGGGCGGCTTCGCGAAGCGAAGACGGGTGAGGGGTCTCTCTCCGCGGGTGCAGACCCCTTATCCGGCGCGGACTTCGTCCACGCCACCTTTTCCCACAAGGGGAGAAGGAAGACACGGTTCTCTACGTCTCATCACCAAGGAAAGCATCGCATGGACATCAAGGTCAGGGATTCGAACGGCGCACTGCTCGCCGAGGGCGACAGCGTCACGCTGATCAAGGATCTCAAGCTGAAGGGCTCCTCCACGGTGCTCAAGCGCGGCACCGTGATCAGGAACATCCACCTCACCGACAACGAGGACGAGATCGAAGGCCGCACCGACAAGGTCAAGGGCCTGGTGCTGCGCACGGAGTTCCTGAGGAAGGCGTGAGGCGCGGGCACGGACGGCCGCTTTGCGCCATGACCCGACATCTCGTGTGTGGTTCCATAGCCGCAAACCAATGACCCCTATGTCGCAAGCTCGGACAAGGAAGCCTGCGCGCGACGCTCGAAGATGACTGCGCCCTGGCGCTCGGCAATATCGGCAGCGCTTGCGAAGCATGATCGCGCTTCGGCCTTGTTGCCACGGTCGATAGCCAGCAGGCACGCGCCGCGCAGACGATAGATTTCAGGCAGATAGATCCCGACGCCTGCCTCGTCGATGCCCGCGATCGCGCGGTCGAGATGACCGAGCGCGTCGGCCGGCCGGCCGGCGCAAAGCAGCACTTCCGCCGCGAGGCCGAGATAATATTGAGGCAGTGGACCCACCGCGGTGGCGTTGGCGATCTCGGCGTCGATCAGCCGCACGGCGTCGGCCGCGGTTGCGCCGGTTGCAGTCGCCCATCCGACCAGAATCAGGCTGCTGGCGCGCCACGGCGGCAGGCTGAACTTGTTGGCCAGCGCGGCCGCGCGATGCGCCGCCGTGTAGGCGGCCTCGCGGTCGCCTCCAAGCTGGTGGCCCATGCCCGTGCTGTGCAGCCCGTGCGCGAGACTGTTTGGATGATCGAGTGTTTCGGCCAGGGCAATTGCCTGCGTGAAATGCTGCCGTGCCTGTTGTGCTTCGCCCGATATTTGCCAGGCATTTCCACATTGGGCATGAGCGCAGACGCAAGGATCGTGGCCGCCAAACGCGTGCGCAAGGTGACGGTGCTGGCTCGCATCGTAAAGCGAGATGGCGTTTCGGCTGCCCTCCAGCACGCCACCGACATCGCCGCGAAAATGCGCCGTTGAGAGCTGGCAATGATAGGCTTCGAGCAACAACTCGCGATCGCTGGACTGTCGTGCGAGCGACACCAGTTCGTTGGCGCGGTCGCGCGCCAACGCGGTCTTGCGGCGCAGATTGGCGTTGATCCAAAGGCCCCACTTGGCCTGGAAGGAGGCGGGGCCGTCGTCCAGCTCTTCGCCGATCCTGGCGGCGCTGGTGTAGGCCGTTTCGGCCTCGGTGCTTTGCAGGCCCTGCGTGACAAACAATGCCGAACCGAGCTTCAGCCAGAAATCCAGTTGCCGCTGCAGGCCGGTCTGTGGCGGCAGGGACTTCGCGAGTTCGAGACCTGCCGTGAAATGGGCAATCGCTTCCGCATAGGCCGAGCGGCTCACGGCCTGGTCACCGGCCTGCCTGCGATATTTGCAAGCGAGAGGGACTATTCCCGCTTCGCCGAAATGGTAGGCCAGCAATTCCGGTTCGCGCGCTGCGACGTCGCCAAACCGTTGCTCCAGCGCCTGGGCGACGCGCCCATGCCACTCGCGACGGCGCATCAGCAACAGGCTTTCATAAGCGGCGTCACGCACCAGCGCGTGCTTGAAGATGAAGCTCCGTTCGAGGCCGCGCTCCTCGGGAAACACAATTCCCGCAGCCATCAGCCTTGCCAGCGTGCCTTCGAGTTCCCCGGTGTCTTTGCCGGTAGCCGCTTCCAGCAAAGCGAACGTGAATTGCCGACCGATCACCGCGGCAATCTGGGCTACCTCGCGCGCGCCGCCGAGGCGGTCGAGGCGGGCCATCAACGAGTCCTTCAATGTCGCCGGCACGGCGGAATCTTCGCCCGCCGCTTCCATCACGCTTCGGGTCAGCTCTTCAACGAACAGGGGCACGCCATCGGTCTTGGCGATGATTGCGGCGATTGTATCGGCCGACAGGCCGTGCGCGGCGGCTACGCCCGCGACCACCTGCATGCATTCGGGGCGACCGAGGCGTCCGAGCGTTACCAGCGTTGCGTGGGGCCTCGCCTGCCAGGGCGGCACGAAATCGGGTCGCGCCGACACCACGGCAAGCAGTTGCGCCCGGCCGATGCTGTCGGTCAACCGCGTCATCATCTCGAGCGTGGTGGCGTCGATCCAGTGCGCGTCTTCCAGCACGATCAGCACCGGATCGCCGCCGCCAAGTCGCGCCAAGATTTCGACGATCAGCGCAAGTGTCGATGCCTTGCGTTGCGCCGGCGATTGAGCGGCGGGATCAGTCCCGGCCATCGGGATCGACAACAGCTCGGCCAGCAGCGGCAGCGCATTCGGATCGGCGATGCGTCGTGCCGCAAGGAGAGCGCGAAGTTTCTCGGCGCGCGTATCCGCCGGATCGGCAGCTGCAAAGCCGGCGGCGCGATTGAGATACTGGATCACAGGGTAAAGCGCGCTATCGCTGTGATAGGGTGAGCACTGCAGATTGACGCGAGCATGCGCTTCGCCTGCGAGCTCTTCCTGCAGCGCCTCGATCATGCGCGATTTTCCAATGCCGGCTTCGCCGGTCACGGTCACGATCTGGCCTTCGCCTTGCCGCGCCAGATGCCAGCGTTCGCGCATCAAGCCCATTTCATGCGCGCGGCCGATCAGCGGCAGGCCCCCGGTGCGGATCGCGGCAAAGCGGCTTTCGACCGAGGCTTCGCCGCACACCCGCCAGGCCGGCACCGGGCGGGCAAAGCCCTTCAGCTCGTGCTCGCCGGTGTGGGTGAGCTCGAAAAGACCGCCTAACAATTTGTGCGTCGACTCGCTGACGATGATGCAGTCGGGCCCGGCCAATGCCTGCAGCCTTGCCGCGAGGTTGGGTGTTTCGCCGACGATGGTCCGCTCCTGCGCCATGCCGGTGCCGATGATCTCGCCGACCACGACGAGGCCGGTGGCGATGCCGATCCGAGCCTGCACGCGCGTGCCGTCAGGGGTTTCAATTGCGCCGACTTCCGACAGAATTCCAATTGCGGCACGAACGGCGCGTTCCGCCGCATCCTCGAACGCACGGGGAAAACCAAAATAGGCCAGCACGCCGTCGCCCATGAACTTGGCGACGAAGCCACCGTAACGTCCGATCGCGCCGGCCACCGCGTCCTGGTATCGCCGGATCAGGCCGCCGAGCAACTCCGGATCGAGCCTCGCCGACAGCGCCGTGGAGCCGACCATATCAGCGAACATCACGGTCACCTGCCGCCGTTCGGCATCACCAGAACCGGGCTCCTCCGCGACGGACGATTTCTCGCCGGACGGAAGCAAGACGGCGGAAGAAGATTTGTCGAGCGAGGAAGCCTTGTCGGGGGAGGAAATCAGGGCCGCCTCGGTGTTGCGCGCCGCGATCGCCTTCAAAAGCCGACGGCGATTGCCGAGGGACAGGCCCAGTTTTTCGAGATCGTGGTCGTCGAGGTCGGCCAGGATATCCAGGTCAATGTCGTTCGCCTCGAATGCGTCGGCGTATTGCTCGAGATTGTTCCCACGCAACCAGTCGCGAAGATCGCTCATGCAGTCGGTTCCCAGCCGCTCCAGGCATGCAGATTGACACATTTATCGGACTTGGGGAGGGGATTTCGAACAACGGAAAGGGCCTGCGTTAGATCCGTGTCGGGTCGTTCGCGTCGATTTTGGCATGTCCGCGTCAAGTCCGTCTTGCGGGTAATCCCGGAAGTGCCGTGGGCGCTTTTGTCAGTTCGATTCAGGCGTTCAAGCGGGAGACCGGTTCCCGCTGTTTGCGGATCATGCTCTGGTTCAAATCCTCTTCCCGTCTGCCCGGCGGGCAAATCACCTGGACCGCCGATTTTGGGTTGTCCAGCCCTTTTTGCAAAAATATTCTGATTTTCAGAAGTCGCAAATCACCTTATATCCTGCGGCCGTCCTGTCCCACAGAGGGGCGGCTCGAGATCGTCACGGACGCGGGACAGGATGCGGTGGACGGAAGCGGCGCCAAAGACGAGGGCGCTTGGCTTGCGGACGGCGAAGTCGTGTGGTCCTGACGCCCCGACGCTGGCGTCAAGTTCGCGGGAAGCAATTTCTCGCGGATGATGGTGGCAAAAAAGCCCGGTCGCCAGGGAGAGCGCGTTATAAGCCGTAAACCATTGCGCGGGGAATGCCGGGTGATTCCGGTGTGACCTGACAACGCGTGTGCTCACTACCACTATCGTTGCACACGCGGCTATCGGGCGCATCGGGCGCCCGGCATTCCCTGCGCCCTCTGATCGAAGAGGGTAAGGAATTTTCAGCAAACCTCGGGCGTATCCGGCCGCGAGATCGCGAAGCCGCGCCACATACTCAACCGCCGTCATCCGCCAACGGGTCGGCGCATCGCGCCGCCCGATGACAGGCTCCAGCGGACGATTCAGTATTCCAGAGGCGTCAGTGATGGAATCGGGAAGCCGCGGCGTACTGGATCCCCGCATGCGCGCGGGGATGACAATTGCGGCATGGCGACGCGTTACGCTCTCGCGAGCGCCTATTCCTCGTCCGGCTTCTTGCCGCCGATCGTCTTCAGTTTTGCAAACACGGCGTCGACGTTGAGGTCGTCGCGCTGCTTCTCGGATGGCTCGAATTCCGGCTCCTTCTTGGTGGTCTCGGAGGCCGGCAGCAAAGTGGCGCCGCCATAGGCGGTGTCGGTCGGCTTCTCCTTGGCCGCGCGCTGCACCTCGAAATCGAGCTCGATCTGCGAGCACAGGCCGAGCGTCACCGGATCCATCGGGGTCAGGGTCGAGGCGTTCCAGTGGGTACGGTCGCGCACGCTGGCGATGGTGGTCTTGGTGGTGCCGACCAGCCGCATGATCTGGGCGTCCTTCAGCTCGGGGTGGTTGCGCACCAGCCACAGGATCGCGCTCGGGCGCTCGTGACGGCGCGACACCGGGGTATAGCGCGGGCCCTTCTTCTTGGCGGCCGGCGGCAGCGCCACCTTGCTCTCGCCGAGTTTCAGGCGGTAGTTCGGGTCCTTTTCGCCCTTTTCGATCTCGTCGCGGGTGAGCTGTCCGGTCGAAATCGGGTCCATGCCCTTGATGCCCTGGGCGGCGTCGCCGTCGGCGATGGCGCGGACCTCGAGCGGGTGCATTTTGGTGAAATCCGCCACCTGATCGAACGTCAGCGCGGTATTGTCGACCAGCCACACGGCCGTCGCCTTCGGCATCAGCGGTGCATTGCTCATGGCAAATCTCCTTTGCGCTTCGCCCACCCCCTGGGGGCGAAGCCGTGGTCATCAGCGATGACGGGAATTACGCCCTATATAAGCCGTCCGGGCCTTACCGCGCAATGGTTAGCTAAACGGTCTTGACAGCGCCCGAAAGCAGTCCCAAGTCCTTATCCGAATTGACCGTTCCCTGCCCGGCGGCGAGGGGTGATTCGGTCCGAGATTGCCCCATGCAGGCCAAACCACCCCTGAAAATCGTGCTTTGCTCGCCACGCGGCTTCTGCGCCGGCGTGGTGCGGGCGATCGACACCGTGGAACGGGCGCTGACCATCTATGGCGCCCCGGTCTATGTCCGCCACGAGATCGTCCATAACCGCTATGTCGTGGACAGCCTGAGGACCAAGGGCGCCATTTTCGTCGAGGAACTGGCCGAAATCCCCGACAATACCAATGCCCCGGTGGTGTTTTCCGCCCACGGGGTTCCCAAATCGGTGCCCGCCGACGCCCAGGCGCGCAATTTCTTTTCGCTGGACGCGACCTGCCCGCTGGTCACCAAGGTGCACCGCGAGGCGGCGATCCATTTCAAGCGCGGCCGCGAAATACTGCTGATCGGGCATTCCCATCACCCGGAAGTGGTGGGAACCCTCGGGCAATTGCCGCCGGGGGCGGTGACGCTGATCGAGACCGCCGAAGACGCCAAGACCTTCACGCCGAAGGACCCCAACAACCTCGCCTTCGTGACCCAGACCACGCTGTCGATCGACGACACCGCCGAAATCGTCGCGATGCTGAAGGAGCGGTTTCCGAACATCTCCGGCCCGCACAAGGAAGACATCTGCTACGCCACCACCAACCGCCAGCTCGCGGTCAAGAAGGTGGCGCCGGTGGTCGACGCCCTGATCGTGGTCGGCGCGCCGAACTCGTCGAACTCGCAGCGGCTGCGCGAAGTCGCCGAGCGCGAAGGCTGCCAGATCGCGGTGCTGGCGCAGCGCGCCGCCGATATCGACTGGTCGCGCTTTGCGGGCATCAGGAGTCTCGGCATCACCGCGGGCGCCTCGGCGCCGGAAGTGATCGTCGAGGAGATCATGGGCGCGTTCGCCGAGCGTTACGAGTTGCAGGTGGAGACGGTCTCGGCCGCGGAAGAGAACGAATTCTTTCCGTTGCCGCGTTCGCTGCGGCCCGACGCGGCGTAGGCTGACATGGCGGTTTACACCGACGTCGCCGCCGACGAGCTTGCGGAATTCCTTAAGTCTTACGATCTCGGCGAACTGCTGTCCTACAAGGGCATCGCCGAGGGCGTCGAGAATTCCAATTTCCTGCTGCACACCACGGCGGGCTCGTTCTTCCTCACGCTATATGAAAAGCGCGTCGCCAAAGACGACCTGCCGTTCTTCCTCGGCTTGATGGCGCATCTCGCCGGTCGCGGCATCGTCTGTCCGCAGCCGGTAAAGACCCGTAACGGCGAAACGCTCGGCACGCTGGCGGACCGCCCCGCGGCGATCATCGATTTTCTGGAAGGCGTGTGGCCGCGCAAGCCGAATGCCGCGCATTGCGCCGGCGTTGGCCAGGCGCTGGCGAAAATGCATCTCGCCGGACGTGATTTTCCGATGTCGCGCGCCAACGCGCTGTCGGTATCGGGCTGGCGGCCGCTGTTCGATGCCGCCGCGTCGCGTGCCGACGAATTGCAGCCGGGATTGCGCGCCTTCATCGAGGCCGAGCTCGATTATCTCGAGGGCGGCGTCTGGCCGAAGAATTTGCCGTCAGGCGTGATTCACGCCGATCTGTTTCCCGACAACGTTCTCTTTCTCGGCGAGCGGGTGTCCGGGCTGATCGACTTCACCTTCGCCTGCAACGACATGCTCGCCTATGACGTCGCGATCTGCCTCAACGCCTGGTGCTTCGAGAGCGATTGCTCGTTCAACGTCACCAAGGCGCGCGCGTTTCTCAATGCCTATGGCCGCGAGCGCAAATTGTCGGAAGCCGAGGAGAACGCGCTGCCGCTGCTGGCGCGCGGCGCGGCGCTGCGCTTCCTGCTGACGCGGCTGGTCGATTTCCTCAACGTTCCGCCGGGCGCGCTGGTGCGGCCGAAGGATCCGCTCGAATATTTGCGCAAGCTGCGCTTTCAGCAGAGCGTCGCCAGCATGCGCGATTACGGCGTCGCTGCCTCGGGGCTGGTGGCGTGAGTTCGCTTCCCGCCGTCATCGTTCACACCGACGGCGCCTGCTCGGGCAATCCCGGGCCCGGCGGCTGGGGCGCGATCCTGAAATTCGGCGACGTCGAAAAGGAATTGAAGGGCGGCGAGGCGCATACCACCAACAACCGCATGGAGCTGATGGCGGCGATCTCGGCGCTGGAAGCCCTGAAAAAACCCTGCACCGTCGATCTCTACACCGACAGCCAGTATGTGCGTCAGGGCATCACCGGCTGGATCCACGGCTGGAAAAGGAACGGCTGGCGCACCGCGGACAAGAAGCCGGTCAAGAACGTCGAACTGTGGCAGCGCCTCGACGCCGCGCTGAAATCGCATGAAGTCCGCTGGCACTGGGTCAAGGGTCACGCCGGCCACGACGACAACGAGCGCGCCGACCAGCTGGCGCGCGACGGCGTCGCGATGGCCAGACTGAAAAGCTGACGCGAGGAACCCGCAGGTATCAACCTCGTCATGGCCGGGCTGTGTCCCGGCCATCCACGTCTTCGGCGACGCCAGCAAGAACGTCGATGCCCGGGACAAGCCCGGGCATGACGTCATTCTTGGATGCAGGCGGGTCTAACCAGCACTTACAGCTGCCCGAGCAGCGTGTCGCCGCCGGAGACCTCGACCTTGCCGGGGGCCGGCTCGAGGTTGAGCGTCTTGACCACGCCGTCATCCACCAGCATCGAGTAGCGCTTGGAGCGGATGCCGAGGCCGTTGCCGGAGGCGTCGAGCTCCATGCCGATCGCCCTGGTGAAGTCGGCATTGCCGTCGGCGAGGAAGGTGGCTTCGTCGCGCTGGTCGGTGTCGCGCTTCCACGCATTCATGACGAAGGCGTCATTGACCGAGACGATCGCGATGCTGTTCACGCCCTTGTCCTTGATGGCATAGGCGTTGAGGAAAATGCTCGGCAGATGCATCTTGTGGCAGGTGCCGGTGTAGGCGCCGGGCACCGCGAACAGCGCGACCTTCTTGCCCTTGAAGATATCGTCGGTGGTCTTGACCTGCGGTCCCTCCGCCGTCATCACGCGAAATTTTGCTTCCGGCAGCTTGTCGCCAACTTTGATGGTCATCGTCAATTCTCCCTGAGGGTGCGGATATTTCTTAAACGGGGCAGGCGAGGGGCACAATATTCGGCGCCGCGGAAACAGCAATGGCTCCGCGCGTTCACGGTTCTGTCATCGGCCGCGACGCCCCGGTGGCTCAGGCCGCCGCGGCCTTCTTTTCGTCGCGCAACTGGCGGCGCAGGATCTTTCCGACATTGGTCTTCGGCAGCTCGGTCCTGAATTCGATCTGCTTCGGAATCTTGTAGTTGGTCAGTTGCTCGTGGCAGAACGCGATGATGTCGTGGGCGGTGAGGTTCGGATCCTTCTTCACGACGAACGCCTTGACGGCTTCGCCGGAACGTTCGTCCTGGACGCCGATCACGGCGCATTCCAGCACGCCGGGATGACTGGCGATCACTTCCTCGATCTCGTTGGGATAGACATTGAAGCCCGACACCAGGATCATGTCCTTCTTGCGGTCGACGATCTTGGTGTAGCCGTCGGGCGTCATGATGCCGATATCGCCGGTGCGGAAGTAGCCGTCCGCGGTCATCACCTTGGCGGTTTCGTCGGGCCGGTTCCAGTAGCCTGCCATCACCTGCGGGCCCTTGGCGCAGATTTCGCCGGGCTGGCCGAGCGGCACTTCGTTGCCGTCGTCGTCGCGGATCGAGATATAGGTCGAAGGCACGGGAACGCCGATCGAGCCATTGAACTCGGAGGAGGTCGCGGTGTTGCAGGTCAGCGTCGGCGAGGTCTCCGACAGGCCGTAGCCTTCGGCGATGCTGCAGCCCGTCAGCTTCTTCCACTGCTCGGCCACCGGACGCTGCACCGCCATGCCGCCGCCGTTGGAAATCTTCAGCTTGGAGAAATCGATCTTGCCGAAATCGGGATGGTGCAGCAGCCCGTTGTAGAGCGTGTTGACGGCGGGGAAGCTGTTGACCTGGTACTTCATCAGTTCCTTGATGAAGCCGGCCATGTCGCGCGGATTGGGGATCAAGAGATTGACGCCGCCGGCGCGCACCGCCAGCAGGAAGCACGCCGTCAGCGCGAAGATGTGATAGAGCGGCAGCGCGCAGACGATGAAGATCTGGTCGACATGCGGGGGCGCCGCCAGCGCGGGCTGCAGCCAGGCGTCGTTCTGCAGCACGTTGGCGAGAATGTTGCGGTGAAGCAGCGTCGCGCCCTTGGAGACGCCGGTGGTGCCGCCGGTATATTGCAGGAAGGCGACGTCGTCGGGTCCGATCTTCGGCTTGCTGAACGTCATGCCGCGGCCGGCGGCGACCGCGTCGTTGAACAAGACCGCGCCCGGAATCGAAAAAGGCGGCACCATCTTCTTCACGCGCCGCACCACCAGATTGACGATCATGCCCTTGAGACCGAGCATGTCCCCCATGCTGCCGATGATGACATGCCTGACCGCGGTCTTCGCGAGCACCTGCTGCACGGTGTGCGCGAAGTTTTCCAGTACGATGATGGCTTCGGCGCCGGAATCCCTGAGCTGGTGCTCGAGCTCGCGCGGGGTATAGAGCGGGTTGACGTTCACCACCGCGAAGCCCGCGCGCAGCACGGCCGTGGTCGCAACCGGATATTGCAGCACGTTCGGCATCATCAGCGCGACGCGGGCGCCCTTCTGCAGG
Organism: uncultured Alphaproteobacteria bacterium; assembly: GCA_963721275.1. Lineage (GTDB taxonomy): Bacteria > Pseudomonadota > Alphaproteobacteria > Rhizobiales > Xanthobacteraceae > Bradyrhizobium. The sequence continues at coordinate 88,724 of CAVRIQ010000004.1, read as the reverse complement.
CCCTTGCTCTGCAAATAGGCCGCGAGCGCCTGCGACATCTGGTCGAGATCGCGATAGGTGATCGACTTGTCCATGCAGATGAAGGCCTTGCGGTCGCCGAATTTGGCGAAGCTTTCTTCCAGCAATTCGACCAGCGATGGGTACTGGGTCACATCGATATCGGCGGGCACGCCGGCCGGATATTGCTTGAGCCAGATGCGCTCCATGGTGGTTTCCTCTTCCGGTTTCCGGCCCCGATTGGGGGGCCGGGATGTCTTGTTTTGGGCAGTATTGAGCAATGCGGCGGCCCATGGCAAGGCGCTCGCGCGTTATGACGCATCGGACAGTAAACCGGGCCGGCTTCCGGCCGGCCGAAGCGGTGCTTACGTGCGCGGCGCGGCGCTCTTTTGATCCGCGGGCCCGGCGTCGCTGGTGCTGCTCTTGGGCTTGGTCGAAGGCTTTGAGACGGCCTTGGGCTTTGCTGGCTTCGCGGCCGCGGCGACGGGCTTTTCGCCCGTCTTCGGGGCGCCGCCGGGCTTGGCGTTCGCGTGCTTGACGGTGGCCGGCCTGGCCGCGGATTTCGGCTCGGACTTCTTGTCGGACTTCTTATCGGACTTGGCAGTCTTGTCGGTTTCCTTGCCGGCTTCCTTGGCCTCGGCCTTCGGCTCCGCCGCGCCATCGGGCTTCTTCGCCGCAATCCGGGTCTTTTTTCCGCGATGCCGCGACGACGCCTGCTTTGCGGAATCCGCGGCGACGGCCGCAGCCAGTGCGGCGCCGGTCCGGGTCGGGCCGGTGTAAACGACGATCGGCTCCGAGGCCGCGGGCGCCTGCGCCAGCAGTTCCGACGGCTTCAGTATCGGCGGCTGCAGCCCGGCGGCGAAGAAGGTGATGCCGTTTTCACCGCTGCCGCTGCTGGCGACCGTGTCCTCGTCTTCGTCGCTGGCCGGCTTGTGGCGCTTGCCGCTGCACATCTCGTCGCGCAGGTTCGGCGGCGAGGCATCGATCGGCGCCAGATTGTCGACCGTGCCGAGCGAGGGACGCAGCCACGACAGCGTGTTGTTGGCAAAGCCGCGCTCGAGCATCTGGGCGGCGCGCACCGCGCGCATCTGGCCGGACGAGGCGCCGAGCACCACCGCGATCAGGCGCTTGCCGTTGCGCGTGGCCGACGCCACCAGATTGTAGCCGGAAGCGCAGATGAAGCCGGTCTTGAAACCGTCGGCGCCGGGATAGCGCCCGATCAGCTTGTTGAAATTCTGCGTGACCTTGCGGCCGAAGCGGATCGAGGGAATGTGGACGAAATATTCGTATTCCGGCAGATCGCGAATGATGGCGCGAGCCAGGATCGCAAGGTCGCGCGCCGAAGTGATCTGGCCGTCCGCGGGCAGGCCGTTCGGATTGACGTAGCTCGTCTGCGTCATGCCGAGCCGCTGCGCGTTCTGGTTCATCAGCGCCGAGAACCCGTCGATCGAACCGCCGACGCCCTCGGCCAGCACCACGGCCATGTCGTTGGCCGATTTCACCATCATCATCTTCAGCGCGTTGTCGACCGTGACCTGGGTGCCCGGCCGGAAACCCATCTTCGAGGGCGACTGGGAGGCGGCGACCGGCGATACCGTGAACAGCGTGTCGAGCGTGAGGCGCCCCTCCTTGACCGCCTTCAGCGTGACATAGGCCGTCATCAGCTTGCTCAGCGATGCCGGATACCAGGGATAGGTGGCGTTCTCGGCCTCGAGGACCTTTCCGGTGTCGGCTTCAATGAGCAGATGGGCTTCGGCATGCGCGAGCCGCGGGGCGACGATGCCGAGCGCGGCTACAACAACGATCCAGCTCAGGGACGACTTGCGAAGCAGCGAGCGAAGAAAATGCACAATCCGATTCCGGTCCTTTGAGACCCGCCTTCGAAAAAGGAGGTCCTGACATGTGACGTTCGGGTTTCAAGCGTGTCCGGCGCCGTCGGCTACGGCGGATGCAAACCTATACCGGCTTGCCGATCCAGAACAGAGGCTGTGCGATTAAATCGTGGACGAAATAAGCCGAATTTCGACGATACTCAGATCTTGACAGCGGTGCTGTCGGTTTCGCGCGTTTGAATGCTGGCCCGCGCACTTTCCTGAACCATGAACTGCGCTCTGGCGAGTTCCGCGAAACGGCCGCCTTGCGCCACCAGTTCATCGAACGTTCCGCTTTCGATCACGCGGCCGGAATCGAACACCAGGATGCGCGTGGCGTTGCGAATGGTCGAGAGCCGGTGCGCGATCACGAACGTCGTGCGTCCCTTCATCACTTCGTCGAGAGCGGCATTGACCTTGGCTTCGGTGACCGCATCGAGCGCGCTGGTCGCCTCGTCGAGGATCAGGATCGGCGGATCCTTCAACAGCGCGCGCGCGATCGACAACCGCTGCCGCTCGCCGCCGGACAGCATGCGGCCGCGCTCGCCGGCAGAGGTCTCGAATCCCTGTTCGCTGCGTTCGATGAATTCCAGCGCCTGTGCGCGGGCCGCTGCGATCCGCATTTCCTCGTCTGAGGCGTCCGGCCTGCCGACGCGCAGATTGTCGGCAATCGTTCGATTGAACAACAGCGCTTCCTGAAACACCACGCCGATATTCCGCCGCAGCGCCGTCAGCGTCAGGCCGCGGACGTCCATGCCGTCGATCCTGATGAAGCCCGACTGCGGATCGAACGCGCGATGGAGCAGCGCGATGGCGGTGGATTTGCCGGCGCCGGTCGGGCCGACCAGCGCGATGGTCTCGCCGGGCAGCGCGGTGAAGGACAGGTCTTCGACCGCGGGCCGCTTTCCGTCATATGAAAACGACACGTCGTTGAATTCGACGAGCCCCGCGAGCCGGCCGGTGTCGATCGCGTCGGGCCGGTCGTGCACCGCCGGCACCGCATCCAGCACGTTGAAGAATTCCTGCAGGCGCGGCGCTTCCATGAATACGTTGTTGACGAAGGAGACCACCTGTTCGAGCTTCTGGATCAGCATGGTGGCGAAAGAGACGAACATCACGATCTCGCCGACTGACGTGAGACCCTGCGCATGCAGCGCGATGCCGACGGTGAAGATCGCCAGCACCGTGATGGTGGTCGACGCCCGCGTGATGACGGTGACCAGCGCCCACCACGACAATACCGGCATCTGCACCGCGAGCAGCTTGTCGGCGACGAAGCGCAGACCCTGTACCTCGGCATCGATGCGCACGAAGCTCTGCACCAGCGCGACGTTGCCGAGCGCGTCGGAGGCGCGCGCGGACAGATCGCTGTAATGCGCCTCGACCTCGTTCTGCATGCCGTAGGTCTTGCGCACCACCAGCGTCGTCAGCACCGTGAATACCACGCACAAGGCGAACAGCAGGATCGCCAGCCGCCAGTTGATGTAAAGCGCCAGCGGCAGCAGCACCACCAGCGACATGATCGCGGCGAAATGCTCGCGGAAGAATCCGAGCCACAGCCGCCATAATGCGTCGGTTCCGTTCAGCATCACCTTCATCAGGCGGCCGGAATGGGTGCCGGTGTGGAAGGTCAGCGGCAATTGCATGATGTGCTCGAAATAATTCGTCAGCACCGCCTGGCGCTGGCGGTGCGCCAGCCGGTCGGCGTGCAGCGCGACCCATGCGCTGGCGCCGATGGTGAACAGGCCGAACGCCGCCCACGCCGCCAGCAGGGGCCAGGCCGACGTCGATCCCAGCGGGCCGTTCGATGGATTGCCGGAAAGCACGTCGACGATGCGGCCGAACAGCACCGGTTCGGCGAATTGCGCGCCGGCCAGCAGCAGATTGGCGCCGGCAAGGATCCAGCCCAGCCGCGCCTCTTTGCCGAGCAGTTCAAGAACGCGCGTGTAAAGCCGAAACAGGGACATGCCGTGAGGACTCGAAAAGCGGGCTGCCGGCGTACCGCCGCCAGGAGTTCCATCTAATCAGGGAACGCCCGCAAGATACAGGGCGCGGGGGGTGTTTTGCTCAATTGATCAGGCGGCTGTCCAGCGGCGGCAGGAAGCTGTCGGCGACAATATCCGCCGCGGATGGCTTGCGCGCGTTCGTCGCTCGCACTGAAATCACCCAACAGCCAAAAGACCTTTCGGCGAAGCCGAATGCAACTGGTGGCAATGGCCGAACTCACGCGCATCGGGACTACTTCGAATTCGGGGCACCAGCGCCACGGGCTTGACGTTGGTTTGATGACCGCCGGAGCGCGGCTCGCCAACATGCGGCCGGATGACGTCCGAACGGCCGATCACCGCCACGATTGCGCCACCGATCGTTCAGCTTGGGTTCGGTTTCGGGAACCTAACATGCGCTCATTGGTTGATTACAGGCGGCCTGACGGGCCGGGCCATCCATGGAGGATATTCGAGATGTCTGCGCGAAAAGCAGTGTTTTCGTCGTTTCGGCGCGCCGCCGTGATGGCGACCGTCGCAGCGATGGCGCTCACGGTCGTCGAGCCGTCGCTGGCTCGCGCCGGCTCGGCGCCGTCGGCCGAAGAAGGTCTTTCGGCCGCGCGGGCGGCCAGCGGGGCCACCGACATCAGCGCCCGTCGCAGGGGCTATCGGGGCGGAGGCGGCGGCGCCGCCGCTGCGGCCGCATTTGCCGGCATTATCGGCACCGGTCTGGCGATCGCGGCCACCCAGAACCGCCGTGCCTATGACGAGGATTATTATGGTGGCCCGGCCTATTACGGCCCCGCTCCCGGCTATTACGGCGGTGGTCCGGCCTATTACGGCGGCGGTCCCGGGTATTACGGCCCCGGCTACGGTTCCTATGGCCGAGAGTCCGAATCTGGCGGCCAGCCCACCGGCTCCCCCTGGTAGCGCGCCTGTCCAGCGGGTATCCGCCCGCCGGCGGGCAACCATGTTTCGCCAACCGATTGATCCGCCGGACGCGTCCCCCCGCGTGGCCGGCGGATTTTCTGCTTGAGGACCGGCCCGTTAACACGCTGGCCACCGGTTTGGATTAGCTTGAGAAAATGAGTGATTCGCTCGAACGGCTCTATCATGCGGTGCTCGCGGCCAAGGATCTCGATCCGGCAATCTCGCGAACCGCCCGGCTGTTCCAGCGCGGCCCGGCCAAGATGGCCAAGAAACTGGCCGAGGAAGCCATCGAGGTCGTAATCGACGCCGTCAACCGCAATCCCGAAGCGGTGGTCCGCGAGAGCGCCGACCTTCTCTACAATCTCACGGTTTTATGGGCATCGGCGGGCGTGCGGCCCGAGGACGTGTGGCGCGAAATGGCGCGGCGCGAGCACCTGCTCGGCATCGCCGAGAAGATGCCGAAGTTGCCGAAATCGACCGTGAAAATGCCCAAGGCTTCACCGCCCCGGGTCGCGCGGCGACCAATTGCCGCGCTCGAAGGCCGCACGCTTCGCAAGCGCCATTGAGATTTAACGAAATTCCGCAAATTCCCGGCATGGACAAATCCGCCCCATGGTGGTTCATCGCGCCATGCTGAGACGGATTTACGACTGGTGTATCGACGCCGCCCACAAGCCCTACGCGCTCTGGATCATGGGCGCGGTGGCGTTCGCCGAAAGCTCGTTCTTCCCGGTCCCCCCCGACGTGATGCTGATCCCGATGTCGCTGGCGCGCCCGCAGCGGGCCTGGCTTTACGCCCTGATCTGCACCGTGACGTCGGTGGTGGGCGGGATGCTCGGATACGCGATCGGCGCACTGCTCTACGATTTCCTCGGGCATTGGCTGATCGAGTTTTACGGTTTGGGCGGCAAGGTCGAAGCCTTCCGTGCCTCCTATGCCGAATGGGGTGCCCTGATCATCATCGGCAAGGGCCTGACACCGATCCCCTACAAGCTCGTGACCATCACCTCGGGTTTTGCCGGCTACAACATCTGGCTGTTCATGCTGTGCTCGATCATCGCCCGCGGCGGGCGCTTCTTCGTGGTCGCGATCCTGCTCAACCGCTACGGCGAATGGATCCGGGTGAGGATCGAGAAACATCTGGGGTTGTGGGTTGCGCTCGGCGCCGCCGTCCTCGTGCTTGGTTTTGTCGTCGCACTCCGAATGATCTGAAGACCGTCGTGAAAGGCTTTTCGGCTTCGCGGCTTCAGGTTACGTTCGATGTCATGATGGCTCGACCCGACAACCTCATCGCGCAGGCGAGGGCGCATGTCGCGACCGCGATGCCGGCGATCGCGCGAGCGACGCTGGCGATGTCGATGTCGCTGCTAACCGCCGGCACCGCCTGGCCGCAAGCCACCTCGCCGCCGCCAGCGCTTGGCGTTCAGGAGCCGGCCCAGCAAGCCTCACCCCAGCAAGCCTCGCCCCAGCAAGGTGCGCCCGCACCGCCATCTCCCGCGCCGGCGCGCGAAGACAACCCGGGCCTGATCAACGAGATAGGCAAGCTGCTCGACAAGCTGCCGTCGCTGAAGGGCCCGCGGGAAACCATCGAGGATTTGAATATGCGCGCCAAGGATGCGGCGAAGGGCGCTTCCGACAGCCTGACGCGCCTCGCCAGGCCCTCCTCCATGGTGTCCGGGCGCACGATCTGTCCGGTGTCGGCAAATGGCTCGCCGGACTGCAAGCTTGGCGCCGACCGGCTCTGCCAGTCCAAAGGCTATAAGGAAGGCAAGAGTCTCAACACCGATTCCGCCGAAAGCTGCTCGGCGAAAGTGCTGATCCCGGGCCGGGCCCGGAAGCCGGACGACTGCCGGACCGACAACTACGTCACCAGTGCGCTATGTCAGTAGGGGTGTGCCGGCAGCGCTGCGCGGGGTAGCCGTGTTTGGGCGCGGTTGCCTTGCTGGTACGATGTCGGGCATTCTCAGCGCAATAGCGCAATACGCCCCGCCTCCGCCTGGATAAGCAATCCCTGCAAAACCAAAAAGGATCTTACCGAATGTCCATGCCTGCCTTGTTCAAGGGCCGTCTGTCGATTCCCGTGATCGGTGCGCCGCTGTTCATCATTTCCGTGCCCGATCTCGTGATCGCGCAGTGCAAGGCGGGCGTCGTCGGATCGTTTCCGGCGCTGAATGCGCGCCCCGCCGCGCTGCTCGACGAGTGGCTGGTCCGGATCAAGGAAGAGCTTGCGGCCCACGACAAGGCGCATCCCGAGCGGCCGTCGGCGCCGTTCGCCGTCAATCAGATCGTGCATCGCTCGAACAACCGGCTCGATCAGGATCTCGCGCTTTGCGAGAAGCACAAGGTGCCGATGATCATCACCTCGCTGGGCGCGCGCGAAGAACTCAATCAGGCCGCGCATCGCTGGGGCGGCATCGTCTTTCACGACGTGATCAACCAGAAATTCGCGCACAAGGCGGTCGAGAAGGGCGCGGACGGCCTGATCCTGGTATCGGCCGGCGCCGGCGGTCATGCCGGGACGATATCGCCGTTCGCCTTCGTGGCGGAGACAAGGCAATGGTTCGACGGGCCGATCGCGCTGTCGGGCGCCATCGGCAACGGCCGCGCCATCCGCGCGGCGCGGCTGCTGGGGGCCGACTTTGCCTATATCGGCTCGGCGTTCATCGCCACCACCGAAGCCAACGCGGTGGAGGGCTACAAGCAGATGATCACTGCTTCGGTCGCCGAGGACATCGTCTATTCCAACCTGTTCACCGGCGTGCACGGCAACTATTTGAAGCCGTCGATCGTGGCGGCCGGCATGGATCCCGACAACCTGCCGCAGTCGGATCCGTCGAAAATGAGTTTCGGGACCGACGCCTCGGGTGAGCGCGCCAAGCCGAAAGCCTGGAAGGAAATCTGGGGCAGCGGCCAGGGCGTCGGCAGCGTCGGCAAGGTCGTGCCGGCAGCCGAATTGATCGCGCGGTTCAAGAAGGAATACGACGAGGCCGTCGATCCGCCGCTGTGAGAAGCCGAGATCGGGCGCACGCTCGCGCGTACGCCCGGTCTCGCTGCCTATTCGAGGTCGATCGGCTGGTACTTTCCGCTATCGTCAAGCGCGGTTCCCCAGATCTTGTGCGAAGCCTGGTGTTCCGAGCGGCCGAAGTTGAGAGAAGTTCCGAGACCGAGGTCGAGATTGCGCATGCTCTCGAGGTTGTCGATCAGCCGCTCGGTGTCGAGTTGCGGACCCGCACGCCTGAGGCCCTGGATCAGCACGTTGGCGGCAACATAACCCTCGAGCGACACGTAATCCGGCGCCTCGCCGGGAAAATATTTGGCAAGCGCGTTCTTGTATTCCAGCACCGCGCTCGAATAACCGCCGACCGCCGGCACCACCTGGGTCACGATGACGCCGGTGGCAAAGCGCGGCCCCAACAGCTCCAGCTCCTCGGCAAGCGAGGTGCTGCCCACGAACGACACGTTGGTGTAGATCATCTGGGGATAGAGGTCGCGCGTCTTCTCGATGAACTTTGCGGCGGCCCGATAGGCGGCCACCATGACCACGGCCTTGATCGGCGGCTTCTGCGCTCTCAGCTGACTGACCGCTTCGTCCACGTCCACGGTGTTGCGCTTGTAGTTGAGCCGCACGATCGCGCCGTCGTTGGCGCCGAGCGTGCGAAACGCCTTGGCGACACCTGCGAATCCGGCATCGCCGTAGGAATCCTGCTGGGCGAAAACCGCGATCTGTCTCGGCGGGATCCGGCGCAGTTTCACCAGATAGTGGACGACGGAATCGGTTTCCTCCGCGTAGCTCGCACGATAGTTGAAGACGTAACGGTCGGGCGGATCGTTGCGCAGGATGTTGGCGCCGGTGAATGCGCCGAAGAACAGCGTCCGCCGCTCCAGTGCGTAGGGCACCGCGACGGCGGCGGTGGGCGTTCCGACATTTCCGATGAAGCCGAACACCTGGTCCTTGTCGTAAAGCTGCTTCATGGCCTCGAGCGTCCGGGCCGGTTCATAGCCGTCGTCGGCGGCGATCAGCCGGAGCTGCCGGCCGTCCACGCCGCCGGCATCGTTGACCCGGTTGAAGGCGGTATCGATCCCGAGCTTCATCTGGCGGCCGAGTTCCTTGGCCGGGCCGGAAAACGGTCCCGCGATGCCGAATCGAATTTCGCGATCGGTGACGCCGCGTACCGGCGGGCCTGTCGGCACCGGTGCGATCGATGTGGCCGCGGCGGCGGCCGACGGGCCGATCACGCCCGCCAGCGACGGTCCGGCGCTGGGCCCGGCGATCGATCGTTCGAGATCGGCAAGCTGGCGCTCGGCCAGCCGGCAATCCATCTTGCCGGTGGTGACGGCGTTGCGGCCGTCCGCGACGCTGCGATTGAGCAGCTGCGTAAGGTCGTCGCGCTCGGCCTCGTTGGACGAGGCTTCCTTGATCACCGCCGCGAACTTGTCGACGATGGTCTGAATGCGCGGCCGCGCGATATCGGTGCAGGCCAGCGCCGAACCGACGATCGGTCCGACGCGGCCCGCCAGGTCGCGAACGACCTCGGTGTTGCCACCGGGTGCGGCGCTCGCGCCGCTCGCGAGCAAGGCGCCGAACAGAACGGCGATCCAGCGAGGGGTCATCGCAAACTCCCCACCAAGGCCATCATGGACTCTTGATCAGGCATCTTCGTTTCTCCCCTCGTTTGATTGGTGGTCTGCACTATTGCGTTGTTTCGGTTGAGTTGGGTTTTTGACGCCATTGCAGGAACTGCTGAAGCAGCTGCTCGGACTGCTCGCGCGTGGCGGGCTGGCTGCTTTGGGCGGATGCGAGGATCGGTTGAAATTCGGCGATCGCCGGCTTCGATCCTTCCTCGCGCTGGCCCGGCTGAAGCAGAGCGGCCTTGATCGACCGGATGATTCCGGAAGCGGTCGAGCCGCTACTATCCGGCAGCCGTGACGCAGGCACCATGATGACAAAGAACAGCGCCACGATCGCGGAGACGCCGACGGCTGCGGCGAAGCGTCCGGCGACCGTAATCAGCGCCGCACTTCGATCCAGTTCTTCCGCGAGCCCGGGTGGTTCGTGAATGATTTCGGGATCGAGCGGATGCCACAGGGCGTTGGAAACCGCTTTCTCGAGCTGGGTATCGAGAGAGGCCGGAGAGGAGAGCGGGCTTCTGGCCGGCTCGGATATCGCTTCGTGCGAAGGGGCCAATCGCGGCTCGGATCTTTGGCGCAACCAGCGCGGCGCATAGTACGAGGGTTCGTTGGGATTGAGATTGTCGTGCTCGTGCTCACTCAGGCTACTCATACGCTACTCCTCATCACGCTTACGAATTACACCGCGGTCGCCGGTCGGCGCCGCGGCAACTGACCTGTGGATGTTTCTCCGGCTGTATTGGACAGAATTTCAAAGCGGCGGGGACCGTCGCCCGCAAAGTTCCGGTATAGACTTCGAACGAAATGCAAATTCCGGCTGGAGAATTTGAATCAAAGAGTCCGATACCGGAGCCGCACCGCGCGTCACCCGCGTCGGCCCGCGACTGAAATCGCGGCACCGCGCCGTCCCCGTCGTTTCCATTGCCCTGTCCCCCGACAAGTGTCCGCCTTTCACGGCGGCGGAAATGACCTCGCCAGCAATCGGGCGGGCGACGTCACCGGGATGTGATGGAACCCGGGCGAGACATTAATAAGTCCGAACCTCGACCGAATTGGGGTTAGTTTTTGCTTAGCAACAACTTCGGAGCGATGCGGAAAATGCGATGAATTCCCGGTTGGCAGGCATTAGGCGCCGGTCGCCCGAGCGCAGCGCAGCCACAAAGTCGACAAAAATAATCCCGCGCGCATCTTCGGCCCGCCGCCGCGCGGCCTCGAACCATCGGCCGGACAGCATGCTTCGTCACCGCCCGATCGGCCGCTCCGCAGCGAATAACCGGTGCCATTAATCAAGCGTTAACCAAGACCGCCGATCATTAACCATTCGATAAGAAAGGCGAGTTGTCGACCATGCACGGAACCAGGGAGCCAACACGTCAGCTGGTTCGCATGCGCGGCCGCTCCTATGTCGCGTTCGTCTTTTCCCCCGTCGTTCCGATTGTGGGCTGGCTCGAGGAAATCGACGCCACGCTGGCCCGTTCGCCCGGCTTTTTTGTCGGCAAGCCGGTGGTGCTCGACCTCGCCGCCGTGGACCTCAGCCAATCCGCCATCGCTCACCTCGTCGCCAGCCTCGAACAGCGCGATATCCGCGTCCTCGGCATCGAGGGCGTGGACGCCGCCCACCTCACGACCAGCATGCCGCCTTTGCTGACCGGCGGGCGCCCGACTGTGCTGATGCAGAACGAACCGAAGAAGCCCGAAGCCAAACCGAAACCGACCTCGCTGCTGCTGGAAAGCCCGGTGCGCTCGGGCCAGTCGATCGTGTTTACCGAAGGCGACGTGACGGTGCTGGGGTCGGTCGGCTCCGGCGCGGAGATCGTCGCCGGCGGCTCCATCCATATCTACGGCGCGCTGCGCGGCCGCGCGATGGCGGGCGTCAACGGCAATTCCGCCGCGCGGATCTACTGTCAGAAGATCGAGGCCGAGCTCTTGGCCATCGACGGCTACTACCAGACCGCTGAAGACATCGACGCCAATTTGCGCAATCGGCCGGCTCAGGCCTGGCTCGAAGGCGACATCATGCGAATCACACCGCTGAATTAATCGGCAAGGAGGCAAGAATGGCCAAAGTCTTGGTCGTAACGTCCGGCAAGGGTGGGGTCGGAAAGACGACTTCCACGGCAGCCCTCGGCGCGGCGCTCGCGCAAATGGGAGAGAAGGTGGTCGTCGTCGATTTCGACGTCGGGCTGCGCAACCTCGACCTGGTCATGGGGGCGGAGCGGCGGGTCGTGTTCGATCTCATCAATGTCGTGCAGGGCGTCGCAAAACTCTCGCAGGCGCTGATTCGCGACAAGCGTCTGGAGAATTTGTGGCTGCTGCCGGCGTCGCAGACCCGGGACAAGGACGCCCTGACGGACGAGGGTGTCGGCAGCATCATCGCGGATCTGCGAACCAAATTCGACTGGATTCTCTGCGACAGCCCGGCGGGCATCGAGCGCGGCGCCACGCTCGCCATGCGCTATGCGGACGAGGCCGTCGTCGTCACCAATCCCGAGGTTTCCTCGGTGCGCGATTCCGATCGCATCATCGGCATGCTCGATTCGAAGACCGTGAAGGCCGAGAAGGGCGAGCGGGTAGAGAAGCACGTGCTGATCACCCGCTACGATTTGGGGCGCGCCTCCCGCGGCGAGATGCTCAGCATCGACGATATTCTCGAAATCCTTGCGACGCCGCTGCTCGGCATCATCCCCGAGAGCCAGGACGTGCTGCTTGCCTCGAACGTCGGCTCGCCGGTTACCCTGAACAATGCCACCAGCGCGCCGGCCCGCGCCTATGTCGACGCCGCCCGTCGCCTGATGGGCGAAGCCGTCCCCATGGTGGTGCCGGTCGAACGCAAGAGCCTGATGAACCGGTTGCTGGGACGGAGGGCGGCATGATGAATCTGCTGCGGCGCTTCACCGGCCGCGACGCCTCCGCGCCGGTTGCACGGGAACGGCTGCAGATCCTGCTGGCGCATGAACGCGGCTTGCGCGGCCAGCCCGACCTGTTGGGACTGCTGCGGGCGGAGATCCTCGCCGCGGTGTCGCGGCATATCACGCTCGATCCGGACAAGGTCATCGTCAGGATGGACCGCGGCAAGCACGTCTCGACCCTTGAGGTCGATATCGAAGTACCCAACGGATTCGAAAGATCGCTCGCGGCCGCCAGCTGACGCACGGGCCGGCCCGGCGCCCCTCTGTCGTGGCCCCGGACAGCCGGGAGCCCCGCTTGCGCATCGCGCGGCATCCGGGTAGCGCAGGCTGCGAAAACCGGAATCAATCCCGATGCAAGCCATCTATCGCGTCGACGGCAATCGTGTCGTCACGAGTCCCGACGCCGCCGGCCCATGGGACGGCGGCATGCAGCACGGCTCGGCGCCGGCGGCCCTGGTCACATGGGCGGCTGAGGCCATCCCCACGCGGGAGCCGATGCAGATCGCGCGCGTCACCATCGATCTGATGCGCCCGGTGCCGCTGGCGCCGCTGACGCTTCAGCGCGAAGTGCTGCGCGAGGGCCGCAAGATCCAGCTGTGTGCGGTCAGGCTGCTGGCCGGGGACGTGGTCGTGGTCGGCGCGACCATCCTCAAGATCAGGGCGCAGGCGCTGACGCTGCCGGCCGATGTCGGGCATCATCCGGTCGAGCTTCCCGGACCCGATCAGTCGCAACATGAGCCCGCGGATTTCTCCTCCAGTCCGTTCGTGACCGGCATTTCGCTGCGCGCCGCCCGCGGCCGGTTCGGCGCGCCGGGTCCGGGCGCGATCTGGTATCGGGTCGACCGGCCGCTGGTCGAGGGGTTTTCGATCTCGCAAGCCATGCGCGCCGTGGTGGCGGCGGATTTCTGCAACGGCACCGCGGCCGCGCTGGATTTCCGGGAATGGACCTTCATCAACGCCGATCTCACCGTCAGTCTTGCGCGCCAGCCGGTCGGCGAGTGGATTCTGCTCGATGGCGAATCCCTGATCGGTCCCGACGGCGCGGGACTTGCCACCGCGCGGCTTGCGGACGTCACCGGCTATTTCGGCCGCGCCGTGCAGAGCCTCGTGATCGAGAAGCGATAAGCGGCAGACGCGGTCTGGAAACCCGGCATCGCAGCCCGACAGTTTTCACCCGCTGCTCGCGCGGGTGGCCGGAGTTCTCCCCGCCAAAATAGTTCCATTTTCGGGGAACCGGCTGGTGCCAAATGGAGTTTGCCCCCCTGTTGAGGGGTCGCATGAACTCGGTTGAACCAATCACCACCAAGGCAAAGTCCGGCATTTGGGGGCTCGACAATATTTTGTCGGGCGGATTTTCGCGCGGCCATGTCTTCCTGCTGGAAGGCGCGCCGGGGACCGGCAAGACCACCGTGGCGCTGCAATTCCTGATGGAAGGCGCCAGGGCCGGCGAGAAATGCCTCTATATCACCCTGTCGGAGACCGAGCGCGAGCTGCGCGACGGCGCGGCCTCCCATGGCTGGTCGCTGGACGACGGCATCGAAGTGTTCGAACTGCTTCCGCCGGAAAGCCTGCTGGATTCCGAGCAGCAGCAGAGCCTGCTCTATTCCTCCGACCTCGAACTGGGCGAGACCACCAAGCAGATTTTCGAAGCCGTCGCTCGCGCCCGGCCGGACCGGGTGGTGCTGGACAGCCTGTCCGAAATCCGGCTGCTGGCGCAAAGCTCGCTGCGCTATCGGCGGCAGATCCTGGCGATCAAGCATTACTTTGCCCAGTTCAACACCACCGTGATCCTGCTCGACGATCTGACCGCCGATGTCGCCGACAAGACGGTGCACAGCGTCGCCCATGGCGTGCTGCGGCTGGAAGAACTGGCGCCGTCCTATGGCGCGGAGCGGCGGCGCGCCCGCGTCATCAAATACCGCGGCGTGAAGTTTCGCGGCGGTTATCACGACGCCACCATCACCACCGGCGGTCTCAACGTGTTTCCGCGGCTGGTGGCCTCGGAATACCGCGCCAATTTCGTACGCAGCAAGATGTCGAGCGGTATCCCCGCATTCGACCAGCTCCTGGGCGGCGGGGTCGAGACCGGCTCGAGCACGCTCATTCTCGGTCCTGCCGGCACCGGCAAATCGCTCGCCGCCATCGTCTTCGCCGCCGCCGCCATAAGGCGGGGAGAAAAGGCGGCGCTGTTCATCTTTGATGAAGAACTCGGGCTGTTGTTCTCGCGCATGAAGGGCCTCGGCATCGATCTGGAGGCAATGCAGCGCAGCGGCAGTCTTTTCATCGAGCAGGTGGATGCCGCCGAGCTTTCGCCGGGGGAATTCGCCCATCGGGTCCGGAAACGGGTGGATGAGGACCGCATCAGGACCGTCGTGATCGACAGCCTCAATGGTTACCAGGCGGCGATGCCCGAGGAGAATTCGCTGATCCTGCACATGCACGAATTGCTGCAATATCTGAACCGCCGCGGCGCCGCGACGTTCATGACGGTGGCACAGCACGGGCTGGTCGGCGACATGAAGGCGCCGGTCGACGTGACATACCTCGCCGACACCGTGGTGCTGTTGCGCTATTTCGAAGCGACGGGCTCGGTGCGGCGCGCGATGTCGATCATCAAGAAGCGCACCGGCAGCCACGAATTGACCATTCGCGAATACCGCATCGACAACCGGGGCCTCACCATCGGCCAGCCGCTCGATGGCTTCCAGGGCATCTTGCGGGGCGTGCCGGTCTATACCGGGGAGGGTCAGCCGTTGCTGCAGGAGCAAAGTGCGTGAGACCGGGCGCATCGTCCGAGCGTGCCGTCATTCTCGCTCCGACGGGACGCGACGCCGCCGTGGCCGCGGCGCTGATCAAGGAAGCGGGCTACTATGCCGATGTCTGCGCCGATCTCGCCGGCCTGATGCATGAGATCGAGGGCGGCGCCGGTCTTGCCGTGATCGCCGACGAGGCGATCAGGACCGCGGATCTGCGCGGCATGATGCGCTGGCTGACCGACCAGCCGTCCTGGTCGGATTTTCCGATCGTGCTGCTGACGCATCAGGGCGGCGGCCCCGAGCGCAATCCCGACGCCATGCGGCTCGGGCAGGTTTTGGGCAACGTCACTTTCATCGAACGCCCGTTCCACCCGACCACGCTGGTCAGCGTCGTCGGCTCCGCGGTCAGGGGCCGGCGCCGCCAGTACCAGACCAGAGCTATTCTCGAGGATCTCACCGAGAGCGAAAGCCTGCTGCAGACCGCGCTGAGCGCCGGCCATCTCGGCGCGCTCGAACTGCATCTGCCGGAGCTGGAGCTGGAGGCCTCGGAAACCTGCAAGAAGTTTTTCGGGCGCCAGCCGGGCGAAGCCTTTACCTACCAGGATTTGCTGGCCTCCATTCACCCCGAGGATCGGGCGCGCCGCGGCGAAGTGCTGGAGCGCACCATGCGCGCGGGCGGGGATTACAGCATCGAATACCGCAACATCTGGCCCGACGGATCGCAGCACTGGGTCGACGTCCGCGCCCGCGCGGTGCGCCGGCCCGACGGCAGCATCAAATCGCTGGTCGGCGTTTCCTCCGACATCACCGCGCGCAAGGTCGCCGAGATCGAGCG
This sequence comes from uncultured Alphaproteobacteria bacterium, assembly GCA_963721275.1. GTDB lineage: Bacteria > Pseudomonadota > Alphaproteobacteria > Rhizobiales > Xanthobacteraceae > Bradyrhizobium. Next base: position 72,812 of record CAVRIQ010000004.1, on the reverse strand, counting down.
CGAGAACCTGCTGGCGCAGCTGGCGGCGGAGCGCACCGCGCTCGCCGAGCTGACGGCGACCCTGGAGCAGCGCGTCGAGCAGCGCACCGCGGACCTGATGAAGGAAGTCGCCGCGCGTGAAAAGGCCCAGGAGCAGCTGCGGCAGGCGCAGAAGATGGAGACGATCGGCCAGCTCACCGGCGGCGTCGCGCATGATTTCAACAACCTGCTGATGGCGGTGATGGGCAATCTCGACCTGTTGCGCAAGCGCATCCCCGACGATCCGCGGCTGCATCGGCTGATCGACGGCGCGCTGCAGGGCGCCGAGCGCGGCGCGTCGCTGACGCAGCGGCTGCTGGCATTCGCGCGGCAGCAGGACCTGCGCGCGGTGCCGATCGATCTGCGCGGCCTGATCCAGGGCATGATCGATCTGCTGGAGCGCTCCCTCGGGCCCCGCGTCGCGCTGCGGCTGGATCTTCCCGAGGGGTTGCCGCCGGCGCGTATCGACGCCAACCAGCTCGAGCTCGCCATTCTCAACCTCGCGATCAATGCGCGCGACGCCATGCCGGACGGCGGTTCGATCGAGATCCGGATCCGCGAATACCAGGCGAACGGCGATGCGGCGCTGCAACCGGGCGGCTACCTGAAATTGTCGGTCGTCGATACCGGCAAGGGCATGACGCCGGAGATACTGAAGCGCGCGGTCGAGCCGTTCTTCTCCTCGAAGCCGCTCGGCAAGGGCACCGGCCTCGGGCTGTCGATGGTACATGGGCTGGCCGTGCAGCTCGGCGGCGCGCTGCAGCTGTCGAGTACCGTGGGAAAGGGCACCACCGCGGCGCTGATCCTTCCCGTGGCGACCGCCGTCCCCAAGGTCGAAAGCCCGGCGCAGAAGTCGCAGAAGGTCAACCGCTCCGCGGTGATCCTGTTCGTCGACGACGATCCCCTGATCGCGCTGTCGACCACCGAAATGCTGGAAGATCTCGGCCACCACGTGATCGGCGCCAGTTCCGGCCTGCACGCGCTCGACATCATCAGGAGCGGCCAGCCGATCGACCTGATGATGACCGATCACGTGATGCCCGGCATGACCGGCATCGAACTCGCGGCGGCCTCGCGCGCGCTGCGGCCGTCGCTGCCGATCCTGCTCGCGACCGGCTACGCCGAACTGCCCGAAGGCGCCCAGCTCGATCTGCCGCGGCTGGCAAAGCCCTATCACCAGGACCAGCTGCGCGACCGGCTCGATCAGCTGCTGGGGTGAGGGAGCGCGACCGCCCCTGAGCGCGCAGCCCGCCCGGGAACCAATGCAGCGGCCGGGCATTTGCAATGCTGTTCCAGGTGCGATGCGAGGGTTGCCCATGCTGGCTTCCGAACTCGGGATTGGGCAATGAGCGGGATCGAGCGCAAGACAGGTGCCCAGATCCTTCTTGGCGCCGCGGCTGCCGGCCTGGCCATCTCGATCTTCAACTATTTCTGGACCGGCAACGGAATCCACGGCACCGGCGGCGCGCTGCTGGTCGTCATTTCTTCGTTGTTGCTGACGGCCGCGGCGGCTGCGCTGCTTTTCGCCGGCAACATGGGCCCCGGGTTGCGCGGCACGCTCGCCGTCCTCACCGTGCTGGATATCGTCGGCACCGGGCTGGCCGCCTATTTCCTGGAGGCCACGTGGCTGATCGCGGCCATGGCGGTGGCGCTGATCGGCTGGATTCTCCGCCTGGTGTCCGGTGGGTCGCCGCATCGATCGACGGGCGGCGGCATCGTCCAGCGGGGCGCAGAATGAAACGCTTGTTCGTATCCATGCTGCTGGGCACGGCCTGCTGCCTGAATTTCGCAGGCGGCGCATGGTCGCAAACCCCCCAGCCGCAAACCCAGCCGCCATCCTCTGCCGCTGCGCAGGTCGCCGGCGCAACGCATTACGACGGCTGGTACACGTTCAACGGCAATCTGGAGAACCAGAAATATTCGGAAGCCAGTCAGATCACGCCGCAGAATGTCGGCGAACTGCAAAAAGTCTGGGAAGTCCACACCGGCGACGTCTCCGACGGCAGCGGCAAGATTCCGCTGACGGATTGGTCGGCGACGCCGCTATTCGTCAACGACACCGTCTATGTGTCGACGCCGTTCTATCGCATTTTCGCCATCGCGCCCGATACCGGCAAGATCAAATGGACCTACGACACCCACGCGGTTCTCGAGGCCGTCACCCAGCCGGATCTGAAGACCCGCGGCGTGGCCTATTGGCAGGCGGCGGCGCCGCAGCCCGGCACGCCGTGCCAGAAGATCGTCTATATCGGCACCATGGACGCCAAGCTCCACGCGGTCGACGCCGACACCGGCAAGAAATGCGAGGGCTTTGCCGACGGCGGGGTGCTCGACATCAATCGGTGGAACAAGATCAACGCCAAATGGCCGCTATCCATTCTGCAGCCGCCGACGGTGTACAAGGACACCCTGTTCATCGGCTGGGCCGGCAAGGACTGGGCCGAGGCGGAGGCACCTCCCGGCACCGTGTTTGCCGTCGACGCGCAGACCGGCAAGCTGAAATGGACATTCGACGCGTTGCCGCCGGAAGTCGCGAAAAAGACCGGCACCTCGAACGTCTGGGCCAGCATGTCGATCGACCCGGAGCACGGCATTCTCTATCTGCCGGTGTCCTCGCCGAGCCCGAATTTCTTCGGCGGCAACCGCAAGCAGGAGCTTCCGCTCGCCACATCGGTCACGGCGCTCGACGCCGACACCGGCAAAGTGTTGTGGAGCCGCCAGATCGTGCATCACGATATCTGGGATTACGACACCAACTCGCCGCCGGTGCTGGTGGACATCCACAAGGACGGCAAGACGATTCCGGCGCTGGTGCAGTCGAGCAAGATGGGAATCTTCTTCGTGCTCAACCGGCTGACCGGCGAGCCGATCTATCCGATCGAGGAAAGAAAGGTCCCGCAGTCCGACGTCCCCGGCGAGCAGTCGTCGCCGACGCAGCCTTATGCGGCGACACCGGAGCCGACGGTGCCCGACCGCTTTCCGGGCATCTCGAAACTGGCCGACATTGCAAGCTTCGGCGAATGCAGCCGCATCCTGAGCGGGCTGCGCTACGAGGGCCGCTACACCCCGCCGAGCCTGCAGGGGACGCTGGCCTATCCGTCGACCGCCGGCGGCGTCGAATGGGGCGGCGGCGCGGTCGATCCGCGAAGCGGCGTCTACGTCGTCAACAGTTCCTACGTGGCGCAGATCTACAAGCTGCTCGAACGCGGGGATTACGAAGCGCAGGCCAAGCACGGTTCGAAGGACGACTATTATCCGCAGAACGGCGCGCCTTACGGCTTCTATTTGCACAATTTCGTCAATTTCCTCGGCATGCCCTGCTGGAATCCGCCCTACGGCACGCTGTCGGCTTACGATCTCAACAGCGGCAAGCTGCTCTGGAAGAAGCCTTTCGGCGAGGTGCAGAAATGGGGCTTCTACATGCCGGAATCCTGGGGCTCGGTGACGATCGGCGCGCCGCTGATCACCAAAACCGGCCTCGTCTTCATCGGCGCCTCGATGGATGCGCGGGTCCGCGCCATCGATCTGAAGTCGGGAGACGTGCTGTGGCAGGCCCTGGTCGACGCCCCGGCCGTCGCCAACCCCGCGACCTATATGTACAAGGGAAAGCAGTACGTCGTGTTCGTCGCCGGCGGCAACGCCATCCTCAAGCCGCAGGCCTCCGATCAGGTCGCCGCCTTTGCGCTCAAATAGGCCTGCAGAGCCGCCAATCCTCGCGTCCGAAAGCCGTGCCTCAGCATCTTCGCCGTCCGCGATCCAATGGATTTTAAGGGCAAAGAATGCTAGTGATGTACCATGACCGCACGCCCTGAAATGGTGACCGAGAACTCCACCGCCGCCTATATCCGTGGGCTAGCGGCCCAGCATCACGTCACCTACGCTCAGACACAATCCGATCTGCTCGCACAACACATGACGCGGCTGGCGGATGATGCTGTCCAGCCCGACGAAATCGAATGCCTGCTGTTTGCCTTGCATCGGGCTGGCCATCTCGACCGCCAGCAACTCGTCCACCTTCAGGTAAAATACCTGCGCGAAGCCAAGCCGTGACGTTCGATCCGTTCGGCGATTTCGCGACCGAAGGCTATCTGCGCAACGTCGAAAAAGAGAAAGACCTGGCGATCGTGAAACGCGCGGAGAACGCGTCGTTTCACGACAGGTCTTGACGAGGCCTTTGCGCATCTCGCCAAATTCGAGCTGCTCACTTACGACGACGTGCTTGCGACTCACCGTATCCTGTTCGGCGCGATCTATCCCTGGGCCGGACAGGATCGCAGCCAGACTGCGCCGAAGCTGACCATCAAGAAGGGCGCTGTCATTTTCGCGAATGCGCCGGAAATCCGCGCCTCGATAGAGTACGCCTTACGCAAGGGACAGGACAAGGTCTACATGAAGGCCAAGCCCGGCGAGATCATGGGCTATCTCGCCTACGGACATCCGTTCCTCGACGGCAACGGGCGCACCATCATGACGGTGCATTCCGTGCTCGCCCAACGCGCGGGCTTCAGCATCGATTGGTGGGTGACGGAGAAAGACGCCTATCTCGACGCGCTCACCAGGGAAATCGAAAATCCTGCGAAAGGCCATCTCGACACCTACCTGAAGCCGCTCATACGCGGTCCGATCGCGTATGAGCGACTCGCCCCCGCGATCGTTCAGACGCCCGGGTTGGATGGAAGCGCGCACGATGCCGAGCTCAATGAGGTGCTTGGCACGACAGAGGAACCGGCGGTCAAGGCGCAGTACGAGGCCATGCTCGTGAAGCGGAAGAAGACCTGAATTCCGGTTGAGAGTGCAGACTCACGCGTGCCCCCTTGACGCCCGACAGCGGAATTTGACGGAGCACCTGACGCGGACTTGCGCGTCGTGCTTGGCAATGCCACCGACTTGAGCGAGGTGATCCGAAGACACTCGACGGCGTCCGGAACCCGATGGGTCCCGGGGCCGCTATCCCACCATCCGGTCGCGGCCGGCCCAGAAGCCCGCCTTCAGCACCTTCTTGTCGACCTTGCCGACGCCGGTCATCGGCAGCTCGTCAACGAATTTGATGTGCTTGGGCGCATGCGCCGAACCCTTTCGCGCCTTCACCAGGCCGATCAGTTCCTCCGCGTTCGGCCGCGTCCCCTCGCGCGCGACCACGATCGCGGTGACGGCTTCGCCCCATTTGTCGTCGGGCACGCCGACCACGGCGACCATCGCGACATCGGCGTGCTGCGACAGCACGTCCTCGACCTCGCGCGGGAAGATGTTGAAGCCGCCGGAGACGATCATGTCCTTCTTGCGGTCGAGGATGAACATGTAGCCGCGCTCGTCCGATCGCGCGATGTCGCCGGTGTGCAGCCAGCCGTTCTTCAGGGTTTCGGCGGTCTGCTCCGGCCGCTTCCAGTATTCCGCCATCACATGCGGCGCGCGCACGCAGATCTCGCCGGCCTCGCCGGTTGCGACCTCCTGGTCGCTGTCGTCGAGGATTTTCACCTCGCAGGCGGCGATCGGGAAGCCGCAGGACAGGAACAGTTCCGGCGTCTTCGGATCGTGGTCCGCCTTGCGCAGCACCGAGACCGGATAGCATTCGGTCTGGCCGTAGAGCTGCGAGAACACCGGCCCGATCCGATTCATGCCCTCGACCAGCCGGCTCGGCGACATCGCGGACGCGCCGTAGAGCAGGAGTTCCAGCGAGGAGAGGTCGGTCCTGTCGAGCGCGGGATGGTCGAGCAGCACGTAGATCATGGTCGGCACGAACAGCGTAAAATTGATGCGCTCGCGCGCGATGGTCGCAAACACCGCTTCCGGGTCGAAGCCTTTCAGCATGTGCACGGTGCCGCCGCGCATCAGCGACGGCAGCACCTTGGTGCCGGCGACGTGGCTGATCGGCGCCACCGTCAGATAGCGCGGGCTGTCGGGAATTTCGAAGTCGGACAGGATCGCGTTGGCGAAGCCGCCATATTCGCGATGATAGCGCAGCGCGCCCTTCGACTTGCCGGTGGTGCCGCCGGTGTAATTCAGCGTCGCGATATCGTCGGCGCCGGCGAAACAGCGCGGGCTGGCGGTGCCGGCGCCTTCGACCGCGGCGAGGAGATCGGCCCCGTAACCGGCCGCGCCGAGCGTGAACACGTGCTTGAGGCCGGCAGATTTGGCCGCGAGCTCGCCGCCGCGATCGCGGAAGGTGGCGGCGTCGATCACCAGCATCCCGGCCTCGGAATCCTCGATCTGGAACAGCTGGTCCTCGAGCGAGCCCAGCGGATGCAGCCAGGTGATCGCCAGCCGCGACAATTGCGCGGCGACACCGGCGCACCAGGTGTCGGCGCGGTTGGCGGTGAGGAAGGCGACGCGGGCGCCGGGCGCGAGGTTGAGCTGCATGAACACCTTCTGCATGCGCCCGATCAGTTCGGTGGCGCCGGCATAGCTGATCGATCCGCCCGGCCAGCTGAAGGCCGTCCGCGACGGATAGCGCGCCAGCGCCCGCAAGGTCTGTTCGCAAACGGTCGGAAAGGCGTAGAGCGGATTGGACATGGTTCCTCCCGAACTTTTGTCGCCTGTTTTTGTCTTGGGCCTTCGGGCCGTGCCGATGTTGCCGCGACGCTAGCACAACGGAATGAAGGCGTGGGACCGTAATGGACGAAGCTGAAGCGGGACGCATCGGATGTCACCTTCCCCGCAATTCCGGCGCGATCTCGCGACGGGGGCAGGCCAAAGCGGCTCGGTGACGGCTTGCGCGTGACCGATCCCAGCGGACCTGCTTCGCTTCGCGCGCAAGCGCAATCTTGCACCCGGGCTGCGACAAAACAACCCGCCGGGCAAATCACCTCTCGAAATTCTGTCCAGCCCCTCGCGCAAAAATATTCCGCTTCACATGTCGTGCAAATCACCGGCATGACTCCGCGCGTCTCACCCGATGAGAGGGGCGTTTCGCGAACGTCACGAACGCGCGGTGGGATGCGGTGGACGCTGAGGTCGCGGAGACGAACGTGACGGAGGCGGACGGCGAAGCCGTGTGGTCCCGACGCCCCGACGCTGGCGTCAAGTTCGCGAGAACATATCTCGCGGGCGACGGTGGCAAGACAGCCCGGTCACCGAGGAGAGCACGGAGTAAGCCGTAAACCATCGCGCAGGGAAAGCCGGATTGCCTCCGCTGAACCTGTATGCTCGTGTGCGTTTTGTTTTGTGCATTGGCACGCGAGACCGCGGGTGCAGCGCGCACCCGGCTTTCCCTGCGCCCTCTCGGTGTTTTCGAGGGCGGCGATTCCTCGCAAAACCCGGGCGCAACGCGCCGCGGCAATGCGGAGGCACGTCCGCTCGCTGTTTGGAAGTTGAATCGGAAGCCAATGCGTCATGAACAACCCGTTATTACACGGCCGTCATTGCCTGCGACAAACGCGAAGCGTTTGCGCAAGGGAGCACTTGCGACGAAGCAATCCATTCTTTCTTTGTGCTACCCGATGGATTGCTTCGCGGAGCCTGTCATCGGGCGCGCATTCGCGCGACCCGTTGGCTCGCAATGACGGCCGATGACCGTCGCTCATCGCGCAGCCATCGCTCGCAACGACGGCTGATGGTTTTTCGGGTCTTCTCACGCGGCCTGCGGTCGTGCCACTATTGCGGCAACGCTGGCACAACAATTGAAGGCGGGGAACGGCAAACATCATGGCAGCGGAACGCACGACCTCGACTTCGCCCGATCCGCTCGCCCGCTTTCGCGGCCGCCTCAGCCTGCCGCTGATCGCGGCGCCGATGTTTCTGGTCTCGGGCGTCGATCTCGTGGTGGCCGCCTGCCGCAATGGCGTGATCGGGTCGTTTCCGACGGTGAATTGCCGCAGTCCCGAACAGCTCGATGGCTGGCTCGGCGAGATCGAAGGCCGGCTGCGGCAAGCTTCGGAAGCGAGCGGCAAGCCATTCGCGCCGGTCTGTCCGAACCTGATCGTGCACCGTTCCAACGCGCGGCTTGACGCGGATCTGCAGGTGTTGCTGCGGCACAAGCCCGAGATCGTCATCACCTCGGTCGGCTCGCCGGCGCAGGTCGCGGCGCCGCTGCATGACGTCGGCGCGCTGGTGTTCGCCGACGTCGCCTCGATCCGCCACGCCGAACGCGCGGTTCAGGCCGGCGCCGACGGGCTGGTGCTGCTGACCGCCGGCGCCGGCGGCCAGACCGGCTGGCTCAATCCGTTCGCGTTCGTCCGCGCCGTGCGCGCGTTCTTCGACGGGCCGATCGTGCTGGCGGGCGGCATCGGCGACGGGCACGCATTGCGCGCGGCCGCAGGCGCTCGGCTGCGATCTCGCTTATATGGGCACAAAATTCATCGCCACCGCCGAGAGCATGGCGGACCCGAGATACAAGGAGATGCTGGTGGCGAGCAGCGCCGACGATATCCTGCTGACCACGGCCTTCACCGGCCTGCAGACCAACATGCTGCGGCCCTCGATCGCGGCGGCCGGCCTCGACCCCGACGATCTGCCGCAGCGCGGCGCCATCGACATCGGCAAGGACATCGACATCGGCGCCCGCGAGAGCCGCCCGGCGCGCTGGCGCGACATCTGGAGCGCGGGACATTCGACCTCGGGGGTGACCGGGGTGCTTTCGGTCGACGAACTGGTGGCGCGTACCCTCGAAGAATACCGCGCCGCGAGGGCCGGCCAGAGCGCTTTCCACTTCTAATGCTTCATCCTCCGAGCGGCATCGCTTCTTCACTCCCCTCCCTCCACGCGCAACGCGCGTGGCGGGGAGGGGTCGGGGGTGGGGGGCGCTTCAGCGAGATTCAGTGCCCGACGAGAGCGAGAGTTTGCCGCACCACCCCCCACCCCCGACCCCTCCCCGCCGCTTCGCGGGGGGAGGGGAGAAAAAATGTGCCCATGCGAGACGGAAATGCTCCAGCGCTTACAACCGCATGGCTTCCCCGCGACAAAGCGCTTTCAGGCAGCGGATCAAACCGTATAGAACACCGTCCAACCCCAGCTTCTCCCGACCTTCGAAGGACAGCCCATGCCAGCCTACCGCTCCAGGACCACGACCCACGGCCGCAACATGGCGGGCGCCCGCGGCCTCTGGCGGGCCACCGGCATGAAGAACGAGGACTTCGGCAAGCCGATCATCGCCGTGGTCAACTCCTTCACCCAGTTCGTGCCCGGCCACGTCCATCTCAAGGATCTCGGGCAACTGGTCGCGCGCGAGATCGAGAAGGCCGGCGGCGTCGCCAAGGAGTTCAATACCATCGCGGTCGATGACGGCATCGCGATGGGCCATGACGGCATGCTCTACAGCCTGCCGTCGCGCGAGATCATCGCCGACAGCGTCGAGTACATGGTCAACGCCCATTGCGCCGACGCCATGGTGTGCATCTCCAATTGCGACAAGATCACGCCGGGCATGCTGATGGCGGCGCTGCGGATCAACATCCCGACCGTGTTCGTCTCGGGCGGTCCGATGGAATCCGGCAAGGTCAGCGTCAAGGGCAAGATCCGCTCGATCGATCTGATCGACGCCATGGTCGCGGCCGCCGACGAAAAGGTCAGCGACGCCGAAGTCGAGGTCATCGAGCGATCGGCCTGTCCGACCTGCGGATCATGCTCGGGCATGTTCACGGCAAACTCCATGAACTGCCTGACCGAGGCGCTGGGCCTGGCGCTGCCCGGCAACGGCTCGGTGCTGGCGACCCATGCCGATCGCAAGGGGCTGTTCGTCGAAGCCGGGCACCTGATCGTCGATCTGGCGCGCCGCTACTACGAACAGGACGACGCGACGGCGCTGCCGCGCACGATCGCGAGCTTCAAGGCGTTCGAAAACGCCATGACGCTCGATATCGCGATGGGCGGCTCGACCAACACGGTGCTGCATCTGCTCGCGGCCGCCTATGAAGGCGAAATTCCCTTCACCATGCAGGACATCGACCGGCTGTCGCGCCGGGTGCCGGTGTTGTGCAAGGTGGCGCCCTCGGTGCCCGACGTGCATCTGGAGGATGTTCACCGCGCCGGCGGCGTGATGGCCATTCTCGGCGAACTCGACCGTGCCGGTTTGATCAATCGCGAACTGCCGATGGTGCACAGCGCCTCGCTCGAGGACGCGCTGAACCGCTGGGATATCAGCCGCACCAGGAGCGAAAGCGTCCGCAATTTCTTCAAGGCGGCGCCCGGCAACGTGCCGACGCAGGTGGCCTTCAGCCAGGACCGCCGCTTCGACGAAGTGGATACCGACCGCGCCAGCGGGCTGCATCCGCGACGTCGCGCATGCCTTTTCGAAGGACGGCGGCCTCGCCGTGCTGACCGGAAACCTGGCGGTGGACGGCTGCATCGTGAAGACCGCGGGCGTCGACGACAGCAACCTGAAGTTCGAGGGGCCGGCGCGGATTTTCGAAAGCCAGGACGCCGCCGTCGAAGGCATTCTGGGCGGCAAGATCAAGGCCGGCGACGTCGTCGTGATCCGGTACGAGGGCCCGCGCGGAGGCCCCGGCATGCAGGAGATGCTGTATCCGACCAGCTACCTCAAATCCAGGGGGCTCGGAAAAGCCTGCGCCCTGATCACCGACGGCCGCTTCTCCGGCGGGACCTCGGGTCTCTCGATCGGGCATGTTTCGCCGGAAGCGGCCGAAGGCGGGCTGATCGGACTGGTCGAGGAGGGCGACCGCATTCAGATCGACATTCCCGCCCGCGCCATCAGTCTGCTGGTCGATGACACCGTGCTGGCGCAGCGCCGCCAGGCCATGCTGGGCCGCAAGGCCGAGGCGTGGAAGCCGGCGAAACGAACCCGCAAGGTGTCGATGGCGCTCAAGGCCTATGCGGCGCTGACCACCAGCGCCGCGCGTGGCGCGGTGCGCGTGGTCCCGGACTAGATCGCGGCTCTGGCCGGATACCCCGGCCGAAATTGCACCTCCGGCGCGGCGCGCCGGTGGTTCTACGGATAGACGGCGTTTAAGACGCCATTAACCATCTCCCTCCAAGAATCAGGTCCAGGGCCGGCCATCGCGCATCGCGGCGAGCCGGTCTGCAAAACCGCCGTTCAAGGGGATGCGACATGGACTTTGACACGCTCTTTGCAAAAACCCCGGCCACCATCGACGAGATCAGATACCGGGTCGCCTGCGCGCTGGACCGGCATCCGCTGTGCCGCGACGTCGAATTCGACATCGTCAGCATGCCCCGCACCAGCAGGAGCAACTGGACCATCAGCCTGCGCTCGGTCGCGCCGGACGCGCTGTGGGAGGCCTCCGATATCGTCGCCGACATCCAGGAAGCCTACGACCTCGCGGTCGCGGCCTGATTTTTTCGTCGCCTAAGCTATTGACGGAGCAAATGATCTTGCGCCGCCGCGGCGGTGGCACGGTTAGGCCTTAATTAATGCCCGATTGTCGGCAAAGTGATCGTGGTTGACGGGCCGGAACGGAGAGCTGCTTGACCAAAGTCATCACCATCGTTGCGCTGACCTGTCTGCTCGTCGTCGGCGCGGCCGCCACCAGCATTCTCGGCCGCGACAGCATGCCGGCGGCCCGGGCGGATTTGGCTTCCCCCCTCATTCAGAGTCCGGTCGCGAACCGGGAAAGCAAGCAGGACAAGCTCGCGGTCGCACGGGTGGCGCTGGCGTCGTTCGATCCGCCGCAGACGGCGAGCCTGAGCGAGCCGCTGCGGCAGGCCTATGCATCCACCGCGCCCGCCGACATCGAAATGCCCAGGGTCACAGCCCCGGTGGCCGCGGCGCAGGTTTCGCCGCCGAAGCCGAAGCTCGCCGCCAGGCCGGCCCCGCAGAAAACCTACACGCTGCTCAGCGACGAGCAGATCGCCGGCATCAAGGAGCGGCTGCGGCTCTCTTCCGACCAGGAATATTACTGGCCGGCGGTCGAAACCGCGCTGCGCGCCGTGGCCCGGAAGATTCACGCCGCCCGCCACGGCGCTCCGCAGCTGGCCGGCGTGCCGCCGATCGATCCCGACGCCGCCGAAGTCCAGCAGCTGAAATCCGCGGCGATGCCGCTGTTGTTCCAGCTGCGCGAAGACCAGAAGCAGGAAGTGCGCAAGCTCGCCCGCCTGATCGGCCTGGAAAAGGTCGCCGCGCAGATCTGATGCGGCGGACGCGGCCTATGCCACCGCGCCAATTTCCGGACCGTCAGCAAGAAACCCGATCGCGCCATCGCCGATTGAGCCGTCACCATCAGGAGGCGGATTTCGACATCGCGTCGGTCGGCGAAGGCGAGGTCAGGCTGGAGCGCGCTCAGACCATCATGCAGGGCGCGCCGAGCTGCACCTTCCGCTACACGTTCGCGCCGCGCTAATTTTCTCCGCAGAGTCGCCGCCACCGGAGTTGGCAAACATCTTCGCGGGCGCCTCGTCCGCCGCAGCTTTGGCGAAGGCTGGTGCCCCTGGCCGGAATCGAACCAGCACTCCTTGCGGAACTCGATTTTGAGTCGAGCGCGTCTACCAATTCCGCCACAGGGGCATATCGCGCTCGGCCGCAAGGCCGGGAGGTCGCGAAGCCGGCGGAATATAGCGGGCGGGGAGGGCGGGTCAACCCGCAGCTGTCAGGGCTGCCCGCGCGGAGACGCTGGTGGCCGCCGTTGATCCGGCCGCGCAAGGTCGCGCGGGGTGAGGCAGCGGCGAGGTTGCGCGCCTACTCCGGCCTGTCATCGAACTGCCAAAACACTGCCCTGTGATCGCGCCCGCCTCGACAGCGGCTGGCCTCTCAGGCTAGGACGCTTTCGCGATGGCGTTTTCGAGCGAAGTCTTGCCCCGCACTTGATGAGGGGCGGCTGTCGGTTCGCGTGAAGAAACGCGTCAAACAAGAGGAGATGGAGCCTGATCGGTTCTGATTCATTCAGAACCGATCAGGCGCCAGAGGAGATCATCGTGACGTCCGACACCATTGCAGATCCCGCGCGCGCGCACGGCGGCGCCAACCCGGCGCTGATGGCGGCGCTCGCGATCACGGCGATCGCGGCGGCGACGCTGGCGGGAGCGTGGTTCATGCAGCTGGTGCTGGGCATCCAGCCGTGCGAGCTCTGCCTCGCGCAGCGCTACGCCTATTACCTGGTGGTCCCGCTCGCCGCGCTGATCGCGTTCGCCGCGGCGAAGGACGCGCCGCGCGGGGCGCTGGTCGCGGGCCTTGCCATCATCGCGCTGGCGACGCTCGGCAATGCCGGGCTCGCCGCCTATCATTCCGGCGTCGAATGGGGGTTCTGGCAGGGGCCGACCGCCTGCACCGGCCCGGTCGGAAGTCTCGGCAGCGCCGGCAACCTGCTGGCGCGGCTCGACAGCGTCAAGGTGGTGCGCTGCGACGAGGTGCAGTGGAAGTTTCTCGGCCTGTCGCTCGCCGGCTATAACGTGCTGATCTCGCTTCTGATGGCCGCGATCGCGGCCCGGGGCGCGATCCGGACCGCGAAACCGAATTAATCGTCGACATCTTCCTGCGGGCGTCCGAACAGATGGACGATGCCGGGGGTCGCGATGGTGACAAACACAAAACGCGACAGATGATGCGCGCCGACGAAGATCGGGTCGATGTGCAAGGTCAGGGCCAGCGCCAGCATGGCGTCCATGGCCCCCGGCGCGAAGGCGACGACGATGTCGGCGAACCGCACATGGGTGGTCAGCGCGATCACCGCGACGAACACCGCCGAAATCGCGATGGCGATGGCGAACGAGCCCAGCGCGGCGTTGACGTGGCTGAGCAGGGTCTTCGGCTTCATCCGCGCAAAACGCGAGCCGATCAGCGCGCCGATGCCGACCAGCGCGATCGCCCGCACCGATGGCGGCAGGCCGCCCTCGATCACGCCGGCGCCGTGCAGTACGCTCGAGCCGATCATCGCGCCGAACATCCAGCTCGCCGGAAATTTGACCAGCCGCAGCAGCAGCGCGACCGCGACCGAGGCCGCGATCAGCTCGGCGAGTTCGAGCGGCGAGGCGATCGCGGTCACCGCTGCGGGCCCAGATGACGGCGCCAATCCGGTCAGCGCCAGCAACATCGGCAGCGCCGCGGTGAGCATGATCACCCGCATGGTCTGCACCACCGCGATCGCCGACACATCCGCGCCCCGCTCGATCGCGAGCATGGTGATCTGCGACAGCGCGCCGGGGCTTCCCGCCAGGAAGGCCGAGGTGCGGTCCCAGCCGTGGACGCGCTGCAGATAGAGGCTCGAGCCGAGGGTCGAGCAGAAGGTGGCCAGCGCCAGGAGCCCGATCGACAGCGGATAGGCGCCCATATGCTGCAGCAGTTGCCGCGACATCAGCGAGCCCAGCGAAATCCCGAGCAGCACCAGCACCGTCTGGGTCAGGATCGGCGGCACCACCAGCGGACGTCCGGCGATCGCGGCGATGCCGACCGCGATCATGGCGCCGGAAATCAGCCCGCCCGGAAGATGCGCCCATAGAAACAGCGCGCCGCCGGCGGCGCCGAGAACGAGCGTTTCGAGCACATTGAGGGTTTTGGCGCGGGTGGGGATGGCCAAGGCCATCGATGCGGGGATCAGGCTCACGCCGCGTTATGGCAAATTCGCGAGCAGGGGACAAATGCGCCAGCGCGACACAGCAATGCGCGTTGTCGAGCCACGCCGTCGTCCCCGCGAAAGCGGCGCATCCGCCACGCCGCGGCTGCTCGATTCGGCAGCTTTCAACCCGGCTGGAAAAGTTCGGCGGCCAGCGCCGCCACATGCCGGTGAACGGACCCGCGATCGATGCCCGGCGCATCGATACAGCAATCGGGATCGGCCACGCGCCCGGCCTCGGTGGGTTCGGAGAGGAAGACATAGTGCCCGGCCGCGGTCGCCAGCGGATCGAGCGTGCTGGTCCGCCATCGCTCGTGCAGCCAGATCGCGCCGGGCCGCACGAAGTCCGACCCGCCGACCACGATCCGCGCCGGCGTTTCGATCGCGGCGAGGCTTGTCTCGCTGAACCCCAGCACCGACCGGCCGGGCGCCAGCAGCAGCGCCGCCTTGATCCGCGCGTCGCGATAGTCGTCGCGCATCCGCGCCCAGGACTCGCGGAAAATGGCGCTTCGCGCGAGCAGGCCCGGCAGATGGTCCGCGAGGCCGGGGAATTCGCGCGGGCCGCCTGTGTCCTTGCCGGTGGCAGAAGGCTGGAACCGGGAGGTTTCGGTGACGGCGCCGAGCAGCGCCGCCGCCGTGCAGCCGCCGAGGGAATAGCCCGCGACAAAGATCTTCCCCATGTCGACATGCCCGGCGAACGCGCCGCTGGCCTCGATCGAATTGAGCAGCACCGTGAGATCGCGCGCCCGTTCCCACCAGCACAGGAATCCCTCGGCGCGATAGGGCTCGCTGGTCGTATTGCCGTGATGGTCGACGCCGATGGCGATGAAGCCGCGGCGGGCGAGATCGCGCGCCAGCCATTCCAGGTGCATCACGGTCCCGCCGGTGCCGTGCGAGAGCAGCACGACAGGATAACGGGGGCGAGCCGGATGGACCGGCGCGTCCCGCGCGGCCGGGCCGATCGAGAACCACGGCTCAGACGAGGGAGAGCCGAACAGCGCTCGTTCGGAAGCATCCTCAGAGGCCGGATACCATGCGGCCCAACTCAACGGGCGCGGTCCGCTGCCATCCCAGTTCGGCCGCGCGGAGTCCTCAAATCGACCTTGTCGAAATCCGACCGGCATTCGAAATCCCTGTCATTCCGGCGATGATTTTCGCGCGGCCGCCAAGATTGTCATTGCGAGCCACCGGGTCGGCGTCAAGCGCCGCCCGATGGCAGGCTGCGCGAAATCCGGGGCCGCTCGTCGACATCGTGCTCCCGGATTTCGCGGAGCTTCATCCCGCTACACCTGCTACACTTGCTCATGCTGGTTACTGCGAGATCGAGCGGCATCCTCCCACGCACGGACAGGGAGGTCTCCGAGAAGGTTCGATAGCCCAACCGCAATCGCGCGAAGCCGAGCGTTCTCCTTCGAGAGCGACAGTGCCTGACGGGGCGATTCATCGTCTGTAATGGTCGCAGCCTCTTCAAGCAGCGGCGACAAAACGTCGAAAAATTCGTCACCCGGATTCCGAAGAGACGCAACGCTGTCGACACAGAGGCGATCCTGCTTTTTGTGCGGCGGGTGTCCGATGCCCATGGCAAGTCCCCTCAATTCAGGACGTACTCCCGATCCAATCGTATTCCGTCAGCCTCGATTGAGTCGCGGGCGAATTTGAGTCCAGAGCGGGACAAATTGAGCCATGTTGGACGTCAGGCGGCCGACAGCCGCACGTGAAACCGGCTGCCGGTTGCCTTGGCGTAGCGCAGCAGCGTCTTGGTGCTCGGAAGCGTTTGACCGTTTTCCAGCCGGGCAATCGTGGATTGGCGGGTGCCCATCGTCGCTGCGAGTTCGGCCTGCGAGAGGCCTGCGCGCAGGCGGGCCCAGAGCAGCTCGGCGGCAATCTCGAACTCCGGAGCGAGCGCGTCATACTCGGCCTCGACCCTGGGGTTGGCGAACAGACGGGCCTTGAGCTTTTTCCTTTGCGCGCTGCGCGGATCGCGCTCGCGCTAATCGGCGCTACGAGCTACTTCCTTCAAAACAACGACGTGGTTTGCTCTGCGGACTCGCTCGGCAAAGTGCCGCTTCACCTTGCGAACTCTCCCCGCCTGAAGAGAGTTAGGCGTCGGGCGCGACGTGAGAACGCGACGTTTTCCATTCCGGCATACCTGATGCGAACTTCGCTCACGGTTCCTGCCCTACCAAGCTCGAGCCTCAGTTCGACTTCTCGCCCTGAGGCCCCGCCGCCGGCGCACTCGCCGGCGCTGCTACCGCCGCATCCGGTGCCGCCGCGGGCTTCGGCCGGCCGCCCGTAAGCCGCTCCAGCACCGACTTCACCGCATCCCTGGTCTTGCGATCCTTCACCGCATCCAGCAGCGGCGCACTCGCCGGCGAGCGGCGGATCAGGCTTTCCGGATCCGGGAAGATCAGGGGATCGTCCCACGGGCCCTGCACCACGAACGGCAGCTCGAAGCCGGGCGCGCCGCCCGGCGGCGTGTTCAGGCTGGCGACGCCTTTCATGTCGTATTCGCGCGCGGGCACCGAGGCGGTGCCGGTCAGCGTGAGATGCGCGGCGGGGCCTTCGACGCGGATATCCTCGGCGGTGGCGATGCCGTCGGCGAATTTCAGCGCGATGGTCAGCTTGTCGTAAGGCGTCGCGCCGGAGCGGAAATTGCCGCCGCCGGACAGAGGCCTTCGCTCCAGCCGCTTCAGCAACGCCTCGACATTGAAGCCCGATATCGCGCCGTCATGGCCGGTCAGGGCCGCGGTGCCGTCGAGCGACGAGGCGAGTCCGAACGGGCTCGAGCCCGTGGCCACCAGCGAGACGTTGAGATTGCCGCGGCCGGACAGTTTGGTGACGCCGAACAATTCGGAGGCGCAGGCCTGCAGGTCGACGTCGGTGAACTGGAACTGCGCCTTGATGTCGGCGACCGCATCCGAACGCGCGATTCCGAACGAGCCCCGGGCGACGCCGCCATAGATCTGCGCCTCGGCGACCGACAGCGCCAGCGCGCCGCCGCGCAAATTGGCGCCGAACGCGGTGCGGCCGAGTTTCGAGGCGCCGATCGTCACCCGCGCCGCCGACAGCCGCATGTCGAGGTCGGTGGTGGACAGCGCGTTGAGGTCGAACACCTGCCGGTTCCAGTCGCGCGCGCCGCTGGCGAGCAGGCGGAAGGTGGAGATATAGGGCGTGAAGTCGAGGTTGCCGGCGGCCAGCGTCGCCTGCAGCGTCTGGCGGCCGTTGTTGGCGTAGGTCATGACGCCCTCGGCGACGTTGCCGTCGAGCTCGACATTGACATTGGTCAGCGCGATCGACGGTCCGACCAGATTGGCGCGCGCCTTCAGCGCGAAGCGGCCGAACCCGCCGGAACCGGGCGGCGCCTGGCCGATCCAGCTCAGCGCGCTGCGCAGGGACGGGCTGTCGATGGTGAGTATGCCCTCCATCATCATGCTGGTGCGGTCGGTGACGCTGCCGTCGAAAGCCACCTTCAACGGCGCGCTGGTAAGCCTCGCCTTGAGGCCGGAACGGTCGCCCGACAGAGCGGCGACGAAGTCGCTGGCCGAGATCGCGCCGTCGACGCGCTCGCCGCGCCAGTCGAATTGCCCGGTCGCGGCGAACGACCGCGAAATCGACGGCCAGGCCAGCGACAGGTCGATGTCGTCGAGCTTTTCGGAGACGTGACCGGCGGCGTCATCGTACTTCAGCACGCCGTCCTGGATCCGGATTTCCGAGAACGACAGCTGGTTGTCGGCGCCGGGCTTCGTTGCGCGCGCGATCGCGTCGATGAACGGGGTCCAGTTGCTTCCGCCGTCGGCGGTGCGGACGACGCGGATATGCGGACGCAGCATCATCACGTCGGCGATCTCGAACCGCTGCAGGAGCAGCGGCAGCAGGCGCAGATTGGCGGTCAGGACGTCGACAGACAGCGCGGGGCCGGAGACCTGCCCGCCCTTCAGCCCGACGTCATGAAACGAGACGTAGCTTGCCGGAAAAACCGAAACGTCGATGGGGCCCTTGATCACCAGATCGAGGCCGGTCACGTCCCGGATCTGCGCCTCGACCGCCGCGCGAAGGGCGTCCCGGTTGAGGAACCAGGACGTCGCGACCAGGCCGATCACCGCCACGCCGAACAACGCCGCAATCGGCGCCCCCAGGCGCTTCATTCCTTGGGCCATCGTCAATGACATATATCCAGGTCTGCTCGAACCGAACTCTGCTTGAACCCAGGCCGGGTCGAGGTCGTCGGGTCGCGGTTGAAAAAGGGCCGGGCAGGGTGCCCTCCCATGCCGACTGCGGCAACTTGATGGGTTTTCTTGACGCTTTCAAGGCCGGTTTCGGTGCGTCCATGCGTCACAAACGCCGCCGCGGACGTCATGCGCTCAGGTTGACCTCCCTCTCCCCGCAAGCGAGGCGAGGTGACCCGGGAAGCATCCGGCATTTTGGGACCCCTTCTGAAGACCGTTCCATCGATGCCTCTTGAGACACACTCTCAAAGGCCCCGTCATTGACGCGTTGCGAAGATTTCGCCTAATAATCCCCCCTTCGTGCAGGCCGTCAGCGCCTAATCCTCCATTCAGGTCGCATTTCCATGAACAAGGTCTATCCCGACGCCAAATCGGCACTCGACGGGCTCCTAAGGGACGGCATGATGATCATGTCGGGCGGTTTTGGTCTCTGCGGCATCGCCGAGACCCTGTCCGACGCCATCCGCGACTCCGGGGTGAAGAACCTCACCGTGGTCTCCAACAATGCCGGGGTCGACGGCATCGGACTGAGCCGGCTCCTGGAGACGCGGCAGATCAAGAAGATGATCTCGTCCTATGTCGGCGAGAACAAGCTGTTCGCCCAGCAATTCCTCGCCGGCGAGCTGGAACTGGAATTCGCCCCGCAGGGCACGCTGGCCGAGCGCATCCGGGCCGGCGGCGCCGGAATTCCGGCGTTCTACACCAAGACCGGCGTCGGCACGCTGATCGCCGAGGGCAAGGAAGTGAAGGAATTCGACGGCGAGAAATATCTGATGGAGCGCGGGCTGTTCGGCGACCTCGCCATCGTCCACGCCTGGAAGGGCGACACCGCCGGCAACCTCGTCTACCGCAAGACCGCGCGCAACTTCAATCCGATGATGGCCACCGCCGCCAAATTCACCGTGGCCGAGGTCGAGCATCTGCTGCCTGCCGGCCAGATCGATCCCGACCAGATCCATACGCCCGGCATTTTCGTCAAGCGCATCGTTCAGGTCGGAACCGGGCTGAAGCGCATCGAGCAGCGTACCACGCGCAAACGCGAGGCGGCCGCCGCCGCCGGGGAGGAAATCTGATGGCCTGGACCCGCGATCAAATGGCAGCGCGCGCCGCGAAGGAATTGCGCGACGGCTATTACGTCAATCTCGGCATCGGCATCCCGACGCTGGTTTCCAACTTCATCCCCGACGGCGTCGACGTGGTGCTGCAGAGCGAGAACGGCATGCTCGGGATGGGGCCGTTCCCGTTCGAGGGCGAGGAAGACCCCGACCTGATCAACGCCGGCAAGCAGACCGTCACCGAACTGCCGTCGACCAGCTATTTCTCCAGCGCCGATTCCTTCGGCATGGTGCGGGGCGGGCATATCGACCTGTCGATCCTCGGCGCGATGCAGGTGGCGCAGAACGGCGATCTCGCCAACTGGATGATCCCCGGCAAGATGGTCAAGGGCATGGGCGGCGCGATGGACCTCGTCGCCGGCGTCAAGCGCGTCGTCGTGGTGATGGAGCATTCCGCCAAGGACGGTGCCAAACTCCTGAAGCAATGCAACCTGCCGCTGACCGGCGAGCGGGTGGTCGACATGGTGGTGACCGATCTCGCCGTCTTCACCATCGACAAGCACGGCAAGGACGGCATGGCGCTGATCGAACTCGCCGATGGCGTCACGCTCGACGAAGTGAAGTCGAAGACCGAAGCCGAGTTTCGCGTGGCGCTGAAGAACGTGTGAGCCACGCGTGGGGCGGCCGGACCTGACCATCCGGCCCGCACGCCCGGAGGACGCCGGGTTCATTGCCCGCAATATCCTGTCGTCACAGCGCGGTCATCTGCCGCGCGGCTGGTTCGACATCGCGCTGGACCGGCCCGAACCGCAGTGCCTCGCCTTTGTGGAGCGGCTCGCCACCGCGCGGCGGGTATCTTGGTGGCACGTTTCGCAATTCATCATAGCCGAGGTCGAAGGCGCGCCGGCGGCAGCGCTTTGCGCCATGCCCGCGGCCGGGACGAGTGACGCCGCGCGATCGGCGATCAGGGAAGTGGCTGAGGAGACCGGGCTGAACGCGGCCGAGCCGGCAGCAATCTTCCGGCGCGGCGCTTACTCGGCCGGCTGCTGGGTGCAGGGTGGCGACCGCGATTGGCTGATCGAACACGTGGCATCGCAGCCCGCGCATCGTGGACACGGACTGGTGCAGGCCCTGATCGAGCACGCCCTCGCGGCCGGAAAGGCTGCAGGCTTCGAGCGCGCGTCGATCTCGTTCCTGATCGGCAACGATCCGGCGGAGCGATGCTACGCCAAGGCCGGCTTTGCGTTCGCCGAAGAAAAGCGCGACCCGGCATTCGAAGCGCTGACCGGCGCACCCGGCTTCCGCCGGTTCGCGCGCGCGATATACGTGGCGAGTGAGACCTGATCTCGCCCGTCTACGACCGCGCGATCGACAAGGCCTTGTGGAGGCCGGATGCAACGATGCCGATCCAGGAGTTTTGTTCCCGCACCAGCCGGAAGCCGAGATTGCTCGGCGGCACGCCCACCGCGCAGCCGCCGGCGCGGGCGTCGCGGATGAAATCGGTGACATAGGCGCGGTGGCGGCCTTCGGCGACGCGGACGCCGCAATTCGAATTTTTCGAGATCGCCCGACCGGCGGCATCGAGCGCGGTGCGCACGAAGCAGGTAGAGGTCCACTCCCAGACATTGCCCGAAAGGTCGAGCAGACCATTCTCGTTGACGCCGAAGCTGCCGAAGCTATGCGTCTCGGTGTCGTCCGGGCCGCGACCGGACTCGCGCTCATAGCGGGCGATCCAGCGTTTCGACGGATCGTTGTCGTCGACCGGCAGGCCGTCGTCGCTGAATTTGCTGCCGGCGGCGAACGCCCATTCCGCGTCGGTCGGCAGCCGGTAACGATCGCCGGTCCTGCGCGACAGCCAGGCCGCGTAGGCATCGGCGTCGTGCCAGCTGACCTGGACGGCCGGGCGGTCGTTCGCGGCGGCGACCTTGCGATCGAGCGCGCGGCAGGCGCCATCGTCGACGCAGCGTTGATAGTCGGCGGCGCTGACCTGATGCGCCATGATCGAGAGCGGCCGCTCGAAGCGGAGCGAGACAAGCGGCGCTTCCATCTGCCTGCCGGCGCGGGTGAAGTCGCCGGCGACGCGATAGGACACCGCGCCGGGCCGCAATTCCACCATGGCTTGCCGGTCGTGCATCGCCTGGTCGGGCGAACCGCCCTCGGAAAGCAGCGGCGCGACCGCCAGCGGTCCGGCAAGACCCGCGGCGCAGGCCAGGACCAGCTTGAGTTTGAAGGCGATCAGCATGGTCGTCCCGATCCGGTTCGAGCGCGCGTGCCGGCTCGCGCCGGCAGCGGTTGCGTTTGTCGGTTGGTCTTTTTCAGCTCGTCGTTTTCAGTTGGTGTTCGGAGCGGGGATTTCCGAAGGCGCCTTCACCTGGGTCATCAGGTCGTCGTTCCATTTGCCCTCGACCTTGAAGTGCGCGGTGGCGCCGAGCTCGACGGCTTCGATCAGATTATGGGTGACGTAGGCGTAGATCCCGGGCTCCAGGAACGTATACATCGCAGCGCCGGCGGAGCCGCCGCGGATGAACCAGGTCTCGAGCCCCGTCTGCGGCGGGTTTCCGAACTTGCCGGTCTCCCAGACGTAATCGCCATGGCCGCCGATCAGATGCGGCCGGCTGTCGCGATTGGCTTCCGAGTGCACGATCAGAACGGTCTCGCCCACTTTGGAGGTCAGGGCGTTCTTGCCGGTCAATGCGCCAACCTTGCCGTTGAACACGACGTGGGTCGGAACCAGCTTGCGCATCACCTCGACGGTGTCGGTATAGGCTTCGCCCGGAGAATCGTAGGACTTGTATTTGCCGTTCTCGTCCTTCGGCACGTACATGTCCTGCTCGCCGATGTAGTAGACCTTGTCGTAGTGCAGGGCGTGGCCCTTGCCGTCATTGAGACCGTCGCGCGGCAGCACCATCACCGCACCGTTCATGCCGGAGACGACGTGCCATGGAATCATCGGCCCGCCGGGAGCGCAGTGATAGACGAACACGCCGGTGCGCGTCGCCTTCCAGCGGATCACCACCTGCTCGCCGGGATTGATCAGCGAAAGTTCGGCGCCGCCGAGCGCGCCGGTCGCCGCATGGAAGTCGATATTGTGCGGCATCGAATTGGTGTCGGGGTTGACCAGCGTCACCTCGACGTAGTCGCCCTCATGCACCACCATCAGCGGGCCCGGCATCGAGCCGTTGAAGGTCATGGCCTGGAAAGTGGTGCCCTGGTCGTCGATGACGACCTTCTTTTCCTCGATCCTGAGCGTGAACTCCATGATCTTGGGACCCTCCTTGGTGGCCTGCTCGTGCGCATGCACGAAGGGCGGCGCGACGAGATCGACGTGCTGGCGCGGCAGCTTGAGGTCGCCGGCGAGGCTAGGGGTCGCCAGCATGAGGACTGCGGCGGCGGCACTGAACATGGCGGCTCTGCGGGTCAACATCGGATCGCTCCTTGATCTGGATACTTTTTCGATGGGCTGCATCTTGCGCCGTCCGCGGCCGGATTGTTTGCGCTGCAACAACGTTCTGGCGCAATGCAGGATCCTACGTAACCTTACGTAGGTCATCTCATCATCATCATCGGCGACGACGGCTGCTTTCGCGGCAGCCGGGATCATGATGCCGAGTTTGAACGGACGGCGGTCTGAGACCGTCGCCTGCGTCCGCTGTATGTTCGATTGGTGAGATTTTGCCTGATGCCCGCGCGTGGGCCGCGAGGCCTACAGAAGTTTGATGGCGAGCCAGACCGCCGCCCACAGCACCAGCGACAGCAATCCGATTGAAACCACGGCGATGGCCAGAACCCGCGTCAGCGTGCCGGTACTGGAAGCAAACGGCGATCCGCTTCGGCCGGCCGGGAACCCGTCATTCTGCGGAATATGGCCGCGGATTGCGAAAATCCAGAGTACGGCGTCCAGGAATAGGTCCAGCACGAACAGGCTCATTGGCTCGGCTCCAATTGTCGCTTTATGACTCACGATGGCGTGGAACCGGCCGCCGCACTTTGCGCGAGCGCAAATCCATGGTCGCAATTAGCGAATTATTTTTCGCGCGCGGCCGGATTTTCGATGCGGCTGTTTGAGCCAGCGCAAGGCGGCGCGCTGTCGCCTGCTCTACTGAATGCATCAATTGGGGCGCGGACGAAGCCCCGACAGCGGTTAGATTCGTTTGGGGCGCGGGCGCGCGCGGGTGAGAAGATGAAGCAAGATATTGCGGCCTGCTACGGCCAGGAACGGTTGCCGCGCTATACGAGCTATCCGACCGCACCGCATTTTTCGGCCGCCATCGGTCCCGACACCTGTGCCGAATGGCTGCGGGCCATTCCGTCGCACGCCACCGCGTCGCTCTATCTGCACGTCCCGTTCTGCCGGTCGATGTGCTGGTATTGCGGCTGCCACACCTCGGTGGCCCACCGCGACGAGCCCATCGCCGTCTATGAGGCGGCGCTTCGCTGCGAAATCGATCTGGTATCGAAACAGATCGACCGCCGCCTCAAGGTCAACCATATCCATTTCGGCGGGGGAACGCCGACCATCATGGCGCCCGAGGCGTTCACGGATCTGATCGGATCGATCAGGCACGCCTTCTTCGTTCTGCCCACGGCCGAGATCGCGATCGAGATCGACCCGCGTACGCTCACCCTTCCGATGATCGACGCGCTCGCGCTTGGCGGCGTGAACCGGGCGAGCCTCGGCGTGCAAAGTTTCGATCCCGTGGTTCAGCGCGCGATCAACCGGGTGCAAAGCTTCGAGGAGACCGCGGCGGCGGCCGGCGGCCTGCGGCGGGCGGGCATCGGCAGCATCAGCTTCGATCTGATCTACGGATTGCCGCACCAGACCGTTGCCTCCTGCCTCGACACCGTCCGGCGAAGCGTCGAGCTTCGCCCCGATCGCTTCTCCGTCTTCGGTTACGCGCACGTCCCGGGATTCAAGAAGCATCAGCGCATGATCAACGATGCGTGGCTTCCCGACAGCCTCGAAAGGCTCGACCAGTCCCATGCGATATCGAATGCGCTGATTGAAGCCGGATATGTGAGGATCGGGCTCGACCATTTCGCGCTTCCGGACGACGCGATGGCGGTGGCGCTGCGGGAAGGGCGGCTGCACCGGAATTTTCAGGGCTACACCACGGATGCCAGCGACGTCCTGCTCGGCTTCGGCGCCAGCGCGATCGGACATTTGCCGCAGGGCTACGTGCAGAACGAGGTTCATACCCTTGCCTATTCGGAAGCGATCGCCGCCGGGCGGCTGGCGACGGCCAGGGGCTACCCCCTGACGGACGATGACCGGCTGCGAGCGGAAATCATCGAGCGCATCATGTGCGAATTCAGCGTCGATCTCGGCGAGATCTGCGCGCGGCACGGATCGGCTCCGGAACAGATGCTGCTGGCGTCGCCCCGGCTTCAGGACCTGATCTGCGACGGTATCGTCGAGGTCGACGGCGCCTCGCTGGCGCTGGCGGACGATTCCCGGTTTCTGGTGCGCAGCGTCGCGGCTGCCTTCGACGCGCATCTCGACGGATCGAAGCACCTGCACAGCCGCGCGGTTTGAAGATCCGCAGTCTTTTCCTCGTCATGCCCGGCCTTGCCCGCCTTCGCTGGAGCTTCGGCGGACCAAGACCTGAAGGCCCGGCGCAGCCCTGGCGTAGCCGGGACGTCTAGCGCGAAGACGCGCGGAGCCTGTCATCGGGCCGCGCTTTGCGCGGACCCGTTGGCGCTTTTGTCCGGCCACGACGATAAATGGATCGTCTGCGGTTCCCCGACAGCTAAAATCCCCGCAGTTTGTGCCGGGACAAAGAGCGTCCGCGCCATCGGCGTACCGTTCAAATGGGGGACGGAGACGCGCATGCCTGTTCGATTTGACGATCTGGTCGACGATGTGATGAGCCGCGCGCCGCAGACGATCCGCGTGTTTCTCGAATTCAGGATGCGGTGCGTCGGCTGCCCGATTGCGTGCTTCCACACCGTCGACGATGCCTGCCGCGAGCACGGCGTCGACCGCGATGCGTTTTTCAGGGCGCTCAGCGCCTGCGCGTGAGAACACGCACGCCGACATCACGGCCGGGTTGGCAACTCGTTTTCGCCCGGCGCCCCTTCGGCCAGAACCAGCAATCTGTGCGGCTCGCGCAGCACGATGCGTTGCCGCCCGCTCTCGATCAGGCCGCGCTGTTCCCAGCCGGAAAGGGTGCGGCTGACCGTATGGAGCGTGGTGCCGGTCATCTGGGCGATGTCCTGGCGGCTGATCGGAAAATCGATCTCGACGCCGTGTTCGACCTTGCGCCCGGATTGCTTGGCGAGCCGCAGCAGCGCGTGCGCGATGCGTTGTTCGACCTGCTGCGTCGACATCTCGACCACGCGGGTATGGCTCTCCTGCAACCGGCTCCCGACAGTCTGCAGGGTGTTGGTGGCGAGTTGCGGAAATGTTGCCACCAGTCGCGGCCACGCCGTCGACGGCCAGGCCAGCGCGACGCTGTCGTCGACGGCGGTAGCGGTGGCGGGGTAGCGCTGCAGCCCGATCGCGGTGGCGACGCCAAAGGATTCGCCGGGCGCGACATAGCGCACCACGATCTGCTCGCCCGCCGGCGTGGTCTTGCTGGCGCGCACATGGCCGTGCAGCAGCACGAAGAACGAATGGGCGTCTTCGCCCTGTTCGAACACCGCGCTGTTCCTGGCGAAGCGCAGCGAGCGGGCCTCGCGAAGGATTTCGCCGAGTTCCCCAGCTCCAAATCCCGCAAACAGCGGCAGATGAGCGACCAGCGAAGGGTCGACTGTGGCCATGTTCCCTCCGAAAGGCGGCGACTTGAAGTGAATCTAGACTGCGATTGAGCCGCCCGATCAAGCCAAAGTTTGCGCTGGCACAACATGGCCGCGCGGCTTTCCCCCTAGGAATAAGAGACCGATCCGGCCTTACCTCGAGGAAACCGCCATGACGATATTTCCCACCCGGCAATCCTATGACGGTCCGGTGCTGTTCGCGAACGGCTTCCGGCCGTTCTTCCTGCTGGGGTCGATCTATGCGGGGCTGGCGATCCTGGTCTGGCTGCCGGTCTTCTACGGCGATATCACCCTGACCTCGGCGTTTGCGCCGCGCGACTGGCATGTGCATGAAATGCTCTACGGCTATCTGCCGGCCGTGATCACCGGGTTCCTGTTCACCGCGATCCCGAACTGGACCGGGCGGCTGCCGATCCGAGGCACGCCGTTGATGGCGCTGGTGACGGTCTGGGTCGCAGGGCGCCTTTCCGTGACGTTTTCCGCCGAGACCGGCTGGCTTTCGGCGATGCTGATCGATGCGAGCTTCCTGTTGCTGGTCGCGCTGGCCGCGGCCCGCGAGATCGTCGCCGGCCGCAACTGGCGCAATCTCCCGGTGGTGCTGCTGGTCCTGCTGCTGCTGGCCGGCAACGTCGCCTTCCATCTCGAGGCGCATTTCCAGGGTGCCGCCGACTTCGCCATCCGCGCGGGCATCGCGGTGGTCGTGTTGCTGATTTCGCTGATCGGCGGTCGCATCGTTCCGAGCTTCACCCGCAACTGGCTGGTGCGCGAAAATCCCGGCCGCCTGCCGGTGCCGTTCGGCCGCTTCGACACGATCGTCGTCGCCATCGGCGCGCTGGCGCTGGCGTCATGGGTCGTCAGCCCCGACAGCCGTTTCGTCGGCGCCGCGCTCGCGCTGGCCGGATTGCTGCATCTGGTACGGCTCGGACGCTGGGCGGGGGACCGGACCGCACGCGAGCGCCTGCTGTTGATCCTGCATGTCGGCTACCTCTTCGTGCCGCTTGGATTTTTGTTGAACGCCGCGGCCGCGTTTGCGTTGGTGCCGGCAGGCGCCGGCATTCATGCCTGGATGGCGGGGGCGGCGGGCATCATGACGCTGGCGGTGATGAGCCGCGCGACCCTCGGGCATAGCGGCCAGCAACTCACGGCATCCTGGGCGACGCAGGCCATCTATGCCGCCATCATCGTCGCGGCGCTGGCGCGTATCTGCGCGGTGATCGAGCCGGCCCGCAGCGAGCCGCTGCTGTACGTCGCGGCCTTTGCATGGGCCGCCGCATTTTTCGGATTCGCGGTCGCGTACGCGCCGCTGCTCGTCGGCCACGATCCGCACAGGAGTCCGAAAGCGGTTTCCACCGCGAGCTGAAAGGCGAGCCGTTCGCACCACGCGCCGGCCGGTTTAGAGCAGGCCGAACACATTATCCGTCTGACCCGTCCCTTCGCCGTTATCGCTGGAGCAGCGCGCGGCTGCGCGCCTCCAGGGAGGAAGCCGCCGAATCGAAGACCTTCAGGCCTTCGCCATCTCCTGCGAAAACACCACTTCGATCAGCGTGCCCGAATGCGCACCGGTCTTGATGTGGAATTGCGCGCGGTTGGCCTCGACCAGCGCCTTCGTCAGCGACAGGCTGGCGCCGGCGCCGTCGGTGGCCTGGTCCGAAGGCGCCTGGGTCCGGAACGGCTCCATCGCGGCGGCGACCTCGTTGTCGTTGAGCCCGTGGCCGGTATCGCGGACCCTCAGGACCACGTCGCCGAGATCCGACAGCGCGGTGGAGACGATGACCTGGCCGCCGGCATTGGCGAGATGGATCGAATTGCCGATCAGGTTGAGCGTGATCTGGCGCAGCGACCGCGCGTCGGCGACGACCGGCGGCAGCGCATGCGCCAGCGAGGTGCGGATGATGATGCGTTCGCGGTTGGCCTGCGGCTGCATCACCGACACGCATTGCTCGACCAGGTCGTTGAGATTCTGGCTGGCGAAAGTGAGATCGAGCTTGCCGGTCTCGATCCTCGAGAGATCGAGCAGGTCGTTGATGATGGCGATCACGCGCTCGCCGGAGGCGCGGATGTCCTTCATGTATTCGACATAGCGCTCGCTGCCGAGCGTGCCGAAACGTTCGCCGATCATGACTTCGGCAAAGCCGATGATGGCGTTGAGCGGGGTGCGGACTTCGTGGCTGATGTGCGCCAGAAGATCGGCCTTGGCGTTGGCCGCGCGGTCGGTCAGCCGCCGCGCCTGCTGCAGTTCGCTCTCGCTCTTCCTGGTCTGTGACAGATCGCGGAATACCGCGAAGAAATTCGGACCGTCATGGCGGGTCCGTCCCATGGTCATCGACAGCGGGATAATTCCGCCGCGGCTCGCACGGCCGAGCACGTCGCGGCCGTGATCGAGCAGGCTGGCGAGGCCGGCGCCCTTGATGCTTTCCAGATAATCCATCACCACGCGCTGGCTTTCCGGCGCGAACAGCTCGACGAGATTGCGCTGCACGAGTTCATCGCCGTCATAGCCGAACAGCGCTTCGGCGCTGCGGTTGCACGAATTGAGGTTGCCCTCGGCGTCGAACATCACGATGCCGTCGGCCGTGGTATCGAGGATGGCGCCGAGCTCCTCGGCATTGGCGTGGCCGACGGGCGACGGCTCCGGCGCGGCCGGCGCTTCCGCGATCGCGGCGGCGACGTCGGCGCTTTCCATCGCCGTGCCCGAGAAGATCAGGGCCAGCGCCTGTTCGTCGTCCCAGCTGATGGTGTAGAGCCGCGCGTCGATCGCCGACGCCGGAACATGTTCGGTTGAGGCTTCGGGCGCTGAAATCGTCACCGGCGTGCCGGTGTCGGACGTGCTGCTGGCGTTCGAAACGCCCGGCTCGACATAGAGCGCGTCGAGACCGCCGGCATCCTCCAGCGCATGCAGGCTCAAATAGCCCAGCCGATTGAGAAACGCTGAATTGGCATAGACCAGCCGGTCGAGGCGGTAGATCAGGACGCCGACGGGCAGGAGGTCGAGCAGCGCCCGGTCGCGGCGGGCTTCGCCGCGCGGCGGCGGCTCGGGCTGCGCCAGCCAGCTGGCCTGTTCGCCGACCTCCTGCGTTTCCGGCGCCGGCGGCTCCGTCGCGGCCGCAGGTTGCTCGGATGTTGCCGGCGCAGCGGCGCCGTTTTCGCTTTCGAGCCGCGCCGACAATTGCCGGGCGAGTTCGTTGAAGGCGCTGTTTTCCACCGGCGTCAGGACCGGCGATTTCGGTTCGCTCAATTTCGGTTCGCTCGAGAGTCGAAACGGCAGCACGTTCTTTGGTACTTCGACGGGCGTTTCCACGGATGTTTCCAAATCGGTTGGTGGTGAAGTCTCGGCAGCGTCGGGGGCAGGCGATTCAGCGGTACCGGAAGTCCGGGTATCGGGAACCGAAGGCGAATTCGCGGCCGAATCTTTGGCAAGATCGGTCGCAACGATGTCCGCCGAAAGCGTTTGTGGCGCCGCCGGGGCGCTGAACAATTCGAAGCGGCGCAGCGCCGCAAGCCGCGTCAGGCCGTCGAGATCGCGGCAAACCCCGAAGCCTCGATAGCCGGCAAAATTCCGCATGCGGTCGTAGACCGGCAGGCCCGACAATTCGACCGGCAACCGGCCGCCGCCATCGGCCGGCCAGTTCAGGGTGATGCCGCTCCAGGTATCGCGGGTGGCGACGGCCTTCAGCACGCGGCCTTCGGGATCGAGCGCGAAGCTATCGGCGATTTCGCTCCACAACCGGCCGAAGCCCGCGGCCGTGCGCGCGCCGATCAGGCGGGTGAATTCGTCGGAGCCGAGCGAAAAACGGCCTTCGGCATCCATCTGCCACATGAAGCGCAGCGGGTGGCGGCGGCTGGCGGGCGCGGGCTCGTCGAGCCATGACGGCGCCGGCGCGGGCGGCGGCGACGGCTCATCGGCAACGGCTTCGATAAAGGGGGATGGCTCGTGGAAAGAGGAATCGCCCTCCGGCGGCGCGGCCTCCGACGATGGTTCGGCCGGGGATGCCTCCACATGGGGCATGTCGAGCGGCAATTCCGTCAGCAGGTCGGGCTCGCCCGGCGCGGTTTCGGCGGCAGGTTCGGCGGTCTGCTCCGCCGGTTCATCCGCGGCTTCCTCGATCAATGCGAACTCGGCCGGCGCTTCGCCCGAATTGGCCGGTTGCTCGTAGTCGGGCATCGGCTGCTCGGCCGCCGGCGCGACCGGCTCGAGCGCCGGCTCGGCGCGCGAGGGCTCAACGGTCGCGGCGGGCGGCTCATCCGCGAACTCGTCGACCAGCGCAAACTCGGCCGGCGCTTCGCCTGATACCGCCGGCTGTTCGTAGTCGGGGATCGGCTGCTCGGCGGCCGGTGCGAGGGGCTCCGGTGCGGACTCGTCTGGCGCGGCTTCAGCGGTCGCGGCGGGCGGCTCATCCGCGAACTCGTCGACCAGCGCAAACTCGGCCGGCGCTTCGCCCGATATCGCCGGCTGTTCGTAGTCGGGGATCGGCTGCCCCGCCGCCGGCGCGACCGGCTCTTGCGCCGGTTCGGCGGCAGCCGCCTGCGGCATGGAAGGCGCGACATGTCGGAGATGCGCGGCCACCGTCGCGCCCGGCGCGATCAAGGCAACCAGGCCGACATCCGCGCCGCTGCCGACGCGCTGCAGCACCATGTGGCCGATGCCGATCGGCGTTTCGACGCGGCCCCGCTCGAGCGCGCCGCTGCGCGCTTCGTCGAGGCCGGCCTCGGCGAGATTGCGAAAGCCGAGCAGCGGACGCGCGGCGTCGCTGGCGCCGACGAACATGCCGTCGCGGGCGAAGGCGGCGATCGGCGAATCGATGCCTTCGACCAGCCGCTGCAGCCGCTCCACCAGCGGCATCGCGCGGCCGCTCGCTTCGGCGGCAGCAATCAGGATGCCGTGGTTGCCGTCGGCAAATTCGAGCCGGGCGCAGCCGCAGGTGACGAGCGTGCCGAGAGTTGAGCCGAAGCCGCGCAGCCGCTCCAGCCGGACCGCGCCGTTCGGCGGCAATCTTCCCGCGAGCTGCGCCACCTGGCGCCGGTGCGCGTCCGCCGGACCGAACAGTTTCCTGGCGAGGGCGGCGCCATTGGCCGCGCCGAACAGTTTGGCGCCGACCGGATTGGCCCACAGAATCCGTGTGCCGTCGACCGACCACAGCCATGCGGGGAGGGCGCTCGTCGCATATACCGCCAGTCGCGGATCGCCGACGCCTCGCAACTGGAATTCCGCATTGTTCATTGCAACGACACGATCCGACTGGCGAGGCGCTTGCTCGATGATGGCTTCAGGGATCGGCGGTCAAACGATGACAGCCTTAATGGACCGTTAGTATCGCCCGCGGGCGACGGCAGGTCCACGGCCTGGCGGCCTCGGTTGGTATCCAAGCCGCGATAACCTTAATTCGGCTGAACCGTATTGGTGCCTGCGGCGTTGAGGGTGTTGCAAACGGCGACCGGAGGGGTTCACGATGGGGAACCGGCGGGCGTCGCAGCACACCGGCGGAGTCATCTGCCGATCGTCCGTATTTGGCAAGCCAGGGAGCGGGGGCTTGGGATGGCCCCTCGAGTCAGCAACGGGAGTGGCACCATGAGCGAAGAAGGGCGTGACCGTTTCGAGATTCCGAAGGACATGCGGTCGGTGGCCGAAGCGAGCTTCGAGCAGGCCCGCAAGGCCTTCGACAAATTCGTTGCCACCGCGCAGGCGACCGCGGGCTCGATCGAGGAGCGCGGCGCGACGGTTCGCACCGGCGCCAGGGAGGTCGGGGCCAAGGCGATATCCTATGCCGAAAAGAACGTGCAGGCTTCGCTGGATTATGCGCAATCGCTGCTGCACGCCAAGGATCTGGCCGAAATCATGAAGCTGCACGGCGAATATGTGCAGGCCCAGATGCGCGCGCTGGCCGAGCAGGCCAGCGAAATGGGCCAGATCGTCAGCAAGGCGGCGATGGAGGCCGCCAAACCGAAGGTTTGAGGCGGAGGCGCCCTCGGGACGCCGGCAGGTTGCGGGTCAAGCCCCCGGAAAGACAGTGCATCCCCTCAGGGGCAGACATGCGGCATTGCACCTTAAATTGCGCCGCAATCTATTGCATTGCACAAAATTGACATTATATACGCGTATCGGTGTCGGGTGCCCGACGCAGGGCACTCCCACAGCGTGATCCAAGTCGACGTTCCCGGAATTTGGGCTGCCGGGCGCGCAAGGGGTCACACCTACTTCACCCCCATTGCGAAGGATTCATGTCATGGCAAGTTCCGATCCTTTCTCCTCCTCCGTCATCCCGTTCGAGGTTCCCGAGCAGATGCGTGCGTTCGCCGAAAAGGGCGTTTCGCAGGCGCGCGACAGCTACGCCAAGTTCAAGGACGTCGCCGAGACCCACAACGGCACCATCGAGGCCGTCTTCACCACCGCCAGCAAGGGCGCCAGCGAGTACTCCGCCAAGCTGATGGAAATGATGAAGTCCAACACCACCGCGACGCTCGACTTCGCGCAGGAGCTGCTCGGCGTCAAATCGCCTTCCGAGGCGGTCGAGCTGTGGACCTCCCACGCCAAGAAGCAGTTCGAGGCCATCAGTGCCCAGGCCAAGGAGCTCGCCGAGCTGACCCAGAAGGTCGCCACCGAAACCGTCGAGCCGATCAAGGCCAATGCGTCGAAGCTGTTCAAGCCGGCCGCCTGATCGATCATTCTTCTCCCAAAGAGCCCGGGCGGTCAGCCCGGGCTTTTTGTTTTCTTGCCGCCTTTCAATGCGCGGGAATGGCGTTATTGGTGGCCCCGTCGGCCTTGCCAAAGACCGGCGTTGCACCTAGTTTCCGCCCCATTCGGCCACCCCTTTTCGGGGCCGGCACAGGATGCAGTTGTAGCTCAGTTGGTTAGAGCGCCTGTCTGTGGAACAGGAGGTCGGTGGTTCGAGCCCACCCAACTGTACCACTCATCGAATCCCATCGCGCGCACGACGTCGAAGCGAGCGGCGTGCTTTCCACGACACAGATCGAGACGGAACGTCCCGCCCGCCTTGCCAATCCGTCGCCCTTCACCCACAATTCCCCCACCAACGTTT
This sequence comes from uncultured Alphaproteobacteria bacterium, assembly GCA_963721275.1. GTDB lineage: Bacteria > Pseudomonadota > Alphaproteobacteria > Rhizobiales > Xanthobacteraceae > Bradyrhizobium. Next base: position 39,270 of record CAVRIQ010000004.1, on the reverse strand, counting down.
CGGGGGATTCGCCATGGCTGTCCGGTCCAGGAAGTTCCAACTCGGCCTGATGCTGGCGACGGCGCTCTCGGTATCGATGTGGCCCGTGGCAAGCCGGGCCTATACCCCCGAGGAGCAGCAAGCCTGCAGCGACGACGCGATGCGCCTCTGCGGCGCGTACGTTCCCGATGTCGACCGCATCACGGTCTGCATGATCCAGAACAGGTCGCAGCTCAGCCCGGGCTGCCGCGTGTACTTCAGAGAGCCTGCGGCAGAGGTCAGCTCGATGCACGTCGGAAGGCCGCTCAGCATCAAGCCGGCCCATTCGCATAAGCCGGTCCGTGCCAGGCCGCGAAATTCCAGGAAGCCCGCGAGGTCTGCCGCGGACTGAGCTCGAGGGTCGCCGGCATTTCGAACCGGCCGACGCGAGCCGCGGCGTCTCGTCGTGGCCGGGCATCGCCGTCCGAACGACGGCGTCGCTTCCGCCCGCCTATGCCCCGGCATCGCAGATGAATCTACGCCGTGCACAGCGCAGACGGCCAAGGCTGGGCATGACGAGATTCGCCGGAAGGCCTCATCGATCGGCTGCATTTTGAATCAGGCTCCCGGGATGAGGAGCAGAGGTTTGCTCGACCTCAAGCGTTGCCTTCTTTGCAGGCACAACTCGCAGCCAGGCGGACTCCTTTTGTTCGACAGGCCCTGCCGTTCGCTCGAAAGCCGGCTGCGCGGATGCCCGGACAGGTTGAATGCGAACGGATTTGATGTCGGCGGGCCCCGACAAAAATCGCGCGAGGACTCCAGCAAGCGCCTTTTCGATTCGATTTTGCCGATTTTTCCCGTGTTGCGGCGCACGGTGTGACTCAAAAGCCAACCCCTAGGATAAATCAGGGGTTGCAGCACAATTGGTTGTAAATTTTTCTTTCACGAATCAGCGCGCTGATTCATTTTCGCGTTCTGGGGTCAATCTGGAGGCCAAGGTATGAACGTCATTGTTTTCGCTTCGCGTAAAGGCGGCTCGGGAAAAAGTACCCTGGCCGCCCATCTTGCCGCGCATGTCAACAAATCAACGAAGCCCACTCTGCTTGTCGATGCCGATCCGCAGGGCTCGCTGACGCTGTGGCACAAGCTGCGCGGCACCAACGAACCGCCGATCAAGACCGCGGTCAATTCGGTCAGCGGGATCGTCGCAGCCGCGAAGCGTGACGGCTTCGAATGGGTCTTCATCGACACGCCGCCGAATCTGTCGGCCGTCGTGGAGGATTCCATCAAGAACGCCACCATGGTGATCATTCCGGCACGGCCGGGGGTATTCGACGTCAACGCCGTGCAGGAAACCATTCAGACCTGCCGCGCCGCGCGCAAGCCCTATGCCGTCGTGCTCAACGGAGCGCCGGCACGCCGCGACGACGCGGAGAGCCCGATCGTCACCATCGCGCGTGAATCGCTGGCAAAATTCCGGGCGCCGGTTTGGGGCGGCCAGATCACCAACCGCGCCGACCTCTTGATGGCGCTCAGCCATGGCGAAGGCGCGCGCGAATACTATGCGGAAGGACGCGCGGCGGCCGAGATCGGCCGGCTGTGGGCCGCGATCGAGCGCTCGGTGAAGGCGATCCGTGGATCGGCGTCGGCGAGCGGCGCCATGCACAAGCAGGCGGCTTAAGCCAGCCGCGGCTCCGGACTAACAAAGAACGCGCGGGCTTCGCGCGTTTTTCTGTTGTGAATTGTCATCCCCGCGTAACGGCTCGAGCCGTTACGCGGGGATGACGTTGTCGTTGCCGGAAATGTCGGTTGCCGACGGGCTGCTCTACGCGACCATCAGCATGTAGAAGACGATCACCGGCGACAGGCCGAGGATCACCGTCCAGATGCCCAGCGCCCAAAGAATGTCTTCGGTGGTAAAACCCTGCTGTTCAGGGAATGGATTATCCTGAGTACTCACGACGCCCCCGCGTTTCTTGTTTTGTGGGTACGTTGATACGCGAGAGAATTTAAAAAAGCCGGTCGCGATTTCGCTCGCATTTGACCACAGGTGCTACCGCGGCTTAACCACGGCAGCGCGCCCCGCGTCCTCGTCAGCTTCCCGTCAAGAGGCGCAAGGCCACGCCCGGCGCCACGCCCAGGAGCAGCGCCCAGAGGCCGAAAGACGACACCAGAAGCAGATCTTGCACGGCTTCGGCGCGCGCCGAAGCCAGTTGGCCGGCATCTCGAATGGCTTGAGTGGTCATTGTTTCCCCCGTCGGTTTGTTGTGGGGGGATTCGATACGCCTCAAATTCTAAATTTGGGGCCGGAGCAATGTTCGAATTTGAAGCACCGGCGTCACCGCGCATTAACCACGTCAGCGGCCTGATCGAATGCCCAAATCGAATGCCCAAATCCAATGCCGAAGTCGAATGTCCAAAGTCGATTGCCGAAGCCCGCGGTCTAACGCTCGGCGCGGCCGATCACGTCCATCAACTCCGCGATCTTGCGGCGCTGGTCGGCCTTGTCGCCGGAGGAGATCGCGTGCTCGACGCAATGGGCGACATGGTCGCGCAGGATTTCCTCCTCGACCCGGCGCAGCGCCGCCTTCGCGGCCGCGATCTGCGTCACCACGTCGATACAATAGCGGTCGTCCTCGACCATCCCGGCGAGCCCGCGGATCTGGCCTTCGATCCGCTTCAGCCTTTTCAGGCAGGACGTCTTGATCTCGGTGCGCATAGGGCTCATATACCCCCCCAGGGTATAATTTTCAAGAGGCCAGGAGAGCTGTGATGGCAGAGACGGATCACCCACACGGGACGGACGCGGCTCACGCCGGCTGCCATCACAAGGCCGGAACGCAGGCTTCCTCCTGCTGCGGCGGCGATCAAGGCCGCGGCGGCGCCCGCGATCGATCCGGTCTGCGGCATGAGCGTCGACCGCGAGACGGCAAAACACCGACTTGCCTACAAGGGGCAGGATTATTTCTTCTGCAGCGCGCGCTGCCGCGAGCGTTTCGAGGCCGAGCCGGAAAAATTCCTGCTAGCCCGCAAGCCCGAGCCCGCGGCTTCCTGCGGCTGCGGCGGCAAACATGGCGGCGACGACAAGGCGGCCAACGTCGCGATCGATCCGGTCTGCGGCATGAGCGTCAACCGCGAGACCGCAAAACACCGTCTTGCCTACAAGGGCCAGGAATATTTCTTCTGCAGCGCGCGCTGCCGCGAGCGTTTCGAGGCCGAGCCGGAAAAATACCTCAAGCCGAAACAGGAAAGACAACCCGAGCCCGCAGCTCCGGCCGGCACCATCTACACCTGTCCGATGCATCCGGAGGTGCGGCAGGTCGGCCCCGGCAGCTGTCCGATCTGCGGCATGGCGCTGGAGCCCGAGCAGGTCTCGCTCGACCAGGGGCCGGATCCCGAACTCATCGACATGACGCGGCGGTTCTGGATCGCGCTGGTGCTGACGCTGCCGGTCTTCGTCATCGAGATGGGCAGCCATATCGGCCTCGGGCACCTGGTGCCGCCGGTGTGGTCGAACTGGATTTCCTTCGTGCTTGCGACGCCGGTGGTGCTGTGGGCGGGCGCGCCGTTCTTCGTGCGCGGCTGGCGTTCGCTGCTGACGCGCAATCTCAACATGTTCACGCTGATCGCGATGGGCACCGGCGTGGCCTGGCTCTACAGCGTGGTGGGCACGCTGGCGCCGCAAGTGTTTCCGCCGGCGTTTCGCGACATGCACGGCATGGTCGCGGTGTATTTCGAGGCCGCGGCCGTCATCACGGTTTTGGTCCTGCTCGGGCAGGTGCTGGAGTTGCGGGCGCGCGAGCGCACGTCGGGTGCGATCAAGGCGCTGCTCGGGCTCGCGCCGAAAACCGCGCGCCGCATCACCGATTCCGGCGACGAAGACGTCGCGATCGATGCGATCGCGGTCGGCGACCGCCTGCGGGTGCGTCCCGGCGAGAAAATCCCGGTCGACGGCATCGTCACCGAAGGCCGCTCCGCGGTCGATGAATCCATGGTGACCGGCGAGTCGATGCCGGTGTCCAAGGCCGAGGGTGCGCGCGTGATCGGCGGCACCGTCAACCAGAGCGGCGGCCTGGTGCTGCGTGCCGACAAGGTCGGCCGCGACACCATGCTGGCGCGGATCGTCGACATGGTGGCCCGCGCGCAGCGTTCGCGCGCCCCGATCCAGCGCCTGGCCGATCGGGTCGCGGGCTGGTTCGTGCCGGCGGTGATCGCGGCGGCCGTCGCGGCGTTCGCGGCCTGGATGACCTTCGGTCCCGAGCCGCGCTTCACCTTCGGCCTGGTCGCCGCCGTCACGGTGCTGATCATCGCCTGCCCCTGCGCGCTGGGGCTCGCCACCCCGATGTCGATCATGGTCGGCGTCGGCCGCGGCGCCCATTCGGGCATCCTGATCCGCGACGCCGAGGCGCTGGAGCGGTTCGAGCGCATCGATACCATCGTGATCGACAAGACCGGCACGCTCACCGAAGGCAAGCCCAGGGTGGTGTCGATCGTTGCCGCCGACGGGTTCGAGGAAAACGAATTGCTGCTGCTTTCGGCCAGCGTCGAGCGCGGCAGCGAGCATCCGCTGGCGCAGGCGATCCTGAACGCCGCCAGGGAACGCGGCATGAAGCTCGGCGACGCCATCGATTTCGCTTCGCCCTCCGGCAAGGGCGCGACCGGAACCGTCGACGGCCGCAAGATCGCGCTCGGCAATGCCATGCTGATGGGCGAATTGAACATTTCAACGAAGGATGTCGACGCCGCGGCGGAAGCCGCGCGGCAGGACGGCGCCACCGCGATCTATGTCGCGATCGACGGCCGCGCCGCCGGGATCATCGCGATCGCCGATCCGATCAAGCCCTCGGCGCAGGCGGCGTTGCAGAAGCTGCGCGAGGACGGCCTGCGCGTCGTGATGCTGACCGGCGACAATCTGACCACCGCGCGCGCGGTGGCCGCAAAACTCGGCATCGACGAGATCGAGGCCGGCGTGCTGCCGGAGCGCAAGAGTGAGGTGGTGCAGCGGCTGCGAAGCGAAGGCCGCCTCGTCGCCATGGTCGGCGACGGCGTCAACGACGCGCCGGCGCTGGCCGCGGCCGATATCGGCGTCGCCATGGGCAGCGGCACCGACGTCGCGATCGAAAGCGCCGGGATCACGCTGTTGACCGGCGACCTCACGGGCCTGGTGCGGGCGCGCCGGCTGTCGGTCGCGACCATGCGCAATATCCGCCAGAACCTCACCTTCGCGTTCCTGTACAATTCCGCCGGCGTGCCGATCGCCGCCGGCGTGCTCTATCCCGTGTTCGGCATCCTGCTGTCGCCGATGATCGGCGCCGCCGCGATGGCGCTGTCGTCGGTCAGCGTGATCGCCAACGCGCTGCGGCTGGCGCGGACGAAGCTGGATTAGACCGTCATTCCGGGGCGATGCCAACGGTCCGCGCAACGCGCGGCCCGTTGACGGGCTTCGCATCGAACTCCGGTGTGCAATTGCACATCGGAGAATCACGAGACTCCCCGATGCCCAATTGCGCATCTGAGGTGTGGTGCTAACGCGCCATCCCCGATGCGGAATTGCGCAACGGAGACGACGGAGCCGGGATTTCTTCGTCCCTTCGCTCCTCGCAATTTCCGGACGGACGCCGCTCGATCTCCAGATCGATCCGCGCGGCGAGCTCCGCGCTCACCTCCGTCATCGGCAGGCGAACCTCCGGGCTCTCGATCAATCCGCTGCGCCACAGCCAGTGCTTGATCGGCGCCGGGCTCGGCTCGGCAAACAACAGCCGGGTGAGATCCGCAACCGATCGCCAGCGCGCCAGCGCGGCGTCGCGTTCGCCCGCCGCCTGCAGTCGGTAGATTTCGGCGAATATTGCGGTTTCGATATGCGCGGACGCCAGGATGCCGCCGTCGGCGCCGTCGCTCAGCGCCTCCTGGTATTGCGCGTCCTCGCCGGTCAGCACCGCGAAGTCTTGCGGGCGCCGGCGCAACAGTTCGAGCGACTGGTCACGGTCCGCGCAGCAATCCTTGAGGCCTGCGATATTGGGATGGGAGGCCAGGCGCAGCATCGCCTCGTTGCCGAGATTGACGCCGGTGCGGTAGGGAATGTTGTAGAGCAGCACCGGATGCGCGGCTCGCTCGGCGAGCGCGCGGAAGTGAAGCTCGAGGCCGCGCTGCGACGGCCGCGAATAAGACGGGCACGATATCAGATAGCCGTCGATCGGCCAGCCGGCGGTTCGCTCGAGCGTATCCGAGAGCGCGCGGGTGTCGCTGCCGGACAGACCGAGCAGAATCGGAAGATTTTTCGCCTTTCCGGCTTCGTCACGCACCGTGAACACCAGCTTTTCGGTTTCACCAGGCGCAAGCGTCAGGCTTTCGCCGGTCGTGGCGGCCAGCACCAGCCCGTCGACGGGCAGCGAAATATAATGCCGCACCAGCCGCCGCAGCGACGCCTCGTCGAGCGCGCCGTCGCGGAACGGCGTGATCAGCGGCAGCCAGAGGCCATGCAGGGAAGCTTGCAGATCGGATGTTCGAAGGTCGGAAGATCGAAGCTCGCTCATTGGTCCATCTCCTTGGGGTGAGCCGGAGACGGGACATGAAAAAACCCCGTCCAGACGGCGGGGTTCTCTCGGATCGGTGGTCGCTCAAAAAGTCTATCGCGCGCGCCGATCTGAAGCCCCCGGAACGGGCGCTTTTTTCGACAACGCAGCCATGCAAAGACTCATGATCATCCGAAAATGATGATCGGCCGCACGGCACTTGTCAACGCGGGAATGGCTGCAATCGCGTGCATCCAGCCGCACGGCCGGCCCCGCGAATGCGTCGCATCGTCGCGTGCGCGGCGCGCTGTCGCGTTTTCGCTCAAAAAAAAGCCGGGCTCGATAGAGCCCGGCTTAAGGTATTGGCCACGTGAGGCCGACACAATCACCTTCCAAGAGGGATTACTGAGCGTCCGCGCCACTGGAGGAGGGGGACAATGCGTAACGCGAATGCTCAGCGTACATACATTATGGTCCGCGCCGGCGGCCTGCAGCAACCACCCCCGAAGCATGTCAGTCATGCGATGACCGGGGGCCCTGACGAAGCGTAAAATTACGACGGCCAGCGTTGCGCTTTGCTCACCACGAAGTCGCGGAACACCTGCACCCGCGCCACCGTCTTCAGCTCTTCCGGATAGACGAAATAGGTGTCGAGCTGGATCGAGTCGGATTCGCCGAACAGCTGCACCAGGCGGTTGTTTTCCTCGACCAGATAGTCCGGCAGCGCCGCGATACCGAGTCCCTGCTGGCACGCGCGCACCAGCCCCAGGATGTTGTTGACCTTGAAATAGGCCTCGCGCGGCCCCGAGCCGTTGCGGCCGGCGTCGATCAGCCAGCTGCGGTTCTGCAAGTGCGGTTGAACCTGCGTATCGCTCAGCATGATGATGCGATGCGCGTCGAGGTCGTCGAGGGTCCGCGGCGTGCCGAAGTGCTTGATGTATTCCGGCGAGCAATAGGCATGGAAGCCGATCGAGAACAGTTTGCGCTGGATCAGGTCGGGCTGGGTCGGCTTGCGGGTGCGGATCGCGACGTCGGCCTCGCGCATCGACAGATCGAGTTCCTCGTCGGTGACGATCATGGAAATCCGGATCTCCGGATAAAGCGCCGTAAATTCGTGGAGCCGCGGAATCAGCCAGTTGATGCCGAGCGCGGGCGGCGTCGTGATCTTGAGATCGCCGCTCGGCCGCTCGCGGCTGTCGGTGAGCTTGGCGCGCGCCGCCTGCAGCTGCATGAACACGTCATGCGCGGTGCGGAACAGCAGGTCGCCCTGCTCGGTGAGGATCAGACCGCGCGCGTGGCGGTGGAACAGCGACACCGAGAGCTCCTGCTCCAGCGCGCTGACCTGCCGTGAAACGGCCGACTGCGACAGGCCGAGCTGTTCGCCGGCATGCGTGAAGCTGCCCGCTTCCGCCGCCGCGTGAAACACCTTCAGCTTGTCCCAATCCATATCGGTAAATCCGTCGCGGGTTCGAGCCATGATTATTCCGCCGCCGCGCGTTCGCTCGCCCGAAGGGCGAGAAAACGTTCGGCCTCGAGTGCTGCCATGCAGCCAAGGCCTGCGGCCGTCACTGCCTGCCGGTAGGTTTCGTCGGCGACGTCGCCGGCGGCGAACAGGCCGGGCACCGAGGTCGCGGTCGAATTCGGCGCCACTTCGACATAGCCCGACGGCTTCAGCTTGATCTGGCCGAGCACGAGGTCGGTCGCCGGCGCATGACCGATGGCGATGAAGACCCCGTCCGCCCGCACTTCGCTCGAGCTGCCGGTTTTGACGTTCCTGAGCCGGACATGGGTGACCTTGCCGGGATTCTCCGTGCCGCAGATCTCGTCGATCGCGCAGTCCCACACCACCTTGATCTTGGGATGCTTGAACAGGCGATCCTGCAGGATGCGTTCGGCGCGGAAATGGTCGCGGCGATGCACGATCGTCACCTGGGAGGCGAAATTGGTCAGGAACAGCGCTTCCTCGACCGCGGTGTTGCCGCCGCCGACGACCACGACCTCCTTGCCGCGATAGAAGAAGCCGTCGCAGGTGGCGCAGGCCGAGACCCCGAAACCCTTGAACTTCTCCTCCGAGGGAATGCCGAGCCAGCGCGCCTGCGCGCCGGTGGCGAGGATGACCGTTTCGGCGAGATAGACGTCGCCGGAGTCGCAGGTCAGGCGGAACGGCCGCTGCGCGAGTTCGAGTTTGCTGACGAGATCGGTGACGATTTTGGTGCCGACATGGGCCGCCTGCTTCTCCATCTGCTCCATCAGCCAGGGACCCTGGATGACGTCGGCAAAGCCCGGATAGTTCTCGACGTCGGTGGTGATGGTGAGCTGGCCGCCGGGCTGGATGCCCTGGATCAGCACAGGCTCCAGCATCGCGCGCGCGGCATAGATCGCAGCGGTGTAGCCGGCCGGGCCGGAACCGATAATGACGACCTTGGCGTGGATGGGGGCAGGCATGGCAGCAGTCCCTCTCTTAAGGGAATTTTGGGTCGGAGCTTGGGCGAAAAGCGCCCGGAAGGCATCGCCCCGGCGCCGAAAGTGTCAAATCCAAGTCTAGGATATCTGGCAAGCTATGCAAGAATTGCAATCCATATCGGCGATTTTTCCCCTCATCCCTGAAAAATGGCGCACCGCACGCGCAATAAAATTGCGCAAGGGACGGTAGCTGCGCTAAGAGAGTTGCCAACCATTGTCACGAGCCATTGCCAGCCCCAGGACCCGGACCCGCGTGTCGAAGAATCTTGACGAAATCGACCTCAAAATCCTCAGCGAAATCCAGGCCGACGGCCGAATCACCAACGTGGAACTGGCCAAGCGCGTCGGGATTTCGCCGCCGCCCTGCCTGCGCCGGGTACGGGCGCTGGAGGAAGAGGGTTACATCCAGGGCTATCGCGGGCTTCTGGACCCGCGCCGGCTCGGCTTCGACGTCACGGTGTTCGCCTCGGTGCATCTGTCGAGCCAGGCCGACGCCGATCTGCGCGCGTTCGAGGAGTTCGTTCGCGCCGAACCGCTGGTGCGGGAATGCTGGATGCTGTCGGGCGAGGTCGATTTCATCCTGAAATGCGTGGCGCCCGACATGGCGACCTTTCAGGAATTCGTCACCCATCTGACGGCCGCGCCCCATGTGCGCAACGTCAGGACGTCGCTGGTGCTGCACAATTCCAAATACGAGGCGGCCGTGCCGCTCGAAGTGAAAGTGCCGGGCTGAGGTTACGCGTCATTCCGCGGCGACGCCACCGGGGCCGCGCAAGGCGCGGCCCGATGACAGGCTCCGCGTCGAACTCCGATGCGCCATTCGAGGTCTGCGCTTCGCGCGCATCCCGGAAATGACGGAGCCTCAGCTCTTCTTGCGCAGCATCGCGTCGAGGCTCAGCGGCCCGCCGCCGGCGCAGGCCAGGAAGAGGCAGGAAAAGCAGAACATGATCGCAAGGTTGCCGCCGTTCAAAAGCGGAATGAAGCCCTTGGGGAAATGGCTGATGAAATAGGCGAACGCCATTTCACCGCAGAGGATGAAGGCCGCGCAGCGCGAGAACAGGCCGACGAGCAGCAGCCCGCCGACCACCAGTTCGAACATGCCGGCGACGCCGAACAGCGACAACGGCTGCACCTTGTCGAACGCCGTGCCCGCCGGAAATTTCAGAAGCTTCGCCACGCCGAACTGGAACATCAGGAGCGCGGTGACGATGCGGAAGATGCTGAGAATGATCGGCTCGCCCGCGGCGAGCATTTTGTTGAACCTGTCCATGATCTTCCCCCTTATGTCCGCTTCATCATTGCGTCGAGGCTCCACGGTCCCGCGCCCGCGGTCGACAGATACAGGCAGGCGAAACAGTAGATGATCGCCAGCGTGCCGCCATTGATCAGCGGAAAGAAGCCCTTGGGCGCGTGCACCATGAAATAGGCGACCGCCATTTCACCGGAGAGTATGAAAGCCGCGGGCTGCGTCCAGAGGCCCACGATCAGCAGCGCGCCGCCGATCAGCTCGATGAAGCCGGCGGCGCCGAGCAGCGACAATGGCTGCAGATTGGCGAAGGAGGGAACCACCGGAAATCCGATCAGCTTGGCCATGCCATGTTCGATGATCATCAATCCCGTGATGATGCGCAGTACGCTCAAGGCGCGCGGCGTCCAGGCCGCGAGTGCTTCGGTCATTGTCGTGTCCCCAGGAAGTTTCGACGTATTCGAAGTCGTATAACGGTGCGAAGCGAAGCGAAAGCATGTCGCCAAAATAAAATCGGCGGCGTTTCGCAAAGCAGCAATGGAATAAGGCGCGCTCGCAAAGTGTTTGCGCGGCACGCATGATGATGCCGAAGCGAAAGGGCCGGGAGATTGTCCCGGCCCTTCGTTGCAAAACGCTATTTTCAGAACGCAGTGCAAATCAGGGCTGCCGTTTCAGCGCCACTCGACCTTGGTGATCTCGTAGGCCTTGGGACCGCCGGGCGCCATGACTTCGACGGAGGTGCCCTTCTTCTTGCCGATCAGCGCACGCGCGAGCGGCGAGGTGATGGAGATGCGGCCCTTCTTGGCGTCGGCTTCCGGTTCGCCGACGATCTGCCACACCGCCTTCTTGTCGGTGTCCTCGTCGATCAGCGTCACGGTCGCGCCGAACATGATGGTGTCGCCGGACAGTTTCGAGATGTCGATGATGTCGGCGCGCGCCAGCTTGTCCTCGAGCTCGGCGATCCGGCCTTCATTGTGCGACTGCTCTTCCTTCGCGGCGTGATATTCCGCGTTTTCCGAAAGGTCGCCATGCGAGCGCGCTTCGGCGATATGCTCGATGATGCGCGGACGGTCCACCGACTGGCGCTGCTTCAATTCGACCTCGAGGGCGGCATAGCCGCCGGCGGTCATCGGAACCTTTTCCATCATTTCTCTTGTCCTTCGATCGCGCGAGCCGCCTGAAGGCGCGCGCGAGACGTTTTTCAGATTGCAATTTCGGGGCGACCGGGCGCCGAAACAGAACATCCGCTTGGCCGGTGAGTTCCAGCCAAGCCTGCTTTATTGCCAATCGGTTAACGGGCACGCAGGCCCGTCAAGGATCAGGATTCGGAAGAAAAATAGCTCTGTAGCGTGCGGACCTCAAGGTCCCCGCCCAGATAGGCGCGGATGCCCTGCGCGGCCGCCACGGCACCCGAAAGAGTGGTGTAATATGGCACTTTATGCAAGAGGGCAGCTCGTCGCAACGAGCGGCTGTCGGCCAGCGCCTGTGGCCCTTCGGTGGTATTGAAAACCAGCTGGATGTCGCCGTTCATGATGGCGTCGACGATATGCGGCCGTCCCTCCAGCACCTTGTTGACCTTTTCGGTCGGCACCCCGAAATCGGTCAGGAAGCGCTGCGTCCCCGACGTGGCCATCACCTTGAAGCCGACCGCCGACAACAGCCGCACCGCTTCCGCGATCCGGGTCTTGTCGATGTCGCGGACCGATACGAACACCGTGCCCTTGCGCGGCACGCGGGTGCCGCCGCCGAGCTGGCTCTTGGCAAACGCGATTTCGAACGAGCGGTCGATGCCCATCACCTCGCCGGTCGAGCGCATCTCCGGACCGAGCACGGTATCGACGCCGGGGAAGCGGGCGAACGGGAATACCGATTCCTTGACGCCGACATGGCCGAGCTTGCGCTTCTTCAGATTGAAGTCCGTTAGCTTCTCGCCGGCCATCAGCCTCGCCGCGATCTTCGCCACCGGCGTGCCGATCACTTTGGCGACAAACGGCACCGTGCGCGAGGCGCGCGGATTGACTTCGAGCACGTAGATGTCGCCGTCCTTGATGGCGTACTGCACGTTCATCAATCCGACCACGTCGAGCCCGAGCGCCAGTTCGCGCGTCTGCCGTTCCAGCTCGCCGATCATCGCGGCGTCGAGCGAATGCGGCGGCAGCGAGCAGGCGCTGTCGCCGGAGTGAATGCCGGCTTCCTCGATATGCTCCATGATGCCGACGATGAAGGTGTCCTTGCCGTCGGACAGGCAGTCGACGTCGATCTCGATGGCGTCGGACAGATAGCGGTCGAACAGCAGCGGATTGGTGCCGAGCACGGTATTGATCTGCCCGGTCTTGTCGTTCGGATAGCGCGCCTTGACGTCGCCGGGCACCAGCTCCGGCAAGGTGCCGAGCAGATAGTCGCCGAGCTGGCTTTCCTCGCGGATGATCTGCATCGCGCGGCCGCCGAGCACGTAGGACGGGCGCACCACCAGCGGCAATCCGAGATCGGCGGCGACCAGCCGCGCCTGCTCGACCGAATAGGCGATGCCGTTCTTCGGCTGCTTCAGGCGCAGTTTGTCGAGCACGCGCTTGAAGCGGTCGCGGTCCTCGGCGAGATCGATGGCGTCGGGCGAGGTGCCGAGGATCGGCACATTGGCCGCTTCCAGCGCGCGCGCGAGTTTCAGCGGCGTCTGGCCGCCGAACTGCACGATCACGCCGTGCAGGGTGCCGTTCTGCCGTTCGGTGGCGATGATCTCGAGCACGTCCTCGGCGGTCAGCGGCTCGAAATACAATCGGTCGGCGGTGTCGTAGTCGGTCGACACCGTTTCCGGATTGCAGTTGATCATGATGGTTTCGTAGCCGGCGTCGTGCAGCGCGAAGCAGGCATGGCAGCAGCAATAGTCGAACTCGATGCCCTGGCCGATCCGGTTGGGGCCGCCGCCGAGAATGATGACCTTCTTCGCGTTCGACGGCGCGCTCTCGTCGGCGAGTTGGCCGGCGAACGGCGATTCGTAGGTCGAATACATGTAGGCGGTGGGCGAAGCGAACTCCGCCGCGCAGGTGTCGATGCGCTTGAACACCGGGCGGACCCCGAGCGCGTGGCGCCTGGCCGTGATTTCGGCCTCGGTCGTTTCCGTCAGCACCGCAAGCCGCGCGTCGGAAAAACCCATCGCCTTCAAGGTCCGCATGCCGAACGCGTTGCCCGGCAGGCCGTTTTCCTTGATCTTGCTCTCCATATCGACGATGCCGCGCATCTCCGCGAGGAACCATGGATCGATCTTGCAGGAGGTGAAGATCTCCTCATTGCTCCAGCCGAGCCGCATCGCCTGCGCCACCTGCAGCAGCCGGTCCGGCGTCGGCGTGCCCAGGGCCGCGCGGATCGCGTTCTTGTCGTCGCTGCGGCCGAGGCCCTCGATCTCGATCTCGTCGAGGCCGGTAAGGCCCGTTTCCAGACCGCGCAGCGCCTTCTGCAGGCTTTCCTGGAAGGTGCGGCCGATCGCCATCACTTCGCCGACCGATTTCATCGAGGTGGTCAGCGTGGTCGAGGCGCCGGGAAACTTCTCGAACGCAAAGCGCGGGATCTTCGTCACCACGTAGTCGATGGTCGGCTCGAACGAGGCCGGCGTCGCACCGCCGGTGATGTCGTTGGCGATCTCGTCCAGCGTGTAGCCGACCGCCAGTTTGGCCGCGACCTTGGCGATGGGAAAGCCGGTGGCCTTCGAAGCCAGCGCCGAGGAGCGCGACACCCGCGGGTTCATCTCGATCACGACGATGCGGCCGTCGGCCGGATTGACGCCGAACTGCACGTTGGAGCCGCCGGTCTCCACCCCGATCTCGCGCAGCACCGCCAGCGAGGCGTCGCGCATGATCTGGTATTCCTTGTCGGTCAGGGTCAGCGCCGGCGCCACCGTGATGGAATCGCCGGTATGCACGCCCATCGGATCGAGGTTCTCGATCGAACAGATGATGATGCAATTGTCGTGTCTGTCGCGCACCACCTCCATCTCGAACTCTTTCCACCCCAGGACCCATTCCTCGATCAGGACTTCGTCGGTGGGGGAGGCGTCGATGCCGCGCTCGACGATCTCGATGAACTCGGCCTTGGTGTAGGCGATGCCGCCGCCGGTGCCGCCCATGGTGAAGGAGGGGCGGATGATCGCGGGCAGGCCGATGTCGTCGAGCGCGCGCAGCGCGTCGGGCAGCGTCTTGGTCTGCACCGAGCGCGGGGTTTCCAGCCCGATTCGGGTCATGGCCTCGCGGAAGCGGCCGCGATCCTCGGCCTTGTCGATGGCATCCGCCGTGGCGCCGATCATCTCGACGTCGAATTTCGCCAGCGTCCCCTGCCGGCGCAGCGACAGCGCGCAGTTCAGCGCGGTCTGGCCGCCCATGGTCGGCAAAAGCGCAAAGCCGCCCGGAAGGACGTGACGTTCCTTCTCGATGATCTTGGCGACGATCTCCGGCGTGATCGGCTCGATATAGGTGGCATCCGCCAGTTCCGGATCGGTCATGATGGTGGCCGGATTGGAATTGACGAGGACGATGCGGTAGCCCTCTTCCTTCAGCGTTTTCACCGCCTGGGTGCCGGAATAGTCGAATTCGCAGGCCTGACCGATCACGATGGGGCCGGCGCCGATGATCAGGATGGTGGAGATGTCGGTTCTTTTGGGCATCAAGTCTCGCGGCAACAGGGAATTGGGCACAAAAAAAGGGCGCGCCTACCGCGCGTCCCTCGAGCCATAGCGCTAGGTCACCCTCAGCGCGCGGGTGGTCTTTAGACCAGATTCCGCAGCCGCGAAAGGGTATTAAAGGCCCCATCAACCGGCATTTTGGGTCCGCCTTCGCTCTACCGAGCTACGGCGCGGCTCCAGTCCGTCTACGTTTTCGCTGGGCTCAAGCTGCGCCGGACACGCTTACCCTGCCGGCCCGGCGTGGCTGCGCCACGCGTAGCCCGTCAGGGCGAAGCGTGGAGGCCCGGCCTGGATTTGAACCAGGATAAAGAGCGATGCACTGCTCTCGCGTCGACGCATTCCGCCACCGGGCCGCCCCGATCATTGCCGATCACGCCGCGGTGAGCCACGCTTGCCGTCTATTAACCCTAACCGGGGGCGGCCGGGCTCAGCGCGTGCCGCGCCACGAAGGTCATCCGCCACGGATTGTGCCCGATATTGGAATGGGCGCGGGAGGCGGTGAAGCCCGCCGCCGCCAGTTTTGCCACCATCTCGGCCTCGCTGTAGCGCTGCAGCCCGACCTTGGTGCGCAAGTGCCGGTAGTCCGACAGCGCGGTGGCGACCAGCCCGATCAGGGCGTCCTTCAGGAAGCCGTGCCTGGCCGCAAAGCGCAACAGCGCGGTCACGTCCTTGGCCATGCCGACCTCGGGGCGCAGGATATCGCCGACCACCAGCCGGCCGCCCGGCTTCAACAGCCGCTTGATGGCCGCAAAGGCCGCATCGAGCTCGGCCGCGGTCATGTACTGGGCGACCGAATTCATCACCACCAGATCGACGGATTTCTCAGGCATCTTCCGGACGTCGTCGAGCGAGCGCACCCGGATTTTCGT
Organism: uncultured Alphaproteobacteria bacterium; assembly: GCA_963721275.1. Taxonomy (GTDB): domain Bacteria; phylum Pseudomonadota; class Alphaproteobacteria; order Rhizobiales; family Xanthobacteraceae; genus Bradyrhizobium. The sequence continues at coordinate 23,553 of CAVRIQ010000004.1, read as the reverse complement.
ATTCGGGGCAAAGCGGGCGATCAGCCGGCCGCGCACGCCCGGCGCCGGCTCCGCCAGGATCAGCTGGCCGCACGCGTCCGCCACCCTGGCGGCGGACAGCGCTTCGCCGCAGGCATAATCCAGTACCACCGCGTCGGGCGAGGCGATGTAGCCGATGATGTCCTTGGCGATCAGCTGGAAATGCAGGTCGCGATGCAGCCTGCTCGCATAAATCGTATGCGTGGAATCGTAATAATCGATCCAGTCGTCCATGTCGCGGGCGGTCCGGTAAAACAGGTTCCGGCATTGGAACCGGCGGGAAGGTGATGCGTTAGATGGTCCGGCGGCCCATGTCCATGCCGTCAATCGTCCGGTTTCCTAACAGGAAGGTGCATCGTGAGCAAAACAAAGTCCGACAAAACATCCCCCGATCTCGATACGCCGACCGATATGCCGCAAGCGGCGGTGGACAAGATCTCGGCGGCGCTCAACACGCTGTTGGCCGATGCCTTCGCGCTCTATCTGAAGACCAAGAATTTCCACTGGCATGTCAGCGGCCGTCATTTCCGCGACTATCATCTGATGCTCGACGAGCAATCGGACGCGATCTTCGCCACCACCGACCAGCTCGCCGAACGGGTGCGCAAGCTCGGCGGCATCACGCTGCGCTCGATCGGGCAGATCGCGAAATTGCAGACCATCCAGGACAACAATGAGAGCTATGTCCCGCCGCGCGAGATGCTGCGCGAGCTGATGGAAGACAACAAGCACATGGCCGCCGCCATGCGCAAAGCCCACAAGCTCGCCGACGACAACGAGGATTCCGGCACCGCCGGACTGCTGGAAACCTTCATCGACGAGACCGAGCGCCGCACCTGGTTCCTGTTCGAGGCCAGCCGTCAGGAAGGCAGCAACGCGGCGTAGACGCGTTTTTCCCTGTGCCGGGGCAGACCGGCGCGCGCCGGGCCGATTTGAAACCCGCCGAACATTGCGGGCGCCGCCCGCAATGCTCGGCGCGCTAGCGTCCCTGGGACCGTCGGAATGACTGCAGCAATCCGGTGAAGGCGGGGGTAGCAGCTCGCAATTCCTCGAAGTTCAGCTTCGAGATTCTCTGCAGCTTCTGTTCGCCCTTTCGCGTCATTTTCAGCAGCATGCGCCTGTGGTCGGCATTGTCCGCGATCCGTCGCAGCAGTCCGAGCTTCATCATGCGGTCAACCAGTTCGACGGCGGTGTGAGGCCTAATGAGGAGAAAATCCGCCAGATCGCCGATGGAGACGGACTCTGCGCGTGAAAATCCCTTGATGGCGAGAAGCGCCTGGTGTTGTTGCGGCGTCAACCCGGCCTTTTGCGCGGCCGCCTCGCTGAACGACAGGAATTTTCGAAGCCGGTAACGAAACTGGGCGAGAGCGTGGTAATCGACGGCATGAGACGCGGCGCCCTTGGTTCGCTTCCTGGCCGTTCGAACAGGCGCCTTGCGCGGTTTTTGCCGTTTCGATCGAAGCATCCAGCATCCCGCATACACGATGATTGCCACGAGCTATAGCATCGCGCGATGCTCAAGCCTACTTGCGGTCTTCGTTGACATCCGGGACATCGGTGGGTCCGCCGTGAAACGCGGCTCGCATGAATGCCCGGGCATTGAGGCTCGCCGCCGGCTATTTGCCAGTCAACGCCTTCACGAGAAGACTCTGAAATGCGACCGGAATTCGGGTGTTCTTTCGGCGCCGCGACCTTTCCAGTGCCTCCGCAATTTCCGCCTTCGTGAATTCCCCGGTTGAAGATCTGGCGACGATGTCGCGCCACATCGCCGATAACGACTTGCCGGCGTGGAGCGGCCGCTCGATGACCACGCCTTGCGATCCGGCCCAGCGGATAATTTCATCGGTGGTTTGAGGGCCGCAATTCCGGGCGGCCTGGAGGTCCCTGTAGCTTAGATTTCGAAGCAGGTGGCGGGACGGGACCCAGCTTCCTTTCGGCGGATGTTCTTGCGTCAGTTCAGCCGCCAACACCTTCAGCACATTCTCGGCACGAACGCTCAGGACCTCTCCTTGCACCGGAGCCGCCGAAACGTCCTTCAGGATCGAAGGGACGTTTCGCGGCCCGGTTCCAGCGACGGCACCGGGTGACTTGTTGTCATGCAGGGAGACCGTTGCGCGAGCATCGGCGCCGGCGTTCGCTGCGATCCCGGATTCTTCCCGCCAGCGGGTTCGCCTTTTCGTGGTCGCAGCTTTCAAGTGCCGGAGCATTCGTGTCCTGTCATCTGGTTTCACATCGCGGCGCACGTCCTGAAAGGTCGATCGCCTGTGCCGCAACGCCATAGCATAAAGTTCTATATATATCGTCATACGATATGAAAAATCCAGTCAGCCAGAGGTTTCTTCGACGAAAGTGAAATTGACATATCTGGCGCGATGGGAATTTCTAGGCGACAACTGAAAGAAATGGTTGGCAACTTACGGGTGTTTCTCCGCCGATCGTTGCGGTCTGACGGTGGACCTCGTGCGCTGCACAAAAACCTTTGGGAGGATTATGGGTCATGAAAAGCAAAATCATTGAACGGGACGTGAACACGACCGTGTCGCGTCGTGCGTTGTTGCAGGCTGGCGCAGGCCTGATCGGCGGCGCGCTGCTGCCGGGAACCGCGCTCGCGGAAGATCATCCGGCGATCGGCACCTACCCGGCCGGCTCATCCGGCTCCTCGGTGTTCATCGGCATATCCGTGCCGCGCACCGGCACCTACGCGCTGCAGGGCGAGGACGAGCTCAAGGGCTATCAGCTCGCGGTCGAGCACATCAACAGCGGCCACGATCTGATCAAGAAAATCTCGCCGAAGACCACCAAGGGCGTGCTCGGCAAGGAAGTCAAATACGGCGTCGCCGACTCCGCCGCCAAGCCGAATGAGGCGGTGCAGGCCGAACAGCGCTTCATCAGCGAGAACAAGGCAGTGCTGATGACCGGCTCTACCTCGAGCGCGGTCGCGGTGGCGCTCAACAAGCTGGCGCAGCGCGAGAAGGTGCTCTACGTCGCGGGCATTTCCGGCTCCAACGACACCACCGGCAAGGACTGCGTGCGCTACGGTTTCCGCCAGTGCTTCTATGGCCAGACCGCCGCGGCCGCGATCGGCCCGATCGTCGTCAAAACCTTCGGCAAGGGCAAGAAGGCCGCCTATCTGACGCCGGACTACACCTACGGGCACACCGTCACGAAATCGATGCAGGACTATCTGGCGACCGCCGGCTGGACCACGACGACCGATCAGGTCGCGCCGCTCGGCGCGCCCGACTATTCCTCCTATCTCCTCAACATCGCCAATTCCGGCGCCGACGTGCTGCTCAACGTCAACTGGGGCCACGACGCGGTGTTGTCGACCCAGCAGGCCAAGCAGTTCGGCATCTTCGACAAGATGAAGCTGGTCGTGCCGTACCAGACGCCGTTCCTCGCCCGCGAGGCCGGTGGCGGCCTGCTGTCCGGCGTCTATGCCGCCACCGACTTCTGGTGGACGCTCGAGGACAAGTATCCGCTCGCCAAGATGTTCGTCGAGGCGTTCGACAAGAAATACGGCTACAAGCCGGAATGGGGCGCCAACAACGCCTACATGGAATTCGCGCTCTGGGCGGAGGCCGTGGAGAACGCCGGCAGCTTCTACCCGCCTGACGTCATCAAATCCTACGAGGCCGGCCGCAAGATTCAATCGACCGTGGGCGAGGTCTATTTCCGCAAGGAAGACCACCAGCTGGTGCGCCCGGTGATCATCGTCAAGGGCAAGGCGCCCAAGGACATGAAGAACAAGGAAGACTACTACGACATCGTCGAGATCGTTCCCGGCGCGCCGCTGATGCAGAAGCCGGACGCGTTCGGCTGCAATCTCGGCGATTATACCTGAGCCGGCTGGGGACTTGGCGCCGTGGGCAGCGTTCCCCTGCCCGCGGCGCTTGCTTTTTGCGCACATGCGACGCGGCCCGCCCGCTCCGTCACCAACCCCAGTAATTGCCCATCATGATCAACTGGCCGAATTTCATCTCGCAGCTGTTCAACGGACTGGCGCTCGGCGCGCTCTTGGCGCTGATCAGTTCGGGGCTGACCATCATCTATGGCACGCTTGGCGTGCTCAATCTCGCGCATGGGGCGATGTTCATGCTCGGCGGTTACGCCGGCTACGTCGCTTACGAATATTCCGGGTCGTACGTCCTCGCGGTGATCGCCGGCTCGCTCTTCGTCATGCTGGTGGGGGTGGCGATGGAGCGCATCATCATCCGACACTTCTACCGCCGGCCGCACGAAGACCAGCTTCTCGTCACCTTTGGCCTCGGCATCTGCTTCGTCGAGATCGTGCGCCTTTTCTTTTCGAGCGAATCGAAGTTGGTGCCGCCGCCTCCGATGTTTCGAGGCATCACGTCGCTCGGCTTCATGTATTACCCGACCTATCGCCTTGCGGTCGTCGGCATCGTCGCGGCGGCGCTCGGAGCCCTGTTCCTGGTGCTCTATCGTACCCGGCTCGGCATGATCGTGCGCGCCGGCATCGAGGATTCCGTGATGGTCGACTCGCTCGGCATCAACGTCGATCGCATCTTCATGATCGTATTCGGGATCGGCGCGATGGCGGCGGGATTCGCCGGAATCGTCAACGCGCCGGTCGTCTCGCTCACGCCCGGGGTCGGAGACGACATCCTGGTCGAGACTTTCGTGGTGGTGGTGATCGGCGGTGTCGGCTCGTTCCCGGGCGCGGTCATCGGCGGCCTGATCGCCGGCGAGATCATCAGTGTCACGTCGATGTTCAATCCCGGCTATGCCTATGTGATGCTGTTTGCGGCGATGGCGCTGGTGCTGGTGGTGCGGCCGCACGGCCTGCTTGGCGTGCAGGGCCGCGAATGAAAATGGTCGCCTGATGCTCAAACAACGCCGGTTCTTGATCGAGATACTGACCGCCATCGGCCTGATCGCGGCGCCGTTTGTGCTGCCCCATCTCGGATTTGCGCCCAACACCGTGAACCGGATCCTGGTCTGGGGCCTGTTCGGTATCGGCTTCGATATTCTGTTCGGCTTTACCGGGTTGCTGTCGTTCGGCCAGTCGGCCTTCTACGGCACGGGCGGGTTCGTCGCCGCCTATCTGCTGACCCGGGCCGGATTTCCGTATGTCGTTCTGGCCCTGGTCATCGGCATGATCGCGGCGGCCGCCGTCGGCTATCTGGTCGGGCTTATCGCGCTGCGGCGGACGGGAATCTATTTCGCCATGATCACGGTGGCGATCGCGGAAGTCTTCTTTTTCGTCGAGTTCAATCCGCTCTCGAACTGGACCGGCGGCGAAAACGGCCTGCCCGGCGTGCCGACGCCGAGCTTCAATCTCGGTTTCACGACCATTCACTTCACCACCGGCTGGTCGCTCTACCAGTTCCTGGCGGTGTGCTATTTCATCGGTATCGTGATCGCGCTGCGGATCGTGCGTTCCCCGGTCGGCGCGATCCTGAGCGCGATCCGGGACAATCCGCTGCGCGCCACCGCGGTCGGCCATGACATCCACAGCTACAAGCTCACGGCATTCGTGATCGCTGCCGCCTATGCCGGCTTCGCCGGCGGGCTGCTCGGCGTGCTGCAGGCCTTCATGCCGCCGGACGCCTTCACCTTCGACACCTCGGGTCAGCTGGTGATGCAGACGGCCATCGGCGGCAGGGGAACGCTGTTTGGCCCGCTGGTCGGCGCGACGATCTGGCTCTTTCTGCAGGACTTCCTGCAGGCGGCGCTCGGGCTCGGCGCGGCGTGGAAACTGGTGCTGGGCATCGTCTTCGTGCTGCTGGTCTGCTTCCTGCGCCGCGGCATTGTCGGCGGCCTCGAGGATCTCTACGGCTGGGCCTTTGGCAAGCGCGCAAGATATTCCGACCCGGCGGGGGCCGCGGTTGAGGCCGGCGTCACCCCTGCGAGCGGGCAGAAGGCCATGGAAGCTGCGGTCATCGGCGAACCGGCGTCACTGGCGATGGCGCCGCGGCGGGGCGCCGGCGACAGCGATTCCGGCCCGATCCTGCAGGCAAGCGGTCTGACCAAGCACTTTGGCGGCCTCGTCGCCAACAGCGATATCGATTTTACGGTCAATCGCGGCGAACTGCGCGGCATCATCGGGCCCAACGGCGCCGGCAAGTCGACGTTCTTCAAAATGCTGACCTGCGAACTCCGGCCCAGCGCCGGCAAGATCGTGTTCGACGGGCGCGATATCACCGGCATGAACGTTGCCAGCGTTTGTCAGCTCGGCCTGACCAAGAGCTACCAGGTCAATCAGCTGTTCACCGGCCTGACGGTTCGCGAAAACGTTGTCATCGCCGCACTTGCCGAACGACGCGGAAAATTCAGGCTCGACCTGTTCCGGAGCCTCGACAGCATCGCGGGGCTGAACGAACTGGTGGAGCGCACGCTCTGCCTGGTCAATCTCTCGTCGCGGCCGGATACGCCGGTGTCGCAACTCGCTTACGGGGAAAAGCGGCGACTTGAAATCGGATTGGCGCTCGCCACGTCGCCGAACCTGCTGCTGCTCGACGAGCCGCTCGCCGGCATGAGCCCCCGCGAGCGCGAGGAAACCGTCAGGCTGCTCAAGTCGATCAGCCGGGGCCGCACCATGATCGTCATCGATCACGACATGGATGCGATGTTCGAACTGGCCGAACGCGTCACCGTGTTGCAGGAAGGCCGCGTGCTGGTTGAGGGGACGCCGGAGGAGATCAAGAACAACGCCATGGTGCAGGAAGCCTATCTCGGCGGCGTGCATGGAGTGCTTGCCGCATGAACCTGCTCGAGGCCAGCGGCCTGAACAGCTATTACGGGGATTCCCATATCCTGTTCGACGTTTCGCTGCGCGTCGGGCGCAACGAGGTCGTGGCGCTGCTCGGCCGCAACGGCGCCGGCAAGAGCACCACTTTGAAAAGCCTGATGGGGGTTCTCGCGCCGCGCACCGGCACCGTGATGCTGGATGGCGTCGATATCGCCGGACGAAAAAGCCACTTCATTGCGCAGGCGGGCATGCAGCTCGTGCATGAGGAACGCCGGATCTTCGGCAGCCTCAACGTCGAGGAGAATCTCGTTCTCGCCGGCCTGACCGCGTCGGGCCGCTGGCCGCTCGATCGCGTCTACGAGATGTTTCCGCGGCTCAAGGAGCGGCGCGGCAGCCGCGGGACCGATTTGTCCGGCGGCGAGCAGCAGATGCTGGCGATCGCGCGCGCGCTGGTGCGAGACCCAAAGATCGTCCTGCTGGACGAGCCCTTCGAGGGGCTTGCGCCGGTGATCGTCCGCGATTTGATGACGGCATGCCGCAATCTTGCCGCAGCGGGCCAGACCATCGTGCTGGTGGAGCAAAATCTGGCGGCGACACTGGCGCTCGCGCAGCGGGTCTACATCATCAACAACGGACACATCGTCCACGAGGGACCGTCGCAGGAACTCAAGGCGCAGCCGGACCTGCTGCAGCGCTACCTCGGCGTTTGAGGCCGGGCTTCCGGCGGCCCGCCTTTCGCCGCCGCCTCCGGCCCGTCCAAACGCCGGATCCGCCGGGCAGCGCACTCGCACCGATGATTTCCTACCCGAAAGGCGTGTCCATGGAAGACCGGTTCCAATTGGCTGAAATGATTATCGATCAGGTCGCCGACGCGGTCATCTATGCGAATCGCGCTGGCGTTATCGTTCGCTGGAACCGGGCGTCTGCCGCGCTGTTCGGGTTTTCCGCGGAGGACGCGCTTGGCCAGAGTCTCGATCTGATCATCCCCGAACATCTGCGGGCCGCGCACTGGCGCGGCTTCGAAGCCGCGATCGCAAACGGCGCAATGAAGCTTGAGGGCCGTCCTACGCTGACCCGCGCGCTGCACAAGAGCGGAGGTAAACTATACGTCGAGATGACCTTTGCGATCGTCAAGGCCGACGCCGGAGGCGAAGTGATCGGCTCGGTCGCGATGGCGCGAGACGTAACGGAACGTGTCGAACGAGAGCGCGCGACCCGCGCATCTTGAGGCGCCCGGGGTCGCGGCGACCGGCGGATGAACCGCAGCTAATCGTTCAGTGCGGCGATCATTCTGGCTGCGTGGTCTTCAAGAACCCTCGCGTCTTCCTTGCGGGTTTGCGGCGGCAGCAGTCCGACTCCCGTCCGCATCGGCATCACATGCGTGTGGAGATGAAAGACCACCTGTCCGCTGGCGGCCTCGCTGAACTGCTGGACGACGATGCCTTCCGCGTCGAACGCCTTCACCGCGGCGAGCGCGATCTTCTTCGTGGTCCGCGCCACCTCCGCCAGATCGTCCGCCGCGATATCGAGGATGCCGCGCGCCGGCGCCTTCGGGATCACCAGCGTATGACCCGGTGAGCGCGGCATGATGTCCAGAAAAGCCAGCGTGTGCCGGTTTTCATAGACCCTGTAGCAGGGGATCTCCCCGCGCAGGATTTTGGCAAAAACATTCTGGTCGTCGTATGCTGTCACGATCGTCTCCGCCCACGCACTACGGCGCTGCCAGCTTGCTGAAATCTGTATCGCTGGCAATCCTTTCCTTTGGCGGACGAAGGGAGAGGCAAAGCCAGAGCCATGGCAGCTCAGCCTGGCGAACGATTAGCGCGCTCGCCGCCACAGCCTGAGCAGCGGTCCGTCTTTTCCCATCACCGGGTCGCTTTTCGGCAGCTTCACTTCCGGAATCGTCTTCAGCGCCTTCTCGTGATTTTCCGGCGTCGGCAGTGTGACGTGCATCTTCGCGCCCGGCGGGTAGGCGCCGACCACGGAAAAATCCGGGCTTGCCGACAGGCATTGATGCCCGGTTCCGGCCGGCAGGATGGCGACGTCGCCGGCGGCGATCTCGAATTCCTCACCCGCGTCGCCGCCGAACCGGACCCTGGCATGGCCGCGGGCGATGCCGAGCGCTTCGTGCACGGTGGCGTGGTAGTGCAGAAAATCGTAGACGCCGTTGCGCCACATATCGCCCCAGCCATTGGCGCCGAACAGGCCTTCGATGGTTTTTTCGGGATGGTCGTTGGCGACGTCGACCGCGCCTTTGTAGACCAGGAACGGCATCGGATTGTTGGGGACGAGACCGTCGTCCTCGAACACGAAGGTGAGGGGTTCGAGATCCGCGCTGATATCGGACATGGCAATGCTCCCGCGCTCAAAGGATAGACGGGAATTCAACCGATGTCAGCGGCTCACGTTCCCGCCGTTCCCGCCGGGATTTCAAACACCAGGCAGGTCGTGGTGGCGTGAGCCAGCAGCCGGCCCTTGCTGTCGGTGATGCGCGCCTCCGCGGTGGCGGCGCGGCGGCCGACATTGAGGATGCGGCCCTCGCTGCGCACCACCCCGGTATCCTTGCTCATGCCCCTGACAAAGCTGATCTTGAATTCCAGCGTGGTGTAGCCGGTGCCCGGCGGCAGCATGCTCTGCACCGCGAGCCCCATCGCGGAATCCAGCAAGGTCGCGGCGTAGCCGCCGTGCACCGAGCCGATCGGGTTGTAGTGCCGGAAGCCGGGGATGCTGTGGAACACCACGACGCCCGGCTCGGCGGTGGAATCGAACGGCTCGACGGTCTGCATGATCGGCGGCGCCGGCAACGTCCCATCGAAAATGGCGCGGACGAAATCGAGCCCCGCCATCGAGGCCATCATTTCGGTCGGCGTCACGCCGTATTCGATCTTGGGGGCGGCGGCGTTGGTCATGGCGGCGGTTCCTGCGTATAATGATACGCATCATACTATAGACCCAGCCGGCACACCAGTCGATCTCGTCATGCCCGGACTTGATCCGGGCATCCATCACGCTTCAAAAGGATGGATTGCCGGGTCAAGCCCGGCAACGACGAGGTAGGGAAACTGCCTTACGCGCTCTTGTTCGCGCGCATCAGATCGGCGAACCGCTTGAACAGATAGTGCGAGTCGCGCGGCCCGGGCGAGGCCTCGGGATGGTACTGCACCGAGAACACCGGCCGGCCCTCGAGCTGGATGCCGCAATTGGAGCCGTCGAACAGCGAGACATGGGTTTGGGTCGCGCCCCGGGGCAGGGTCGCCTGGTCGACGGCAAAGCCGTGGTTCATCGAGGTGATTTCCACCTTGCCGGTGGTCTCGTCCTTGACCGGATGATTGGCGCCGTGATGACCCTGATGCATCTTCATGGTCCTGGCGCCGACGGCGAGACCGAGCATCTGGTGGCCGAGGCAAATGCCGAAGGTCGGCGTGCCGGAGTCGATGACCTTCCGGATCACCGGCACCGCATATTCTCCGGTCGCCGCGGGATCGCCGGGGCCGTTCGACAGGAATACGCCGTCGGGCTTCATCGCCAGGATGTCTTCGGCCGAGGTGGTCGCCGGCACCACCGTGACCTTGCAGCCTTCGCCGGCGAGCAGCCGCAGGATGTTGCGCTTGATGCCGTAGTCGATGGCGACGACGTTGAACTCGGGCGCGGTCTGCCGGCCAAAACCTTCGCCCCACGCCCACGGCGTTTCGTCCCAGGTAAAGCGCTGGCCGGAGGTCACCATCGGCACCAGATCCATGCCTTCGAGGCCGGGCCATTCGCGCGCCTCTTCCTTGAGGCCGTGCAGGTCGAACTGGCCGTCCCTGGCGTGGGCGATCACGGCATTGGGCATGCCCTTGGAGCGGATCAGCGCGGTCAGCGCGCGGGTATCGATGCCGGAAAGCCCGATGATGCCGCGCGCCTTCAGCCACTGGTCGAGATGGCGCGTGGCGCGGTAGTTCGAGGGGGCGGTGATCGCGGCGCGCAGGATCACGCCGCGCGCGCCTGGCGTCGCCGCCATGTTCACCGTCTCGATATCCTCGTCGTTGGTGCCGACATTGCCGATATGCGGGAAGGTGAAGGTGATGAGCTGTCCGGCATAGGAGGGATCGGTGAGGATCTCCTCATAGCCGGTCATTGCGGTGTTGAAGCAGACTTCGCCGACCGCCTGACCTTCCGCGCCGAGGCCGAAGCCCTCCAGCACGGTGCCGTCGGCAAGCACGAGGAGCGCGGTCGGTTTGTGGTCCGGCCAGGCTGAGGCGTTTTCCGGTATTGTCATGAGCGCATTACATAGTCTTCGCAGGCTGGCGCGTCAAAGCCGTAAGTCGCGGATTCACATGCAAAATGCGCATATTTCCGGCGATCCTCATGCCTGGGATCGGCATCGCGGGCTGGTTTGCAAGGCTCGCCGGCCCGCGGCGCGTTCCGGGGCTGAAGACAGGCAACAATGGCGCCGGAACCGAGTTGTCTCATTGCCGCGAACGGCTTAGATCAGAGGCTTGCGACGATGCGGCCCTTCAGGCTCGCGAGAGGACCCTACGATGCTGCGCGACGACATCAATAACGCGGTCAAGGACGCGATGCGGGCCAAGGATGAGCGCAAGCTGTCCACGCTGCGCATGGTCAATTCGACCATCAAGAACGCCGACATCGCCGCGCGCGGGGAGGGCAAGCCGCCGCTGACCGACGCCGATCTCCTTGGCGTGTTCCAGAAAATGATCAAACAGCGCCAGGAGTCGGTGGAACTTTACGACAAGGGCGGCCGCGCCGAACTCGCGGCGCAGGAGCGTGAGGAAATCGCGATCATCTCGGCCTATCTGCCGAAGCAGATGTCGGAGCAAGACGTCAAGGCCGCGATCACAGCCGCGATCGCCGAGACCGGTGCGGCCGGCATGAAGGACATGGGCAAGGTGATCGGCGTCCTGAAGACCAAATACGCCGGCCAAATGGATTTCGCGAAAGCCAGCGGCCTGGTGAAGGCGGCGCTGACGGGATAATTCTCATATCTGGCGGAGGAAGACATGGCTGATCAACAGGCCCCACCCGCAGGTCCCGATCTGTCCCAGGGGATCGCGCCGTCCGAATTCTCCGGCGCGACCCTGCTCGGCCATGTCGGCGACGACGAAATCCTGCTGGTGCGTTCGGGGTCGGAGATTTTCGCCGTCGACGCCCATTGCAGCCATTACCACGGTCCGCTCGCCGAAGGCCTCGTGGACGGCGACAGCATCCGCTGCCCGTGGCACCACGCCTGTTTCGATTTGCGCACCGGGGAAGCCACCCGGGCGCCGGCGTTGAATCCGATTTCGGTCTGGAAGGTCGAACGCGAAGGCGACCGCATTTTCGTCCGGCAGAAGCGCGAGCAGCCCAAGCCGCGCGTGAAGGGTGCCGTCGATGCCCCGGGCCGGATCGTGATCGTCGGCGGCGGCGCGGCGGGGTTTGCCGCCGCCGAGATGCTGCGGCGGCAGGATTTTCGCGGCAGCATCGTGATGCTGAGCAGCGATGCGGCGCCGCCGGTGGACCGGCCGAACCTGTCGAAGGACTATCTTGCCGGCAGCGCGCCGGAAGACTGGCTGCCGCTGCGGCCGGACGACTTTTACGCCGGCGCCGCCATCGACCTGCGGCTCAATACCGAGGTCGCCGCGATCGATCCCAGCGCAAAAGCCGTGGTCCTCGCCGGCGGCGAAACTGTTGCCTACGACCGCCTGCTGCTGGCGACCGGCGCGGAGCCGGTGCGGCTGCCGATCCCGGGCGCGGATCAGCCCCATGTCCACGTGCTGCGCTCGCTGGCCGATTGCCGCGCCATCATTGCCTCGGCGGATGGGGCGCGCCGCGCGATCGTGATCGGTGCGAGTTTTATCGGGCTCGAGGCCGCGGCGGCGTTGCGCGCCAGGGATATCGAGGTCCATGTCGTAGGCCTGGAGCAGCGGCCGATGGAGCGCGTGCTCGGACCGGCGATGGGCGATTTCGTTCGCAGCCTGCATGAGGAGCACGGCGTCGTCTTTCATCTCGGCGATACCGTCACCTCGATCGACGGCAAGCGCGCGACGCTGAAGAGCGGTGGCGCGATCGAGGCCGATATCGTGGTGGTCGGCGTCGGCGTGCGGCCGCGTCTGGCCCTGGCCGAGAAGGCCGGGCTTGCGATCGATCGCGGCGTCACGGTGAACGCCTGTCTCGAAACCAGCATCCCCGGCATCTACGCGGCGGGCGACATCGCGCGCTGGCCCGATCCCCATTCCGGCGAAAACATTCGCGTCGAGCACTGGGTGGTGGCCGAGCGCCAGGGCCAGACCGCCGCGCGCAACATGCTGGGACAGCGCGAAGTCTTCGATGCCGTGCCGTTCTTCTGGAGCCAGCATTACGACGTGCCGATCAACTATGTCGGCCACGCCGAGAAGTGGGACGAAATCACGGTTGACGGCGACATCGCCGCGAAGGATTGCCTGCTGCAATACAAGAGCGGCGGCCGCGTGCTGGCGGTCGCCTCGATCTATCGCGACGTCGCAAGCCTGGAAGCGGAGCTTGCGATGGAGAACGCGAGGCGCTGAAGGCCAAATAAGGGGCAAAAGCAGCTTGGTGAAGGCTGTGCGCTCTTGTTAACCTCGCCCCGCTTGCGGGGAGAGGTCGAAGGCGAAGCCTTCGGGTGAGGGGGGCCCTCCGCGATCACGGTGTCTGCGGTGACCCCTCACCCGCTCGCTCAGGCGCGCAAGAGCGCTGCCGACCTCGCGGCCTCTCCCCGTGAAGAACGGGGAGAGGTGAAGAAAGAACCCTCGCCATGCTCACCGAAACCTCCGACTACGCAACGCTCTACCGCGATTTCCGCTGGGACGTGCCGGCGCGGTTCAATATCGCGACCGCCTGCTGCGATCGCCATGCCGACGGCTCGGGCCGGCTGGCGCTGATCTATGTCGACGAGGACGGCGGCACCACGCGCACCTCGTTCGACGAGCTGCTGAACGATGTCGAGCGCGTTTGCCAATGTGTTGAAGGCCGATGGGCTCGTTCGCGGCGACCGCGTCGCGGCGTTTCTGTCGCAGTCGCTGGAGCTGCCGGTCACTCACCTTGCCGCATTCCGCTCCGGCCTGGTGTCGGTGCCGCTGTTCACGCTGTTCGGCGAGGATGCGCTGGAATATCGCCTCGCCAATTCCGGCGCCAGGGCGGTCGTGACCGACGAAACCGGCTGGGAAAAACTGGCAAAAATCCGCGACCGGCTGCCGGAGCTGGAGAATATCTATGTGATCGGCGAGACGGCCCCGGCGGGCGCCAGATCGTTCTGGTCGTCGGTCGAGGCCGCGTCTGAAGAATTTGCCACCGTCGATACCTCGGCCGACGATCCCGCCATCATCATCTACACCTCCGGCACCACCGGAAATCCGAAAGGCGCCCTGCACGCCCATCGCGTGCTGCTCGGTCACCTGCCGAACGTCGAGATGGTGCATGATTTCATGCCGAAACCCTTCGACGTGATGTGGACGCCCGCGGACTGGGCCTGGATCGGCGGATTGTTCGATGCGCTGTTTCCGGCCTGGTATCACGGCGTGCCCGTGGTCGGGCACCGCGCCAAAAAGTTCGAGCCGCAGGCGGCGATGCAGCTGATGGCCGATCACGCCGTCCGCAACGTGTTCCTGCCGCCGACCGCGCTGAAGCTGATGCGGCAGGCGCAGGTGAAACATCCCGGCGTGAAACTGCGCAGCATGCTGACCGGCGGCGAGTCGCTCGGCGCCGAACTGCTGGACTGGGTGCGCGCGACCTTCGGCATCGATGCCCATGAGGTCTACGGCCAGACCGAATGCAATCTCGTGATCGGCTGCAACTCGAAACTGTTTCCGATCCGACCCGGGCTCGATGGGCAAGCCCACGCCGGGCTTCGACGTCCGCATCGTCAACGCGCGCGGCGAGGAATTGCCGACCGGCGAACGCGGCATCATCGGCGTGCGCCAGCCGAATCCCTGCACCATGATCGAGTACTGGAAAAACCCGGAGGCGACCGCGAAGAAGTATGCCGGCGAATTCCTGCTGACCGGCGATCTCGGCGTGCAGGATCAGGACGGCTATTTCTGGTATGTCAGCCGCGAGGACGACGTCATCACGACCGCCGGCTATCGCGTCGGGCCGTCGGAGATCGAGCACACGCTGCTGAAACATCCGGCGGTGGCGCTGTCGGCGGTGGTCGGCATTCCCGATCCGATCCGCACCGAATCGATCAAGGCATGGATCGTGCTGCGGCCGGGCTTTGCACCAAGCGACGCCCTGGCCCGCGAGATCCAGGATTTCGTCAAGGTGCAGCTCGCCGCCCACGAATATCCGCGCTTCGTGCAATTCACCGATACCCTGCCGATGACCGCCACGGGAAAGGTGCTGCGGCGGGAACTGCGGACGCTGGGGTAGGGGCTTGTCCCTCTCCCAAGGCGGGGATGAAGAAGGGATGCGGCGCATTATCACTGTCATTGCCGGGCTTGACCCGGCAATCCATCTTGCTTCGCAAGCGTCTTTTTGAAGAAGGATGGATACGCGGGTCAAGCCCGCGTATGACGACCGGAAATATTGCCGCCTGAGGGAGGCACTCTCGAACAAGATTGACTCAAATCAACACACGCCGCCCAATGCCCGGCACCATTTCCCAAAACAAATTGGGAGGGAAGGCCGATGACATCCGTCTCCGGCAAGGTCGATCCGGTGGTGCGGCGGATCGGGCCCGCCGATATCGCGGAAGCGCTGGGGCAGGGACTGCGCGATTTTCAGGCCATGCCGCTGTACGGGCTGCTGTTCGGCGCGCTCTATGCCGGCGGCGGCATGGTGATCCTGCTCTGCCTGACGGCGTTCGGCATGGTCTATCTGGCCTATCCGCTGGCGGCCGGTTTTGCCCTGATCGGTCCGTTCGTCGCGATCGGGCTCTATGAACTGAGCCGCCGCCGTGAGGCCGGGCAGCCGATCTCGATTCTCGCGATCTGGGCCACCGTAAAATCGCGCAGCGAAATCGGCTGGATGGCGTTCGTCACGCTCTTCATCTTCGTGATCTGGATGTATCAGGTGCGGCTATTGATCGCGCTCCTGATCGGTCTCAACGCCTCGTTCTCGAGCTTGCAGGAATTCATCACGGTCGTGCTCACCACCAGCGAGGGCTTGTGGTTCCTCGCCATCGGCAATGTCGTCGGCGCGGCGCTGTCGCTGATCCTGTTCTCGCTGACCGTGGTGTCGTTCCCGCTGCTGCTCGACCGCGACGTCGATTTCGTCACCGCGATGATCACCAGCGTCCGCGCCGTGGTGACCAGCCCGGTGCCGATGATCGGCTGGGCCGCCGTCATCGTCGTCTTGCTTGTCGTCTCGGCGCTGCCGTACTTCGTCGGCCTCCTGGTAACGCTGCCGGTGCTCGGTCACGCCACCTGGCACCTCTACCGGCGCATCGTGGCGCCGGTGCCGGGTTAGTTGACCGTCATTCCGGGATGCGGGCGGAGCCCGCAGACCCGGAATCCGGAAGTTATCGGCTTGAGATTTTGGATTCGCGCTGACGCGCGCCGCCGGAATGACGAACAAGAACTCACGGCGTCACGATGCCCAATTCCTTCAGCGCCGCCAGCATGCGCTGCGGCGGGCCCATCCTGACGGCCAGCGGCTTGCCGGTTTCCAGCAGGCTCTTCAGGCTCGACAGGATCGCGGGCCAGCCCTGGCGGCCGCCGGAGAGGATGTCGTCGCTGAGCGGCCGGTCGTGCGACTCGGTCATGGTGAGCCGAACGGCGTCGCCGGCGGGCTCGATGTCGTAGGTGACGAGCGTCGGCCCGAGCTTTTCGATCAGCGCCGGCCAGTTGACGTTGAAGGTGACGGTGAGCCTGCGCGGCGGGTCGCATTCCACCACCTCACCGCTGATATGCAGCGCGCCGTCCGGCGTGCGCATGCTGTACGCGCCGCCGGCTTTCAGCTCGACCTCGACCGCATTGCCGAAAAAATATTTTCGGCTGAACTCGGCCGAGGTCAGCGCTTCCCACACCTTCTCCGGCGTCGACGCAATGTAGATGGTGTAGACCGTCATGGGCTTGAAGCTGTCGATGTTCATTCCATGCCCTCGATCCCGAGCGCGGCGATGGGGATCGCCAGCGCGTTGCCGGTTTCCAGCAGGCTCTTGAGGCTGGCCAGGATCGCCGGCCATCCCCTGGAGACGCCGTCGAAAAGCTTGCTGCCCGCGACGAAGTTTTCGTGGGTCAGCGTCAGCTTTACCAGTTTGCCGTGCTGTTCGAGCGTGAAGACCACCCTGGTCGGCGGCTCCTTGCGGGCTTCCTCGTTCAGTACGTGGTGGAACGTATAAGAGAGCCGCCGCGGCGGATCGGCCTCCAGGATCTCCCCGACATCGGTGGTGGTGCCGTCCATGACCAGCGCGAACGGAGATCCGACCTTGAAGTCGGATTCAAGCTCGGTGTTGAACCAGTAGCGCTTCGAGAATTCGCTTGAGGTCA
Organism: uncultured Alphaproteobacteria bacterium; assembly: GCA_963721275.1. GTDB lineage: Bacteria > Pseudomonadota > Alphaproteobacteria > Rhizobiales > Xanthobacteraceae > Bradyrhizobium. The sequence goes on along the minus strand of CAVRIQ010000004.1, from coordinate 6,396 downwards.
GCGCCTGCCACAATTTCTCCGGCGTGCATTCGATATAGGTGACGTAGACGAATTCGGGCTTAGGCACAGGCCGTTTCCTTCTGCGTCACCGGGGGCGGATCGATATCGAGCGCGTGCCCGGTCTCCAGCAGGCTCTTGAGGCTTGCCAGCACCATCGGCCAGCCGCCGGAGATGTTGCGCAAGGTTACGCCGCCTTCGTCGAGCTCATCATGCGTCACCGTCAGCTTGACGATCCTGCCGTGCGGCTCCAGAGCGAAGGTGACGCGGGAGGTGCGCTCGCGCCGGGCTTCCGGCGAACAGCAATCCCAGGAATAAGAGAGCAGCCGGGGTGGATCGGAAACGAGAACCTTGCCTTCGAGGCCCGGCGCACCCGATTTGACGAACTTGTAAGGCGATCCCGCCTTCCAGTCCGAGGTAACGCGATGACCGAACCAGTAGCGCTCGGTGAAGTCGCCGTCGGTCAGCGCCTGCCAGAGCTTTTCCGCCGAGGTCTCGATATAGGTGGTGTAGACGAATTCCGGTTTACTCATCGCGCGTCTCCAGTTGCTTCTTCAATTCGCTGAGCGCGGTCAGTTTCCCGCGCTCGAATTTTTTGATCCACCGCTCGCCGATCTGATGGATCGGCACCGGGTTGAGATAGTGCAGCTTCTCGCGGCCGTGCCGGAACGTGGTGACGAGGTTGGCCTGTTCGAGAATGACGAGATGCTTGGTCACCGCCTGCCGCGTCATGGCGAGGCCGTCGCAGAGTTCGTTCAGGGTCTGGCCGTTTTTGGCGTGAAGCCTGTCCAGCAGCGACCGTCGCGAGGCATCGGCCAGTGCTTTGAAGACGTCATCCATGGCAGGGATAATAGGCAACCAAATGGTTGCATGTCAAGCGTGGTTTCGTTAGGCCGTCGATCTGTCCCGAGCAGCCGGGAGCCAGCCCGAAAATGCACGGGCATTTTCGGGGCGCCTTTCTTCCTGATTATCGCTTTTTCATCCTGGCCGGGCTTGAACCCGGCCATTCGGACATTCACAACCGGGGCTATCGCGGGCGACAACCGGACAGCCCCGAATTTGAATGACCGCTCGAACGAAAGTTCTTCAGTTCGTCTTGAATTCGTCGGTCAGGATCGGCCCAAACAGAACCCAGCGGTGGCCGTCGAACTTCATCATCTGGAATTGCTTGTTGATGCGCCAGTCATCCGGTTCGGTGGAGGTCGTCATGCCCGGCAGCGCGAGGTCGGCGACGTAGCCCTTGATGTTGGTCGCCTGCTTCATGATGTTGGCGCGCGTGAGATCATCGCCGCATTGCTTGAGGATGTGCACGAGCAGCGCCGCGGTCGAATAGCCGTAAGTCGCGATGCCGCTGTTGGCGTCCTCGGCCGGAGCATATTTCGCCATGAAAGCCTTGTAACGCTTCATGCCCTCGTCGCCGGCCCATTGCGGGTCGAGCGGGTCCTTGCCGTAGTTGACCGAAATGATCCCCTTGGCGTTGTCGAGGCCGGCCGGAACCAGCGTCTGGCTGACCGGCGTGGCGTTGATATCGAGAATCTGGACCGGCTTCCAGCCGAGTTCGGCGGCTTTCTTGATCGCCTGCGCGCCGAATTTCGGCGTCGTGATGTTATAGAAGAGGTCGGCGCCCGACGCCTTCAGCGTCACCATCTGCGAGTTGACGGTCGGATCGGACAATTCGTAGGACTTCTCGGCGACGATCATGCTCGACGCCTTGGTTCCAAGCGCGTCCTTCAGCCCCTTGACGTAATCCTTTCCGAGGTCGTCGTTCTGATAGAGAATGCCGATCTTCGCGTTCGGATGGTTGGCAAGAATGTATTTTGCGTAGATATGCGCTTCCGACTGGTAGTTGGGGTTGAAGGCGATCGTCCACGGGAAATTTTTCGGATCGGTGAAGCGCGTCGCGCCGGTCGCAGCCAGAAGCTGCGGCACTTTTTTATCGTTCAGATATTTCTGGACCGCCGCATTCGGCGGCGTGCCGATGATCTGGAAGGTGGTGAGAACCTCGTCGCTTTCGACGAGCTTGCGCACCTGCTCGACCGTCTTCGGCGGATTATAGGCATCGTCGTACTGGATGAGATTGATCTTGCGCCCGTTGACGCCGCCCTGCTCGTTGATCATGCGCACATAGGCGGCCTGCACCTTGCCGATGCTGCCGTAGGCGGAAGCCGGTCCACTGAGAGGAATGGTCTGACCGACCTTGATCTCCGTGTCGCTCGCGCCGGTGTCATATTTCTTCTGTGCGAGTACGGGGGTTGCGAACGTCACGCCGGCTGCCAAGACGAGCGCAGCCGTCGACCTGAATAGAGCCATGCTTTCCTCCCCAAAATGCGGCAGCGGTACTTTGCCGCGCCGTCGTTCGTGAGCCTATACCAAAAAGAACGGATGAAAAGTACAGAGGGAGGATTTTCGTGCGACCGGCCGGGCATCGTCGCCGCCCCGGGGCAGAGGGAGAAGAACGCTTTCGCCGGAGCACAGAAACCATGCATAATAGCGAAAATCACTTCGATTGAATCGCGAGTCTCCCATGTCCCTCAACCTCTATCTCGCCTTCGTCGCCGCCTGCATCGCGCTGGCGTTGCTGCCGGGGCCGATCGTCACGCTTCTGATCGCCAACGGCCTGCGCCATGGCACCCGCGCGGCGCTGATCAACATCGCCGGCGCGCAGGCGGGGCTGGCGATCGTGATCGGCATCGTCGCGGTCGGGCTGACCTCGCTGATGGCGACCATGGGCTACTGGTTCGACTGGGTGCGCTTCGCCGGCGCCGCCTATCTGGTCTGGCTCGGCGTCAAGCTGATCCGTTCGCCGGTGCAAGGCATCCATGTCGATGCGCCGCCGCCACCGCCGCGCGGCGGGTTTTTCCTGCAGGGGCTGCTGGTGCTGCTCTCCAACCCGAAAGTGCTGGTGTTCTTCGGCGCGTTCATTCCGCAGTTCATGGACATGAACAAGGATCACGTCTCGCAGGTGACCCTGCTCGGCGTCACCTTCATGGTGATCGCCGGGATGACCGACGCCGTCTATGCGCTGTTGGCGGGCCGGGCGCGGCACTTCTTTTCCGCGCGGCGGACGCGGCTGATGTCGCGCGTCTCCGGCGGCTTCATGATCGGCGGCGGCATCTGGCTGGCGCTGACGCGGGCGCGCTAGGCGCTGGCGCCGTTGAACCGCTGCAAGGGCTGGCGCGTCTAACCGCAACATCCCCGGTCGAAAGACCGTCCCCGGATCATGTCCGGGGACATATTTTTGCGGAATAAAGCGATGATGCCCGATCTGCCGTGGTTCGTCTACGCAATGCTGCTCGCGCCGCTCGGGCTGATCCTGTGTGCCGCGGCCTACAAGACGCTGCAGGCGCGCGCCGCCAGCGAATGGCCGTCGACGCCGGGCCGAGTGGTGACGTCGAATTCCGAAGTGCGCGAGATCAGGGTGCTCGACGACTCCCGGGAAGACGGCCATCGCTTCGAGCCGCGCAATTTTGCCGACATCGTCTACGAATATACCGTGCGCGGCCAGCTATTCACCAACAATCGCGTCAGCATCGGTGAAGACCAGGGCAATTTCCAGATCCCCGAGACCATCGCGCGCTATCCGGTCGGCGCCGCCGTCACCGTCTATTACAATCCGCTGCATCCGCACGAGGCGGTGCTGGAGCGCGACCTGCCGAAGGGCATGTGGGGCTGCCTCGGGATCGCAACCGCGATCGTGCTCGCGATCATCTTCGGCTCGGCGATCGGCCTGCACCGGATCACGGAGTTTCTCTCAGGCCATGTGGTGAATCCGAAGACGTCGCCGCTGGTCGTCGGCTTCGGCGCCTTCGCTCTCGTCACCGCTTTGTTCGCGCTCGCCTTGCAGCGGCAGGCGTCGCTGGCGAGGAAGTGGCCGGTGGTGCCGGGTACCATCAGGATGTCGGGCATCGAGCAGTATCGCGCCGCGCCGGAGGAAAATGCCGCGCGGGGCGAGGTGATGTATGAGCGGAAGGTGTCCTACACCTACAGCTACAACAACATCGCCTACACCAATGACGGCGCCAGCCTCGCCACCGGCTCCAGTTCGAACTCCGGCTGGCTGGTGCGCAAGTTCACGTCAGCCTATCAGGACGGCTCAACCGTCAATGTCTATGTCAACCCGGCCAACCCGTCGGAAGCCGTGCTCAATCCGCGCGCCGGTTTTGCCTGGGTCTTGTGGCTCTTCGTGGCGGGATTTCTGGTTGGCGCCTATCTGCTGGCGCACGCGAGCTAGACTTCTGGTTTGACGCGTTTTCTCGACGCGAACCGGTCTCCACTTCGCTTGAAAACGCTTTAGCCCAACAGCCCCTGCGCGCGCAACGTCGCTTCGATCTCGCCAAGAACCCGCGCCAGCCGGTCCGCCCATTGCTTCTGCCCGGCGGGACCCGCAATCAAATCCTGGCGGATTTCGATTCCGCTGTTCATCAGTTCGCGCTTCTCGCCGTGAACGGGAATGGTGTAGTCGGTCTCGTCGCTGACCGCGTAGGGCTCGTTGTCGCCGACCACGAGGCCCGGCTCGGCGCGCAGATGTTGCAGCAACAGCGGCGGCAGCCTGGTGTCGCGGTGATAGAGCGTGCCGATGTGCCAGGGCCGCGCGACGCCGGCGTAGACCGGGGTAAAACTGTGCAGCGCCACCAGCACGGTCGGAATGTTGCCGCGCAGGCGGCGGTCGATCGCCTCATCGATGCGGCGATGGTAGGGATCGAAGATCGCCGCCCGCCGCACCTCGGCCGCCGCTGGCGGGATCCCTTCGTTGCCCGGGATCGCCGTGGCCTCGCTGAGGCGCGGGATCGAGCTCGGCGCGCCCGGCGGGCGATTGCAGTCGATCACCAGCCGCGAATAGCGCTGCGCGATCAGATGGGCGTCGAGATGTTTCGACAGCGCATGGGCGACGCCGGCAATGCCGACATCCCAGGCGATGTGCCGCTCGAACTCGCTCGGCGGCAGCCCGAGATCGCCGAGCCCGCGCGGGATGATTTGCCCGTAATGGTCGCAACTCAGCAGGAACGGCGAGCGCCCGGCGGGGTTGTCCTCGAGCACCGGCGGGACATCTTCCGCATCCAGAAGCAACGATGTGTCGCGAAGGCCTGCCAAATCCGTCTTTCCTTGCCCGTTGCCCGTGAAGCGGCATACCGATTTCGAAATAGCCACGGGATCGGTATAGATTAACTTGCCCGAAATTACGATGATTGCACGACGATGCCGCTGCTGACGATTCACCACAAGACCGAATATCGCTACGACCGCCCGGTGGCGTTCGGCGAACACCGCATCATGCTGCGCCCGCGCGACGGCCACGATCTGCGGGTGCTGTCGAACCGGCTCGAGGTCTCGCCGCAGCCGATGTCGCTGCGCTGGATCCACGACGTGTTCGGCAACAGCGTCGCGATCGCGACCTTCGACGAGCGCGCCGATACCCTGTCCTTCGTCAATATCGCGACCGTCGAGCACAATCCGGCCGAGGAGTACGCCCTGACCCCGGACGAAGCGGCCTATTTCTATCCGTTTCCCTATGACGACGAGGAATTTCCCGACCTCCAGCAGTTCATCACGCCGCAATATGGCGACCCGCAGGGCGAGCTGTCGGCGTGGGCGCGCAATTTTCTCGACGCGGAAGGCCCGACCCCGACCTTCAAGATCCTCTCCGAGATGACCCACGGCATCCGCGAGGCCTTCGTCTACCGCAAGCGCCATGAGCAGGGCACCCAGCATCCGCTCGACACCCTGCAGACGCGGTCCGGGACCTGCCGCGACTATGCGCTGTTCATGATCGAGGCGCTGCGCCGGCTCGGCATCGCCGCGCGCTTCGTCTCGGGCTACATCGCCATCCCCGGCGATCGCGCCCACGGCTATGTCGGCGGCGGCAACACCCACGCCTGGGTGCAGGTCTATCTGCCGAGCGCGGGCTGGATCGAGTTCGATCCCACCAACGGCATCGTCGGCACCCGCGACCTCGTGCGCGTCGCGGTGGCGCGCGATCCGCGCCAGGCCATTCCGCTGCACGGCACCTATCTCGGCTCGGCCGACGCCTTCGTCGGCATGGAGGTCGGCATCAGCGTCGTGTGCGTCGGCGAGGAGGCGGATGCCCAGGCATGACGGGTTAAGAATATCCCATGACCTCCGATCTTCTCTTCGTCTACGGCACGCTGATGCGCGGCTTTGATCATCCGATGGCGCAGCTGTTGGCGCGCAGCGCGGATTTCCTCGGCGAGGCGCGCTGCCGCGGCCGGCTCTATCTGGTGAAGCATTATCCCGGGCTGCTGCTGTCGGACGCCGCCGGCGATGTCGTGTTCGGCGAACTGTTCCGGCTGCGCCGGCCGGCCGAGCTCCTGCGCGAATTCGACATGTACGAGGCCTGCGGCGAAGGCTTTGCCGAGCCGACCGAATATGTCAGGCGGATGC
>CAVRIQ010000003.1:0-26593 GCA_963721275.1 uncultured Alphaproteobacteria bacterium | reverse complement strand
CGCGTCTTTAATGGCGCGGACGTAGGGTTCCTGTTGCGCAGCTCGGGGTGGGCGGCGCCATCGTCCAGAACGGCCGATCGTTCGCATGCGCGTTGGAGTTCCCATGGACATCATGACGCTCGTTGGGCTCGTTGTGCGGCATCGCCGTCATCTCCGTCATCATGCTGTTGGGCGGCAGTCTTGAAATGTTCTGGAGTGAACATGCTGTCATCATCATCTTCGGCGGATCAATCGCCGCCACCATGATCCGGTTTCCGCTCGGCGCGATCATGCATGGTCTTCCGCTCGGCGCGAAATTCGCCTTCACCATGAGCCGCCTTGCGGCGCGCGATCTCGTCGACGAACTGGCCCGCATCGCGGAGATCGCCCGCAAGCAGGGCCCGGTCGGTTTGGAAAAAGTCGAAACCGACGAGCCCTTTCTCGCCAAGGGAATTCGCTACGTCGCGGACGGTTATGACCTCGAATTCATTCGCGACAATCTGGAGCGCGACCGCGACAACTTCCTGATGCATCTGGACGAAGGCGGCAAGATCTATCGCGCCATCGGTGACTGCGCGCCGGCGTTCGGCATGGTCGGCACCCTGATCGGCATGGTGCAGATGTTCGCCAACATGACCGACCCCTCCAAGCTCGGTCCGTTCATGGCGACCGCGCTGCTGGCGACGTTGTATGGCGCGCTGGTCTCGAACCTGTTCTGCCTGCCGATCGCCGACAAGCTGCACGGCAAGCTGCTCGACGAGGAGACCAACCGCACGCTGATCATCGACGGCATTCTGATGATCCGGGATTCCAAGAGCCCGACCCTGGTCCGAGAGATGCTGCTGGCTTACCTGCCGGAAAAGCACCGCCACGAAGAAGGCGAGCCGGTCCCGGCCTGATCGGCCTGGTGGCGGCGGTCCGGGAAACAGGCCATGGCGAAGAAAAAACGCGGCGACGCACATGGAGGAGGCCACGGCTGGTTCGTGACCTTCGCCGATCTGATGGGCCTGATGATGAGCTTCTTCGTAATGCTAACGGCATTTTCCACCATGGACAACGACAAGCTCAAGATCGTCGCCGGCTCGATGCGGGACGCATTCGGCGTGCAGACCGAGGCGCGCTATTCCGGCATCATCGAATCCGACGGTCTGCCGACGCGGGCGAAACTGAAGAACGCCGCACACATTTCGCCGGAGGAAGCATCCAACACGCCGACCCCGGATCAGCAAGAGAACAGCCTCGCCCAGGGCGCCCGCCTGAAAATCGATCGCGAATTCGCGCTGGCCTCGGCGTCGTTGCGGCAGGCATTGCAGGACATGCCGGAACTGACCGAAGTCTCCAAGCACATCATGTTCGAGGAAACCAAGCTGGGCCTCAACCTGGAAATCGTCGACCAGGAAGGCCGCTCGATGTTCGCCGACGGCTCCAAGGTGCCCTACGACCGCACCCGCCGGCTGATCGAGAAGCTTGCGGTTCCGCTCAAGGCGACGCCGCTGCGCATCTCCATCGTCGGTCATACGGCGGCGGGCTTCGTGCCGACCCGAAGCGACTACGGCGCGTTCGACCTGTCGGCGGATCGGGCCAACGCGGTGCGCCAAATTCTGGAGCGGGAAGGCGTGCCGATGGGACACTTTTTTGCGGTTTCCGGAAAGGCCGATACCCAGCCGCTGTTTCCCGACGATCCCATGCTGGCGGCGAACCGCCGCGTGACCATCACCTTGATGCGTGAAGATCCGCCGCTGCCTCCCGGCCTTAAGCCATAGTTCCCACTACTATTTTACCTAACCGGATAGGTGCGGGTGTGACGCTGTGGAGACAGGCGGCACCAGCCGCGGGTGCTATGGTCGAGCCGTTGACAGGCTTTCCCGGAAAGCGTCGATAGCCGGCCGGATCAAATCAACCGATAGAGCGTTTTTCCATCATGGCCGTCAGCGTCACATCAACCGAAGCCCATGAAGGGCCGGTCACGACGGGCTTTTGGCCCCTGACGCTGGGAAGCATCGGCGTGGTGTTCGGGGATATCGGCACCTCGCCGCTCTATGCCTTTCGCGAGGCTGTCGCAGGCGCCGCGCAGGGCCAGCCGGTCACCCGCGTCATCGTGCTCGGGGTGCTGTCGCTGATCCTGTGGGCGCTGTTTATCGTCGTCACCGCGAAATACGTGCTGCTGCTGCTGCGCGCCGACAATAACGGCGAGGGCGGCACGCTTTCCTTGATGGCGCTGGGTCAACGTGCGCTGGGCCGCAGAAGCTGGCCGCTGCTGGCGCTAGGCGTCGTCGGCGCTTCGATGTTCATCGGCGATTCCGTGATCACGCCGGCGATTTCGGTTTTGTCCGCGGTCGAAGGTCTCAAGCTCGCAACGCCGGCGCTCGAGCATTATGTGGTGCCGCTGACGGTCTTCATCCTGGTCGCGCTGTTCGCGGTTCAGAGCGGCGGCACCGCGCGGGTCGCGTCGGCCTTCGGGCCGGTCATGGTGGTCTGGTTCTCCACGCTTGCGGCGATGGGCCTCGTCCATATCAGCGACGACCCTTCGGTACTGGCCGCGATCAATCCCTGGTACGCCCTCGATTTCCTGCTTACGCACGGGACCATCGGATTGGTGACGCTGGGAGCGGTATTTCTCGCCGTGACCGGCGGTGAGGCGCTCTACGCCGATTTGGGCCATTTCGGGCGCAAGCCGATTCAGGCCGGCTGGCTCTACTTCGTGTTGCCGGCGCTTCTGATCAACTATTTCGGCCAGGGCGCGCTGGTGCTTTCCCATCCCGCCGCGATCGAGAATTCCTTTTATCGGATGGTTCCGGAAATCCTGCTGTTGCCGCTGGTCGTGCTGTCGACTGCGGCCACCGTGATCGCGAGCCAGGCGGTGATCACGGGAGCCTATTCGCTGACCCGACAGGCGGTGCAGCTCGGCCTGTTGCCGCGCTTCGAGGTCCGCTACACGTCGGAAACGCATGCCGGGCAAATCTATCTGCCGCGCGTGAACCGGCTGCTATTGATCGGCGTCTTGCTCCTGGTGTTCTTGTTCCGCACCTCGAGCAATCTGGCCTCTGCCTATGGCATCGCCGTCTCCACCACCATGGTCGCCGACGGCATCATGGGCTTCGTGGTGATCTGGAAATTGTGGAATTGGCGCGCCGCCACCGCGGCGGCGCTGATCATGCCGTTCGTCGTCGTCGACATGACGTTCTTCAGCGCCAACTTGCTGAAACTGTTCGAAGGGGCGTGGGTGCCGCTGCTGTTCGGGCTCGCGATGGCCGTCATGATCTGGACCTGGCGCCGGGGTTCGGCGATCCTGATCATGAAGACCCGGCGTATCGAGGTTCCGCTGACAGACCTGATCAAGAGCCTGGAGAAGCGTCCGCCTCACATCGTCAAGGGCACCGCGGTTTTTCTGACCAGCGACCCGAATTTCGTGCCGACGGCGCTGTTGCACAATCTCAAACACAACAAGGTGCTTCACGAGCACAATGTGATCCTGACCATCGAGACCGCGCAGACGCCGCGGGTCGACCTGGCCGACCGCGTCCGGATGGAAACCATCAGCGACAGGTTTTCAACCGTGCGGCTGCGCTACGGCTTCATGGAATCGCCGAACGTCCCCAAGGCGCTGGTGATCGCGCGCAAGCTCGGCTGGCAGTTCGATATCATGTCGACGTCGTTCTTCGTCTCGCGGCGGGCGCTGAAGCCGTCGGCGCAGTCCGGCATGCCGCTCTGGCAGGACCATCTGTTCATCGCCATGAGCCGGTCGGCCAACGATGCCACCGATTATTTCCAGATTCCGACCGGGCGGGTGGTTGAAGTCGGGACCCAGGTCATTATCTAGGGCGATCTATGCTATTTTGCATGGCGATGGCCCAGAATCGGGCTAGGCCGTGCTCCAAACGCAAGCCTATAAGCCGCCCTCGCTTTGCTATTGTGCAGTGAAGCATTTTGAGGCCTCCACCCCAATGACCACCGATGTTGTAGTTCCCGCCCCGGAAACGGCGGCGGCCGATGCGCGTGGCGAAACCCATTCCACCGCCGGCTTCAAGGCGCTGATGCTGGGCAGCATCGGCGTCGTCTATGGCGACATCGGCACCAGCCCCCTCTACGCGCTGCGCGAGGCCGTGATCGCCGCCAGCGGCGGCCCGGGCGGCGTCGTCACCCAGCAGGCGGTACTCGGGGTGGTGTCGCTGATCCTGTGGGCGCTCATCGTCGTGGTTACGCTGAAATACGTCGTGATTCTGCTGCGCGCGGACAACAACGGCGAGGGCGGAACGCTGGCGCTGATGGCGCTGGCGCAGCGCGCGGTCGCCTATGGCGGCAGTGCCATCGTGCTGCTCGGGATCGTCAGCGGCGCGCTGTTTTACGGCGACGCGGTGATCACCCCGGCGCTGTCGGTGCTTTCGGCGATCGAAGGCATCAAGCTCGTGACCGAGGCGTTCGAACCCTATGTGGTCCCGCTGACGGTCCTTATCCTGTTTGTGCTGTTTGCGGTTCAGTCGCGCGGCACGGCGCGGGTCGCGGCGTTCTTCGGGCCGGTGATGTGCATCTGGTTTGGCGTCATCGCGATCGCGGCGATTTCCCCGATCATGCGCCATCCCGAGATCCTGTTTGCGCTCGATCCGCTCAATGCCGTTTCGTTCATGCTCCATCACGGCATCATCGGATTCGTCACGCTCGGCGCCGTGTTCCTCGCCGTCACCGGCGCCGAGGCGCTCTATGCCGACCTCGGGCATTTCGGCAAACGGCCGATCCAGACCGCCTGGCTCTTCATCGTGCTGCCGTCGCTGGCGCTGAACTATCTGGGGCAGGGCGCGCTCGTCCTGGGCGACCCCAAGGCGGTCGCGAACCCGTTCTTCCTGATGTTTCCGGATTGGGCCCTGATCCCGATGGTCGCTCTCGCCACCGCGGCAACCGTGATCGCGAGCCAGGCCGTGATCACCGGCGCCTATTCACTGACGCGCCAGGCCATCCAGCTCGGCCTGCTGCCGCGATTTGAAATTCGTCATACGTCAGAAGCCCATTCCGGCCAGATCTTCATCCCGCGCATCAACATGCTGCTGCTGATCGCGGTGGTGCTGCTGGTATTGATGTTTCGCTCCTCGAGCGCGCTGGCGTCGGCCTACGGCATTTCCGTGACCGGAACCATGGTGGTCACGGGGATGATGGGCTTCGTCGTGATCTGGAAGGTCTGGAAATGGTCGCCGTTTGCGGCCGCGGCGCTGATCGCGCCGTTCCTGTTCCTCGATCTCACCTTCCTTGCGGCGAACCTCTTGAAAGTGTTCGAGGGCGGCTGGGTGCCGCTGGCGCTGGGCGCCGTGGTGATGCTGCTGATGTACACTTGGCGGCGCGGCAGCCGGCTTCTGTTCGAGAAATCGCGCAAGCTGGAGTTTCCGCTGGCCGATCTGGTGGCGATGCTGGAAAAGCGGCCGCCGCAGCGGGTTTCCGGCACCGCCGTTTTCCTGACCAGCGATCCCATCAGCGCGCCGACAGCCCTGATGCACAGCCTGAAGCATTACAAGGTGCTGCACGAGAAGAACGTCATTCTCACCATTGAAACCGCGCCGACGCCGCGGATCGACCCGAGCGAGCGGGTAAGGCTGGAGGAGATCAGCAAGACCTTCTCCAAGGTCACGCTGCGGTTCGGGTTCATGGAATCGCCCAACGTGCCGAAAGCGCTGGCGATCGCGCGAAAACTGGGCTGGCAATTCGACATCATGTCGACGTCGTTCTTCCTGTCGCGGCGCGCGCTCAAGCCCGCCGCGCATTCCGGCATGCCGCGCTGGCAGGACCATCTGTTCATCGCGCTCAGCCGCACCGCCAACGATGCCACCGACTATTTCCAGATCCCGAGCGGACGCGTGGTCGAGGTGGGAACGCAGGTCACCGTCTGATCCCCCTGGCAGGATCAAACGGGCCTTGCGGCGCTTGATTTTCGCCGCCCGAGAGGCGAGGTTGGTCCTGAACGCGAGCCCCCGGTAGCCGCTATTGCATTCGCTCGCACCGATCGTTGGGAGGAATTGAGTGGGTCAACAGGTCACAGATTTGGCGCCTGACGATGTCTCCAGGGGCATGGCCGAGGGGCGCTACCTCCTGGTCGACGTCCGCGAGCCGAACGAGGTCGCCGCGGAGGCCTATCCGGGCGCCGTGGTCGTTCCGCTGTCGAGTTTCGATCCCGCGGGCATTCCGGATCCCCAGGGCAAGCAGGTGGTGTTTGCCTGCCGCTCGGGCAAGCGATCGGTAACGGCCTCGCTCGCGGCCCAGGCCGCGGGCCTTGCCTACGACAAGCATCTTGCGGGCGGAATGCTGGCCTGGAAGGCCGCGGGATTGCCGACCAGGACCGGCGGCTGACCGCCGCGATGACTTCCATGAACAAGGTGTTTGCCGACCTTCCGGTCACGATTTTCGAGGCCATGTCGCAGCTCGCGCGCGACAACGACGCCATCAATCTCGGCCAGGGGTTCCCCGACCATCCCGGCCCCGAGGACATTCGCCGCGCGGCGGCGGATGCGGTGATGGACGGCTATAACCAGTATCCCTCGATGATGGGCATTCCGGAGCTGCGGCAGGCGATCGCCGCCCATTACGGGCGCTGGCATGGTCTTGAGCTCGATCCCATGACCGAGGTGATGGTGACCTCGGGCGGCACCGAAGCGCTGACCAGCGCCATCCTGGCCGTGGTCGAGCCCGGCGACGAAGTCATCGTGTTCCAGCCGGTCTACGATTTCTATCTGCCGATCATTCGCCAGGCCGGCGGCATTCCGCGCCTGCTGCGGCTCGAACCGCCGCACTGGCGGCTCTCCGAGGAGATGCTGCGCAGCGCCTTCAACCACAAGACCAAGGCCGTCCTGTTCAACAATCCGCTCAATCCGGCGGCCGTGGTCTATCCGCGCGAGGACCTCGAATTGCTGGCGCGGTTCTGCCAGGAGTTCGATGCCGTCGCGATCTGCGACGAGGTCTGGGAGCACGTGGTCTTCGACGGCCGCGAGCACATCCCGCTGATCACCGTCCCCGGCATGCGCGAGCGCACCATCAAGGTCGGCTCCGCCGGCAAGATCTTTTCGCTGACCGGCTGGAAGATCGGCTTTGTCTGTGCGGCGCCGCCGCTGCTGCGGGTCGCCGCCAAGGTGCACCAGTTTCTCACCTTCACCACCGCGCCCAATCTTCAGGCCGCGGTCGCCTACGGCCTCGGGAAATCGGCGGATTATTTTCATCAGATGCGCAAGGATCTGGCGCGCAGCCGCGATCGCCTCACGGCCGGGCTGGAAAGCATCGGCTTCCCGGTGCTTCGCTCGCAGGGCACCTACTTTCTCACCGTCGACCTTTCGCCGCTCGGCCTCAACGAGACCGACGAGGCGTTCTGCAGGCGCATCGTGACCGACTACAAGGTGGCGGCGATTCCGGTTTCGGCCTTTTACGAGCGGGATGCCGTGACCTCGGTGGTGCGGTTCTGCTTCGCCAAAAATGACAAAACCCTCGACACCGCGCTGGAGCGCCTGTCCGACGCGGTGCACCGCCGATAAGAGGTTCGAAGATGGGCGAGCTGAGCTGCTCCAGACGGCGATGTGCCATCGCGATCGCCGCACTGCTGGCGGCGCTGTCGGCAGACGCGCAGGCCGCCGAGCGCACCGTCAATTTCTACAACTGGTCGAACTATATGGCGCCGGGGGTGCTCGAGGATTTCACGAAGGAAACCGGCATCAAGGTGGTCTACGATACGTTCGACGCCAACGAGACGCTGGAGACGCGCCTGCTTGCGGGCAAATCCGGCTATGACGTCGTCGTTCCCACCGCCTATTTCCTGCAGCGCGAGATCAAGGCCAATATCTTCCAGAAGCTCGACAAGTCGAAGCTGCCGAACCTGGCCAACGCCTGGCCGGTGGTGACCGGGCAGCTCGCCGTCTACGACCCCGGCAATCAATACGCCGCCAACTACATGTGGGGCACGACCGGCATCGGCTACAACGTCAAGATGGCGCGGAAAATTCTCGGGCCCAGCGCCAAAATCGACAGCTGGGACATCGTGTTCAAGCCGGAGAATCTCGCGAAATTCAGGGATTGCGGCATTCACATGCTGGATTCCGCCGACGACATCTTCCCGGCGGCGCTGGGCTATCTCGGGCTCGATCCCAATTCGACCAGGCAGGCCGACCTCGAAAAGGCCGCCGATCTGCTCAGCAAGATCACGCCCTACGTCCGCAAGTTTCATTCGTCGGAATACCTGAGCGCATTGGCGACCGGCGAAATCTGCCTCGTGGTGGGCTGGTCGGGCGACATCATGCAGGCGCGTGCCCGCGCCGCGGAGGCCCGGAACGGCATCGAGATCGGCTACGCCATCCCGAAGGAGGGCGCGCAGATGTTCTTCGACAATCTCGCGATTCCGGCCGATGCCAGCAATGTCGCGGAGGCCCATGAGCTGATCAACTACCTCTATCGGCCCGATGTCGCGGCCAGGAATTCCGATTTCCTGTCCTACGCCAACGGCAATCTGGCGAGCCAGAAGCTGGTCGATCCGAAGATCCTCGACGACAGGAACATTTATCCCGACGAAGCGACGCAGAAGAAGCTGTTCGTGATCACCGCGCGCGATCCGGCCACCCAGCGCGTCATCAACCGGCTCTGGACCCGGGTGAAGACGGGACGGTAGAGGTCCCGTAGCCCGGATGGCGCGAAGCGCAATCCGGGGTGGGCGTCACCGTTGGTCCCGGATTTCGCTTCGCGCCATCCGGGCTACGAAGTGAGCCCTACCGCCAGCGGCGGTGCAGCCACAGCCATTGATCCGGATATTCGCGGATCCAGCCTTCGACCACCGAGGTGATCGCCTGTGTCGTTCCCTGAATGTCGATCTGGCCGGAGGCGTCGCGCACCGGCTTCACTTCCTCCGACAGTTCGGCGCGAAACCGATGGCCGGGCAGGCGGATGATGCGGACGCCGTGGATCGGGCACTCGATCTGGCGCAGCAGGCGGGCCAGCATCGGATTGGCCCTGGTCTTGCGGCCGAAGAACGTCACCTCGACGCCGTTGGTGAGATACTGATCGACCAGCATGGCGACATGCTGGTTGTTTTTCAGGGCCTCGGCGAGCTTGAGCGGCGCGTCGCGGCCGGCCGGAATCAGCGTCCCCATGTTGACCGCGCGTATCCGCTCGATGGCACGGTCGGCCGATTCGCTGTTCGGCCGCCGGTACAGGATGGCGCAATCCAGTCCGTGCGCGACCGCGCCCAGCGCGGGCAGTTCCCAACTGCCGAGATGGCTTGTGAAGATCAACGCCGGCTTGCCGTCATCCCTGAGCTGGTCGAACAGTTGCTTTGTTCGCGCGCCGAATTCGATGCGGCTTTCTTTCTCGGGATGATCCGGGTCGTAGTCCCAGATGTGATCGAGATGGGCGAACTCGGCGCCGATGCGGCCGAGATTGTCCCAAACGCCGGCCAGAATGCTCTCGATCTCCTCGGGAGATTTCTCCGGGAAGGCGGCCTTGAGATTCTCGCGGCCGATCCGGTCCTCGCGCAGCCTGCGGCCGATGAAGCGCGTGGCGCGGCCGAACAGATTGGCGGTCTTGATTGGATCGAAATAGCGCGTCGTGCGCAGCAGCGCGATCGTCAACGCCCCCACCGCGGCTTCGCCGAGCGGCTTGGTCGCGTCGCGGATGCGGGCTCTGGTGCGCAGCAGCAGGGGGTGCATCAGAAACCAACGACGATTTTTCCGGGCACATGCCGGCTTTCGATGCGCTTCATCATCGGACTATCGCCGGTCAAACCGGTTCGCGCGTCAAGATCAGCACGGCATTCTGGCCGCCGAAGCCGAACGAATTCGACATCACGGCGGTGACGCGGGCGTCGCGGGCCGTGTTGGGGACCACGTCGAAGGGGATCGCCGGATCCGGAATGTCGTAATTGATCGTCGGCGGAATCCGCTGGTGCTCGAGCGTCAGCAGCGAGAAAATCGCTTCGACGGCGCCGGCCGCGGAGAGGGTGTGCCCGACCATCGACTTGTTGGAGGACACCGGAATCTGCCCGGTGCGCTCGCCGAACACCGTCGAGATGCCCAGATATTCCATCTTGTCGTTTTCGGGCGTGCCGGTGCCGTGGGCGTTGATGTAGTCGATCTGGTCGGGATCGAGCCCCGCGTCCGACAAGGCGTTGCGCATGCATCCGATGATCGGCTTGCCGTCGGGGCTGGAGCGGGTGCGGTGGAACGAGTCCGCCAGTTCGCCGCAGCCGGCGACGATGCCGAGGATTTTTGCGCCGCGCGCCGTCGCCGCCTCAAGGCTCTCCAGCACCAGCGCGCCGGCGCCTTCCGCCATGACAAAACCGTCGCGGTTCTTCGCGAACGGCCGCACCGCCCCCTGCGGCGGATCGTTATGGGTCGACAGCGCCGAAAGCAGTGAGAACCGCACCAATGCTTCCGGATTGACCGATCCGTCGGTAGCGACGCACAGCGCGGCGTCCGCCTCGCCGCGGCGGATGGCCTCAACGCCGAGCTGGATGGCGCTGGCACCCGACGCGCAGGCGGTCGAAAGCGAGATCGGCGAACCCTTGGTGCCGAATGTCTCGGCCAGATGCCCCGCCACCGAGCCGAACATGAAACGATGATGATAGGGAGCGAACCTTCCGCCGCCGCTGATGCGCAGCAGGTCGTCATAGTCGAATTCGATCTTCCCGATCGCGCGTCCGACCTCCAGTCGTTGCAGCCACTCGACTTCAACCGGCGCGACGGCGAGGAACAGCGGCCCGGGAAAATCGCCCTTGCTGCCGATACCGGCCTGGGCGATTGCCTCCTCGGTCGCCATATCGGCAAGCCGCTCCGAAAGATCGGTCGAGGAAAAAGGCTCGACGGGGACGAAATCGACCGTTCCGGCCATGGTCGTCTTCAAGCCCTGTGTGGGGAAACGGGTAATGGTCCGGATGCCGGATTCGCCCGCGGTGAGCTTTTTCCAGTTGTCGGTCTTGCCGGCGCCGAGCGACGTGACGACGCCCATGCCGGTAACGACGACGATCGGCCTGCCGAATTTATCGCGTGGTGCTGTCATGTCTTCCCCGCCCGCCCCGAGCATGATCCGGAAAACTGGAAACCGGCTTTCCCTCGCCAAACGCGAACGCGTCTGCTCGGAGATCATGCTCAACCAAAAGGATCACGCCAAAGGCTGATTCAACGTGTTGAATTGGCATTTGGCGCCGTGCTCACGTGATCGCTTCGACCAGGGCCATGCCTTCGCCCCGCCAGTGACCGGCCCCAACCACCACAATCTGGGACGGCGGGGTCGACATTTCAACCTCCAGCCCGGTGGGATCGTTGGGTGGAAACAGCGCACCACGTGAAATCGAGAGCGCCGCGAGGCCCAATCCCAGCGGAAACTGCGTTTCCATGGTGTGGCCGAACATGGTGCCGGTGGCCCGCACCGCAAAATCCGGATGCTCGCCAAGAAATGCGCGTTCCTCGGACGTGACCGGCTCGGTGCCGGTCGCGCCGGTCAGGATGGCGCCCTTGCTCTCGAGTTTGCCAAGTTTCGCCCACAGTTTTTCCAGCGTCGCCGTCACCGCGCCCGGCTGCTTGCGGCGTGCCAGATCGGCGACCACGCTGGTCAGGCGCGCGTAGGGTTTGGCGCCGCGGGCTTGCGCGTGGGCTTTGGACTCCATGACCAGAAACGCGCCCGCGGATCCCAGCGCGAAGCCGGCATTTTTCTGGCGCGCCCAAACCGGGGCGAATTTGCCCTTGTGGTTGTAATCGCCGAACTCATAGAGGGCCAGAAGGTCCACGCGCTCGCCATTATGGGAACCGCCGATCAGCGCGATGTCGCTTTGACCCGCGGCGATGCGCGCGAGCGCGATCCTGGCCGCGTCGACGCCGGCGGCTTCCTCGCCCATGAAGGTGCGCGACGACCCGGTCACGCCATGAACGATGGCGATATTGCCGGCCAGCAGGTTCGAGAGCTGGGCGAGAAACAGCGTCGGCCGCAGATCGTTCATCAGCCGTTCGTTGAGAAAGCCGGGCGGGTTGTTGTTTTGTATCGCGGCATTGGCAATGGCCAGGTCCACCGTGAGATCGCGCTCGCCGCCGCCGGCGGCCACGATCATGTCCATCCGCCCGAGGATTTCCTTGTTGCCCTTGAGCCCCGCGGAATCCAGCGCGAGCCCGGCGGTATAGGTTCCGATGCGTTGCCAGGCTTCCATCTGGCGCTGGTCGCCCTTCTTGGGGATCTGCGTGTCCAGATTTACCGGTGCCCAGGGGTGGACGATGTAGGGCGCGAAGGTCTTCTCGTCGACATTGATGCGCCGCGCATTGAGCGCGTCCCAGTTCGCGTCCAGCCCCTCGCCGAGCGAGGTCGCAAGACCGATGCCGGTGATCCAGACTTCCTTCGGCTCACTCATGCGTCATGGCCTGCTGCGGAAAGCCGATCTTGTCGGCCATCGCATCCATGTACACGCGAAAGGCAGGATCGGGGGGGAAGGGCGCCAGGCCGAAGGTTATTTCAGCGCTGCACTTCAACTCCTTGCCGACGCGGGCCTTTGCCTTCGTGACGGCAAAGCCGGAACCTTCGTGCTCGACCTTGGCCTCGATCGTCAGCAATTGGCCGGGATTGACGAAACCCCGCATCTTGGCTTCCTTTATTATCGCCAGGAATGGCATGCGCTCGAACTTCAATATGCCGAGCAACAGCCAGCCGGAACTCTGGGCCATCGCTTCGGTCAGCAAGACCCCGGGCATGATTGGAAAGCCCGGGAAATGCCCCTCGAAGATGGTGTGCTTCTGCGGAACCTGCGCTTCGACCGTAATCGTCCGCTCGCCGAGATTGAGGTCGACGATGCGATCGATGAGCTGGAAATAATCAAGCTGCATGATGGGCGATTACGCGCCCTTGGCCGCGACCAATTCGTCGATGCGAGCGCTAAGGTTTTTCAGGACGAAATACTGTTCAGTGGTTGCCTTGCCGTCGTTGACCTCCTGGGTCCACTTCTCCAGCGGCAGCTTGATACCGAACGCCTTGTCGATCGCGAACGCGATGTCGAGAAAATCCAGGCTGTCGATCCCCAAATCGTCGATCGCGTGGCTCTCCGGCGTGATCGTGTCGCGCGGGATGTCGCAGGTTTCAGCGATAATCGTGGCGATCTGATCGAATGTGGAAGACATCACTAAACCTTTGATATATTGAGGATAAATTCCGGATTGACGCAGGAATCGGGCGCAGCGCCCCGGAATGCCCGATCCGCCGTCCGGAGTTGAGTGCCCGTATATCGGAGCGCCGCCTTGAGTTCAATGGAGGCGGGCGGCGGCCGCGCATCGGATTTGAGGACCGGGACCGCCCGGCCTGGCTCTCAAAAAGCTAGAAATGCGGCGCGGAAATGCGCGCGCAATCGCGGCGGCCCATCAGCACGCAATCCTGGGTCTTGCGCAGATCGGCGATGCTCACGGCAAGCCATATTCCGACCGCCGTCAGCGCCACGGTAAAGGCGAAGGCTGCGACGTTGGCCAGCATGCGATGACGGAAATCGTCCGGTTCATCCCGGGGCCGCTCATAGCGCGACAGATCGTTCGGCTCGACGTCCTGCTGGAGAACCGGCTCGGCCGGATAGCCTCGCCGGCCCGGCGGGTGCGCCGTGGTGCGCGGCCGGAACTTGAGCACGCGGTGCTCTTCCTCCGACGCGATGGGCTGCTGGGTCTTCACTGCTGCCAGCTCCGGGACATCCTGACATTATTTAGCACACCGCCTCGCGCGTCTCATAGAAAATGTTGAGGTGGCGGGGATGCGGCAATCTATCCCTCCAAAGTCTCGTGGAACCGGCCGTAGTCGATCCTGATCCGGCCGTCGTCCGAGGTGCCGATGATATCGGCGTAGCGATGGCCAAAACGAATGTCGGAATGGTCGTAGGGTTTTCGGGCGTGCACGGTTTGCGCCGCCACCACGTCATATCCCGACACCACCACCATCAGCGAAACGCCGGCTGCGTCGAGACCATCGGCATCGAGTCCGTAAAGCGGGCTTTGCTCGTCGACGACATGGAAAAGCGTCCAGCTCAAGGCGAGGGCGGGATGCTCGTTCTGCACCAGCGGCAACTCGTAGAACCGCCGGAACGGCCGGCCCTCCGGAGTGACTTCGTTCCGCAGCAGCCACACCCTTGCGGTAGCGTTGCCGATAACGTTGTGACGCTCATTGGCGAAGCGCACCATCAGGGTCGGCTTGCCGTCATGGCTGGAAATGACCGGGTGATCGGCGAACAGCAGCCGCGCGTTCGGGCGGGAAAACCGCGCAAAGATCAGTCCGGTCATCAGCGACATCGAAAAGATCCCCGTGAACAGCTCCACGGTGGCGATGAAATGCCCGTAATGGGTCTGCGGGTGCATGTCGCCGTAACCGGCGGTCGAAAGCGTCTCGATGCTGAAATAGAGATAGTCGATATAGGCGCCGCCGGGCACGTTGGCGATCGGCTGGTTGCCGATCCAGTAGAGAGCCGCGAAGACCGCGTTGAAGGCGACAAACACCAGCGCGGCGCCGGCGATGAAAGCCGGCCACGAGGCGGTCATGCAGCGATGGCTGATATCCGCCCAGAAGCTGAGGGTAAGGCCCTCGGCGATGACTTCGCGGCCGCCGAGCCGGACGATCCGCGGCTTCGATATTCGCTCGCTCGGGCTTTTGGCCATCTCTTTCGTTTCTCGTCGGGCGCTGGCGCATGATCCGCCAAGGTGTGAGCGGTTTGGCGAAAGGATCATGCGCTCCTTCAATAGATCAGAGCGCGACCGGACGCAAAACCGGCCGCCACTTTTGCCGATCGCGGTCCCCGGGGCATTTAATGGCCTGCGTCATCATGGCATACTCGCGGCCGTTTCAGAGCAATTTTTGCCAGTCCGTCAGGAGTTTCGATCATGGCGAATACGCGCGAACCGATCCTCCAGCCGATTCCGATTCTCTCGCTGCGTCCGACCCAGATGACGGTCGGAATGATCGAGGTGAAGGAAAAGCGCAAGCGCCTGCGGGAGTATTGGAAGGAGCACAAATCGAGGAAGAAGCAGGGCGAGTACCTCGGCAGGCATATGATCCCGGTGGTGCTGGGGCCGGACAAGCGGCACTACGTCGTCGACCATCATCATCTGGCGCGCGCGCTGCACGACGAAGGCGTCGAGAACATTCTGGTCACCGTGATCGCCGATCTCACCATGGTCGACAAGGAAGCGTTCTGGGGCGTGCTCGACAATCACCGATGGGTTTATCCCTACGACGCCAAAGGCGTGCGTCACCATTTCCGGGACATTCCGAAGTCGGTGGCGGACCTGAAGGACGATCCGTTTCGCAGCCTCGCCGGCGAATTGCGCCGCGTCGGCGGTTTCGCCAAGGATACGACGCCGTTCAGCGAATTCCTGTGGGCGGATTTCCTGCGCCGCAAGATACCGCGCAAGAGCGTGGATGCCAATTTCGGCAAGTCGATCGAGAAGGCGCTGGGCTTCGCCAGGAGCAAGGACGCGGTCTATCTGCCCGGCTGGTGCGGCGCTGCGTCGGACGATTAACCCGGCGAAACGCGCCGATATCCGCAGCCCGTCCTATTTCGGCAACCGTCCCATCAGATAAAATTCGTCGTTCGGGCGCATCGCGGTGACGTTCGCCATCCGGTTCGACAGCGCGAAGAAGGCCGAGATCGCGGCGATGTCCCAGATGTCGTCGTCGGAAAAGCCGTGGCCGGCGACCGCGGTAAAATCCGCCTCCGAAATCTTGTGGGCTTCCGCGCTCACCTTCATCGCGAAGTCGAGCATGGCGCGCTGGCGCGGCGTGATGTCCGCCTTGCGGTAGTTGACGGCGATCTGGTCTGATATCTGCGGGTTCTTGGCCCGGATGCGCAGGATGGCACCATGCGCGATCACGCAATAATGGCACTGGTTGGCGCTAGAGGTCGCAACCACGATCATCTCGCGCTCGGCCTTGGAGAGGCCGCTGTCCCGCTCCATCAGGGCATCGTGATAGGCGAAGAAGGCCCGAAACTCGTCCGGCCTGTAGGCCAGCGTCAGGAACACGTTCGGGACGAAGCCGGATTTTTCCTGCACCGCGTTGAGGCGGGTGCGGATATCGTCCGGCAGGCTGGCGATCGCGGGGGTCGGGAAGCGTTTTGCGATGGGCTGGGTCATGGGGTGGTTCCGGTGTCAGGCCGTCAGATGCCGCGGCGGCCCGGAACATAGTCGATGGCGGCATTTCCCGCAAAGCCGGCCCGCGCTGCCGCGACGCGCGGTGACAACATGGCACCGAGGCGTAGCCCGGTTAGCGTGAGGCAAAATCCCGCCGTGATGGCCCCCCGTGCGTTCTCCCGTGCGTTCACAGGTCACCGCGGTTTGGACTGAAGGCCGGGTCGGTGGTGCGGCTACGGCGCGCCGGCTACTCAAGCCGCTTTCGTGGCGATCGGCTCGATCTTTGCGAGTTCCTTGCCCATCTGCCGCTTTGCCGTCTGAATTCGTAATCGGTCTGAAGGTTCAACCAGAGTTCGGGTGAAGTACCGAAGGCCTTCGACAAGCGCAGCGCAGTATCCGCGGTCACGCCGGTTTCCTCATTCGACAATCGCTCCATGCGCGTCCGCGGCACGCCGCAAGCCTTTGCCAACGCGCCGGGCGAGAGACCGAGCGGCAGCAAAAACTCTTTCCGAAGAACTTCACCGGGATGCATGGGAGCAAGTCTCCTGGCCATCGTGGTCCTCCTTGATCAGGGGCCGTGTCTTTGGACAGTAGGCCGGGTCGTCGCGGCTATCGCCGCCCCGGCTATTACCTTTATTTGTCCCCGTGGAATACAGCGAATTTCGCAAATGTACCCGCCTATTGTAAGGCTCCCCAATTTCTTCTATCTATTCTTCCTCGCGCGATAATGCACGCGGCGCTCCGTGTCGGCTGTTAGTGATAGTAGGTCCGGGCGGATTGGGCCGAAGGCGTAATCCGCCGCCCCGGCTATAGTGTACTCCGCGCTATCCTCTTCCCGATCCAACGGATTCCCTTCGGCTCATCGCCTGCTGCGCTCGATAATCGCCGCCCACACCCCTATTCAATCGAATTGTCGGCGCGCGCGCGTAATTGACGAGCGGAGATTTCGGCAAATGACGGTGACCGCGCGGCGATTAGCCTGAAACGGCGGATCTTCCCTGCGCGCCCCGCTGCAGATCTGCGCGTAAAATCTAATTTCCTGAGCCGGATCAAGCTGTTTCTACCTGTCCAGTCCCGTTTGAAAAAATATTCCGGTTTTCCGAAGCCGCAAATCACTTCTATATCCGCAGCCGTCCCGCCCCATCGAGGGGCGTTGGCCATCGTCACGAACGTTGGGGCGGGATGCGGTGGACGCGCGTGGCGCTAAAGACGAGAGCGCTATTCGCGGACGGCGAAGTCGTGTGGTCCTGACGCCTCGACGCTGGCGTCAAGTTTCGCGGAATTATCCGCGAAGCGACGGTGACAAAAAAGCCCGATCACCGGGGAGAGCACGAAGGAAACCGTTAAAACCATTGCGCAGGGAAGGCCGGATTGCCTCCGCTGAACCTGTATGCTCGTGTGCGTTTTTTTGTGTGCATTTGCACGCGAGACCGCGGGTGCAGCGCGCACCCGGCTTTCCCTGCGCCCTCTTTTCGGGGCGGACGTTTCATCAACGCCTCCGGCGCATCGCGCGGGAGAGCCAAACGCATGTCCAGAGACCGTCATTGCGTTACCGGCCCTGACCCGTCAGCGCAGCGGCTTCTTCAGCAGCGAAAAGCGGTCGGGATCGAGGCCCAGCGACGGCTGCAGCATCGGCGCTTCCACCGAGATCGTGCGCGCGGCGGGGCGGTCGTTGATGGTGGGATCGTTGGGGACGTCGCGATGCGAAGTGGCGCCGCGCCAGCGCTCCAGCACCGCGCTGACGAAATGCATGTCGTGGCCGGCGGCCACCGACGGCACCGTCGAGATGGTGGCTTCGCTGCGCGGCAATTGATGTGGCGGCACTTCCTTGAAGCGCAGGCGCGTCGGCAGCGCCACGCCTTCGCCGAACGCCAGCACTTCGCGGGTGCCGAGCGAGGGCACGAACGACAACAGGTTCGCCGCGGCGTCCGAGACCGCCGAGCGCAACAGCGCCTGGTCGCGATCGTTGGCAAGCCGCATCGCGAACAGCGTGTTGCACTGGGAAATGATGGTGGCGTCGAGTTCGGCCGGGCGCTGCGTCACCAGCCCGAGATAGACGCCGTATTTGCGGCCTTCCTTGGCGATGCGCGAGACCGCCTTGCGGGTCGGCCCGAAACCGATGTTGCGGTCGGCGGAGGCGTAGCGATGCGCCTCTTCGCAGACGAACAGCAGCGGCGAGACGCCGTCGCTCCACAGCCCGAAGTCGAACGCCATGCGGCACAGCACCGACACCACGGAATCGATGACTTCGGCGGGAAAGCCGGCGAGCTGCATCACGGTCATCGGCCGGCCATTGGCCGGCAGCCGGAACAAATGGCTGATGACTTCCGCCATGGTATCGCCGCCGACATTGGCGTTGTCGAACATGAAGGCGTAACGCGGATCGTTGCGCACCGTCTCGATGCGCGAGATCAGCTTGTGATAGATGATGCGCGAGGAACGGTTCTCCAGCTTGCCCATGCGCTCGTCGATCAGCGAAATCAGGTCGACCAGGCGATAGGGAACCGGGGTGTCGACGGTGTAGCCGACCGCCTTGGCGTCGATGCGCTTCAATCCGAGGCGATCGGCGTTCTGGTACTGGGTGTAGATTCCCTTGGCCATCGGAATGACTTCGGCGAGAATATCGAGTTCCTCCGGCACGCCGGGCCGCCCGGCGAACAGCACGTCGACGATCTCCTCGAAATTGAACAGCCAGAACGGCAGTTTCAGATTGCGCGGATTGAGGACCAGCGAGCGGTCGCCGAAACAGCGGCCGTACTCGTTGTGAACGTCGAGCAGGAAAATCCGCAAATTCGGCCGGGACTTCAGAATTTCGTTCAGGAGCAGCGACACGCCGGTCGATTTGCCGACGCCGGTCGAGCCGAGCACCGCGAAATGCTTGGAGAGCATTTCCTCGATATCGACATAGGCGATGACGGAGGGATCCTGCTGCAGGGTGCCGACATTGATCTGATCCGATCCGCTCGGTGCATAGACCGTGCGAAGCTCCTGGTTGCTGATCAGGTCGACGGCATCGCCGATGGTCGGATAATTGGTGACGCCGCGCTGGAATTTCGGGCGGTCCGGGCCGCCGAGGATTTCCCCGAGCAGATCGACCCCGGCGCTGGCCATGTAGTTATCGGAAGTCGGCAGATCCTCGCTCGATACGTCGGTGATCATGGCGACGATGGTGGAATTGGCGCAGCGGATGCTGACGAAGCGGCCGACGGTGGCCCGCACCTCGGTGAGGCCGATCTTGTTCAGCGCCAGAAGCCCGACCCGCGCGAGGGAGCCGCGCACCGAAATCACACGTCCGAAGGATGTCACAGTGGTTGAACCTGGCATGTCATGAATTGGGGTCGGGTCACCACTATGCAGGCGGGGGCTGGAGAAACGGTTAAACCGGGACAGTTCCGGGTGCCTCAAATCTGCGACATCTTGGTCGGGATTCCGCTTCGGCGCGTGATCGCCGCTGCCCCGCATGGTCGACTTTTGCCGGAAAACCGGGGGTTTCCCACACCGGCCGTTAACGGCCGCGCCGGCGCCTGCTTAACGGTTGGTTTACCAAGCCCGGAAAGGAAGGGGCGCGCGCCTCGAAGGGATCATTGTTCCAGTTCGTACCATGGGACCTCATTGTCCCATGCCGCAAAATCAACAATCGGACAGACCCGAAATCCGAGCGGGCGCCCATGCGTCAACTCACGACGTCGGATCGTCGATGAAGCGCTGCGGACGCGCGAAGGTCTCGAGCTGTTCCTTGTTGTCGATGACGATCTCGCGGCCGCGGATGCGCACCCCGTGCCCGGTCAACAGCGCCAGGCTGCGGGACAAATTCTCCCGCGTGGTGCCGATGTGCGAGGCCAGCGTGCCGCGGTCGAACGGGACCACGATATTTCCCTGGATATCTCCTTGCCCGGCGTCCCTGCGCGCCTCGGTCAGGATCCAGTTGGCGAGGCGCTCGATGCTCGATCGGGCCATGTAGCCCTTCAGCTTCTTGACCGCCGACCGATAGGCGAACGCAAGCTCCCGCGCCACGATGCGGGCGAACGCGACGTCCCGATCGAAAATGTCGCGCACGCGTTGCGCCGGAATCAGCAGAACGCGCGAGTCGGCCAGGGTGCGGGCCGAGTTCAGATAAGGCTGGTCGCTGACCACGGCGGCGAGAATGAACGTCGAAACCGGACTGTTCAGGGAGATTCCCCATTCCACGCCGTTCTGTTCGGTATAGATCTCGACCAGTCCCTCGACCAGGACATGCAGGAAGTCGGCGTGATCGCCCTCACGGATGAGGATGACGCCGGTCGGGAATTGCTGCAGCAGCGCTGCGTCGAGCAGGCTCGCGAGGCTTTCCCCGGTCATTTCCGAAAACAGCGGCAGAGCCTTCAATTGGGCCAGTTCGTGAGGGCGCAACAAGCTTGCTCCTAACCTTACGTCACCGCGGTTTGATATTCGTCAAATCTGACTGTGATAAATGACAATCATCGACGCGGTATCGGTCAATTTGCACCGCAACAATTCATATAATACGCGGTCCGCCGCACGTCATTTGATCCATCACAAATCGATCCTCCCGAATTTGGTCATTTGTCGCCCCCGAAGCGCTCTCCTTAGGGGATTCTCATGGCGACGGCAGACTCAACCACCGTACATCAGGGCCGGGCACTCTGGCTTTCCACCATTTCTTTCACGATCTGCTTTGCGGTCTGGACGATCTTCTCGATCATCGGCATTCGAATTAAGCAGGAACTCGGGCTGAACGACACCCAGTTCGGTCTCTTGATCGGCACCCCCATCCTCAGCGGATCGCTGATCCGCCTCGTGCTCGGCATCTGGACCGACCAATACGGCGGGCGACGGGTCTACACCATCGTCATGCTCGCGGCGGCCGTCGCGACCTATTTGCTGACCTGGGCCCATACTTATCCGGAATTCCTGGTTGCCGCGCTCTTCGTCGGCATCGCCGGCGGTTCGTTCGCGGTCGGGATCGCCTACGTCTCGCGCTTCTACCAGGCCGGCAAGCAGGGCACCGCGCTCGGCATCTTCGGCGCCGGCAATGTCGGGGCCGCCGTGACCAAATTCGTCGCGCCGTTCGTGCTGGTGGCCTATGGCTGGCAGACGGTCGCGCAGGTCTGGGCGCTGGTCATCGGGCTGATGGGAATAATCTTCTGGATCTTCTCCGAGGAAGATCCGGTGGTCCGCGCCCGCCGCGAGCACAATGAGAAGCCGAAAAGCGCGTGGCTTGAACTCGAGCCGCTGAAGAACCTCCAGGTCTGGCGCTTCGCGCTGTATTATTTCTTCGTGTTCGGCGCTTTCGTCGCGCTGTCGCTGTGGCTGCCGCAATATCTGATCAAGGTCTACCACGTCGACATCGAGACCGCCGGCATGACGGCGGCAATGTTCTCGTTTCCCGCCAGCGTGTTCCGCGCCTATGGCGGCCACCTTTCGGACCGCTACGGCGCGCGTCGCGTGCTGTACTGGACCTTCTTCGTCGCGGTGGCCTGCACCTTTGTGCTGTCCTATCCGCCAACCGACTATACCGTGCGCACGGTCACGGGCACGGTCGGCTTCCACATGGAAACGGGGCTGGTGCCGTTTATCGTCACCATCTTCGTGCTGGGCTTCTTCATGGCGCTCGGCAAGGCCGCGGTCTTCAAGCATATCCCGGTGTACTATCCGAACAATGTCGGCGCTGTCGGCGGCATGGTCGGCATGATCGGCGGTCTCGGCGGCTTCGTGCTGCCGATCGCCTTCGGCGCGCTGGTCGATCTGACCGGCCTCTGGACCAGCTGCTTCATGCTGCTGTTCCTGCTGGTGTCCGGTGCGTTGATCTGGATGCACGTTGCGATCCGGCAGATGGAGCGCGGGGTCGTCGGCGAGGCCCTGAAGAAACTGCCTGAACTCCCCGAGATGGAGGAGGTTCACAAGCCCGAGCATGTCGGCGCGCTGTCCGGCGCGGTGCTGACCGACTGGCGTCCCGAGGACAAGACCTTCTGGGAGACTTCAGGGCGCGCCATCGCGCGGCGCAATCTCTGGATATCGATTCCTGCACTGCTGTTGTCATTCGCGATCTGGCAGGTCTGGTCGGTGGTAGTGGCAAAACTGCCCTCGGTGGGATTCAAGTTCACCACGGCCGAACTGTTCTGGCTGGCGGCGCTGCCCGGCATCTCCGGCGCGGTGCTGCGCATCTTCTATTCCTTCATGGTGCCGATCTTCGGCGGTCGGCTGTGGACCACGCTCGCGACCTGGTCGCTGCTGATCCCCGCCATCGGCATCGGTTACGCCGTGCAGACGCCATCGACGCCGTATCCGGTGTTCCTGGCGCTGGCGCTGTTGTGCGGCTTCGGCGGCGGCAATTTTGCCTCCTCGATGGCCAACATCTCCTTCTTCTTTCCGCGTGCGGAGAAGGGCAACGCGCTCGCTCTCAACGCCGGCCTCGGCAATCTCGGCGTCAGCGTCGTGCAGTTCGTCGTCCCGATCGTGATCACGGCCGGCGTGTTCGGCTGGTTCGGCGGCGATCCGGCAATGGTTGCGAGCGGAACCCAGCAGGCGCCGCTCTGGCTCCAGAACGCCGGCTTCATCTGGGTGCCGTTCATCGCGGTCAGCGCGTTTGCGGCATGGTTCGGCATGAACGACATCGCCTCGGCAAAGGCGTCGTTCTCGGATCAGGCGGTGATCTTCCAGCGCAAGCACAACTGGATCATGTGCTGGCTCTACACCGGCACCTTCGGCTCGTTCATCGGCTACTCCGCGGGCTTCCCGCTGCTGGCGAAGACCCAGTTTCCCGCCGTCGATGCGCTGCAATTCGTCTTCATCGGACCTCTGGTCGGCGCGCTGTCGCGTTCGGCCACCGGCTGGGTTGCCGACAAATGGGGCGGCGGACGCGTCACTTTCTGGGTGTTCGGGCTGATGATGATCGGCGTGCTCGGGATTCTCTACTTCCTCGGCATCAAGGACCAGCCCGGCGCGTTCTGGGGCTTCTTCGCCATGTTCCTGGTGCTGTTCTTCGCGACCGGCGTCGGCAACGCCTCCACCTTCCAGATGATCCCGAACATCATGCGCAAGGAAATGGACCGGCTGATGCCGTCGGCCGACGCCATCACCCGGCAGCGGCAGGCCGAAAAGGAATCGGCCGCGATCACCGGCTTCACTTCCGCGATCGCCGCCTTCGGGGCGTTCTTCATTCCGAAATCCTATGGAACGTCGATCGACCTCACCGGCGGCGTGCAGGCTGCGCTGTGGGGCTTCTTCATCTTCTACGTGATCTGCATTGTGGTCACCTGGGCCGTTTACACCCGCAAGGGCGGCCTGCTTCACGACATTGAACGCGGCGGCCGGATCTCGCCCGCAGCCCAGCCCGCCGAATAAGGAGACCAAGGATGAGCCATTTCCTGGACAGGCTGACGTTCTTCACCCGCGCCAAGGCGGAGTTCGCCGACGGCCACGGTGTGATGACGACCGAGGACCGTTCCTGGGAGGACGGCTACCGCAAGCGCTGGCAGCACGACAAGATCGTGCGGTCGACGCATGGCGTGAACTGCACGGGCTCCTGTTCGTGGAAGGTCTACGTCAAGGGCGGCATCGTCACCTGGGAAACCCAGCAGACCGACTACCCGCGCACGCGGCCCGATCTGCCCAATCACGAGCCGCGCGGTTGCGCGCGCGGTGCCAGCTATAGCTGGTACCTCTATTCCGGCAACCGGGTGAAATACCCGCTGGTGCGCTCGCGGCTGTTGAAGCTGTGGCGCGAGGCGAGGGTGCTGATGACGCCGGTGGCGGCATGGAAGTCGATCGTCGAGGATCCGAAGAAGCGCGCGGCTTACGTGCAGAAGCGCGGCCTCGGCGGTTTCGTTCGCGCCAGCTGGGCCGAGGTCAACGAGATCGTCGCCTCGGCGAACGCCTATACCGCCAAGACCTACGGCCCCGACCGCGTGTTCGGGTTCTCGCCGATCCCGGCGATGTCGATGGTGAGCTATGCGGCCGGCGCGCGTTATTTGTCGCTGCTCGGCGGCGTCAACTTGTCGTTCTATGACTGGTATTGCGACCTGCCGCCGGCCTCGCCGCAGACCTGGGGCGAGCAGACCGACGTGCCGGAAAGCGCCGACTGGTACAATTCCGGATTCCTGATCCTGTGGGGATCGAACGTCCCGCAGACCCGCACGCCGGACGCGCATTTCTACACCGAGGTCCGCTACAAGGGCGCCAAGAGCGTCGTGATCTGCCCGGATTATTCGGAAGCCTCGAAGTTCGCCGATCTCTGGGTGTCGCCGAAGCAGGGCACCGACGCCGCGCTGGCCATGGCGATGGGCCACGTCATCCTGAAGGAATTCCACGTCGATCGTCAGACCAAGTATTTCAACGATTATGCGCGCCAGTATACGGATATGCCATTTCTGGTGCGTCTGGTGAAATCCGGGGGCCGGCTCGTGCCTGAGCGGTTCGTGCGCGCCTCGGATTTCGCCACTTCGCTCGACGAGGCCAACAATCCCGAGTGGAAGACGGTGGCCTATGACGAAGCCACCGGCGAGATCGTGGTGCCGAACGGGTCGGTCGGTTTCCGCTGGGGCGAGAAGGGCAAATGGAACCTGGAGGAGCGCGACTCCAGGAGCCGCGATACCAAGCTTCGGCTTTCGCTCGCCGATGTCAAAGATGAGCTGGCCGACGTCGCATTCCCGTATTTCGGCAATCGCGAACACGATCATTTCCAGGGAACCGACCACCCGGACGTGCTCACGCGCAAGGTGCCGGCCAAGCGCATCGCGCTGAAGGACGGCGAGGCGCTGGTGGCTTCCGTCTACGATCTCTTCGTCGCCAATTACGGCGTCGACCGCGGCTTTGGCGGCGAACATCTCGGCAAGAGCTACGACGACGTCGAGCCCTATACCCCGGCCTGGGCGGAAAAGATCACCGGCGTGCCGCGCAACCAGATCATCACGGTGGCGCGCGAATTCGCGGCGAATGCCGAGAAGACCGGCGGCCGTTCCATGGTCATCGTAGGCGCCGGCTTGAACCACTGGTACCACATGGACATGAACTACCGCGGTATCATCAACATGCTGGTGATGTGCGGTTGCGTCGGACAATCCGGCGGCGGCTGGTCGCATTATGTCGGCCAGGAAAAGCTGCGGCCGCAGTCCGGCTGGATTCCGCTAACCTTCGCGCTCGACTGGGGACGTCCGCCGCGGCAGATGAATTCGACCTCGGCGTTCTACGCCCACACCGACCAGTGGCGCTACGAGACGCTCGACATCAAGGAGATCCTGTCTCCGACCGCGCCCGCCGGCCCCTGGGATGGCGCGCTGATCGACTACAACGCGCGCGCCGAGCGGATGGGTTGGCTGCCGTCCGCGCCGCAGCTGCAATCCAATCCGCTCGAGGTATCGAAGCGGGCCGCCGCGGCCGGTCTGGAGCCGAAAGACTATGTGGCGAAAGCACTGAAGTCGGGCGATCTGAAACTATCTTGCGACGATCCCGATAACCCGCAGAACTGGCCGCGCAATTTGTTCGTCTGGCGCTCCAACCTCCTGGGTGCGTCCGGCAAGGGCCACGAATATTTCCTGAAACACCTGCTCGGCACCAAGCATGGCGTGATGGGCAAGGACCTCGGCGAGGACGGCAAGAAGAAGCCGATGGAGGTCAAGTGGCACGACAAGGCGCCGGAAGGAAAGCTCGACCTCTTGGTCACGCTCGACTTCCGGATGTCGACGACCTGCATGTATTCCGACATCGTGCTGCCGACCGCGACCTGGTACGAAAAGAACGACCTCAATACCTCCGACATGCATCCGTTCATCCATCCCTTGTCGGCGGCGATCGATCCGGTCTGGGAATCGCGCAGCGACTGGGACATCTACAAGGGCATTGCGGAAGCCTTCTCGAAGGTTTCGCCGGAGGTGCTCGGCGTCGAGCAGGATGTCGTTCTCACCCCGATCATGCACGACAGCCCCGGCGAGATCGCCCAGCCCTTCGACGTCAAGGACTGGAAGAAGGGCGAGATCGATCCGATCCCCGGCAAGACCATGCCGGCGGTCACCGTGGTCGAGCGCGACTATCCGAACCTCTACAAGCGCTTCACCTCGCTTGGGCCCGCTGATGAACAAGCTCGGCAATGGCGGCAAGGGCATGAGCTGGAACACCGAGCATGAGGTCGATCTGCTCAAGAAGCTCAACGGCACCGTGACCGAGGAGGGAGTTACGAAGGGCCTTGCCCGCATCGACACCGCGATCGACGCCTGCGAGGTCATCCTCAGCCTTGCGCCGGAGACCAACGGCGAAGTCGCGGTCAAGGCCTGGGCATCGCTGGAAGGATTCACGGGGCGAAACCACACCCATCTGGCGATCCCGAAGGAAGACGAGAAGATCCGGTTCCGCGATATCGTGGCGCAGCCGCGCAAGATCATCTCCTCGCCGATCTGGTCGGGACTGGAATCGGACAAGGTCTGCTACAACGCCGGCTACACCAACGTCCACGAACTGATCCCGTGGCGCACGCTGACCGGCCGTCAGCAGCTCTATCAGGACCATCTGTGGATGCGCGCCTTCGGCGAGGGGTT
>CAVRIQ010000002.1:0-55514 GCA_963721275.1 uncultured Alphaproteobacteria bacterium | reverse complement strand
CTCCGCCAAACTCGATCCTGGTCGCAGCGAGTACGCGCCGGCTGCTTGGTCGCGCATTCGTTTGCGGTGATCCGGCCATGTACGAACTTGCGGGGAATTCACGGACCGTGACCGCTTGCCTGGTCGCGGGAAGACGGGCCATCGAGAGCCGGTTCAACTCCATGCAGGGGCCGCGACTTACGCAATTTGTCGGCCGGCAGCACGAATTGCAACAGCTAGTGGCTCTATGGGAACGAGCGAAAGCCGACCAAGGCCAGGTTGCGCTTCTGTGCGGAGAAGCCGGCATCGGCAAGTCGCGTGTCTGCGAAGTCTTTTTGCAACGAATCGCCGCGGAGCCGCACGTCAGGATCCGGTATCAGTGCGCGCTGCATCGTGCGAACAGCCCGTTCTATCCGATCATCGACCATCTTGCGCACGCAGCGAACTTCAAGCCAGGCGACGCGCCCGACCTGAAGTTCGAAAAGCTGGAAGCTGCGCTGTCAGAAACGGGTGCAGCGACCTTGGCCGAGATCCGATCCTGTGCCGCCCTGCTGTCGATCCCGACGGATGAGATCCCGGCGCCAGGTCCGACGCCGCAGCGGCAGAAGGATCTCATGATCGCGGCGCTGATCCGGCAGATACTGGGGCTGGCACGCACGATGCCGGTCGTTATCGAGCTTGCCGACGCCCACTGGGCCGATTCCAGCACCCTCGAGTTGTTCAGCCGAATGATCGCGTCAATCAGAACGGCGCCAGTCTTCGTCCTGATGAACTCCAGGCCGGAGTTCTTCCCGCAATGGCTCGATGAGCCGCATGTGACCATGCTGCGGCTTGATCGACTCCGGCGGGAGCAGACCGAGGCCATCATCTTTGACGTAGCCGGACGCAAGGCCTTGCCCGCGGAGATGTCCGCGCAGATCATCGGCAAGACAGATGGAGTCCCCCTGTTCGTCGAGGAACTTACCAAGTCGGTCTTGGAGTTCGGGGCTGCTTCAAGATGCCGGTGATCGGTTCGTCACCGCCGGCCCGCTGCCGCAGCTTGCAATTCCAACGACGCTGCTCGGCTCGTTGACGGCCCGCCTCGACAGGCTCGGCCCGGCCAAGGAGATCGCCCAGATCGGCGCTGCCATCGGTCGCGAATTCTCCTATCGGCTGCTCGCGGCGGTCGCACCTGTATCAGGGCCATCCTTGCACGCTGCCATTGCCCAACTCGCCGCTCCCGACTTGATATTTGTCCGCGGCGAACCGCCGGATTCAACCTATGTATTCAAGCACGCGCTGGTTCAAGACGCGGCATATGGCACCCTGGTGCGAAGCAAACGGCAGCACCTTCATGGCCGGATTGCCGATGCTCTCGAGCAGGGATTCCCCGAGACGGTCGAGACCCAACCCGAGTTGTTGGCGCATCATCTCATCCAGGCCGGCCTCACTGAGCGGGCCATCGACTATTTGCGAAAGGCCGGCCAACGCACGATCGAGCGTTCGGCTAACCCGGAGGCGGTCCAGCATCTGACCCAGGCGCTCGAATTGCTGCAATCGCGTCCTGAGGGTCCGGCACGCAGACGCGCGGCGCTCGGATTGGAGGTAATGCTCAGCCAGGCAATGATTGCCGTCTACGGCTACGCGGCAGGGGAAACCGCGGAAGTCTTGCTTCGGGCGAAGGACCTGATCGACGATCTGACCGATCCTGCACAGAGGCTGGCCATCCTCTATGGAATTTGGGCGTGTCATTATGTCGGGGGTCAGGTCGCCAAGCAGACCGACGCGGCCTGCGAATTCCTTGAAGAGGCCGAGCGCCATACTGACACGGCGGCTCTGTGTGTTGCTCATCGCATCATGGGCACTACGTATCTGACAAAAGGGGAATTCGCTGCCGCACTGCCTCACCTCGAGCAAGCCCGAACGCTCTACGATCCCCAACGTGAAGCTCCGTTGCAGTACCAGTACGGTCAAGATGTCGGCGCGGCTGCCTTGTGCTACTTGAGCTGGGCCTTGTGGCATCTGGGATCCGTCGATCAAGCAACGCAGGTCGCGACCGATGCCGTGCACCGTGCGCAGCAGCTTTCCCATCCACACACCGAGGCCTTCACAATCTGCCATGCCCGCGGCATGATCGACATTTTCCGGCGAAGCTCGGAGGATATGAGATCTTACGCGGGTTCGGTCGTCTCACTTTGCCAGGAACACGGCCTGTCGCACTGGATGGCCTGTGGCCGCATTCTCGAAGGATGGGCCGCCGTAAATGAGGGCGAGTTGGATCACGGGATCGGGCTGATTCGCGCGGGTGTGGCCGCCTGGCAAGATGCGGGAGCCCGGTTGTGGCTGCCCCTCTTTCTGGCATTGGAAGCCGAAGCTTACGTCAAAGACGGCCGCATCGAAGCCGCGCTGGGAGTGATTGAACAGGCGATCGCTATCTCCGAGGAAACCGGCGAGCGCTGGTGTCTGGCCGAAATACTGCGCATCAAAGCGGGCTTGCTGTCCGCAACGGACCGCGCAGACGACCAAGCCGAGATTTTGTTCGCCGAGAGCATTGGGATTGCCAGGAGTCAACAGGCCCGTTGCTGGGAGCTGCGCGCTGCCTGCGATCTTGCCTCGCTCTGGCAAAGCAAAGGCCGGGCAAAAGAAGCGCTGCAGCTGCTTCGGCCTGTCTACGCCCAATTTACCGAAGGCTTTGACTCAGCGGATTTGCGGCACGCCAAACTGATCCTTGACAGTCTGGAACCAACCGCGAGCCCGAAACACGCGAAATCAAAAATGCGCCCACATGAGCCGCACCGTTCCGGATAAGACGTCTGCATCTCCCGGCGAACACGATTTCGATGTGCATATTCGATGTGCATATTGCGGTTTGAACTTGCGACGGCCCTCGAGCCAATGCCGTCAGGGCCCCGTGCCCACCCGCCTTTTCATCGCCATCCGGCGGCTGGTCGGGGGCGGATGGCGACGCTCTACACCAAAAGCGCGAACCGGACCCGGCTTGCGGCGGGGGCCATAGGCAAGCTAGACCGTGGCGAGACCGAAAATAGAACATCTATTTCCCGCACCTTCGGCTGAGGTGCGGGCGGGAAACCGGAAAAGCGAATAAAATCAGCCTCTTAATTTTTAGATAGAAGACGGACCCATGCTTCGAGGAATGCGGAAAGCCTCATCAAACTGGCTCGGCAAGACGATTATGGCCGTGGTGATGGGCGTATTGATTGTCAGCTTCGGCATCTGGGGCATCGCCGACATATTCAGGGGATTTGGCCAATCGACGCTGGCCACGATCGGCCACACCGAGATCTCGACCAATGAGTTCCGCCAGCTCTACACCGACAAGCTGCAGCAGATCGGCCGCCAGTTCGGCCGCCCGCTGACCCCGGACCAGGCCCGCGCCTTCGGTATCGACCGCCAGGTGCTGCAGCAAACCATCGCGGAAGCCGCCCTTGACGAGGAAGCGCAGCGGCTCGGGCTCGGACAGTCCGACGCCGAGACCAGGCGCGTGATCTTCAACGATCCCAATTTCAAGGGCGTCAACGGCAATTTCGATCCGCAGCGCTTCGAGGCCGTGATCCGGCAGATCGGCTTCACCGAGCAGCGCTATCTCGCCGACCAGCGCAAGGTATCGCTGCGGCGGCAGATCGCCGGCACCATCTCGGCCGGGCTCGAACCATCGAAAACGACGGTGGAGGCGCTCAGCCGCTACCAGAACGAACAGCGCGGCATCGACTACGTCAAATTCGACGCCGCGCAGGCCGGCACCATCGATCCGGCGTCGCCGGAGGCCTTGGCCGCCTATTTCGACGACCACAAGGCCCAGTTCCGCGCCCCCGAATACCGCAAGATCGCCTTTGTCGCGATTACTCCGGAAGAGATCGGCAAATGGACCGAGGTGTCGGACGAGGACGCCAAGAAACTGTTCGAACAACGCCGGGACCGGCTGGGAACGCCCGAGAAGCGCGACGTCTCGCAGATGGTTTTTCCGAATGCGGACGAAGCCGCCGCGGCGCGCAGCCGTATCGCGGCCGGATTGTCGTTCGACGATCTCGCCAAGGAGCGCGGGCTCGGCGCCGCCGACGTCGATCTCGGCATGGTCTCGAAGTCGGAAATCATCGATCCTGCGGTGGCGGACGCGGCCTTTTCGCTCAAATCCGGCGAGGTGAGCCAGCCGGTGCAAGGCAAGTTCGGCGTCGCTCTGGTCAAGATCGGCAAGATCGAGGCCGGCGCCCAACCGACCTATGAAAGCGTTGCCGCCAGCCTGAAGAAGGAAATCGCCACCGAGCGCGCGCACACCAAGGTTGCCGAATTGCGCGACAAGATGGAGGACGAGCGCGGCGGCGGCGCCAGCGTCACCGAAGCCGCGCAGAAGCTGGGCCTTGCCGCCGTCACCATCGACGCCGTCGATCGCTCCGGGCGCCTTCCCAACGGCCAGCCGGCAGCCAGCATTCCCGCGGGCCTCGATGTCGTTTCGCAGGCCTTCAACAGCGACGTCGGCGTCGACAACGATCCGATTTCGTTCAAGGGCGGCTATGTCTGGTACGACGTGCTCGGCATCACTCCCTCGCGCGAGCGTAACCTCGACGAGGTCAAGGACCAGGTCGAGGCGCGCTGGCATGACGACCAGGTCATGAGCAAGCTGAAGGCCAAGGCGACCGAGATGGTGCAGAAGCTCGATCAGGGCGGCAAGCTGGCCGACGAGGCGGCAACCGCGGGACTGAAGGTGGAAACCGCCAGCGGGTTCAAGCGCGATGCCTCGCTGCCCGGCGTGCCCGCCGGCGTGGTCGCGGCGGCGTTTCGCACCGCCAAGGATGGCGTCGGACAAACCGCCGGCGCCGCCAACAACGAGTGGATCGTCTTCCGCG
The DNA here is from genome assembly GCA_963721275.1 of uncultured Alphaproteobacteria bacterium. Classification (GTDB taxonomy): domain Bacteria; phylum Pseudomonadota; class Alphaproteobacteria; order Rhizobiales; family Xanthobacteraceae; genus Bradyrhizobium. Next base: position 50,694 of record CAVRIQ010000002.1, on the reverse strand, counting down.
TGACCGACATCGCCGTGCCGCCGGTCGACTTTGCCTCGGACGGCATCAAGAAGCTGAAGGAAAGCCTGCAGCGCAGCCTGACCGATGAACAGCTCGCGCAATACGTCACCAGGCTCGAATCCGATATCGGCACGACGATCAATCAGGCGGCCTTCGCGCAGGTGACGGGCGCCAATAACTAGTTTTCGAAAGCTCGCGATGGACGACCTCAAATCTATCATCGGAAAAGTCGCCACCGGCGCGACATTGTCGCGCGACGAGGCGGCTTCCGCCTTCGACAGCATGATGTCCGGAGAGGCCACGCCCTCGCAAATGGGCGGACTGTTGATGGCGCTGCGCGTCCGCGGCGAAACCGTCGACGAGATCACCGGCGCGGTGTCGGCGATGCGCGCCAAGATGCTGCGGGTCACCGCTCCCGCCGACGCCGTCGACGTGGTCGGCACCGGCGGCGACGGCTCCGGCTCGGTCAATGTTTCGACCTGCGCCTCCTTCATCGTCGCGGGCACAGGGGTCCCGGTCGCCAAGCACGGCAATCGCGCGCTGTCGTCGCGCTCGGGCGCGGCCGACGTATTGTCGTCGCTCGGGGTGAAGATCGACCTCAAACCCGAGCAGGTCGGCCGCTGCGTCGCCGAGGCGGGTATCGGCTTCATGTTCGCGCCGTCGCACCATCCCGCCATGAAGAACGTCGGCCCCACCCGGGTCGAGCTGGCGACCCGCACGATCTTCAACCTGCTGGGGCCCTTGTCCAACCCGGCGGGCGTAACCCGGCAAATGGTCGGGGTATTTTCGAGGCAATGGGTGCAGCCGCTGGCGCAGGTGCTGAAGAACCTCGGCGCCAAATCGGTCTGGGTGGTGCATGGCTCCGACGGCCTCGATGAGATCACCCTCGCCGGTCCGACCTTTGTCGCAGCCCTCGAGAACGGCAATATCCGCACTTTCGAGGTGACGCCGGAGGAAGCCGGCCTCGCGCGCGTCGGGGGCGAGGCGCTCAAGGGCGGCGACGCCGACGCCAACGCGGTCGCGCTGCAAAGCGTGCTCGACGGCATGCCGAGCCCTTATCGGGACGTGGCGCTGTTGAACGCCGCGGCAGCGCTGATCGTGGCCGGCCGCGCCAGGAACCTGAAGGAAGGCGTGGCGCTCGGTGCGAAATCGCTCGACAGCGGGGCTGCGCTGGAAAAGCTGAAGCGTCTGGTCACGGTCTCCAACAGCTGACCGCAGGGATCTCGCGATGTCCGACATCCTGGCCAGGATCGAAGCTTACAAACGCGAGGAGATCGCGGCTGCCAAGCGCGCCCATCCGCTTGCAAGCGTCGAAGCATTGGCCAGGGTTGCGCCCGCGCCGCGCGGTTTCGCCGCCGCGATCCGCCGCAAGCTCGCTCGGGGCGAGTACGCGCTGATTGCCGAGGTGAAGAAGGCTTCACCCTCCAAGGGGCTTATTCGCGCCGACTTCGATCCGCCGGCGCTTGCCAAGGCCTATGAAGCCGGCGGGGCTGCCTGCCTCTCGGTGCTGACGGACACGCCGTCGTTTCAGGGCCACCTCGATTTCATGGTCGCGGCACGCGCGGCCACCAAACTGCCGGTGCTGCGCAAGGATTTCATGTTCGATACCTATCAGGTGGTCGAGGCGCGCGCCCACGGCGCCGATTGCATCCTGATCATCATGGCGGCGCTCGACGATGGCGCGGCCCGGGATATCGAGGACGCAGCCCTTGCCCATGGCATGGATGTTCTGATCGAAATCCATGAACGCGCCGAGCTCGATCGCGCCTTGAAACTTCGCTCGCCGATGATCGGCATCAACAACCGAAACTTGCGGACCTTCGAGACCACGCTTGCAACCAGCGAGGCGCTGGCGCCGCTGATTCCCGGGGATCGCCTGATGGTCGGCGAAAGCGGCATCTTTGCGCCCGAAGACCTGGCGCGGCTTGCGCGCGTCGGCATCTCGACATTCCTGGTCGGCGAAAGCCTGATGCGGCAGGCCGACGTGGCGGCGGCGACCCGCGCGCTGCTGGCACGCGCCGACGCGCCGCGCACGACGGGTAAGCGCTGACCCATGGCGCGCAAACCTTCCCAGGGACCGACCGGGCTCACCCACATCGACGCCCGGGGTGAAGCGCGGATGGTCGACGTCTCGGCCAAACCGGCCACCGAGCGTACGGCCGTGGCGGAGGGCCGCGTCGTCATGAGCAAGGCGACGCTGGAGTTGATCGTTTCCGGCAATGCCAAGAAGGGCGACGTGCTGGGCACTGCGCGGCTCGCCGGCATCATGGCGGCCAAGCGCACCTCCGAGCTGATCCCGCTGTGCCATCCGCTGGCGCTGTCGAAAGTCACCGTGGATATCACGCCCGACAACAAGCTGCCCGGCTGCGTCGTGCGCGCCGCCGTGAAGGTCACCGGCCCGACCGGGGTCGAGATGGAAGCGCTGACGGCGGTGTCGGTGGCGTGCCTGACGATCTACGACATGGTCAAGGCGGCGGAACGCGGTGTCCGCATCGAAGCCATTCATCTCGTCGAAAAAAAGGGCGGCAAGTCCGGACACTATCGCGCCGGCGATTGAGTTTGCCGACGCATCGTGATCACGCCGTTTTCCCGGCCGTGGCGTTACCTGCTGCAGCGACGCATCGATCGAACCTTCAGCCCGCGTCGCGATGGCGTTCGCGATAGGCCCGGGTCTTCATCCGGTTTCCGCACAGCGTCGACATGCACCACCGCCGCGTCGCCGGCTTCGATCGATCGAAGAACACGCGGCGGCATTCTTCCGCCGCACACATCTTCAGCCGGTCGAGCGTTCCCCTGATGGAGCCGTCATAGAGCTCGGCGACCGGATGGCGCGGCGCCTATCTCGCGCTCGGCGCGCTCACCGCGGCCGCCGGCGGAGGACTGGCGCTGTTGATCGAGAACGACCCGCGCGACCGCGGCCTCGGCCCCGACGGCGATCCGCCGCCGGCGGGCGCGCAACCGGCGCGGCCGGAAGGCGCAAGCGTGAGCCAGGCGATCCGGTCACCTCGCTTCACCAGTCTGTACGCCGCCTGCCTGATCTGTTCGTTCGGGGTGTTTGTCCCCTTCGTCCATCTCGTGCCTTATGCAAGGGATCACGGCGTGGCGGCTTCGTCGGCGGTGTTGCTGCTTGGCGTGATCGGCGTCGGCTCGACCGCCGGGCGCTTTTTCCTCGGCGGCCTCGCCGACCGGATCGGCCGCCAGTTTTCGCTGCTGCTGATGTTCGCGGGCATGGCGTTCGCTTTGGTGGTTTGGGCGATCTCGACCAACATCTGGCAGCTCGCGGCCTTCGCGTTCGTCTACGGCGTGTTCTACGGCGGATGGGTCGCGGTACTTCCGGCCGTGGTGATGGATCACTTCGGCGGCCGCAATGTCAGCGGCATTATCGGCATTCTCTACACCAGCGTGGCGTTCGGCACCCTGATCGGTCCCAGCGCCGCCGGTTTCGCCTTCGACTTCAGCCACAGTTACACGCTGCCGATCCTGGCCAGCGCCGGCGCCAACATCGTCGCCGCCGCGATCGTTGCCGCAACGTCGAGGGCAGCTCCCTCCAGGCGAAAACAGGCGTCACGGTAACGGCATAGCTCGCTTCCCTCATGCGCCAGCCGGACGGCCATTAAGCGGCTGTTAACCCAACTTCCTAACCGGACTTCCATTCGCGCATTGTAGCTATGTGCTGGGCCGGGCACTGCGAAACCGCTCCCGGCATCCGGCTCCGACAGCGATCAAGACCAATGACGGCAAACGGCAGCGCCACGTTCAACGTCAAGGCCTCCGTCAGCGACAATCCGATCCGCTGGCTCGTCGCCGGCGGGGCGCTGTTGATCGCCACGATCGCCATCGGCGCCACGGTCATGGTCGGAGATTTCCGCGAGCGCGCGCTGGACAACAGCAAGCGCGAGCTGGAAAACACCGTGCTGCTGCTCTCCCGCCACTTCGATCAGCAGCTCGAAGACTTCGGCACCGTTCAGAACGACCTGATCGCGTATATGCAATCGAACGGGATCGACAGCGTCGAGCGTTACAGGCGCCGGATGTCCACCCCGGATATCCATTTGATGCTCAAGGCCAAGCTGAGCGCGTTGTCCTATGTCGGCGGCATCAACCTCTTCGACGCCGACGGCGCGCTGATCAACTCGTCGTCGGTCTGGCCTGTCCCGGCGATCAACGTTGCGGACAGGCCCTATTTCAAGACCTTCAAGAACGACCCGCAATCGCCCGACATGCTGATCGAGCCGGTATACAGCCGGATCACCGGCGTCTGGACCACCGTGATCGCGCGCAAGATCAGCGGGCCGCACGGCGAATTCCTCGGCGCCATCGGCAGGGGCATCGAGCCGGCCAACTTCGAAAAGTTCTTCGCGAGCCTGGCGCTCGGAGACGACGCCGCGATCACGATGTTCCACCGCGACGGGACGCTGCTGGCCCGTTATCCCCACATGGATTCGATGATCGGACAGAATTTCGGCAACGGTCCCTTTTTCAAGACCATCCTGTCGAAGGCCGACCACGGAACCCTGCGGCTGGTCAGTCCCGTCGATGGTCAGGACCGGCTGGGTTCGGCTCGCGCGCTGAACAAATTTCCGATCGTCGTGATCGCGACGACCACGGTTTCGGCCGCGCTGGCGGACTGGCGCGCCCAGATCCGGTTCCTGATCGCTGCGGCCGCCCTCTCGATGCTGGTGATCACGGCGATGCTGTATCTCATCGTGCGCAAGCTGTCGCATCAGCACCGATCGTCGGAGCAGCGGCTGCGGCTGGAGAAGCAGCGGCTGGATACGGCCGTCAACAACATGACGCAGGGGCTGTTGCTGTTCGATTCGTCGCAGCGGCTCGTCGTCTGCAACCAGCGTTATATCGAGATGTACGGCCTGTCGGCCGAGGTCGTGAAGCCGGGCGTCAGTTTCCGCGAGGTCATCGCGCACCGCAAGGCCACCGGAACCTTCGCGGGCGACATCGACCTCTATTGTTCCCGTGTCCTGCGCGATATCGGACTCAGGCAAGCCATGACCATCGAGACCCCCGACGGGCGCTCGATCCAGGTCGTCAACGAACCGCTGGCCGACGGCGGATGGGTTGCGACCCACGAGGATATCACCGAGCGCACCCGCGCCGAGCAGCGCATCACGCATCTGGCGCATTACGATGCGCTGACCGACCTGCCCAACCGCGCGCTGTTCCACGAGCGGCTGAAAACCGAACTGGCGAACATCGTTCCCGGCCAGCAATTGGCGGTGCACTACATCGACATCGACGAATTCAAGAGCGTCAACGACTCGCTCGGCCACCTGATCGGCGACGAACTGCTGAAATCCGTCGCGGTAAGCCTGAACCGGTGCGTCAGGGCTCCCGATTTTGTCGCGCGGCTGGGCGGCGACGAATTCGCCATCGTCCAGAGCGCGGTCAAATCTGCCGCCGACGTCACCGATCTCGTCGACCGGGTCTTCGACGCGATCCGGGAGCCCTTTGAATGTCTCGGTCACCAGTTGACCACGGACGCCAGCATCGGCATCGCGCTGGCTCCCGGGCACGGCGGCGATCTCGACCATATTCTCAAGAACGCGGATCTGGCGATGTACGCCGCCAAATCGGCGGGACGCCGGACCTATCGTTTCTTCGAGCCCGCCATGGACGCGCAGGTCAAGGCGCGCCGCAGGCTGGAACTGGATCTGCGCCAGGCGATCGCCGAGGAGGCGCTGGAGGTCTATTACCAGCCCTGCGTCAGTCTCGCCGACAACAGCATCACCGGCTGCGAAGCGCTGGTACGCTGGCGCCATCCCCAGCGCGGCATGATCTCGCCCGCCGAATTCATTCCGATCGCGGAAGAGACCGGCCTGATCAACCAGCTCGGCGAATGGGTGCTGACGACGGCCTGCGCGGAGGCCACGCGGTGGCCGGACGACATCAGGGTCGCGGTCAACGTCTCGCCGGTGCAGTTTCGGAGCGGCACGCTGGCCCTGAAGATCGTCGCGGCGCTGGCGGCGTCCGGTCTGCCGGCGAGCCGGCTCGAACTGGAGATCACGGAAGCCGTGCTGATCCGTGACGACGAAGCCGCGCTCGCCATTCTGCATCAGCTTCGCGGCATCGGAGTCCGAATCGCGCTCGACGATTTCGGCACCGGCTATTCCTCGCTGAGCTATCTGCAGCGTTTTCCGTTCGACAAGATCAAGATCGACCGCTGCTTCGTCAACGATATCACCGAGCCCGGCGGATCAAGCGGCATCGTCCGGGCGGTGGTGAATATCGCCGCCGAACGCCACATGACCACGACCGCCGAAGGCGTCGAGACGCAACAGCAGCAGGAATTGCTGCGCGCGCTCGGCTGCTCGGAAATGCAGGGCTATCTGTTCAGCCGGCCGAAACCGGCCGCCGAAGTCCGGCAATTGTTCCTCGCGCGCGACCAGCGGCCGGCGGCGCAGCCGGTAACCCCGGGACGCAAGCGCCGGCGGTTTCCGACCACGGCCTAGAGCCCCGTTTCGATCGAATCGAAACCGGGCTCCGGATTCCTGATCTGATGCGTTTCCTGACGCGAACCGGCATCCACTTCGCTCGAAAACGCTCGCTAGCTAGTTCGGAACCGCCGCCTTGGGTGCCGACGGAACGTCGGCATTGACGGTGACGCCGTGCAGGAAGTTGTAGGCCGCGGCGAGCGCCTTGTCGTCCTTCTCGTTGGGCGGAACGTAGGATTGCGAGCCGGTCGCCTCCGCGCCTTCCGCGGCGAGATGGCCGCGCATCGACGCCTCGCCCTTCAAGTCCGCACGGCCCTTCAATTCGGCCGGCACATCCTGCAGCACTTCGATGTCAGGCTTGATGCCCTGCGCCTGAATCGAATGACCGGACGGCGTGAAATACCGCGCCGTGGTGAGCGCCAGCGCGCCGTTGCCGCTGCCGAGCGGGATGATGGTCTGCACCGAGCCCTTGCCGAAAGAACGCGTGCCGATCAGGGTCGCGCGCTGGTGATCGTGCAACGCGCCGGCCACGATCTCGGACGCCGAGGCCGAGCCGCCGTTGATCAGGACGACCAGCGGCTTGCCCTTGGTAAGATCGCCGCCCCGCGCGGTGAAACGCTGGGTTTCCTCCGGCGTCCGGCCCCGTGTCGAGACCACCTCGCCGCGCGCCAGGAAGGCCGAGGACACCGAGACCGCCTGATCGAGCAATCCGCCGGGGTTGTTGCGGAGATCGACGACGTAGCCGGCGAGCTTGTCCTGCGGGATCTGCTTGCCGATCTCGGCGAGGGCCTTTTTCAAACCGTCGGTGGTCTGCTCGTTGAACGAGGTGATCCGGATGTAACCGATCTGGCCGCCTTCGGTGCGGAAGGTCACCGGGCGCACCCGGATGATCTCGCGCGTGACGGTGACGTCGATCGGCTTGTCCGCGCCCTTGCGCTGGATCGTGAGGTGGGTCTGGGTATCGACCGGACCCTTCATCTTGTTGACGGCCTGCTCCAGCGTCAGTCCCTGAACCGCGTCGCTGTCGATCTGGGTGATGAGGTCGCCGGAGAGGATGCCGGCCTTCGCCGCGGGCGTGTCGTCCATGGGCGCGACCACCTTGACGAGGCCGTTCTCCATCATGACCTCGATCCCGAGCCCGCCGAACTCGCCCTGGGTCGTCTCCTGCATGTCCTTCCAGGCCTTGGCATTCATGTAACGCGAATGCGGGTCCAGCGCCGAGACCATGCCGTTGATGGCGCCTTCGATCAGCTTGCTGTCGTCGGGCTTCTCGACATAGTCGGCCTTTACGCGCTCGAACACCTCGCCGAACAGATTGAGCTGCGAATACGCATCGCCGCCGACCGCGGCCCTGGCGATGCCCACCGACAGCGCGCCCTGGGGCGTCGTGACGAGCAAGGTCAGGCACGCGCCTGCCGTTGCACCGAGGATAAACAGGACATTCTTGCGCATCGAAGAACCTTCTCGCTTTCAGTTGCTATCCGCCACGGACCGGTATTTCAGGGTCTCGCCCTTCTGAAACCCGGCGGCCCGATTCACAACACCTTTCCGGTATCTTTGAGGCCGTTTTGCCAGGTTGACGGCTTTGTGCCGAAACCGCGCTTGGCACGGGTGCCCAGCCACCAGCCAAACTGCGGCGGTACGGTTCGAAATGGCCCCTCGATGCCCAGTTTCAAGGCAGCATCCATCGGCCAGTTCGGATTGTTGAGGATTTCGCGCCCGACCGCGATCAGATCGGCCTGCCCGTCCTCCAGGATCTGCTCGGCCTGGTCGCCATGGATGATCAGGCCGACCGCCATGGTCATGATGTCGGCATGGCGGCGGACATATTCCGACAGTGGAACCTGATAGCTGTATTTGATTTCCTTGCCGAGGATCGGGGCCTGGTCGGTGATGCCGCCGGAGGAACAGTCGATGACGTCGACGCCCTTGGGCTTGAGGATCTTCGCCAGCCGCGCGCTCTGTTCCGGTCCCCACCCGGCGTTATCTTCCACCGACAGCCGCAGGAACAAGGGCCTGTCGTCGGGCCATTGCGCGCGCACCGCTTCGGTGATCTCGGTGATGAAGCGCATCCGGTTCAGTTCGGAGCCGCCATATTCGTCCGCGCGCTGGTTGGAGCGTTCCGACAGGAACTGGTGCACGAGGTAGCCGTGCGCGCCATGCAGCTCCAGCACGTCGAAGCCGGCCTCGCAAGCGCGCCGCGCCGCATTGCCCCAGGCCTGCACGAGGTCCTTGACCTCGTGGCGTTCGAGCGCCTTCGGCACCGGCCATTTCTCGCTGTGGGCGATCGCGCTCGGCGCCACCGGCGTCCACGCGTCCCAGTCGTCGATCTCGGGGGTTTGCTTCAAGGGCCCGTCGCCTTCCCACGGACGGTTGGCGCGCGCCTTGCGGCCGGAATGGCCGAGCTGGATGCCCGCCACCGAATTCTGCTGCTTGATGAACTTGACCAGCCGCTTCAGCGGCTCGACGAAGGCATCGTCCCAGATGCCGAGATCGCCCACGGTGCCGCAGCCGCGCCGCTCCACCTTGGTCGACTCGACGACGACCAGGCCGGCGCCGCCGGCCGCGAATTTTCCTGCATTCATCAGATGCCAGTCGGTCGGAAAGCCCTTGATCGCGGAATACTGATGCATCGGCGGCACCACGATGCGGTTCTTCAGTTCGACGCCCCGGATCGTCAGCGGTGAAAACAACAGCATTCCGGTCATGTCTGATTTCCTCGTTGGCGTCGGACGGCGCTGTTCCGGCAGCGCTCCGGTCTTCTTGTCCGGCAACGATATACGCGCAGGAGCGCTCCGGCAAAGCCGGAATACCCCCGGTTTGATGTCTAATTCGTAATGGGAGGCGTTCGAGGGCCGGCGCTCTCAATCGTCATTCGACAATGACGCTCTCCGACGCTCTCCAGGCATGCATTTAACTCCCGCGGCGCGGTGCGCCCGGGACGTTGATGAACCTTCCGCCCCAAAAGAGGGCGTGGGGAATGCCGGGTGCCCAGTGCACCCGCAGCCTCGTGTGCGAAGTGGTAGTGCAACATGCACACGAGTATTCACAGCGGTCGCACCGGAAATCACCCGGCATCCCCGCACGCAATGGTTTTAACGGCTTCCTTCGTACTCTCCCCGGCGATCGGGCTTTTTTGTCACCGTCATCGGCAGCGCCTTGGCTGCCGACTTGACGCCAGCGTCGAGGCGTCAGGACCACACGACTTCTCCGTCCGCAAGCAAAACGCTGTCGTCTCAAGCGCCGCTCGCGTCCATCGCATCCAGCCCCGCGTCCGTGACGATCGCGATACGCCCCTCGAGTGGGGTGGACAGCTGCGGATATAAGGTGATTTGCGATTTCGGAAAATCAGAATATTTTTGCAAAAGGGGCTTGACACGCAAAAATTGGCAGACCCGAGTGATTTGCCCGCCCGAGTTAACTGGCTGACCGCAAAGCGCCGCCATCCGCCGAACACGATTTAGCCGTCACGAACAGTGACGCCACGCAGGCAGTGTTCCGCGCCAAGGCGGCCGAACATGCCTGCGCCGAAGCTTCAGCGGCCGTAAAGCCCGGTCAGGGTCGCCTTCGCCAGCGTATGGAAGTGCAGATCGAAGCCGACCAATGCCGCGGACGCCATGTCGTTCCTGGCATCCGGCAGCTTGTCGACGTCGACCGCGAAAACCGTGATCTGGTAGTGGTGCGGCTTGTCGCCGGCCGGCGGGCACGGGCCGCCATAGCCGTCGGCGCCGAAATCGGTCCGGCTCTGGATCGCGCCCTTCGGCATCAGCTTCTTCTTCACGTCGCCGGCGCCCTTGGGCAAGGACGTCGTGGCTGCGGGAATGTTGAACACGACCCAGTGCCACCAGCCGCTGCCGGTCGGCGCATCCGGATCGTAAATGCTGAGCGCGAAGCTCTTGGTGGCCGAGGGCGCGCCGCTCCAGTTCAGCGCCGGTGAAAGATTGCCGCCGGTGCAGCCGAACCCCTTGAACACCTGCTCATTGGCAATGGTGGCGCCTTCCTTGATATCGGCGCTGGTCAGGGTCATGCTCTGCGCGTTCGCGGTGCCCGCACCCACCAGGCTCAGGCCAAACGCCGCCCATATGGCCGGTCTTGTCATGGCATTTCCTCCCCATCGATGGAAACCGGGATTTCTGCGTGCTTCCCGCTGATACCAGCCATAGCAATTTTCGGGATGGCGCGGAAGCTCGGGAAACGATAGCCAAAGGCAAAAGCAGTCAGGCATCCCGGGGAGGACACGATGAACGAAGCAACCCGCATCCCACAGCAATCGGTCGAACTCGGCGCCAGCGGCGAGGAATTCCAGAACCTGCACGAACTGATTCAGAAAGCCCGCGCCAACCTCAACCAGAATTCCTGGGACTACATCGTCGGCGCCGCCGAGACCGAGACCACCATGCGGCGCAACCGCATGGCGCTCGACGAAATCGCGTTCCGGCCGCGCGTGCTGCGCAATGTGGCTGAGGTCGACGCCTCGGTCGAGCAATTCGGCCGCAGGATGCGGCTGCCGGTGGTGATCGCGCCGGTCGGCGCGCTCGAACTGTTCGAGCCGGGTGCTGCGGCCAGCGTCGCGCGCGCCGCCGGCAGCTTCGGCGCCGCCCATATGCTGAGCTCGGTGTCGGAGCCGGGCCTGGAAAAAACCGCCGAGGCAGCACCCGATGCATTGCGGATGTATCAGCTCTATGTCCGCGGCGGCGACGCCTTCGTCGAGGACGTGGTCGGCCGCGCGGTCGCCGGCAACTACGCCGCGTTCTGCCTGACCGTCGACACCGCCCATTACAGCCGGCGCGAACGCGACATCGCCAAGCGTTATGTCCGCGCCAGCCGCGTCCGCGCCACCGGCGGCGACTTCCAGAAGGGGCTGGAATGGCGCACCGTGAAGCTGATCAAGGACAAGTTCAAGATACCGCTGGTCATCAAGGGCATCGCCACCGCCGAGGATGCGCAGATCGCGCTCGATCACGGCGTCGACTGGATCTACGTGTCGAACCATGGCGGCCGCCAGCTCGACCACGGCCGCGGCGCCATGCATGTGCTGCCCGAGATCGTTGCCGCGGTTGCCGGCCGCGCGAAAATCATGGTCGACGGCGGCTTTTGCCGCGGCAGCGACATCGTCAAGGCGATCGCGATGGGCGCCGACCTCGTCGGCATCGGCCGCCTGCAATGCTTTGCGCTGGCGGCCAAGGGCGAAGAAGGTGTGCGGCGGATGCTGGAGCTTTTGGAAGACGAAGTGATCCGCTGCCTCGGGCTGCTGGGCCTGCGGAATTTCGGCGAGCTCGACAAAACCTATCTGCACCAGGCGACGCCGACCAGCCTGCCGCACGTGTTCAGCGCGTTTCCGCTGCTGGACATCGAGCCGTATCGGTACTGAGGGCGGCGAAAACTCTTACCACCTCACCGCGCCGCAGCTTTTCGGACCTCGCGCCATCCTGAACGATGGGCCGCCTGCACCGCTGGTAAAACCTGTTTCAATCTCAGGCCTCGACGGCAACCCCGGTCAGCAGCTTCGCAAATTCCTCGTCGCCAATCTCGGTTTGCGCGACCAGCACGCTGCATCGAACATTCTTCACCAGATACGTTCCGACAGAGCCGAACCCATCGCGCCAGCGGGCCGTCGGGACGATGGCCGACGACGATGAGGTTTGCGCCGATCTCTTCGGCGACGGCAGCGATCTCACGTCCGGCTTCTCCCATGCCGAGCCGCGCCGTTGGCGAGAAGCCCATGGCCTTGAGCCGCTCCACGCCTTCCGCCAGGATCCTGTTGTACATTTCAGCCTGTTCGCTGATCGGGATGGCGAACCCTCCCTCCAGCGTTCCGGTGCCGGCCGAAACTTCCACCACAGCCAGCAGAAAAACCTCGGCGCCGCAGAGCTGCGCGATTCTGGCTCCCTCCCGCAGGGCCCGCCGTCCTTCGATCGAGCCGTCATAGGCGAGAAGAACTTTCCCGTACAAGAAATCCTCCCTTCGTTTTCGGCATGCCCCGATCGAAGTCTAGCACCGTATCCCTGGATGCGGTTACCGCCATTTTGCAGAACGCGACGTTTGAGGCGTTCGGCAGTCGCTGTCTGGCATCCGCGCTGGAAGCCCAGGCGGGCATTCGGCGAAGCCCGCGGGAACCCGGGAACGACCTTGCGAAAATTGGTGCTGTCGAATTTCGTGTTGGGCGCTGATGGCGCCGGTGAGCCGGCCCCGGCCTTTGCGCTGCTGGCCGAGGCGCTGCGCTATCGGCGGTGATTTCGAGGAATAGGCCTCTCGAGGGGTCGCAGGTTAGGCCAGAATTCAAATCGCTCGCCGTTGCCTGCCTCTCCCGTTTTTCGTAAACCGCCGCCATGACAAATCCCCTGCTCGCTCCCGGCTCGGCCGACGTGCTGCTGTTCGATCTCGGCCGCGTGGTGCTCGATATCGACTTCAGCAAGGTGCTGGCGCGCTGGGCCGGCCACGCCGGCTGCGAGACCGCGCAGCTCGTGGCGCGATTTTCCTCGCGCGACGAAGTCTTTCACCGGCACGAGACCGGCGAGATCAGCGACGCCGAGTTCTTTGCGGCGCTTCGCGCCTCGCTCGGCATCGGCATATCGGATGCTCAATTCCTCGAAGGGTGGAATTCGATCTTCACCGGTGAAATGCCGGGCATCGCGCCGCTGCTCGAGCGCGCCGCGCAGCGGCTGCCGCTCTATGCCTTTTCCAACACCAATGGCGCCCATGTCGAACATTTTTCGCAAGCCTATGCCGGCGTGCTCGGCCATTTCCGCGAAATCTTTCTGTCGTCGTCGATCGGGTTGCGGAAGCCGAACGCGGCGGCCTTCGACCATGTGGTGAAGGCGATCGGCGCTCCCGCTTCCCGCATCCTGTTCTTCGACGATTCCGCCGAGAACATCGAAGGCGCCCGAGCCCGCGGGCTGGCCGCGGTTCACGTCACCTCGCCCGGCGACGTCGCCGACGCGCTGGCCGCGCTCGGGATTTAGCGGTCGTCTCCGCCTGCCATCACCACCGGCCCTGCAGCCGCAGGCTTTCGGCGAGATCGCCGCGGAAATTGTGCTGGCCGAGGTGCAGCAGCTTGCATTGCAGATCGACCCAGATCTTGCCGCCGATGTCGCGCCAGCGCCGGCAGAACGCGTAATCCTCCGACAGATAGCGGCCGTCGTCGGGATCGACCATGCAGTCGAAGAACAACCAGTGCAGATGCGCCTGCGGGTTCGGCGGGCCGTCCGGAACGTAGTTCAGTTGTGGGTATTTCTCCATCATCTGCCGGAACACGTCGCGCTTGATGCACATGAACCCGGTCGGCGCCTCCGCCACCTCCACAAAGCCGTCGGCGTCGGCATAGGTTGAGACCCGCTCGGTGCCGTGACCGATCGGGTTGAACGGGTATTCGGTATAGCGATCCTCGAATTGCTGCCTGGTGATGCCGGCCGGCAGGCCTTCGGCGGGCCAATTGAAATTCTTCATCGGGTAGACGCCGGCGGTCACGTCGCGGTCGGTCAGGAGCAGGCGGCAGACCGATTGCGGCGTGAAGGTGATGTCGGAATCGATCCAGAACAGATGGGTCAGGGTTTCGTCGGACAGGAATTTGAGCACCATCTTGTTGCGCGAGCGGGTGATCAGGCTTTCCGAATGCATATGCAGGATGCATTGCAGTCCAAACCGGTTGCAATGATGGGTAAGCTCGAAAATGCTGGTAACGTAGTGCATGCTGACCGCCGAGATATAGCACGGCGTCGCGAACATCACCTTCATCGATTTCAGGGCTTCGTCGGGTAACATTCTCGCTCGTCCGCTGAGTTGCTCGCGGTCTATTTCGGCGGGTGTTCGGCCGGCTTGTTCTCCGGCAGCGTCAGCTTGATCGGCGGGGACTGCTTGGCGCCATGTGCGGGGGGCAACTTGTGCGCAACCGGCGGCTCGGGCGGCGTGGGCGCGGCCGGCCCGCTCTGCCCGATCGAAACCGAGATGCCGAACAGCCGCCACTGCCCGTTCACCGGCGCGAATGCCAGATCGAAATTGACCTGGCTTGGCACCGACGGAAAGAACCCGGCCATATGCATCAGGCCGTTGGCCTCGATCTGCGGCAGCAAATTGAGCTGCGGATCGATCACCGCGACGCCGGAGAGATCGAGATTGTCGTTGCGCAATTTGGCGAAGATCTCGCCGAGCCGCGCCGCCGTGTTGGATTGAAAACCGGGCGCGCCGATGTCGCGCAGCACGGTGTAATTGCCGGTCTTGTTGGCCTGGTCGAGCGCCAGCAGCGACGACCGGATCAGGATCAGCACGCCATTGCGATCGATCTGCGCCGGTTTCGGCGCGTGCGCCGGTGTCTCCGCGTAACCCGCGGAGGTCATTGCAGCCATCGCAGCCGCAACGATCAGAACGCGCCAGCCGCGCTGCTTTCCAGCCATCACGCTGCTATCACCACGCGACCGTCAGTCCAGCCCGTCCGCCGACGCCGCCTTGCGCAAAGCCGGCCGCGACGCCGCCGTTGAGGACGACATACTGGTTCAAACGCATCTGGGCTCCCAGGCTCATGGCATTCTCGCCGCGGAATGTACCCCAGTTCGTGGAAATAGCGAATTTCTTGTCCGACGGCAGCGCCGAGCCGCCCATGGCGATGGCGATCGCGGTGCCCTCGAACGCCTGCCGCATCTGCGTCTGCAAGGTACCGACGTCGGACTGCAGCAGGGAAATGTCCTGCCCGCTGAAACTGGCCGCAGCGAGATGGCCGGCGGCGTCCGTTGTCACCAGCTGGGTCGGGCCAACTTGCGCGGCAAGGCTTGCGGCCGAGGTGATGCCGGCCATCCGGTAGGTGTTCGAAGCCGTGCCGATGGAAACCTGGTTCACGGCGGTGGTCGTGGCGCCGACGCCGATCGCGGTCGAGTTGGCGAAATTGGCCGTCGCGCCCTGTCCAACCGCCGTGGCACCGGTGGCGCCCGCGCTGCTCGCCTGACCGATGGCGGTGGTGTTGCTGCCATTGGCAACGCTGCCCTGGCCAAAGGCGCTCGCCGTGTCACCGTTCGCGATGGCGGACACGCCGGTCGCGGTGGCGTTGGCGCCGTTCGCAAAGCTGCTGGTGCCTGTTGCCGTCGCGCTGAGGCCAAACGCCCGGCTACTGTCGCCCAACGCGGTGGCAAAGTCGCCGGTCGCGCGGCTGCCTCCGCCAGTCGCGGTCGCGAACGTGCCGATCGCGCCGCTGTGAAAGCCCATGGCGGTCGCTTCGTCACCGGTTGCGTTGCTGCCCTGGCCGGTCGCGGTGGCGTTGACGCCGTTGGCGCGACTGCCCACGCCCGTCGCGGTCGCGTTGGAGCCGTTCGCGATGGCGGAGTCGCCCATGGCGGTCGCGTTGGAGCCGTTCGCGATACTTTGCGTGCCCGTCGCGGTCGCGAAGGAGCCATTCGCGAAGCTGGAGTTGCCCGTCGCGGTCGCCTGAGTGCCGTTCGCGAAGCTAGAATCGCCCGTCGCGGTAGCGTCGCTGCCGTTCGCGGTGCTAAATTCGCCCGTCGCGGTTGCGTTGGTGCCGTTCGCGATCGACGCGGTTCCAAGCGCGGAAGCGAAGGAGCCGGTCGCGACGGCGGACGCGCCTATCGCGATCGCCTGCTGGCCGTTGGCAATAGCGCCGTTGCCGAAAGCGGTTGCGGCAACGCCGGTCGCGTTCGCATTAGAGCCGACGGCAGTGGAGAAGGCGCCAGTGGCCGCGGTGACAGTGCAGCCCGCGCCTGCAATATTGCCGCCGGTACCGGAAAAACATTGCGCGAAGGCCGGGGAGATACCGGCGACGGTCATCATGCCCGCCGCAACCGCGAGGCCGCGCAGCGTGCCGCCGCAGAGGATACTGCTCGCCACCAGCCGTGCCCGGCGGTCACGCGGATCAGAGCGGGTGGCAACGCGGGCGATTGCCAAATCCGTTGTGGCCGCCCCTGGAGGTCTCATGGTCATCGCCCGCCCCGGATTCGCTTGAAATAAATTCGTGTAAATCGCCTGCGCCTCGACTCAATCTTTGCTTGCGTGTGCCTGAACCTTACCGAATCTTAACCGAATCCAAGTCGCGAACAATGGCGGGGGTCCGGTTCAAGACCCATTCTGCCGGCGTTTGATGCCGATTGCGGCTGGATGTTGCCGTCCAGCAACGAATCCCGAAGGCGTTGGCGCACTCGTTAATTCAGCGTCCATGACGTGCCGACGGCCGCACCGAAATCTCCCTGGTCCGGAGACGCCGTGAACGAGGCATTGACGCGCCAGCGTTCCGTCACGGCGTAACCGAAACCGCCGGCGAGGGAGGACTGACCCTTGAAGTTGCCGTAAGCGAGCGCAACCGAGGCTTTTCCCGGCCGCTGGTCATAATGCAGATTGGACGCCGCAAGCGCCGAGGCGATGCCGGAACGCGCCTCGCGCTGGTTGTAAGTGACCTGCGACTGCAAGCCGCTCACCTGGGACTGCAGACCGGCGATGTCCGGAACGGCGAAGCTCGACGTGGCGAGATGCCCGGCAGCGTCCGTTGTCACGAACGAGGTCGGCCCTGATTGCGCCGCGAGGCTTGCCGCCGAGGCGATGCCGGCCATCCGGTACGTGTTCGAGCCGGTGCCCAATGCCATCTGGTTGGCCGCGGTTGCTACGGCGCCGTTGCCGATGGCAGTCGAGTTCGCGAACGTCGCAGAAGAACCCGGGCCGATTGCCGTCGCATTGGTGCCGGTCGCGACTGCGCCATCGCCGAAGGCGGCGCCGCCATTCGCGGCGGAAGCCAACGCGCCGACCGCGACCGAGCCGGTGGCGACCGCGCCGTTGCCGATCGCGACGGCGTTGACGCCGGTGGCGGCGGAATTGTTGCCGACCGCGACCGCGCCGGTCGCAGTGGCCTGCGCGCTGGCGCCGACCGCGGTGGCGCCGGTGGCGCTCGCCACGCTGGCCTGGCCGATCGCGGTGGTGGCGGCGCCGGTGGCGTTGCTGCCCTGCCCGAAGGCGCTCGCGGTGGCACCGTTCGCGGTACTGAAGGCGCCGGTGGCGGTGGCTGAAGCGCCATTTGCGGTGCTGCTCTCGCCCGTTGCGGTAGCGGTGCCGCCGTTCGCGATGCTGTTCACACCCATCGCAGTCGCGAAGATTCCGTTCGCTGTGCTGTTCGTGCCCGTCGCCGTCGCGCTGATGCCGTTGGCGAAGCTACCGGCACCGGTCGCGGTCGCGTTGGTGCCGTCGGCGAGACTGTTCTGGCCCGTCGCGGTGGCGTTGGCGCCGTTCGCTATGCTGCTCTGACCGGTCGCGGTTGCGAAGTTACCGTTCGCCAAGGCGGCCAATCCGGTTGCGGTCGCATCGGCACCGTTGGCGATGCTGAGTGCGCCGGTCGCGGTCGCGGCGAAGCCGGTCGCGGTGCTGGCCTGTCCGGTCGCGGTGGCATAGGTGCCGTTCGCGGTGCTGGCCTGGCCGGTCGCGGTGGCGTTGAGGCCGTTCGCGTTGCCGGCCTGGCCGGTCGCAGTGGCGTTAATGCCGTTCGCCTCGCTGCCCATGCCCGTGGCGGTCGCGGAGTCCCCATTCGCGATGCTGTTCATGCCGGTCGCTGTCGCCGTGGCTCCGTTCGCCTGGCTGCCCAAGCCGGTCGCGGTCGCCGAGGTTCCGTTCGCCTGGCTACCCCCGCCGGTCGCGGTCGAGAAGCTACCGTTCGAGAAGGCGCTTCTGCCGGTCGCAGTTGCGAAAGTGCCGTTCGCGGTAGCGGCTTCGCCGGTCGCGGTCGCGTTGGTGCCGTTGGCGAAGCTGGACTCGCCGGTCGCGGTCGCGGTGAGACCGTTGGCATGCGAATTGGCGCCGATCGCGGTGGCAAAGGAGCCTGTCGCATTCGAAAACGCGCCATACGCACTCGCATCGGCGCCGGTGGTTTGCGCGTTGTCGCCAACGGCGGTCGCGAAACCGGCGGGCGGGTTGTTGATGCCACCGCCCACTGCATAGTCGGCGGCCGAAGCGTAGCCGCCGCCAAGCGACACACTCGCCGCGACACCGGCGGCAACCGCCAGACGCCGCAGCGTGCCGCCCGCTATCGCGCTGCCGGCAAGTAGCCGCGCGCGGCGGCCGCGTGGAGAAAACGCGCCGCAAGCATGTTCTATTGCCGAACTCGTTGCGGCGGGTCCCGGACGTCTCACGGTCATCGTCTGTCCCAAATCAGATTGAAAAGAACTTCGCGCGAAAGCAGCCTGCGCCCGGACTCAATTGTTGCGGGACGCCTCAATATTTTACCTATTGTTGATCGAATCGAGAGTTCGAACAACGGGAGCGCGCGTTCAGCCCACGCATCTGGACGCGATTGCGGAGAAATGTTGCTGTTCAGCAACTTAACCGGCCGGCGCCTGCGCAAGACATGAGCAGGTCGTCGAGGCCGATCCGCGACGTCGCCCCGGTTGTATGAACCGAATGTCTGCAACCAGTCCAATGTCAAAACTCGCCGCCGAGGCCGACATAGGCGGTGTGCTGGTTGCCGCCGCCATTGCCATAACCGCCGACGATGCTGAGCGGCATGGCGGTGTTGAGACGATGCGCGAATCCGACGCCCAATCCGTATTCGCTCTGGAAAACCGAGCCGCGGATCTGCCAGGTCGTCTTGCCCGGAGCCGAAGGCATCGGCGCGCTCGCGGTGGCGACCGCGGCGGCGATCCCGCGCCGCGCCTCGATCCGATTGTCGCCGACCTGCGCCTGCAACGAGCTGAGCTGGGACTGGAAGCCGGCACTGAGCCCCGCGATCTGGCTCATATTGACGGCGTCGGTCGGATTGATACCGGCCGCCACGTTGGTCAGCCGCCGCTCGTTGCCCGGGGTGCCGAACGAGGCGGTGTTGGCGAGCGTCGCCACCGAGCCGGCACCGATCGCGACCGAATTCGCCGCGAGCGCCTGCGCGCCTGCGCCGAACGCCGTCGCGCCCAGCGCGCTCGCGATGCTGGTTTGACCGATTGCCGTGGTGCCCGCGCCGGTGGCGTTGCTGCCCTGGCCGAACGCGCTCGCGGTTGTGCCGTTCGCGATGCTGCCCTGGCCTGTCGCGGTGGCGTTGTTGCCGCTGGCCGTGCTGGCCTCGCCGGTCGCGGTCGCATTGTCACCGGTGGCCGTGCCGCCCGCACCGGTCGCGGTCGCCTGCGCTCCGTTCGCGGTGCTGTTGAAACCCGTTGTGGTCGCGAAGATGCCGTTGGCCGTGCTGCCCAGGCCGGTTGCGGTCGCCGCACCCCCGTTGGCGATCGCGTTCTGGCCGGTTGCCGTCGCGAACTGGCCGTTGGCGGTGCTTTGCGCGCCGGTCGCGGTCGCGGCGAAGCCGTTGGCGTTGGCGTTCTGGCCGGTCGCGGTCGCGTTGACCCCGTTGGCCAAGGCGCCCGCACCGGTCGCGGTGGCGGATTGGCCGTTGGCGAAGCTGAACGCGCCGGTGGTGGTCGCGCTGCTCCCGTTGGCGGCGCTGAGCATGCCTGTCGCGGTCGCGTTGGCCCCGTTGGCGGTGCTGAGCGCGCCGGTCGCGCTCGCCGAGATGCCGTTGGCGCGGCTGTTGTCGCCGGTCGCGGTCGCGAACGCCCCAATGGCGTTGCTGTTTGCGCCGGTCGCTGTCGCCTGGACGCCGGTCGCGGCGCTGCGGTCGCCGGTCGCGGTCGCTTCGAAGCCATTGGCGATGCTGTTGGCGCCGGTCGCAGTGGTCAGGTTACCGTTCGCGGTGCTGGACGCGCCGCTCGCCGTCGCTTCGACGCCATTGGCGATGCTGCCGTGGCCGGTCGCGGTGGCGAAGCCGCCGTTGGCGGTGCTGGTGTCGCCGTAGGCCGTCGCGGCCACCCCGGTGGCATTGCTGTTCGCGCCGGTCGCTGTCGCGGCGTCGCCATTGGCGAGGCTGGAGGCGCCGGTCGCGGTGGATTCGAGACCGGTGGCGTTGCTGCCGTGGCCATAGGCGGTCGCAAAGCCGCCGCTCGCGGTGGCGCCGAAGCCAATCGCGGTGTCGCTCGTGCCGGGGGGCGGGACGTTGGCCGTGCAATTTCCCGCAAGCCCCGTCGCCGTGGAGTAGCATTCCGCGAACGCCGGCGAGACGCCGAGCGCCGTGATCATCCCGGCCACCGCCGCGAGGCTGCGCAACGTGCCGCCGGTGAGTACGCTGCTCAGCAGCAGGCGCCCCCGGCGGTCAGGCGAAGGAAATATTTCGGAAGCGTATCCTGCAGATTGCCGCGTCGTCCAATTTGTGCACATCATCGCCCGCCCCAAACGTTTGTTGATCCTGACGCTCTGCCGCGCTTGCTTTGTAATTTCGACCAAAAAACTTTCGACCCGGCCGGGAGTTCATTTGATTGGCGGTCCCATCAAAAATCCAAAATTCAGCTCAACCGGCACGTATTCGCGTGCCGGCCTGACACCGTTGTATCGAGAGTCGGATGACGAACCGTTTGGAGTCCCATTGCATCAGCCGAACGGCTGATGCCCGCAGATAAATCTAGGGGACGACATCGATGGATCTTTGGCCGTGGCAATATTGGAACCGCGCCTCGCGCGAATACCGGTATAGTACCAACACGGCGAGCGAGATCGACAGGCCGATCGCGCTCGCTATACAGATCGTGACTATCGGGTTTTTTCTACGATTGCGATTAGCTTTCTCATGCCGTCGCCCTTTCCGTTTGCAGGATTTGAGGGCGTATTTTGTTTAGACTTGCCGCCGGCATCACATCTTGCTTCGTCAACCGCCGCATCAGCCGAACGGCGCGGAATTACGTTTAGCCTCCGGTGTTTTCCTCAGGCAGTGGTCCTGTTTCGCATTGTGAGAGTGTCCATGAGCAGCGAAAGCGATCTGGCGTCATTGATCGGCGCCATCTACGAAGCCGGAATGGATTTCAGCCTGTGGCCATATGTGCTCGGTCGCATCGCGACGGCGTTTGCTGCACCTTCGGCCGGAATGGCAAGGCAGGGAGAAACGCTTTCCGAATCCTGGGGCTTATCAATCGGGACCGAGCTGGCATACGACAGGAAATACATCGACCACTATCACAGCGTGAATCCGATCTGGCAGCGCGCTTCTTCGACCCCTGCGGGAACCGTTCAGACCGATACCATGGTCGTTCCGAGGAGCGACCTGAGCCGAACCGAGTTCTTCAACGACTTCATGGCGCCGCAGCGCATGGAAAGCCTGCTCAACGCGGTGGTTCTGATGGAACAGGGCCGGCAGACCGTTGTCTCGGTGCGGCGAAACCGGCAATTCGAGGCAGACGACGTCGAGCTGTATAAACTTCTCGCTCCGCATTTGCAGCGCGCGGTACAGATCAACATCAAATTAGCCAGAGCCGAACTGAAGCACAATGCGTCCGTCGCAACCCTGAATCATCTGGAGGAAGGGATTTTATTTGTCGATTTGAATGCAAGGATCATGTTTGCGAACAAGACAGCAGAGACGCTTTTCGCAAACCGCGAGTTGCGGCTGCATAAGGGCCGCGTCCACGCCGGCTCTGCCGGCGAAACCGCAAGACTTCATGCTGCCATTGCGAAATGCGCCGAACACGGAATTGGGCGTCGGCCAAGCCATTTTATCTCATTGACTCGCGAGGCCGGGAGATCGCCGCTTTCCCTGCTCGTCGCACCGCTGCCGGTGGATATCCCTGTTTCGCCAAGTGCGCCGCGCCCGCTGGCGGTTATTTTCGTGAACGACCCCGACAAGGCCAATAAACCGACCGCGGTTCAACTTCGGGACAAATTCAAGATGACGCCTGCGGAAGCAAGCTTTGCGGTAGAAATATTGAAGGGCGACGGAATTCAGGCAGCCGCCGACCGGCTTTCGATTTCGCGGGCAACGGCGCGGACCCACCTCGCCCGCATTTTTGACAAGACCGGTACGCGACGGCAAGCGGAATTGGTACGCGTCCTGATTTCCACAAAGGGCATCGTTTCCTGAGCGCAATGCGCGCCTGCCAACTGAACGTTACACCCGCGTTCGCGGAGCACTCGCTGCCGGTGGTCGAACCGCCAGGCTGAACGGGGTCGGCTTGCAGCAGTGAGAAGCGATCGCAACGGTCGATCTTCCGCCCTCCGCCTTGCCAATGTCTTTTGCCTCCGCGCGCGCTCTCCGTTAGAACGCATCCACGATCCGCCTCGCCACACCCGGCCCGCGGATCGAGGAGACACGCCGTGGCCCTGATGCCGGTTACCGAGGCGCTATCCGCGGTTCTCGCGGGCGCCGAGCCGTGCCCGGAGGAAATGGTCGCGCTGGACGCCGCCTTTCACCGCGTGCTCGCGCGCGACGTTCCGTCGCTGCGCACCCAGCCGCCGCAGGCGATGTCGGCGATGGACGGTTATGCGGTGCGCGCGGCGGATGCGTCCGCCGCCGGGACGCGGCTGAAAGTCATCGGCGAGGTCGCGGCCGGCCGCCCGTTCGAGAAGGCGGTTGGCGCGGGCGAAGCGGTGCGGATCTTTACCGGCGGCGTGATCCCCGAAGGCGCCGACGCCGTCGTGATCCAGGAAGACACCGTGGCGGATGGCGGCCACGTCACCACAACCGAAGCAGCAAGGCCGGGCCGGCATATCCGCCCCGCCGGCATCGACTTTCGCGAAGGCGACGTGCTGCTGGCGGCGGGTATCCGCCTCGCCGACCGCGATCTGTCGCTGGCCGCCGGCATGAACCATCCGCAACTGCCGGTGCGCCGCCGGCCCAGGGTCGCGCTGCTCGCCACCGGCGACGAATTGGTGATGCCGGGCAACATCCCCGGCCCCGGCCAGATCGTCTATTCCAACGGCTACGCGCTGCGCGCGCTGGCCCGGCACGAAGGCGCCGAGGTGATCGATCTCGGCATTGCCGCCGACACGCTTGCCGCCACCGTGCAGGGCATCCGCCGCGCCCGCGAGGCCGGCGCCGACATCCTGGTCACGACCGGCGGCGCCTCGGTCGGCGACCACGATCTCGTCAAGCGGTCGCTGGAGGCCGAAGGCGTCGCCATGGCGTTCTGGAAGATCGCGATGCGGCCGGGCAAGCCGATGATGCACGGCCGGCTCGGCCCGATGCGGGTGATCGGCCTGCCCGGCAATCCCGTCTCGTCCTATGTCTGCGCTTTCCTGTTTTTGGTGCCGTTGATTCGCGCTTTGTCCGGGCGATCGGCGGTCCACCACCCCCGCGAGACCGCGCTGTTGGGCCGCGATGTCGGCGCCAACGACATGCGTGAAGACTACCTGCGCGCCCGGCTGGAGCGGCGCGGCGACGGCGCGCTGATCGCCATTCCCGTCGACCATCAGGATTCCTCGCTGCTCGGGAAATCTCGCTGCGGCACGGGCATTAGTGATCCGTCCGCCATTCGCGCCGAAGGCGCTGGCCGGTTCGGCGTGCGACATTCTGCGGCTGCCCGCCTGACCCCGCGAGGTCGCCCGCCGGAGCAAACGCGGATTTTATTGACCGGAAATTAACTGGTTGCGGAACACATATGGAACATATAGTGTTCGTTCATGATTTGTTTCGAGTGCTGGTGTCTACAAATGGGAGTCACCCGACTCCGGAGGTGCCGAGACCGGGTCGCGAGTGCGGGTTCTGGAGTTCGGGTTTTTGGACTCGGGTCTTGAATGCGAGTTCTGGATTTCGAGACTCGAAATCGGGCGGCACTTGTCAAAAGGAACGCAAATTGGGGATTGGTCGAGATGCTCACGCGCAAACAATATGAACTCCTGCGATTCATCAGCGAACGCCTGAAGGAATCCGGCGTTCCGCCCTCCTTCGACGAGATGAAGGACGCGCTGGATCTGCGCTCGAAGTCCGGCATTCACCGCCTGATCACAGCCCTTGAAGAGCGCGGTTTCATCCGCCGCCTGCCCAACCGCGCCCGCGCCATCGAGGTGATCAAGCTGCCGGAGATTTCCGGGGGCGCCAACAGCCGCCGCGGCTTCACGCCCAGCGTCATCGAAGGCACGCTCGGCAAGGTGCGTTCCTCGAGCAGCGGTTCGGAGAACGATGGCGAGCGCCCGGTTGCCGTGCCGGTGATGGGCCGCATCGCCGCCGGCACGCCGATCGAGGCGCTGCAGACCCGCAGCCACACCATCAGCGTGCCGCCGGACATGCTCGGCTCCGGCGAACATTACGCGCTCGAGGTGCGCGGCGATTCCATGGTGGATGCCGGCATCCTCGACGGCGACATGGCGCTGATCCAGCGCAACGAGACCGCCGACACCGGCGACATCGTGGTGGCGCTGATCGACGACGAGGAAGCAACCCTGAAACGCTTCCGCCGCCGCGGCGCCTCGATCGCGCTGGAACCGGCCAACACCTCCTACGAAGTCCGCATCCTGCCGCCGAACCGGGTGAAGATTCAGGGCAAGCTGATCGGGCTGTACCGGAAGTATTGAGCAACGTCATTCCGGGCGCGTCCAACGGGTCCGCGCGACGCGCGGCCCGCTGACAGGCTCCGACGCGAACCCGGAATCGCGAGATTCCCTGATCTGCAGTTGCACGGCTGAGGTCTGGTCCTTCGGACCATTCCGGAATCATGGTTGTCAGTCTTCCGGTCGCCGCGCGACGACGGAAACCGGGCCCGGCCCGACACATCCCAAAAACGCATTTGTGATTTGGGCGCGAAGGCCGGAGCCGCACAATTGCCCACAAGCAGGCAAAACATCAGCTGCTACTGTCCACTCTGATAGAGGCCTGCGCCTCTCAGCGGCGCGGGTTGGCTATCTCGAACGAGGAGCAATCCGATGTGTGACTATAGTCTGCACGCTGTAGCGACGCGCCCCGCCAAGGTCGGAGAGACGCTGATCACCACGACATTCCCCGGCACTTCGACGCGCGGTTTCGCCTCCGAGAGCGAACCCAGCGTCGCGGTCTGCATGCTGCCGGGCACCGAGCTCGCGTTCGCCGAGAACGTCAGATACGACAACCGGTGGATCTGGACGCGAGAGGTCGGTTTCCGCGTCGGAAAATTCGGCGAGATCGATCGCCATCTGCCGGACCGTCATCATGACGCGATCGAATTTCCCGACGGCAGCCACGTGCTGGTGACGCTGCTCTGCGAAGGGCAACGCGCCACCGTGCTGCAATTGCCCGTGACGGCGCAGCCGGCGGGCGAACGCGCGCGACCGGCGGCCGGCACGACCACGGCCACGGCGACGCCGCTTTCCGCCGGCTGAATGGTGCCTCGCGGAGTCTCGCCGGCCGGGCCGGCGGGCCGCCCGCGCCGAATTGCATGGCAGGACTGACGATGGGTCAGGGCGAAGACGCACGCGCCAAAGAGCTGCATAATCTGCGGCTGGCGCTGGCGACGTTCGCCCTGCAGCTCGATGCCTTTGAAATGCGGGCGAAGGGAGCATTGCTGGCGGCCGGCCGGGAGGCTTCAACCGCCGTCCTGCGGCCGAACCGGCTGCGGGATTCCGAAGGGGGAAAATGATTGGGTGTCAATAAGGTCAGCTGGCAGCAAGTCGGGCACGTCACCGAACCCGGCCGGTACATGTTCAGGTTCGGCTGGCTCACGGTGTCGGCGGAGGATCTTGCGGTCTGGGAGCAATTCCCGGACGCGGTATTCGCCCTGGTCAAGACGGCCTCCGCGACCGCGACGGACGACAACGAGGAATTTCATCTGGGCGCGTTCGAGCTCAAGGAGAATCATTCGCACGACGAGAGATGAGGAGGCTCACCGTCATTTCGGGGCGATGCGAAGCACCGAACCCGGAATGACGCCGGAGCCTCAATCCTCCTGCCGCCGATCGGCTTCCGCCGGCGTCGCGTCCACCGGCCTTGCGGCGTGCGGGTGCGGCGCCAGCATGGTGTTCGTCTCCGCGGCATCCGCGGCCGCGGGCGACCATGGCCGGTCGACGCCGCGCGGCCTGACCGCCTCGACGGCAAAGCCGTCGCGGGTACGCCGCAGCGCCGTCGCGCCCTGCCCGCGCAGACGATCGCGTGACACGACGGCGGACGGACAGGCAGCCGGCGACTGCCACGTGGTCACGACCAGCGCCGCACGCTCGCAATCATCCGCCAACGCCTCGGGCCTGAGCGCCAGCGCCACCAAGCCGCCGCCTCTCATCGGCGTCACGCAGCCGGCCGGGTCGCAGGAGACGCCGTCGGCAAGCGAGGCGTCGGCGGGCATCCGGGGGTCGGCGTCGGCGGCGAGCCATTCTTTCAGCAAGAAAGCGTCCCTGGCGGTCCGCATCAGATGCAGCCGGCCGTCCTGGCCGCGGACGCCGACATCATGGCCGTCGGCGGAGATCAGGATATCCGGCTGCGGCACCGCCACGGCCCATATCACCGAAAGCGCCAGCACGGCTGCGCCCGACCAGCGCAGCGGCGTTCGCAGCAGGCCGAGCAGGACGATGCCGATGCTGGCCGCGATCAGCGGCCCGATCCCGAACGCGGCCATGCGGCCGATCGCGCCCGGAAGCCCCGCGACCCACTGCGTCACCGCGATCATCCAGTCGATGCCGAGGCCCATCAGCCACCAGAACACGCCATCGAAGCCAAACGGCATCGCGGCGAGGCCTAAAAGCCCCGCCGGCATCACCAGCGCCGAGACCACGGGCATCGCCGCCAGATTGGCGAGCACGCCATAGGGCGTCACGCGATGGAAATGAAAGGCGGCATAGGGCGTGGTCGCGAGCCCCGCCACCAGCGAGGCCAGCGCCAGTGTCATGATTTCGCGCCCGCCCCAGAGCGCGACCTTGGCGGTCGCGGAGTTGTCGGGCGACGCGAACAGGCGCGGCATGCCGATCTGGACCAGCGCCACAAGCCCGAGCGTGGCCGCAAACGACATCTGGAAGCTCGGATGCACCAAAGCTTCCGGCGCGATCGACAGCACGATCATCGCCGCGACCGCCAGCGTGCGGAAGGTGATCGCGCGGCGGTCGACCATGACCGCGATCAGCACCACCGCCGTCATGAAGAACGAGCGTTGGGTGGCGACCTCGGCGCCGGACAGCAGGAGATAGAACAAGGCCGCGGCCAGCGCTGCCGCCGCCGACCATTTCTTGATGGGAAAACCCGCGGCGAGCGGCGGGATCAGCGCCAGCAGCGCGCGCACCGCGAAGAACACCACGCCGGCGACCACCGCCATGTGATAGCCGGAGATCGACAGCACGTGGCCGAGACCCGAAATGAACATGGCGTCGTTGACCGGCGTCGTGATCGCGTCGCGGCGGCCGGTCAACAGCGCGGTCGCGATCGCGCGCCTGTCGCCATCGAGCGTGGTCCGGATCCGCGCATCGATCGCATCGCGCAGGTTCTGCATGAAGGCGGCGTAACGCAGCGACAGCCCGCCGCTCTCGGGCGGCGCGACGGTCTTGATCGCGCCGGTGACAAAACCGGAGGCGCCGATGCCCTGAAAATACATGTCGCGGCCGAAATCGTAGCTGCCGGGCCGCAGCGGCGAAAGCGGCGGCTGCAGCCGCGCCTTCAACTCGACGAAGCTGCCGACCGCGGGCGCAGTACCCTTGCGCACCGACAGCCTAACCCGCTCCAGCCTGATCTGCGACCGCGGGCTTTCCATCGACGCGACCCGCAGCACGAAGCGATCGGTGCGCTCGCGGATATCGCGGGTCTCGACAAAGCCCGAGAGCGATACCGAGTACATCGTCCGCGTCAGCACGCCATGGGCGATGCGCGCCGTCTTCCAGGTCGCCGTGGCAAAGCCCGCCGCGACAGCCGCGATCATCACCGCAACAGGAAACAGCCTTTGCCGCCGCAGCAAAAACGCGGTCAGGCAAAGCCCTGCCGCCGTCACCGCGGCAACCGCCAGGACCGGCTCGTGATCGGCGGTGAAATAGAAGGCAATGCCGGTGCCGAACGCCACGGGCACCCAGGGCAGCAGCCGCCCGGCGCCGGCTTCGGCGCGGACCCATTCGCGCAGTTTTTCCGAGAGCGACGACCAGGTAGCAAAGCCCGACGGGGCGATGCCGCCGGCCCGCGCCGCCTCGCGCGGCGGCCAGGTCCCCGCAATTCCCTGCGTCCGGGCCCTGCCCCGTTCCGCCATCCCGGTACACCCTGCGATCCCGTCCGGACCCCGATGCTATCGGAAGCTGCAAGGGGGCGCATAGTGGAACGAATGCGGAATTGTCGGGAAAGACACGCGTCAGCTCTTTCGGCAACAGGCGGGAACGAATGGCTGGCTCAAGGGCTTCTCAGAGACCCATGACCGACAACCCGACACCGTTCGCCCATCTCGGCCTCGAGCGAGCCATTGCGCTTCGCTGGACGCTCCGGGACATCAAGGCCAAACGCCTGAAACTCTCGCCGGTCAGCGCGAGCGATCTGAGCACCCTGACCGAACTCGGCTTGATCGAGATGCGCGACGAGGTGCCGGTGCTGACCCAGGCCGGTCACGACGTGCTGGATCGATGACGATCCGATCCGCCGCGCGAGCCTGGGACGAGACCTTAAAGCGAAATCTGAGAGCGGGTCCTTAGCCGCCGGCTTGCCGTCGTTAACCTTTGCTAACGCCCTGCGGCTAGGATTAGCGAATCAATCGGGGACCTAGCATCGGGACTTGGCCATGCCGCGCAGGATCATGCTGTCCGTTTTTGCTGCCTTCGTCACCGCAACGACTGCGGGGGCCGCCGATCTGCCGGCCCAGAGCCGGCTGGGCAGGATTTTTGCCGAGCCGGGCGCGGTCCGGGTCGAGGCGGTTCGGTCGCGCGAGGTTTCGGGGCCGGTCATCCCCTACAGCAATCTGCCCGATCCCGTCTGGAATTGCGGCGGCGCCTATTACGGCTCGTCGTGGTCGTATTATTATGGCGGGCCCTATTACGGCGGGGATTACTCCCCGAGCTTCATCCGCCTGCCCTATGTCTGCGGCCTCTACGGCTACTGCAATTAGGCGGACGTCAGCGCACCGCTACAGCAGCGGCGCCTGGGACGAGACGTGATGGCTGACGATTTTCCAGCCGCCGTCTTCGCGCGCGATCACCCAGGTGATCTTGACCGACAGCGGCGCGGCACCTTCTTCGACGACGAAGGACGCCGTCGCCGCAAAATTGATCAAATCGGGATTGACCTGCGCCGTCGTCCGGTCGGTGAACTGAACGGTCGGCGAACTCCATCTCGGCAGCGCGTTGAAATAGGCCGCGACACCTTCGTTGCCGCGATAGAGCGACGACTTCGATCCGAAAAAGAAGGCGTTCTTCGCGTAGAGCGATGCCAGCGCCCCAGCGTCGAGCCGGTTGAACGCGGCCGACCATTTTTCGATGATGCCGGACACGATTTCGTCGGCCGCGCTCTGCATCGGAGCATCCCATCAATATCCGGCCACGCGCAAAAAGCGCGCGGTGAAAACGCCTCAGCCCTTCCCGCCCACTTCCTTCGCGAAGGTATCGCGCAGGCCGATGGTGCGGTTGAACACCGGATAGTCCGGCGTCGAGTCCTTGTCGCGCACGAAATAGCCCTGGCGTTCGAACTGGATGACGTCGTTCGAATTGCTTTCCGCGACCCCGGCCTCGATCCGCGCGTCCTTCAGGATTTCCAGCGACTGCGGATTGAGGTCGGCGGCGAAATTGGCCGCATCCGGCGAGGGTTTTGAGAACAGCTGGTTGTAGACGCGGATTTCCGCCGGCTTCGACTGGGCGGCCGGCAGCCAGTGCATGGTGGCCTTGACCTTGCGGCCGTCGGGCGCATTGCCGCCCCTGGTCGCGGGATCGTAGCTGCAGCGCAGCTCGACCACTTCGCCGCTCGCATCCTTGATGATTCCGGTGCACTTGACGAAATAGGCGTAGCGCAGCCGCACTTCCGTGCCCGGCGAAAGCCTGAAAAACTTCTTCGGCGGATTTTCCATGAAATCGTCGCGCTCGATGTAGAGCTCGCGGCCGAACGCGATGCGGCGGGTGCCGGCGGCGGGATCGTCGGGATGGTTGATCGCCTCGATCTCCTCGACCTGCCCTTCCGGATAATTCTCGATCACGACCTTCAGCGGCCGCAGCACGGCCATGCGGCGCTGCGACGTCCGGTTCAGCTCCTCGCGAATGCAGAACTCCAGCATGCCGACGTCGACCACGCTGTTGGCCTTGGCGACGCCGATGCGCTTGACGAATTCGCGGATCGCCGCCGGCGGCACGCCGCGCCGCTTCAGCCCCGCGATCGTCGGCATGCGCGGATCGTCCCAGCCGGCGACATGGCCGTCGCGCACCAGCTGGGTCAGCACCCGCTTCGACAGCAGCGTATAGGTGAGATTGAGCCGGGCGAATTCATACTGATGCGGCTTCGACGGCACCGGCAGCTTGTCCAGGAACCAGTCATAGAGCGGCCGGTGGTCCTCGAATTCCAGCGTGCAGATCGAATGCGTGATGCCCTCGATCGCGTCGGACTGGCCGTGCGCATAGTCGTAGCTCGGATAGATCGACCATGTGTCGCCGGTGCGCGGATGGGTGGCGTGCAGGATGCGATAGAGCACGGGGTCGCGCAGATTGATGTTGCCGGCAGCCATGTCGATTTTCGCGCGCAGCACCCGGGCGCCGTTTGGAAACTCGCCGGCCTTCATGCGGCGAAACAGATCGAGGTTTTCTTCCACGGAACGCTCGCGGAACGGGCTGTGCCGGCCCGGCTCGGTCAGGGTGCCGCGCCTGATCCTGATTTCCTCCTGGGTCTGGTCGTCGACGTAAGCGAGGCCGGCGCGGATCAGGCCCTCCGCCCAGTCGTAGAGCCTGTCGAAATAATCCGAGGCATAGAACAGGTATTTTCCCCAGTCGTAGCCGAGCCAGTGCACGTCGGCCTGGATGGAATCGATATATTCCTGCTCTTCTTTGGTCGGATTGGTATCGTCGAACCGCAAATGACAGCGCCCGCCGAATTCCTGGGCGATCCCGAAATTGAGCGCGATCGACTTGGCGTGCCCGATATGCAAATAGCCGTTCGGCTCCGGCGGGAACCGGGTGACGATCAGGCTGTGTCGCTTGGCATCCAGATCGGCCTGGACGATATCGCGAATGAAATCGCGCCCCGCCTCTGCCGCCACCGCTTCTACTGTCATTATGAGTTCCTGCTCGGGAATCTGCGGACGTTCTGCCAAATCCGCTCGCCCCACGGAAGGCTTTAGTTATTAACGGTTCCTGCTATACACCACCGCGCTTCCCGCATGCCCCCCTTGTTCGCAACCCGCCGCTGTCATGACCAATTCCGTCGTCACCCGCTTTGCCCCCTCGCCGACCGGCTTTCTCCATATCGGAGGAGCCCGCACGGCGCTGTTCAACTGGCTCTATGCCAGGAAGCGCGGCGGCAAGATGCTGTTGCGCATCGAGGACACCGACCGGGAGCGATCGACCGACGCCGCCATCGCGGCGATTCTCGATGGCCTGAAATGGCTCGAACTCGATTGGGATGGCGAGGTCATCTACCAGTTCACCCGCGCGGCGCGGCACCGCGAGGTCGCCGAGCAGTTGCTGGCGAGCGGCAAGGCCTATCGCTGCTACGCGACGGCGGAACAGCTCACCGCCATGCGGGAAAAGGCCCGCGCCGAGGGCCGTACGCGGCTCTACGACGGCATGTGGCGGGATCGCGCCCCCTCCGAGGCGCCGGATGGCATCAAGCCCACGATCAGGCTCAGGGCGCCCCAGACCGGCGAGACCGTGATCGAGGACCAGGTGCAGGGCCGCGTGGTCTGGCAGAACGAGAACCTCGACGATCTCGTGCTGTTGCGAGGCGATGGCAATCCGACCTACATGCTCGCGGTGGTGGTCGACGATCACGACATGGGCGTCACCCACGTCATTCGCGGCGACGACCATCTGATCAACGCCGCGCGCCAGAAGCAGATCTACGATGCGCTTTCCTGGGAGGTGCCCTCGATGTCGCACATTCCCCTGATCCATGGGCCCGACGGCTCAAAGCTCTCGAAGCGCCATGGCGCGCTCGGCGTCGACGCCTACCGCGCGATGGGATATCTGCCGGCGGCGCTGCGCAACTACCTGGTCCGGCTCGGATGGAGCCATGGCGACCAGGAGATCTTTTCGACCGAGGAAATGATCGCCGCCTTCGACCTGCCGGCCATCGGCCGCTCGGCTGCCCGCTTCGATTTCGCCAAGCTGGAAAGCCTCAACGGCCATTACATCCGCCACTCCGACGATCAGTCCCTCGTGACCATGTTCGAGGGCGTGCTGGACTACGTCCCCGGCGGCGCCGATCTCAAAAACAAGCTGAACGATACCACCCGCGCGCAATTGCTGCGGGCGATGCCGAGCCTGAAGGAGCGCGCCAAGACGCTGATCGAGCTGATCGACGGTGCGTATTTCATCTTCGCCGACCGGCCGCTCGAGATCGAGCCGAAGGCGCTGGCGGTGCTGACGCCGGAAAACCGCGAACTGATCGGCCGGCTTCGTCAGGCGCTGGAGGCGGTCGCGCCATGGACGGCGGAAACCACGGAAGCGGCCATGCGGGCGTTTGCGGATGCCAACAGCCTCAAGCTTGGC
The DNA here is from genome assembly GCA_963721275.1 of uncultured Alphaproteobacteria bacterium. Lineage (GTDB taxonomy): Bacteria > Pseudomonadota > Alphaproteobacteria > Rhizobiales > Xanthobacteraceae > Bradyrhizobium. The sequence goes on along the minus strand of CAVRIQ010000002.1, from coordinate 17,929 downwards.
GCGGTGGCCCAGCCGCTCCGCGCCGCGCTGACCGGCCGGACCACCTCGCCGGGCATCTTCGACGTGCTGGCCGTGCTGGGGCGGCAGGAATGCCTTGCCAGGCTCGCCGATCAGGCCCCCTCATAAGGTGGTATCAGGGGCCAGCCGTGCCCATCTTGCAGTGCAAACAGCAATAAGATACCCATCTGGCAGGCGCTTGTAGAATACCCGGCCTCCCACGCCATCTGTTAAGCTTGGCGCCCGCGGCCGCCTCCTCTCTCAACGATCTCATCGGGGACTTCGCGATGGACGCAACATCCAACACCAAAACCGCAACTCTAACGGTCGGCAACAAGACCTACGATTTCCCGATATTGAGCGGCACCGTCGGGCCCGATGTCATCGACATCGCCAAGCTCTACGCCCAGGCCGGAATGTTCACCTACGATCCCGGCTTCACCTCCACCGGCAGCTGCCAGTCCAAGATCACCTATATCGACGGCGACGCCGGCATTCTCGAATATCGCGGCTATCCGATCGAGCAGCTCGCGGAAAAAGGCGACTTCCTCGAGACCTGCTACCTGCTGCTCTACGGCGAACTGCCGACCAAGGCGCAGAAGGAAGATTTCGACAACCGCGTGATCCATCACACCATGGTTCACGAGCAGATGGCCCGCTTCTTCCAGGGCTTCCGCCGCGACGCCCATCCGATGGCGATCATGGTGGCAGCCGTCGGCGCGCTGGCCGCGTTCTACCACGACTCCACCGACATCAACGATCCGAAGCAGCGCATGATCGCCTCGATGCGCATGATCGCGAAGATCCCGACCCTGGCGGCGATGGCCTTCAAATACACCATCGGCCAGCCCTTCATGTATCCGAAGAACTCGCTCTCCTTCGCCGAGAACTTCCTGCACATGTGCTTCGCGGTGCCGTGCGAGGATTACAAGATCAATCCGGTGCTGGCGGACGCGCTCGACAAGATCTTCATCCTGCACGCCGACCACGAGCAGAACGCCTCGACCTCGACGGTGCGGATCGCCGGCTCTTCCGGCGCCAACCCGTTCGCCTGCATCGCCGCCGGCATCGCCTGCCTGTGGGGCCCGGCCCATGGCGGCGCCAACGAAGCGGCGCTGGCGATGCTCGCCGACATCGGCACGGTCGACAAGATTCCGGATTTCATCCGGCGGGTGAAGGACAAGAACAGCGAAGTCCGCCTGATGGGCTTTGGCCACCGAGTCTACAAGAACTACGATCCGCGCGCCAAGATCATGCAGAAGATGTGCCACGCGGTGCTGGCGGAGACCGGCCATGGCGACGACCCGATGCTGAAGGTCGCGCTGGAGCTGGAAAAGATCGCGCTGAACGATCAATATTTCATCGACCGCAAGCTCTATCCGAATGTCGATTTCTATTCGGGCATCACGCTGAAGGCGATGGGCTTCCCGACCTCGATGTTCACCGTGCTGTTTGCGGTCGCGCGCACCGTCGGCTGGATCAGCCAGTGGAGCGAAATGATCGAGGACCCGCACCAGAAGATCGGCCGTCCGCGCCAGCTCTATACCGGCGTGGCCCGCCGCGACTACGTCGATATCGCCAAGCGCAAGTAACGCGCGCAGATATTCCTGAAGTTTGCGGCCGGATGCACCAGCGTCCGGCCGCATTTTTTGACTGTAGGTGGGCACGCTTCGCTTTGCCCACCCTGCGATCTAGATCGGCCGCCGCGATTTGCGCATCGTCGCCAGCACGATGTCGGCGGCGCGGACGCTGGGCGGCTGATCGCCGGTCGACATGATCTTGTCGATCCCGGCAAACGCCTCGACCTGACGCCGGCGCATGGGCGTATCGCCGAGCACGTCGTGCAGCGCCCGTGACAGGCTCGAAGGCGTGCAAGCCTGCTGCAGATATTCCGGCACGACATTCTCGCCGACCACGAGGTTCGCCAGAATGACCGACTTCACCTCGATCAGGCGCAGCATGATCCAGGCCTCGACCGCACCGGTCCGGTAGGCCGTCACCATCGGCACGCCGGCGATCGCAAGCTCCAGCGTCACGGTGCCGGACTTGGCGAGTGCGGCGCGCGCGATCCGGAACGCCGCCCGCTTTTCCTGCTCGCCGATCACGATTTTTGGGACGACTTTCCAGCTCTTGACGCCCTCGGTCACCGCCGCGAGCAGATGCGGCATGGTGGGGAGCACGAGCTCGAACGCCACGCCCTCGGCCTGCAGCCGGTCCAGCGTTGCGCCGAATACCGCCATGTGGTGCCGGATCTCGCTGCGGCGGCTTCCCGGCAGCACCAGCAGCACCGGCGGCGCGTCGTCCCGGCGCTTCTGCTCCTCGGCGCCGGGCCGCAGGCTGCCGACCTGCTCGGTCAGGGGATGACCGACATAGCTGCAGGGCGGCCCGCGCAGCCTGCGGTATTCCTCCGGTTCGAACGGCAGCAGCGCCAGGACGTGATCGACATAGGCGCGCATCGCCCGCGCCCGGCCGGGCCGCCACGCCCAGACCGAGGGAGAGACGTAGTCGACGATCGGGATCGAGGGATCGCGGGCACGGACGCGCCTGGCCACCCGGTGGGTAAAATCGGGACTGTCGATGATCACGAGAACATCGGGCGACGCTTCGGTGACCGCCGTGACGGTCTGCCGGATCAGGCCCAGGATCTTCGGCAATTGCTGCACGACCGCGGCCAGTCCCATGATCGAGAGGTCTTCGATCGGAAACAGCGAGGCCAGCCCTTCGCGGGCCATCGCCTGGCCGCCGACGCCCTCGAAGCGGACGGCATCGCCGAGGCGCTGGCGCAGCACCTTCATCAAATTGGCGCCGAGCCGGTCCCCGGATTCCTCGGTCGCGATCAGGAAAATCCGTCGCCCGGCACTAGCCGCTGCGCGCGCGGCCATCACGCGGGCAGTCCGGTCACGAACAGCCCGGCCGCATCGGCAGCCTCGATCATGGCCTGCGGCTCGACGACGATGGTGTTGCCGGCGACGATCGCGATGCCCGCGAGCTGCGCGGCGACAGCACCCTCGACGGTTCGCGGTCCGATCGTCGGCAGATCGAAACGCAAATCCTGGCCGCTCTTGGGGGCCTTCACCAATACGCCGCGGGCGGCCCTGGCGCGAATGCGACCCTCCTTGCGCAGCCGCGCTACACGCGCCAGCAGCCCGTCGGTGCCCTCGATATCCTCTACCGCGACCACGTGACCGTCGATCACGACCGCGGCCTGACCAATATCGAAGGGGCCCAACGCGCGCAGCACCTCGCGGCCTCTGGCGATATCGGCGGCGGCGTTTTCATCGGGCGCCTTTCGGGTGAGACATCCCTCCGGTACCAGCAGATCGGGAGCGACATCCTTGATTCCCACCATGCGAAAACCGTCCCGCTCGAGAATGCGGCCGATCCCGGACAACAGGTGATCGTCGCCGCCGCGGAAGGCCGCCCACACCCGCCCGAGCACGCGCAGCGTGCCCCAGTCCAGCCTGATCTCCGAGAGCGCCGGCCGCACCAGCGTGCCGATGAAGACCAGATCGCGGCAATTTTCCGCGCGAAACAGTTTCATGGCGCTGCCGACCTGGCCGACCGATATCCAGTGATGGCGAAAGCGCGCAACGGCCACCGGATCGCAGGCGCCCTTCAGCGCGAACAGCACCGGATTGATGCCGCGCGCCAGCAGCGAATTGGCCACTGCGAAAGGCATGACGCCGCCGGCCGCGATCACACCGATGGGCGATGAAGCATCCACAACCGGACCCGTCATGGTTTGCGCCCTGCAGGTTGCGTCATCGAGCCTTTTTACCGCCCTTCAGCGGCTGGCACAGCTCGCGATGCTTTCCAGCATCGATGAAGGTGACGATTTCCGCAATGGCGGGGTCGGTATCGGCGAGGTGTCTCACTTCGGCCAGCCGCTCGGCAAACACGCCGGGGCCATGAAACAGCTTCTGATAAAACGACCGGACCGCCGCGAGCCGGTCGCGGGTGAACTTGCGGCGCTTCATGCCGACGACGTTGAGGCCGGTGAGCGCGGCATATTGGCCGCTCGCCAGCGCAAACGGGATCACGTCGCTGCGCACGCCGGTGAGCGCGCCGACCATCACCTGCGAGCCCACCCTGCCGAACTGATGCACCGCGGAGAGGCCGCCGATGAAAACAAAATCGCCGATTTCGCTGTGGCCGCCGAGCGTCGCCGAGGTCGCGAAGATGACGTCGTTGCCGACGATGCAGTCGTGACCGACATGGCTGCAGTTCATGAAATAGCCGCGGTCGCCGACCCGGGTGATGCCGCCGCCGGCCACGGTGCCGGCATTCATGGTGACCTGCTCCCGGAGGGTGCAGCCCTGGCCGATCTCGAGCCTGGTGAGTTCGCCGCGATAGCTCAGCGATTGCGGCGGCGTACCCAGCGAGACGAAGGGATAGATGGTGCAGCCGTCGCCGATCGTGGTCTGCGCGGTGATGTGCACTTGCGCGACCAGCTTGCAGTTCGCGCCGATGACGACGTGGGGGCCGATGATGCAGTACGGACCGATCGAGGTGCCCTCGCCGATCACGGCGCCGTCTTCAATCCGCGCGGTGGGATCGATCCTGCTCATGGTTCGCTATTCGCCAAATTGCCGTTGAAGTGCTTGGATTTTCCGGTGGTTAGCGCGACGTTCCGGCACTGTCCAGTGACGTATGGTTACGCCCTATTTCACCATCCCAGCACATCGATCGATCGAGCGAGCGACGGAGCAGGCGCCGAAATGAATGCCGTCCGCCTCAGTCGGTCAGCATCGCGCCGACATCGGCTTCGCAGACCGTCGTGCCATTGACCTTGGCGTCGCCGTGAAACCACCACATGGTCTTGCGCCGGCCGATCGAGCGCATGTGATATTCGACGGTATCGCCGGGCATCACCGGTTTGCGGAATTTGCATTTGTCGATGGTGAGAAAATAAACCGCGCGCGGCTTCTCGGTGCCCTCGACCGACTTGATTCCGATCACGCCGGCGGTCTGCGCCATGGCCTCGATCATCATCACGCCGGGATAAACCGGCCGTTCCGGAAAATGCCCGAGAAACGGCAGCTCGTTATAGGTCACGTTCTTGATGCCGATGCCGGAATAGTCGGTCCGGATATCGATCACCCGGTCGATCAGCAGCATCGGAAAACGGTGTGGCAGCGTCTTGAGAATCTCGTTGATGTCCACGAGCTCGAACCTGACCGATACTTCCGCCATCACTCCCGCCCCTCGCCCTTCGGATCGGTAGTGCTGTCGCGCACCAGACGCTCCACCGCAACGATCTCGCGGAACCACTGCCGGGTCGGCTTGGCAAAGTGGCCACCCCAGCGCCCGCCTGCCGGAATGTCGTCCTTGACCGCGCTCATCGCCGTCACCTGGGCGCCGTCGCCGATGTGAAGATGGTTGTTGATCCCCACCTTGGCTCCCAGCGCCACATGGTCGCCGATCGTCAGACTGCCGGCCAATCCGATCTGGGCCGCCAGCAGGCAATGCCTCCCGATGGTGACATTGTGACCGATCTGGACCTGATTGTCGATTTTCGTGCCCTCGCCGATCACGGTGTCGCGCAGGCTGCCGCGATCGATGGTCGTTCCCGCGCCGATCTCGACGTTGTTCTGTATCAGCACCCGTCCGGTCTGCGGGACCTTCAAATGGCCATCCGGCCCGAAAAACACGAAACCATAGCCGTCCTGGCCGATGCTGCAGCCGGGATGGATCAGGACGTTGTTGCCCAACAGCGCGAATTGAATGGCGGTCCGGGCGCCGACGTTGCAATCCCGGCCAATCCTGACATTGGCCCCGATCACCGCGCCCGCCCCGATGACCGTCCCGGCGCCGATTTCGACGCTGGGGCCGATCACCGCGAGCGGATCGACAATCACGCCGTCTTCCAGATGCGCCGTGGGATCGATTATGGCGGAGGCCGAGATGCCGGCATTGCCGAACCAGGATTGCGGGCGAAGCGCGCTCGAGTGGAGCTCGCGGGCGATCGTCACGAATGCGCGGAACGGCTGGGCGGCCCGCAACACCGCGACATGGGCCGGGACCTTGGCTTCGAAACGGGCGCTCACCACGCAGGCGCCGGCCCTGGTCGAGGCGAGCTGGTCGGCATATTTCAGATTGTCGAAAAACGTCAGGTGCATCGGGCCGGCTTCGTCGAGCGAAGCCAGCCCCCGGACGATCTGGCCGCCGCGGGACGCGTCGACCAAATGCGCTTTCGCCAACGCGGCGATTGCGGCCAGCGTCGACATCGGTGGTTGCTCGAAAAATGTCGGCTGCGCCATTCCACCCGTCGCGGTCCGGCCGGAGATCGAACCAGAGATTCGGTCCTGAATCAGAACCGAACCCTCTCCTTGTTGTGACGCGCTTTCTTCACGCGAACCAGTATCCACTTCGCTCGACAACGCCCTTAGAACGACGTTCCGCCGCCGAACTTGAATTCCTGCACCCGGTCGAACTTGCCCTTGGTCAGCGGGACCGCATAATCGAAGCGCAGCGGACCGAACGGCGAGGCCCAGATCAGGCCGACGCCCACCGATGTGCGGACCGTGTTGCCGCTGTCATACTGCAATCCCAAACAGGTTCCGGGGTTCGGAGGACTGTTCGTCGGCGCAACGCAGCCGGGCGTGTTGATTTCGCCGGTGGCCGCCCAGGAGGTCGGCCCCTGGTAATCGTACAGGCCGCCCGCGTCGGCATAGATCGCGCCCTTCAGGCCGACTTCCTTCGGCAGGAACCAGAACGGCATCTGCAGTTCCATCGATGCGCCCCAATATTTGGTGCCGCCGAGCGCGTCCATCGTGCCGTAGGGATTGATGTCGCGCGGACCGATGCCGTTCGGCGCGAAGCCGCGGACGAGGTTCGGGCCCATCTGGAACTGATCGAGCATGCGAAGGTCGGTGTTGCCGACCTTGTTGAGGATACCGCCCTGGACGTGGATCAGCCCGACGATATCGGAGACCAGCGGCGTGTAGTATTTCGCGTCGAACGCGCTCTTCAGATAGCTCACGTCGCCGCCGACGCCGGCGAAGTCCTGCTTGAAATCGACCAGCAGGCCGTCGGTCGGGTTCTTGTTGTTGTCGAGCGTATTGTAGTCCAGCGAGTAGCCAAGAGCGGAAGTCAGCGTGCTGCCGCTCTGGAGTTCCTTGCGGACCGGCAGCGAGGCCTCGCCATCGCTGTAGCACCACAGACCGGTTCCCGACGCGTCCGTCGCGCCCAAGGCGGTCGCGGCCGCCGCGGAGTTCGCGTTCACCCAGGCCGGCGACGGGTTGAAGGCGAGCAACGAGTTCGTCGTGGTGTTGTTGCAATTCGACAGATAGTTCGGCAGCGAGATCTTCTGCTGATAGATCGAATATCTCAGCTGCAGCGAAAGATCTTCGCGCAGCGCGAATCCGAGCCGCGGACTGAAGCCCAGCGTCGAGGTGCCGTAGGAGATATAACTGTTGGCGAGCTGCTCGCGCTGGTACAGGTCGAGACCAAGCGCCACCCGATAATCCAGCAGATAGGGCTCGACGAACGACAGCGAGTAGCCGCGAGCGTACTGGCCATAGGTCACCGACGCCTTCGCGAACAGACCGCGTCCGAGGAAGTTGCGCTCCGAAATACTGACCTCGGCCAGCGCGCCGTCGGTGGTCGAATAGCCGCCCGATACCGAGAAGTCGCCGGTGGACTTCTCTTCGAGATCGACATCGAGAATCACCCGATCGCTCGACGATCCCGGCTCGGTCGTTATCTTCACGGTCTTGAAGTAATCGAGGTTCTTGAGGCGGCGCTCGGCGCGATCGACCAGTGCGCGGTTGTACGCATCGCCTTCCGAAATATCGAATTCGCGGCGGATCACGTATTCCCGGGTACGGGTATTGCCGCGCACGTTGATGCGCTCGATGTAGGTCCGCGGACCCTCGTCGATGGCATAGGTGATGGAAACGGTGTGGGTCTCGAAATTGCGGTCGCCGCGCGGGCGCACGATCGCGAAGGCGTAGCCGCGCCGCGATGCCTCGATCTGCATCTCCTCGACCGACTTCTCCAGCGCTTCGGCGTTGTAGAGCGACCCGACGCTGACGCGGGAGTAGCTGCGAAGCGAATTTCCGTCGAAGCTCGGAATGCTGGATTCGAAATTGACCGCTCCCACCCGGTACTGCTGACCCTCTTCGATCTTGAAGGTCACCAGGAAGCCCTTTTGCTGCGGATCGTATTCCGTCAGCGCGGCGACCACCTGCACATCGGCGAAACCGTGCTTCAGATAGAAGCGGCGAATCAGATCGCGATCGGCTTCCACCCGGTCCGGATCGTAGACGTCGCCGCCGCCTAAGAAGCTCAGCAGATTCAATTCGTGGGTCTTGATGACGTCCTTCAGCCGGTACGACGAATACGCGTGGTTGCCGACGAATTCGACCGACCGGACCCCGGTTTTCTTGCCTTCGGTGATCTCGAAAACGAGATCGACGCGGTTGTTCGGCTGCTCGATGATTTCGGGATTGACGCGCACGTCGTAGCGGCCGGAATGGCGGTAAATGTCGGCGATGCGCTGGGCGTCGGACTGCACCATGGGACGCGACAGCGTGCCGCGCGGCTTGGACTGTATTTCCGCCGAAAGCTGCTCGTCCTTGATCTTCTTGTTGCCCTCGAAGGCGACGCGCCCGATCACCGGGTTTTCGATGACGGTCACCAGCAGGTGGCCGCCGGGCTGGCTGATCCTCACGTCCTGGAACAGGCCGGTCTCGATCAGCGCCTTCAGGCCGTCGTCGATTTGCGCCTGATCCAGGCGCCCGCCGGGGCCCGGCTTGAAATAGGAGCGGATGGTCTCGATCTCGACCCGCCGGTTGCCCTCGACCTGGATCGAAGCCACGTTCTGCGCGGCGGCAGGCGACGACGCCAGCACGCCGGCCAGCGTGGCGGCAGCCGGCACGGCGAACATGATCAGGGCAGCGAACAAGCCCCCCCGGACTCGCATTCCAAAATTCATGCGCAATGCGCCCTTGTCATTCTTGTGCCGGTCCGCACCCCACGAACCGGCAGATTCCCATCTGTTGCCCTGCTTGTAGCCAACTTTGCCGGGACGGCAAACGCCCTATCGCAGTGCAATTTCATTTTCATTCCAAGACGTTGCCTATTGGCCACGTCACAAAAAAGCCGTTTCAGGATGCCGCCAGATGCAGGATGTCGTTGTAAGTGGCAAACACCATCAGCATCAGCACCAGACCGAGCCCGATTCGGAACCCCATTTCCTGTGCCCGGTCCGACAGAGGGCGCCCGCGCGCGGCTTCAACCGCATAGAACAAAAGATGACCGCCATCGAGCAGCGGGACCGGGAACAGGTTCAAAAGCCCGATCGATATCGAAAGCACGGCCGCCAGATGCACCAGCGCGGCCAGACCGATGGTAGCCACCTGGCCCGAGATCTGGGCGATTCGTAACGGCCCACCGACCTGATCGGCCGCTTCGCGGCCGGTGAAGACCCCGCCGATATAGGCGAGGGTCCGGTCGACCACGAACCAGGTTTCCTTGACGCCGAGCCACAGCGCGGTGGCGGGGTCGACCCGCTCGGTCGTGATGTCGCCGGCCACGGTCTTGCGGGTAATGCCCAGTACGCCGAGCTTATGGGCATTTCCGAACGGGTCTTTGACTTCCTTCAGCTGCGGGGTGCCGTGCAATTCCACCGTCGAATCGCCGCGCTTGACCGTGAACGTCAGCTGCTCGCCGGCGCGAATGCTGACGATTCGCTGCATGTCGGAGAAACTGTCGATCTTGGAGCCGTCGATCGCGGTCACGAGATCGCCGTCCTGGAAGCCGGCTGCCGCCGCGGCGCTGCCCGCCTCGACCTGGTCGACGCGCGCGCTCGTGCTCGGCTTGCCGAAGAACGTGAAGAGGCAGGTGAAGATCACGATCGCCAGAAGAAAATTGGCGATCGGGCCGGCGACGACGATCGCCGCGCGCGGTCCGACCTTCTTGTGGTGGAAACTGCCCTGGCGCTCCTCTTCGGTCATGGTGGCGAGCGCCTCGGACGATGGCGTCGAGGCCTCGCTGTCGTCGCCGAAGAACTTGACATAGCCGCCGAGCGGCACGGCCGAAATCTTCCAGCGGGTACCGTGGCGGTCGTTGAAACCGGCGAGTTCCGGCCCAAAGCCGAGCGAGAACGTTAACACTTTCACGCCGGCCCAGCGGGCAACCAGGAAATGCCCGAGTTCGTGGAAGAATACGACAAGCGTGAGGACGAACAAAAAGGGGATCAAATAACCGATGAGCCCATGGCTCAACGTACTGAAACTATGCAGAAAAAACTCGGACATCCGATTCCCCTTAACCAGAGCCGAAAGCCCTGTCCCCAACCCTCTAGGATGCCTTTAAGGCAATTTGAGGCAAGAGGGTGGCGGCTTTATTTCGCGCGTTATGGTCAACGGCGATGGCGTCGTCCGCGGACGTCAGCGGCGCGAGGTTCCCGGAGCGAATCCAGTCCTCGATCGTCGCCTCGACGAGGCGCGCGATGGCTCCAAACTTGATCTGGCCGGCGATGAAGGCAGCCACCGCCACCTCGTTGGCGGCGTTGAAAACCGTGGTCGCGCCACCGCCGGTCCGCAGCGCGTCGTAAGCCAGCCGCAAGCCCGGGAACCGCTCGAAATCCGGCGCCTCGAAGCTCAGTTGCCCGATCTTGGCCAGATCGAGCCTGGCCGCGGGACCTGCGATTCGATCCGGCCAGCCGAGGCAATGCGCGATCGGCGTGCGCATGTCGGGCGCTCCCAATTGCGCGACCACCGAACGATCGGAGAACTCGACCATGCCGTGGACGATCGACTGCGGATGCACGAGAACGTCGATCTCGTCCGGCGCCAGCGCAAACAGATAGGAGGCTTCGATGACCTCGAGCCCCTTGTTCATCATCGATGCGGAATCGATGGTGATCTTCTGGCCCATGCTCCAGTTCGGATGTTTCAGCGCCTGTGCCAGCGTGGCCTGCTCGATGTCGGCGCTGGCCCAGGTCCGGAACGGCCCGCCGGAAGCGGTGATGATGACGCGGACCAGTTCCTCGCGATTTCCCGAGCCCAGCGCCTGAAACAGCGCATTGTGTTCGGAGTCCGCGGGCAGGATGCAGGCCCCGGCCCTCGCCGCGCGCTGCATGAAGAAATCACCGGCGCAAACCAGGCATTCCTTGTTGGCGAGCGCAACGGTCGCGCCGCGATCCACCGCGGCGAGCGCGGGCTTCAGACCGGCGGCGCCGCTGACGGCCGCCATCACCCAATCCGCAGGCCGGGCCGCGGCCTCGATCACGGCGCTTTCGCCGGCGCCGCATTCGATGCGGGTGCCGGCCAGGGCATCTTTCAGTTCGGTGAGGCGCGCGGGATCGGCGACGGCCGCAAATCGCGCGCCGAACTCCTTCGCGAGCTTGGCCAGCCCCTGCACGTTGGTATTGGCGGTCAGCGCCTCGACCCGATAGCGGTCGCGCGCGGCCCGCAGCAAATCCATGGTGCTGTCGCCGATCGAGCCGGTGGCGCCGAGCACGGTCACCGAACGCACGGCGGACGCCGCGGCTTTGTTGTTACGCAAGGGAACAGCGCTCATGTCTTCACCAAACCATAAGAGCGCGGCCGACGCCATCCACGCCGCCCCGCAAAAGGCCAAAAATCGCAGCTATCACGACCGCGGCGACGAAGCCGTCAAGACGATCCATCAGCCCGCCATGCCCGGGAATCAGGTGGCTGGAGTCCTTGACGCCAAAACGCCGCTTCACCGCGGACTCAAACAGGTCGCCAAGCTGGGAAGCGATCGAAAGCGCGGCGCCCAGCAGCAGAATCGGGCCCAATTCAAGCACGCGGGGCGGTTCCACTTCGGCAAAGCCAATGGCGACGAAACCCGCGGCAACCGCAAGACTGGCCGCAAAGCCGCCGATGGCGCCCGCCCAGGTCTTCTTCGGACTGACCCGCGGCCAGAGTTTCGGGCCGCCGATACCACGGCCGGCGAAAAAACCGCCGATATCGGTCACCCACACCACCAGCAGGATCAGGATCAGCGCGACGAATCCCCAGGCCTGATCGAGGCGCACCAGCACGGAAGCGATTTCGGCCGCGGCGGCATAGAAAAAGCCGACCGCCGTCCAAAGACGCCGTTCCGGCGAGAGCCAGGCCACGGCGGCGCAGCCAAGCACCAGCACAACGAGCGAAGCCTCGATCCGCCCCGATGCGAGACAAAGTCCGGATACCGCCAGCGCGACACCGCCTGCGACGACCACGCGCCTCTCGCGCGCAACGCCCACGATCATCAGCCATTCCACAAAGAGGCCGATCGAAGCCAGCGTCACCAGCGCGGTCCACAGCCATCCGCCGGCATAGGCGATCGCGAGCGCCGTCGGCGCGAGCACGACGGCCGCAACGATGCGCAACAGCAGATTGCGCGAACCCTGCTCGGCCGTCGCCGCGGGTGCGGCTTCGCCTTCGGTCACGATCCGGTTTTCGCGGCCAGACCGCCGAAACGGCGCTCCCGTCTGGCATATTCGGCGATGGCTTGCTCGAGCGCGGCCTTGTCGAAATCGGGCCAGTGGATCGGCACGAACACGAGCTCGCTGTAAGCCGCCTGCCACATCAGGAAATTCGACAGCCGCTGCTCGCCACTGGTGCGGATGATCAAATCGGGATCGGGAATATCCGGCGCATCGAGGTATTGGCCGAGCGTGTCGGCATCGATCGAGGCCGCGTCACGCTTGCCCTCGGCCACCTCGCGCGCGAGCCGTTGCGCCGCATGCGCGATTTCCTGCCGCGATCCGTAGTTGAACGCGACCACGAGCGTGAGCCTGGTATTATTCCTGGTCAGCTCTTCGGCTTCGTTCAGGAGCGCGCAGATATCGCCCTCCAGCCCGGAGCGCTCGCCGATCACGCGCACCCGCACGCCGTCGCGATGCAGCGACGCAAGATCGTTGCGGATGAACCGCCGCAGCAGGCCGAACAGATCGCCGATTTCGGTTGCCGGACGCGACCAGTTTTCCGAGCTGAAGGAGAAAATCGTCAAATAGCGGATGCCGAGTTCATGCGCGGCGCGAACGACGCGGCGCAGCGCCTCGACCCCGCGGCGATGGCCTTCGGCGCGGGGCAGACCGCGGGCCGCCGCCCAGCGTCCGTTACCGTCCATGATGATCGCCACATGCGAGGGACCATCGGTTCGATCCGGTCCTTCGGTCGCGGGGGCGGCGGCGTTCGACATCGGTCAATCCCTGCAGCGTTTTCGAGCGAAATGAACAGCGGTTCGCGTGAGGAAAACGCGTCAAAACGAGAAGATGGCGCGCTAAACGGTGAGGATTTCTTTTTCCTTGACCGCCAGCAACTGATCGATCTCCGAAATCGTTCCGTCGGTCGCCTTCTGCACATCGGCAGCCAGACGCTCCTGATCGTCCTCGGAAATCTCGTGATTTTTCTCCAGTTTCTTGACGGTATCGAGACCGTCGCGGCGGACATGCCTGACCGCGACCCGTGCCGCCTCGGCATATTTGTGCGCGACTTTCACGAGTTCCTTGCGGCGCTCTTCATTGAGCTCGGGAATTCTCAGGCGCAGCACCTGTCCTTCGGTGGCAGGGCTGAGACCCAGATTGGAATCGACGATCGCCTTTTCCACCGCCTTGACCATCGACTTGTCCCATACCTGCACGGAGAGCAGGCGCGGCTCCGGCACGCTGATGGTCGCAAGCTGGTTCAGCGGCATATGCGTGCCATAGGCATCGACCTGCACCGGCTCCAGCATCGAGGCCGCCGCGCGGCCGGTTCGCAAACCGCCCAGTTCGTGCTTGAGAGCTTGCGTTGCGCCCTGCATGCGGCGTTTCACTTCGTTGATGTCGAACTTGTCCGTGGGCATAACGCTCTCCCCTCCTGAAAACTCCCGACCGAGGCCGTCCGACCACTCGCGGTCCCGTGCTTCACAGCCCTCATCCGGCGACGATGGTGCCGTGGCCGGTGCCGCGCAGGATCGCGCCGATCGAACCCGGCTCGGCGATCGAGAATACGATGATAGGCAGCGACGTCTCGCGGGCAAGCGCGAATGCGGTCGCGTCCATGACCTTGTAGCCGCCCTCAATCGCCTGCGAATGGGTCAGGCGGTCAAACCGCTTGGCGGCCGGGTCCTTTTTGGGATCGGCGCTGTAGACGCCGTCGACATTGGTGGCCTTCAGCACCGCTTGCGCGCCGATTTCGGCTGCCCGCAATACCGCGGTGGTATCGGTGGTGAAGAACGGATTGCCGGTCCCGCCACCGAGCAGCACGATCCGGCCCTCGGCGAGATATTTGTGCGTTGCACCTCGGGTGTACAGCTCGCAGACCTGCGGCATCACGAATGCCGAAAGCGCCCGCGCCGGCGCGCCGCGCCGCTCGATCGCGGCCTCCAGCGCCAGGCAGTTCATCACGGTGGCAAGCATGCCCATGGTGTCGCCGGTCGGCCGCGACACGCCGCGCGACGATACTTCGACGCCGCGGACCAGATTGCCGCCGCCGACGACGACGGCGATTTCGACCCCCAATTGCCTGGCCGCGATCAGGTCGCTCGCGACCCGATCGAGGGTCGGCTGGTCCATGCCCGACGACTGCGGGCCGGCAAGATATTCGCCGGAGAGCTTGATCACCACACGACGATAGACCGGCTCAGCCATTGCGAATCGCTTTCCTTCCCGCGCGGGCTACTCCCGGCGCAAACGGGCCGGAAGCACCGTTTGCGCGGTTATTTCTTGCCGCTGGCCGCCGCGACCTCGGCGGCGAAATCGGATTCCTGCTTGTCGATTTCCTCGCCGAGAGCATAGCGCACAAATCCGGTGATCTTCACCACCCCGCCGATCTTGCCCTCAGCTTCCTTCAGCGCCTGGGCGACCGACTTGGCGTTGTCGTGGATGAAAGCCTGCTCCAGCAGGCAGACCTCCTTGTAGTAGGTCTTCAACCCTGACTCGACGATCTTCTCGATCACGTTCTCTGGCTTGCCCTGCTGACGGTACTTGTCGGCCAGCACGTCCTTTTCGCGCTTGACGACGGCGGGATCCAGCCCCGCCGGATCCAGCGCCTGCGGATTGGCGGCAGCGACATGCATCGCGAGCTGGCGGCCGAGAGCCGCGAGCTCGTCGGTCTTGCCCGCGGATTCGAGCGCCACGATCACGCCCATCTTGCCCGCGCCTTCGACCACGGCGTTATGGACGTAACTCGACACCACGCCCTTGCCGACCTCGAGCGAGGCCGCGCGGCGCAGCGTCATGTTTTCGCCGATGGTCGCGATCGCGTCGGAAATCGCAGTCTCGATCGTCACGGCGCCGACCTTGGCGGCCTTGATCTTCTCGACGTCGGCACCGACGGCGAGCGCGACCTGGGCGATCATCTTGACCAGTCCCTGGAACTGCTCGTTGCGGCCAACGAAGTCGGTCTCGGAATTGACCTCGATCACGACGCCCTTGTTACCCGAAGTCAGCGCGCCGATCAGGCCCTCCGCCGCGACGCGGCCGGCCTTTTTCGCGGCTTTCGAGAGCCCCTTCTTGCGCAGCCAGTCGATTGCCGCCTGCATGTCGCCGTTGTTCTCGGCGAGCGCCTGCTTGCAGTCCATCATGCCGACGCCAGTGGTCTCGCGAAGGTCCTTGACCATCGCCGCTGTGATTGTAGCCATCGTTGGTATCCTTTGCCTGTCAGGGCGACCGCGGCGCGGGCTTTGCCCCTTCGCCGCCGTCTACCATCAGCAATTACGGAAATATTGAGAACCGGCGGCCGGAAGGTTCCGGCCAGCGCGTTTGCGTTATTCCGCTTCCGCGGTCATCGCCTTGGCCTGGGCCACCCAGCCATCGGCGCGGGACGGCAGTCCGACTTCTTCGCCGATCTTGTAGGCGGTGTCGTGATCGAGTTCGGCCAGCTGCCAGTAGTGGAAGATGCCGAGATCGTTGAACTTCTTCTCGATCGCGCCGGACACGCCGGTGAGCTTCTTGAGATCGTCGGCGCTGCCGCGCGGCCCGGCGAGCCCCTGGAAGCCCGCAGGCTGCGGTGCCGCCGGAATTGCCTCGCGGACCGGCTGCACGGAAGCCCCGATATCGATCCCGGAATCGCCCTGCGCACGCGAGATGCCGTCGATGGCAGCGCGGGCAATCAGGTCGCAATACAGCGCGATGGCGCGGCCGGCGTCGTCATTGCCCGGGATCACGAAGGAGATGCCCTTCGGATCCGAGTTGGTGTCGACGATCGCGGCGACCGGAATATTCAGCCGCTGGGCTTCCTGGATCGCGATGTCTTCCTTGTTGGTGTCGATCACGAAGATCATGTCGGGCAGGCCGCCCATGTCCTTGATGCCGCCGAGCGAGCGATCGAGCTTGTCGCGCTCGCGCTGCAGCGTCAGCCGCTCCTTCTTGGTGTAGGCGTTGGCATCGCCGGAATTGAGCACCTCGTCGAGGTGCCGCAGCCGCTTGATCGAACCGGAGATCGTCTTCCAGTTGGTCAGCGTGCCGCCGAGCCAGCGCGAATTGACGAAATACTGCGCCGACCGCTTGGCGGCCTCGGCGACACCGTCCTGCGCCTGGCGCTTGGTGCCGACGAACAGGATGCGGCCGCCCTTGGCGACGGTATCGCTGACGGCCTGCAGCGCGCGGTGCAGCAGCGGCACCGTCTGGGCGAGGTCGATGATGTGGATGTTGTTGCGGGCACCGAAAATGTAATCCGCCATTTTCGGATTCAGCGGTGCGATTGGTGGCCAAAGTGAACGCCGGCCTCAAGCAGCTGACGCATAGAGAAATCGGGTAGCGACATAGTTCAGTTCTCCGGTTGGTTCCTCCGGAAACGTGTGAGCAGACGAGCCTTATGGCCCGGCTGCCACCGGACGGCTTTTTGAGCCATGTTTCCGTGTGAGATGGGCCGCTATATAGCGGTATTTTCGCAGGAAGCAAGGAAATTGGGCCGGTTTTGGCGGCTTCCGGACGAATAGGCCCGGCAACCCGGCTTGGGTCCGGATTAACTGCGCTTTCAGCCGTCCGGCAGCTCGACAAGCCTCGGACCGAGGCTGCCGTCCGGCCCGCTAATCCGGCAGCCGAAGCTCCGCGATCATGCGCCAACCAGGAGACCGGCCACCCCGCCGGCAGCCGACATGCCGCCAAATACCTTGACTCTATCGCCGGGCTTGCGAGGAAGAAACGGGGACGGGTTGTTGCCACCGCCCGGGAAGGCCCCGCGAAGACGAAACGGCATAGCAGGACCTACAGCGTCTGCACGTCGACCACGCCCGACACCGCCTTCATCGCGCCGGCGATCTGCGGCGAGACCTTGAAGCGGCCCGGCAGCTTCATCTCGACCTCGGTTTCGAGGTCGAGCATCATCACCAGCGACACGTCGCCATCGGCGCCGCCCATGGGCGCGGGAGGCGCTGGCCTGAAGACCGCCGGGGCGGCGGCGCGCGCCCTGGCCTCGGGCATCTGCAGGCGCTTGGCGATGGATTCGAGCGGCTTGGTATCGCGGACGAAAATCCGAAGACCCTTCTGGGTTTTCGCCGCGGCGTCATCCAGCGGCTCGGCGTGCAGCACGCGGGCGCGGACGTCCTCGCCCTGCAGCTCGGCGCCGAGTTGCAGCAGCACCGCAGCACCCGGCTCCAGCACGTCGCGGTATTGCGCGAGCCCTTCGGAAAACAGCACGGCTTCGAAATGGCCGGTCGGGTCGGACAGCCCCATGATGCCCATCTTGTTGCCGGTCTTGGTCCGCCGTTCCATCCGCGAGACCACGGTGGCGGCAACCTTGCCCGCAGTGGCGCCGGTCTTGACCGCGCGGGAAAATTCCGCCCAGGACTGCACTCGCAGCCGTTTCAGCACCGCGGCGTAATCGTCGAGCGGATGGCCGGAAAGGAAGAACCCGACGGCGTCGTATTCGCGCCGCAACCGCTCCGCCGGCAGCCATGGCTCGACCTGCGGCAGCATGATGGTCGGCGCGTCCGCGGCGCCGCCGAACATGTCGTTCTGCCCCATGGTCGCGGCCTCGTGGCCGCG
>CAVRIQ010000001.1:0-45575 GCA_963721275.1 uncultured Alphaproteobacteria bacterium | reverse complement strand
GCCGCCGACATCTTCGCGATGGCCTTGCGCGCGTCGCGCGGCAGCGACACGCAGACGACGGTGCCGGCGCCGAGCCTGGAGCGCAGCCGCATCGATCCGCCATGCAGGTTGGTCAGCGACCGCGCGATGGCGAGGCCCAGCCCCGAGCCGTGATAGGTCTTGGTGAGCTGGCTCTCGACCTGCTCGAACGGCCGGCCGAGCCGCGTCAGCGATTGCGGCGCGATGCCGATGCCGGTGTCGGCGATCATCAGCATGATGGAATCGTCGAACACGCGGCCGCGGACCACCACCCTGCCGCCATCGGGAGTGAATTTGACGGCATTGGACAGCAGGTTGACGATGATCTGCTTGATCGCGCGGCGATCGGCCACCACCGGAATGTCGCCCTCGATATCCGCGGTCAGGATCAGATTCTTGTCCTCGGCGCGGCCCGACACCACGCGCAGCGATTCCGCCAGCGTCTTCGACAGATCGAGCTGCTCCATGTCGAGTTTCATCCGGCCGGCTTCGATCTTCGACATGTCGAGGATGTCGTTGATGACTTCGAGCAGATAGTGCCCGCTGGTCAGGATGTCGTGGCAATATTCCTGATATTTCTCCGAGCCCAGCGTGCCGAACATGCCGCTTTCCATGATCTCGGAAAATCCGATGATGGCATTGAGCGGCGTGCGCAGCTCGTGGCTCATGTTGGCGAGGAATTTGGATTTGGTCTGGTTGGCTTCCTCGGCGCGGGTCTTTTCCCTGGAATATTTTTCGGCGAGGTCGGCGAGCTCGCCCGCCTGCCGCTCGAGCTCGGATTGCGAACGTTTCAGGTCGATCACGGTGGCGCGCAGGCGAAGGTCGTTGTCGACCAGTTTATGTTCGTGTTCCTTGATGCGGGTGATGTCGGTGCCGACCGAAACGTAGCCGCCGTCCTTGGTGCGGCGCTCGCTGATATGCAGCCATTTGCCGTCCTCGAGCTGCGCCTCGAAGGTGCGGGCGCCCGGGGCCTGGGACCCGGCATCGTGCAGCCGGGTGCGGACCTCCGGCATGCTGCCGACCTCGATCACGGTCTCGTACGACGTGCCCGGCGTGACCGCCGAATCCGGCAGCTTGTGCAGGCGCTGGAAGTGCGAATTGCAGAGCACCAGGCGGTCGCCGGCGTCCCACAGCACGAACGCCTCCGGAATGGTCTCGATCGCGTCGCGCAGCCGCAGATCGGCCTCCACCGTCCGCTCGGCCAGAACTCTTTTGCTCGGTGATGTCCACGGCGATGCCGATCAGGTGCAGGCCGGAATTGGCGGCGCCCTGGCTGAGTTCGCAGCGGACCCGCAGCCAGATCCAGTGGCCGCCGGTGTGCTGCATGCGGAAGGTCTGGTCGATGTGGTCGAGTTTCGAGGAGATCAGCTGGTCGGCGATCGCGAACAGGTCGATGTCGTCGGATTTCACCAGCGCGTTGACCTCGCCGAAGGTCAGGAGATCGCTGCGGGTATCGAGCCCGAGCATGGTGAACATCGACTGCGACCAGAAGATCCTGCCGCGCGACAGGTCCCAATCCCACAATCCGCAGCGTCCGCGGTTGAGCGCGGTATCGATACGGCCGCGCACGGCGTCGTTGATGAGGTCGCCTTCGCGCGCGCGGGTCGATTGCCAGTGGAAGGCGAAGCCGAGGATCAGCACGACGAAGCCCGTGGTGGCCGACAGCGTCACCGACAGCGCCGCGTCCGACTGCCAGAGCGAGTCGACCCTCTCCTGGATGATGATGACCTGACCGGGCAACGCCCTGACGATGTGCGCAACCGCCAGCGCGCTGCTGCCGTTCGGCAAGGTGATGTCGGTCACGCCGGGTTGCTGCCCGGGCGTGGTCATTGGCAGCGCCGCGCTGACGACGTCGAGAAGGCGGCTGGTGCCGCCGACCCCGGCATCGATCGGCACCCGGGCGAGGACGCGCTGGTCGGCGCCGATGACGATGACATGGCGGCCGGCCGCGGTACCCCACGAGGGAATGAGGCCGGGCAGCAGCAGCTGCAGGCGCTCGAAGGTCGCGTGGCGATTCTGCCGGACCGAGGCGATGCGGTCGAGACGTTCGGCAAGCACGTCGGCGAGCGCGGCGAGGTCGCGCCTGAGCGACGCGCTCTTTTGCCGGTTCTGATCGACCACCTGCACGAAGGCGCCGAGACAGATGGTAATCAGGAACGCAATGATCAGGGTGGGCACCGCGCGGCGAAGCGCGGGCTCCGCTGTCAACAGCCGGTGGTAGGCCGGTTTCGCGATCGACTGCGCCAATCCCTTGATCGAATCGGATTGGACGCACGCGCTCGCCGCGTGTGCACGCGCCATGCCTTTAGCCCCCTCGGAAACTTTTTTGCACCTGCTCGGAAGGACCCCCAGACCCTTTCCGAATCAAGTTGATTTGAATCCAGTTTTTGCGGGCTGTCGAGAGTCAACGATTCGTTAAATCAAATAAATATTGTCCAACGGAGAATCGCAGCGCCGAAATCTCCGCAAATATACCTGCAAGGCGAGTCCGAAACGGGAACGCGTGGCGTTGTCCGGATTCCGTTCACGCGTCGGGCGGCTCGGCGTGGCTGATGACGCGCTTCACCGTCGGGAACGCGCGACGCAGCGCGCGCTCGATCTCGTCGACGTTCTCGTGGACCTTGATCACGCTCATCGAGGGGGCGGCGCGGCAATGGAAGTTGACGATTTCGCCGGCATCGGTATCGCGCACCCGCACGCTGTGGATGTCGTGGATCGCGGAATCGGCGGCGAACCGCGACAGCGCGGTCTTGATGGTCTCGACGCGGTCGGCCGCGGCATCCGTGCCCTGCGGCAGCTCCGGTTCCAGCGGCTCGATGTGGGTGTCGACCTCGGCGTCCTCGCCGAACTCGTCGCGGATGCTGCGCTCCAGTTCCTGGGCGATGTCGTGGGCGGCGGTGAGCGCCATCTCGCCGTCGACTTCGAGGTCGATGCTGACGGTCAGCCTGTCGCCGAGATCGTGCACGGTGACGTGGTGGACGGCGAGGCCGGAGTTGCGCGCGATCACCATGATGCGTTCGCGCACGCTCTCGTTGTCGTGCGCGACCGGCACGGCGGTGAAGGTCAGGTCGGCGTCGTCGAGCGCGTTTGCGACCGCGGCCTGCGCCTTTCGCTTGATCTGCTCGACGCGGTCGATCGGAAAGGTGCGCGGCACCTCCACGATGGCGTCGATGAAATGCGTCGATCCGACCATCCGCACCCGCAGGCGTTCGACATCGACCACGCCCGGCACCGAACGGATGGCGGCGGTGGCCTTCTCCGAAGCGCCTTCGGGCGCGCGGTCGACCAGGGTTTCGACGGTGGAACGTGCCATGCGCAGGCCCAACAGCGCGATCATGATCGCCACCCCGACGGCGGCGGCGGCATCGCCCCAGGCAAAGCCGAGCGCCGAAAGCGCCAGCCCGGCGATGACGGCGATCGAGCCGAGCACGTCGGATGCGAAATGCAGCGCGTCGGCCGCCAAGGCCTCGCTCTTGGTCTCGTGCGCGGTGCGATGCAACGCCCGGGCGCGCCAGAAATTCACGGCGATATCGATCAGCAGCACGATGAACGGGATGGCCGAGATGGTCGGCGGCGGCGCCCCCTCGCGCAGGCGGCTCCAGGATTCGACCAGAATGCCGCCCGCCAGCACATAGAGCAGGGCGATGACACCCAGCGCGGAAACGCTTTCGAGCTTGCCGTGGCCGTAATGATGCTCCTCGTCGGCGGGGCGGTCGGAAACCCGCACCACCATCCAGGTGATGATGGTCGCCACCACGTCGACCGAAGAGTGCAGCGCTTCCGAGATCAAGGCGAGGCTGCCGATGGCAATACCGACCGCGAATTTGGCCGCGGCCATGCCGGCGCTGGCAAAGACCGAGATCGCCGCGACGCGGGATTTGATGGTGTGGGCGGGTTCGCTCATGGGCGGGGGGTTTAGCAGCCCGTCCTGCAACATTAAAGCGCGGATCGACTGCGCCGACGTCGGGCCGTTGCGGCGAGGTCTGTTGCGAATTGTTCCGATTTAAAAGCGAGGCGAGATCATTCGAAGCCGAACGTCGAGCACGCCCGGCCTATTCCGCCTGCACAAGGCCCCTGAGCCCCGCACGTTCGACGGCCTCTGCGAGCAGCCCGCCGGTCTGCACCTCTTCAACGAAGCGGCGCAGATATTCGAGTGCCGCCTCGCGGCCTCTGGGAATCGCGATGGCGATGTGTTCCACGCCCCATCTTCCATCCAGCACGCGCGCGCCCGGCATCTGGTCGGACATCTGAAACAGGGTCGGCTTGTTGGTCGCGAACAAATCGAGCTCCCGCCGTTCGAACATCTCGATGGCGTGCTTTGAGTTCTGTGCCGGCACCACGATCGCCTTCGGCAGCATGTTCGGAATCGTGCGCTGCGACGTGCTGCCCTGGGTGACACCGATCCGCACGCCGGATCTCGCGACGTCGGACATCGTCGCGATCGCGGAGGCGGCGGGAACGAGGTATCCCAGTTCCAGCGAGATCAGCGTCTGGCTGAAGCTGACGTCGACCGCGCGCGCCGGCGTCGCGTTGCTGATGGTGAAATCGACGTCTCCCGTCTTCATCGCCGCGAGCACTTCCGCAATTCGCTGATAGCTCAGCTGCTCGAACGGGACGCCAAGCCGCTTTGCCAGTTCGCGGCCGAGGTCGATGCTCAGGCCGCGGGTTTCGCCCGTGTTGCCGTCGACCGCCATCGACAGCGGACTGCCGGGAAAAGCGCCGACGCGCAGCCGGCCGGTGGGGGCCAGCACCTTGCGTGCGTCGCGGGTCTCGTCGCCGACGGCAGCACCCATGAATTCTTCCTCAGAGCTGCTCGCCGATTCAAGCGGACCGCCGCTACAGCGTCACGACGATCTTGCCGAGATGCTTGTTGGCTTCCATGTGCTCGAACGCCTTGCCGATATCGTCGAAGGCAAACACCCTGTCGATCGGCAATTGCAGTTTTCGCGATTCCACCGCACCCCAGAGATCCTTGCGGACCTCGTCGAAGATTTCGCGGATTTCCTCGATGGTGCGGGTGCGGAAGGTGACGCCGATATAGTTGATGCGGCGCGCGGCGTGCAGGTCGAAGTTGAAATCGCCATGGGTGCCGCCGAGCCGGCCGACATTGACGATGCGGCCCTTTATCCTGGTGGCGGCGAGATTCTGGTTGGCGACCTTGCCCGAAACCTGGTCGACGATGAGGTCGACGCCTTCGCCGCCGGTGGCCTTCAGCACCTGGTCGACCCAGCCCGGATCGGACGAATCCACCGCAAGGTCGGCGCCGAATTCCTTCAGGCGCCCGCGGCGCGTCGCGTCGGTCGAGGAACCGATCACGATTTTCGCGCCCTTGAACTTTGCGATCTGCATCGCCATCAGGCCGACGCCGGAACTCGCGCCCTGAATCAGGACCGACTGGCCCGGCTGCAACGCGCCGTTGGTGACAACGGCATTGTGCATGGTCGCCAGCGCGACGGGGAGGGTGGCCGCCTCCTCGAAATTCATGTTCGAGGGAGCGCGAAACAGCCGGCCGTGATCGGCCAGCGTATATTCGGCGAACGCCGCACCGCCGGAGCCCATGATCTTGTCGCCGACCCTGACACCCTTGGCGTCGGGGCCGAGTTCGGCGACTTCGCCGGCCCATTCCATGCCGAGCACGGTGCCGACGCCGCCGGCGCTGCCATGGGCATGGCCCTTGGTCATGCCGAGGTCGGCGCGGTTGAGGCCGCAGGCGTGTACCTTGACCAATACCTGCGTGCCCTTCGGCGCGGGTCTTGCCACCTCGGCGATGGCGGCGCCGCTGCTGCCGTAGACAAAAGCCTTCATGAGTTCATTCCCGCTTGGTGAGGAGACGAGGCCGCTTATTCGGCGGCTTCACGCTGGGCGCCGGACATCATGCCTGCGAGCCGGCTTCGAATGATGGTTTCCGCCTCGCGCATGATGCGCGACACCAGTTCGGCGCAGGAGGGAATATCGTGGATCAATCCCTGCACCTGGCCTGCGGACCAGATGCCCTCGTCGGCGTCGCCGGTGGCGTACACCATCTTGCCGCGCGCGCCGGCCACGAGTTCGCGGACGTCCTCGAATTTCGCGCCTTCCTTCTCCATCGCGACCACCTTGCTGCTGATCGCATTCTTCGCGACCCGCGAGGTGTTGCGCATGGTGCGGAAGATCAGCTCGGTCTCGCGCTCGTCATTGGCGACGATGCGTTCCTTCACCAGCTGATGGATCGGGCTTTCTTTGGTGCACATGAAGCGCGTGCCCATGTTGATGCCCTCGGCGCCGAGCGCCAGTGCGGCGACCAGGCCGCGGCCGTCGCCAAAACCGCCCGAGGCGATCATCGGTATCTTCACCTTGTCGGCGGCGGCCGGAATCAGGATCAGGCCGGGGGTATCGTCCTCGCCGGGATGGCCGGCGCATTCAAATCCGTCGATCGAGATCGCATCGACCCCCATCCGCTCCGCCGACAGCGCGTGGCGGACGCTGGTGCATTTGTGCACGATGATGACGCCGTGCTTCTTGAACTCGGTGACGTGTTCCTGCGGCTTGTTGCCCGCGGTCTCCACGATCCTGATGCCGCTCTCGATGATGGCCTGGCGGTATTCGGCATAGGGCGGCGGCTTGATCGAGGGAAGAATGGTCAGGTTGACGCCGAACGGCTTGTCGGTCAGGCCGCGGCAGCGCGCGATTTCTTTTGTCAGGTCCTCCGGCGTCGGCTGCGTCAGCGCGGTGATGAAGCCGAGCGCGCCGGCGTTCGCAACCGCTGCGACCAGTTCGGCCCGGCCGACCCATTGCATGCCGCCCTGCACGATCGGATGTTCGACGCCGACGAGTTCGGTAAATCGTGTTTTGAGCATTTTCGGCCCTCTGTTTCCCCGGCGCGGACGATGCGCACGCTTTTTCTATGTGATTACGGGGGCAGGATGCCGTCAGCCCCCGCAAATGTCCACGGGGGGCGGAGCAGGTCAGGGCAACGCGATCATGCAAAAACGCGATTTTTGTTTCCGCCGGGCGGACAATTCCCTCGTGCGGCCCGGCGATTTTCGCGCGCCGTGGCACCGGGCCGACATCGGCGCCCGCGCGCGCCGGCTGCACCCCAGGATATCGGCCGGTGATATCGGCCGGTCGCGCCGGCGCCCCGGCTACGAATTTGTATCAGGCGACCGATCGTGCCGCGGCAGTGGCCTCGTCATCGAACGCGCTCGAAATGTCGCGCATGCTGACGACGCCGATCAGGCTGTAATTGTCGATCACAGGCAGATGGCGGATGTGGTTTTTGTTCATCAGATGACGAACATGCTCGAGCGTATCGATCGACTTGCAGGAAACCAGTTGCTGCACCGAGATCAGTTGCGAGACCTTCAGATTGACGCCGGCGGCGCCATGCTCGGCAATGGCGCGGACGACATCGCGTTCGGTGAACATGCCGACCGCGGTATTGCCTTCGGTCCGCACCACATCCTTGACCACGAGCGCGCTGATATTGCTGGCGCGCATCAATTGAGCGGCAATGCCGACCGTCTCGTTCATTCGAACCGTCGCAACGCGGGCCGTCTTCTTGCGCAGGATGTCTCCAACTTGCATCGCAACCTCCCTCGGGTGCCACAGGACGTCTTGGGTGTCGGTCAGTTTGGTATACATTATGCCAATTGTCAATTTGATTGCAGAAGAAATCTGGTGGGCGCGTGATTAAAGAAAGCGGCAGTAATATTGACCTTTCTACAATTCGCCGTCGCGTCCCCGGGGCCGCGCTCATGGGCCTGCAAGAGCACAAAGCGCTTCGTGGTATACCTGCGCGCCGATCTCTTCCGGCAAAAAAAGGAGGCGCAACGGGTGCGCCTCCTTGTCGTCTTCGGAAACTGGTTTCGTCTTTTGGCGGACGCCTTATAGCCTGAGCGTCCCCGTCACTCCGCCGGGTGGCGTGTCCGACCGCATTCTTGTTTTCCGATGCGCTGATCGAGATCCGCATCGGCCGCACGATGAAGAGTGCCATCGCCACCACGATGAAGTTCATGATCGCGGCGACGAAGAACACGGCATGCCAGTTGCCGGTATACGACTTCAGGATGTTCGCCAGCGGGACGACGAAGGCCGACAGGCCCTTGGCGGTATAGAGCAGGCTGGCATTGGTGGTCGCGTATTTCGGACCGAACATGTCGGTGCAGGTCGAGGGGAAGAGGCTGAAAATCTCGCCCCAGGTAAAGAAGATCAGCGCCGCGCAGATCACGAAGGTCCATGGCGTGGTGCCCGCGATTCCGAGCAGCCAGTAGGCCACGCCGCCCGCGGTAAAGGCGATCGCCATGGTGTATTCGCGCCCGATCTGGTCCGACACCCAGCCGAAGAACGGCCGCGCGCCGCCGTTGGCGAGATTGTCGATCACGCCGGCGACGATCAGCGTGCTTGCCCCGAACAGGATCACCGTCTGCGCGACGCCGTAGTCCTTGGCGATCAGTGCGATCTGCGCCGCCACCATCAATCCGCTCGCGGACACCAGGACGAACATGATGTAGAGCAGCCAGAACACCGGCGATGCAAGCATCTGACCCGGCGTGCTCGACGTCCTCGACTGCAAAACCTTGACGGCGGATCCGGTCGGAACCTCACCCGGTACCGGCGGACGAAGGATCCATGCCAGCACGAAGATGATGGCGCCCTGGCCGATGGCGAACCAGAAGAAGGTGTCCGCATATCCGATCGAGGCAATCATGTGCTGGATCGGAATCACGGTGACGGCCGCGCCGGCGCCAAAGCCCGCCGCCGTCAGGCCGACGGCGAGACCGCGACGGTCGGGGAACCATTTCACGGCGTTGCCGACGCAGGTGGCATAGATGGCGCCGGCGCCAATGCCGGATACCACGGCGCCGAAGTAAAGCGCCCCGAGCGAAGTAGCCTTGGCGTTGAGCAGCCAGCCGATCGCGACAAAAATGCCGCCGGCCGCGACCATCAGTTTCGGGCCGCGCGGGCCGAGCGAGTCGACGATCCATCCTTCGAGCGGGGTGAGCCAGGTTTCCAGCGCGACGAAGATGCTGAATGCGACCTGGATTTCGGCAACATTCCAGGAATTCGCTTTGGCCATCGGGCCGACGAAGTAGGTCCAGCCATACTGAAGATTGGCGATCATCGCCATGCAGATGACGCCGACGATAAGTTGCATCCAGCGAAAGCTGTTGGACGGTGCCTGAATTGGCGCAGTTGCTGCGTTAGCCATTGGTTTCCTCCGAATGCGCGCTTTTCTAACTGGCCCTAAGGTCGCCGGCGCTGCATGGTAAAATTCTGGTATATTATATTCCAATGTGCAAGGCCGAATTTGCCCTCAGATCCCATTGGGCAGCCGATTGTGGGACCGGGCATGGGCAGCGACAAGTGGGTTTGGCACGCTCGACGTGAGCAATTCGTCGTAGACAACTGATTGCTGCGCCCAAACGGCGAGCCGCAACGCGCGCCCCGACGAGGCTTCAAAAAAAATGGCCCCGAAGACCGGGGCCATTTTAACGTGTGGAAACCGTGTGCGCTCGATCGGCGCAGCTGTGACCGGACGGTCAGACGTTGGAGCGGGGGACGTCGCCGTTGCGGATCGTCATCTCCGCGTAGGCCAGAAGCAGGCGGTCAAGGGCCGCGAACAGGCGGCCGAACGGGGTGCTGGAGGGCGCGAACGAGATGGTAGCAGTCCTGGACATTGGATTCCCTTTCCTGGAGAGCGGCCAAGCGCCGCCTCATGAACTGGAAAGAGATTATGTATACCAGATGCCACGGACAACGGATTTGTTTGCATAGCAGCATTTTTGATATTGCATCGCAATATCAGTCGATAGGAATTCCTTATCGACACGTAAAGGCTAAAGAAAAAGGGCCGCCTGGATGGGCGGCCCTCGGATTCTGCCAGAACGAGGTGGTTACTCCGCCGCCTGCTTGCGGGGCGGGTCGAGCGCGCCGGAATCGTGGATTTCCGCGACCTGATGGTCGCTGAAGCCGAGGACCTGGCGCAGGATCTCGTCGGTGTGTTCGCCGAGCAGGGGCGAGCGCAACACGTCGGAAGGGCTGTCCGACATTTTGATCGGATTGCCGACCGACAGGTACTTGCCGCGGGTGGGGTGGTCGACCTCCACCACGGTGCCGGTGGCGCGCAGCGACTGGTCTTCCGCGATCTCCTTCATCGACAGGATCGGACCGCAGGGAATGTCGTCCTTGTTGAGGATCTCCATCGCCTCGAACTTGGTCTTGGTCATGGTCCACTGCTCGATGCGCGCGAAGATCTCGTTCAGCCGCGTCAGCCGGGCGGGCGGCTTGGCGTAGTCGGGATGGGTCTTCCAGCCGGGCTCGCCGATCACGTCGCAGATCTTCTCCCAGACCGGCGCCTGGGTGATGAAATAGATGTAGGCGTTGGGATCGGTCTCCCAGCCCTTGCACTTCAGGATCCGGCCGGGCTGGCCGCCGCCGGAATCATTGCCGGCGCGCGGCACCGCGTCGCCGAACGGAATGCCTTCGCCGAACTGGCTGTATTCCCTGAGCGGACCGTGGGCGAGGCGCTGCTGATCGCGCAGTTTGACGCGCGCCAGGTTCAAGACGCCGTCCTGCATCGCGGCGGTGACCTTCTGCCCGCGTCCGGTCACGGTGCGCTGGTAGAGCGCGGTGACGATGCCGAGCGCCAGGTGCAGGCCGGTGCCGCTGTCGCCGATCTGCGCGCCGGTGACCAGCGGCAGTCCGTCGCGGAAGCCCGTGGTCGACGCCGCGCCGCCGGTGCACTGCGCGACGTTCTCATAGACCTTGCAGTCTTCGTAGGGGCCGGGGCCGAAGCCCTTGATCGACGCCACGATCATCTTCGGATTGATGCTCTGGATCTTCTCCCAGGTGAAGCCCATGCGATCGAGCACGCCGGGGCCGAAATTTTCCACCAGCACGTCGCAGGTCTTCATCAGCGCGGTGAGCACTTCCTTGCCCTTCGGGTTCTTGGTGTCGAGCGTGATCGAGCGCTTGTTGTGGTTGAGCATCGTGAAATACAGGCTGTCGACATTCGGGATGTCCTGCAGCTGGCCGCGCGTGATGTCGCCGACGCCGGGGCGTTCGACCTTGATCACATCGGCGCCGAACCACGCCAGCAATTGCGTGCAGGTCGGTCCGGACTGGACGTGGGTGAAATCGAGAATGCGAACGCCGGTCAGCGCCTTGGTCATCGTGTTGCTCCGTCTCGTATCTGATCCTGCACGGGCAGGAAGGAAAGGGGGGCGGGGCCACCGCGGCCCCGCGGAATATGGCGGTTATTTCTTCTTCAGGACACTTTGCGGGTTGAGATTGCCGATGCGGCCGCTCTCGGTGCCGGCCGCCGGGTCGATCACCGCGTTGATCAGCGTCGGCTTGCCGGAGTCCATCGCGGCGTTGACGGCGCGTTTGAGCTCATCCGGGGAGGTGGCGTTGACGCCGACGCCGCCGAAGGCTTCCATCATCTTGTCGTAGCGCGCGCCCTTCACGAACACCATCGGCGACGGATCCGAACCGGCGGAATTGACGTCGGTGCCGCGATAGATGCCGTTGTTGTTGAAGATGACAATGCAGATCGGCAGGTTGTAGCGGCAGATGGTCTCGACCTCCATGCCGGAGAAACCGAAGGCGCTGTCGCCTTCGACCGCCAGCACCGGCTTGCCGGTTTCGACCGCTGCGGCGATCGCCGAGCCCATGCCGATTCCCATCACGCCCCAGGTGCCGACGTCGAGCCGCTTGCGCGGCTGGTGCATGTCGATGACGCCGCGCGCGAGGTCGAGCGTGTTGGCGCCTTCGTTGACAAGGATGGCGTCGGGCCGTTCCTTGATGATGGTGCGCAAGACGCCGAGCGCGCCGTGATAATCCATCGGCGAGTTGTTGTTCATCAGGCGGGGCGCCATCTTCGCGACGTTCTCGTCGCGCTTGGTTTTGATGGAATTGAGCCAGTCGGGCGCCGGCGCCGGCCAGCTGCCGCCCATGGCCTCGAGCAGGGCCGCGATGCAGGAGCCGATGTCGCCGACCAGGGGAGCCGCGATCTCGACATTGGAGTCCATTTCCCTGGGCTCGATGTCGACCTGGATGAATTTCTTGGGCGCTTCGCCCCAGGTCTTGCCCTTGCCGTGCGACAACAGCCAGTTGAGCCGTGCGCCGACCAGCATCACGACGTCGGCATCCTTCAGCACGGTGGAACGCGCCGCGCCTGCGCATTGCGGATGCAGGTCGGGCAGCAGGCCCTTGGCCATGCTCATGGGCAGGAACGGCGCGCCGCTCTTTTCGACGAAGCTCCTGATGGCGTCGTCGGCCTGCGCGTATGCCGCGCCCTTGCCGAGAATGATCAGCGGGCGTTTTGCGCCTCTGAGCACGTCCAGCGCACGTTTGACGGCGGAGGGCGCGGGGATCTGCGCGGGCGCGGGGTCGATCACCTTGACCAGCGACTTTTTGCCGGCTTCCGCGTTCATCACCTGCCCGAAGAGTTTTGCCGGCAGGTCGAGATAGACGCCGCCCGGACGCCCGGAAACCGCCGCGCGGATCGCGCGCGCGAAACCGATGCCGATATCGGCGGCATGCAGCACGCGGAACGCCGCCTTGCAGAGCGGCTTTGCGACCGCGAGCTGATCCATCTCCTCATAGTCGCCCTGCTGCAGGTCGACGATCTCGCGCTCGGAGGAGCCGGAGATAAGGATCATCGGGAAGCAGTTGGTGGTGGCGTGCGCGAGCGCGGTGAGGCCGTTGAGGAAACCGGGCGCCGAGACGGTGAGGCACACGCCGGGCTTCCTGGTGAGGAAACCCGCGATTGCCGCCGCGTAGCCGGCGTTCTGCTCGTGGCGGAACGAAAGCACGCGGATGCCTTCGGCCTGCATCATGCGGCCGAGGTCGCTGATCGGAATGCCGGGCACGCCGTAGATCGTAGCGATGCCGTTGAGCTTGAGCGCATCGATGACGAGATGAAAGCCATCCGTCAGTTCCTGCTGGGCATCCGTCGCCTCGGTCTTGGTTGCGGCGTTCAGCATCGGCGTGGTCTCCCTGGTCGTTTCTTGCTCAGACGAGTTCGTCGTCTTTAATCATTGCCCAAAAGGAAGGGCTGTCGCGGTTAAAACAGTTCCTGCCCGTGGGCTTCGACATAGGCGGCAAGGCCGAGCGTGTGATCGCGCGCGCGCTTCTCCGCAAGCTCGGTGTCACGCTCCTCGAGCGCCTCGATCATGGCCAGATGCTCGGGCAGCGACACCGCGGTGCGGTCGGTCCGCCCGATCGTCAGTTGCCGGTAGCCGCGCACATGCAGCAGGATGTCGTTGGTCATGTCGACCAGCGTCGGCGACTCGGAAAGCGAGATCAGCGCCTGGTGAAAGGCGATATTGGCCTTGGAATATTCCTCGACGTGGTGCTGCGGCAGGCGATCCTTGCCGAAATTCTTGAAGAAGTCGCGCAGCCCGGAGATGTCCTTCTTGCGCGCGGTGGTCGTGATCAGGCGCGCCGCCATGCTCTCGAGCGCGGCCCAGGCCCGGATCATGTCGACGATCTCGGTCTTGGTGCGGCGCACGACGATGATGCCGCGGCGTGGCACGGTCTTGACGAAGCCGTCCTGCTCCAGCATCGCGATCGCCTCGCGGATCGGGGTGCGGCTGACGCCGAGGCGCTCCGACAGGGCGCGTTCGTCGAGCATGACCGGTTCCGGCGTCGCATAGATGTCCATCTTGAGGATGGCTTCCTTCAAGGCTTCATAGGCCTTGTTCTTGAAGCTCGTTTCCGGGGCAATTCGGACAATTGCGATTTCTGCCTCGGCCATGATGGGCGGCGCCTTGGTTGGTTTCCGTAAGGTCACGATTGATCTCCTCCGTAGGGAGACCTCTTTTATCAGAACAAGATACACATTATTTTTGGCATACCAAATGCCAGAATGTCAAGTTACCCGTGTTTTCAGCACTTCCTGCCCTTATCGCGCCTTGACAAGTTCGTTTCTGGCATACCAAATGCCATAACGAACCCATCGGCGGCCGCAACCAGCGTTGCGGCGGACGGCGATTCGCGTTTGCCACGGCCGGGAACACCGACTGAGCGCGCCGGTCAACGCGGTCTGATACCGCGGATGCCGCCGCGATTAAAAATAGACGTCAAGGAGGAAGCCAATGTCGAATTCCAAAGATGCGGTCCGCAAAGTCCTCGATTCCGTCAAGGCGGACAAACGCACGAGTTTGACGGCGCCGGAAGGCAAGCTGGTGTGCGACGCCTACGGCATTCCGGTTCCGAAGGAAGGCGTGGCGAAATCGGCGGCCGAGGCGGCCAAGATCGCGACCGACATGGGCTTCCCGGTGGTGATGAAGATCGTCTCGCCGGATATTCTTCACAAGACCGAAGCCGGCGGCGTGATGGTGGGCGTCAAGACCTCGGCCGACGTTGAAAAGAATTATGCGGCCATCCTGGCCAACGCCAGGAAATACAAGGCCGACGCCAAGATCGAAGGCATCCAGGTCCAGCAGATGCTGGCCGGCGGCACCGAGGTCATCATCGGCTCCATCACCGACGGCTCATTCGGCAAGCTGGTGGCCTTCGGCCTCGGCGGCGTGCTGGTCGAGATCTTGAAGGACGTCACCTTCCGTCTCGCGCCCGCCACCAAGGACGACGCCCTGTCGATGCTCGACGGCATCCAGGCCCACGACATGCTGAAGGGCGTGCGCGGCGGCGACCCGGTCAGCCGCGACGCGCTGGCCGACATCATCGTCAAGGTCTCGCAGCTCGTCAGCGACTTCCCGGAAATCATCGAACTCGATCTCAACCCGGTGTTCGCCACCAGGAAGGACGCCATCGCCGCCGACGTGCGCATCGTCGTCGACTTCGACTACAAGCCGCGCCCGGCGCCGCGTCCGACCGAGGAAATCGTCACCGCGATGAACCGCATCATGCAGCCGAAGGCGGTTGCGGTGATCGGCGCCTCCGCCGAAGACGGCAAGATCGGCAACTCGGTGATGAAGAACCTGATCAACGGCGGCTACAAGGGCGACATCTATCCGATCCACCCGAAAGCGGCCGAGATCCTGGGCTACAAGGCCTACAAGAGCGTCAAGGACGTGCCCGGCGTGATCGACACCGCGGTGTTCGCGATCCCGGCAAAATTCGTCGCCGGCGCGCTGATCGAATGCGGCGAGAAGAAAATTCCCGGCGCCGTTCTGATTCCGTCGGGCTTTGCCGAAGCGGGCGCGCCCGAATTGCAGGCCGAAATCGTCGAGATCGGCAAGAAGTACAATGTCCGCCTGATGGGGCCGAACATCTACGGATTCTACTACACCCCCGCCAATCTCTGCGCCACGTTCTGCACCGCCTACGACGTCAAGGGCCATGCGGCGCTGTCGTCGCAGTCCGGCGGCATCGGCATGGCGATCATCGGCTTCTCGCGCTCGGCCAAAATGGGCGTCTCCGCGATCGTCGGTCTCGGCAACAAGTCCGACATCGACGAGGACGATCTGCTGGCCTTCTTCGAGCAGGACCCGAACACCAACCTCATCGCCCAGCACTGCGAGGACCTCAAAGACGGCCGCGCCTTCGCCGAAGCCGCCAAGCGCGTCTCCAAGAAGAAGCCGGTGGTGGTGCTCAAGGCGGGTCGCACCTCGGCCGGCGCGAAGGCGGCGTCGTCGCACACCGGCGCGCTCGCCGGCAACGACAAGATCTACGAGGATGTGCTCAAGCAGTCCGGCGTGATCCGCGCCCGGTCCTTGAGGCAATTGCTCGAATTCGCGCGCGGCATTCCGGTGCTGCCGACGCCGAAGGGCGAGAACGTGCTGATCATCACCGGCGCCGGCGGCTCGGGCGTGCTGCTGTCGGACTCGGTGGTCGACAACGGTCTGTCGCTGATGGCGATGCCGCCCGACCTCGACGCGGCGTTCCGCAAGTTCATCCCGCCGTTCGGCGCCGCCGGCAACCCGGTCGACATCACCGGCGGCGAGCCGCCGATCACCTACGTCAACACCGTCAAGCTCGGTCTGTCCGACGAACGGGTCCATTCCCTGATCCTCGGCTACTGGCACACCATCGTCACGCCGCCGATGGTGTTCGCCCGCAACATGGTCGAGGTGAAGAAGGAGATGGAGGCCAAGGGTTTCGTGAAGCCGATCGTCGCCTCGCTCGCCGGCGACGTCGAAGTCGAGGAGGCCGCCGAGTATCTCTACCAGAACGGCATCCCGGCCTATGCCTACTCGACCGAATTGCCGGTCGAAGTGCTGGGCGCCAAGTACAAATGGGCGCGCGGCGCGGGCCTGCTGTAAGACAAGGCCTAACGCAGTAAAACGCAAAATGCCGCTCGGAACTTCCGGGCGGCATTTTTCATGGCGGTCGTCAATCGCCGGAAGAGGTCACAACGCCTCGCGCACGCCCATACCCAGCATGAAGCGTTCGCGGATCTGCACGGGATCGCGGCGGGTGGCGCCGACGCCCGGCTTGTCGTCGATGCGCACACCGATCAGCGTCGGCTCGGTCGCGGTCAGGGATTGCTCGATCAGGCGCTCGAAATCGTCTTCGTCGGCCGCCCAGGCGCTGCTGGAAAGGCCGCAGCCGATCGCGACCGCGACGAGATCCGTCGTCGCGGCGGCCGGCGTCGGCTGCGCGCCGGTGATCTGGTAGATGCCGTTGTCCATCACGATCATCGTCAGGTTTTTCGGCTTCAGCGTCGCAATGGTCGAGAGGCACCCCATCTGCATCAGCAGCGAGCCGTCGCCCTCCAGCGCGAAGACGCGGCGCCTGGGCTGCGCCAGGGCGACGCCGAGCGCGATCGGG
Organism: uncultured Alphaproteobacteria bacterium; assembly: GCA_963721275.1. GTDB lineage: Bacteria > Pseudomonadota > Alphaproteobacteria > Rhizobiales > Xanthobacteraceae > Bradyrhizobium. Next base: position 28,841 of record CAVRIQ010000001.1, on the reverse strand, counting down.
AAGGCGAGCCCCATGCTGCCCAGCATGTAGAAATTCTGCGGGCGGTGGCCGGCGGCCCACAGATCGAAATTGGTGTTGCCGATGCCGCCGACCACGGCTTCCTCGTTCTTCAGTCTTGCAACGAGCCGGGAGGTGAGGTCGTACCGGTTCATCACCTTGGTGTTGCGGGCAGGGGTGTCGGCTGCGGTGCTCATGGCCTGGCTCACTTGTCGAACACTTTGCCGCCGGTCAATAGCGGCGACAGGATCAGCGCCACCGGCGCCTGCGTGGTGACGGCCTGCTTGATCGAGCGGTCGACGATGAACTCGAATTCGTCGAGCCGGGTGCAGGTGTGATGCTCCATCGCCAGCGACTCGAGCACCGGCCGCATGGTGCGGCAAACCAGCGACTGCCCGTAATTGAACTCGCCCAGCGTGCCGCGTTCGGAGACGAACATGATCAGCGGGATCTGATAGGGGATCGCCAGCGAGGCCAGCACGTTGGCGAGCGTCGCGAAACCGGACGTCTGCATCAGCACCGCGCCCTTCATGCCGCCCATCCAGGCGCCGGAGACGATGCCGACGGCTTCCTCCTCGCGCGCGGTGGGGAAGCAGGTGAAGAACGGGTCGGCGTGGATGCTCTTGATCAGCGTGGTCAGCACGCGGTCGGGAACGTAAGGCACCAGCCGGATGTCGTTGCGCTTGAGCGTTTGCAGCACCACCTCGTGCCAGCTTCGGGTCGAGGTCTGTTCCCCGGCAGCCGTCATCAATCACTCCCCCGGATAGGCGTTCGAAGTCGCACTATGTCGTCGCTGACGGCCTTATCCGTAGCAGCCGGACTTGACCTGATCAACAAAATTGTTAACAATATTGAACATTAAAGATCCGGCGCCGCGCGAGCGTGAGGCTGGCGGGTTCCCGACGGTGGTGGATGGCGGCGCACGTACCCAAGCAGAATGACCAGGGCGATGTGGCGCTGCGGTTGCGCGAGTTCATCGCCACCGGAAGGTTCGTTCCCAACGAGCGTCTGGTCGAGGCGGACCTTGCGGCGGTGCTGGAAACCAACCGCGCCAACGTCCGGATCGCGCTGGCGATGCTGGACCAGGAGGGTCTCGTCATCCGCGAGCGCAATCGGGGCGCGCGCGTCCGCCTGGTGTCCGATACCGAAGCGATGGAAATCGCCCTTGCACGCCGTGCGCTCGAAGGCGTCGTGGCACGGCAGGCCGCCGCGCGTGCCGGCAAGGCGGATGCCAGGAATTTGCGCAACATCGTCGCCGGCATGCGGAAGGCGTACGCCGCCTCGGACTTCATCCAGGTGTCGCGGCTGAACGGGCAGCTTCACGCGGAGATTCAGCGCATCGCCGGCAACAAGACGGTGGCGAGATTGCTGGAGACGCTGAAATCGCAGATCGTTCGACAGCAATACCGCGCCATCCTGCTGCCCGGCAGGGCCAAGGCTTCGGTGCAGGAGCACGTAGCCATCGTTGCGGCGATCTGTGCTGGCGACGAGACCGCCGCCGAAGCCGCGATGCTGCGGCACATGGACGGCGTAATTGCCGCGCTGAAACAGGCGATCGCGCTGAACGCGGGAATGGGATGAGCGGCGGGGACTTTGGCAACACGGTTCGCAAGCCGCAACAAGATCCAGACGGCATAATCATAATCAAGAGACTGTAAGGGAGAGAGACTGTGGGCAAATGGTTCAGGATGTGCGCGGTTGTCGCGGCGGCGGCGATGATCTCGGGGGCTGCGTCGGCGCAGAGCGGGTTTCCGTCAAAACCCGTTCATATTTACGTGCCCTACGCCGCCGGCGGCGGCGTGGACATCCTGGCGCGCACCCTCGGCGACGTGGTCTCCAAACAGTGGGGCCAGGGCGTCGTCGTCGAAAACCGCCCCGGTGCGGGTGGGCTGGTTGCGTCACAGGCGCTGGTGACGTCGCCGCCCGACGGCTACACCCTGATCGTCGTCGCCAGCGGCCACGCCACCAATCCGTTCCTGTATCCCAAGATGCCCTACGACACGTTCAAGGATTTCACGCCGATCTCGCTCCTGGCATCGTCGCCGAACATCCTGCTGGTGAAAGCCGACTCTCCGTTCAAGACGGTGGCGGATCTGATCGCGCAGGCAAAGGCAAAACCCGGGAGCCTGGCGTACGGCCATGCCGGCAACGGAACATCGACGCATCTGGCCGGCGAGCTGCTGAAGAGCCTTGCCAAAATCGACCTGAATGCCATCCCCTACAAGGGCGGTGCGCCCGCGATCAACGACCTGCTGGGCGGGCAGATCCCGATCTCGTTCAACAACGGCCCGGAATCGGTGGGCCAGTTGGCGGCCGGCTCCGTTCGTGCGCTGGCAGTCACGACCGCGTCGCGGGCGTCGTTCCTGCCGGATGTTCCCAGCATGTCCGAGACCGTGCCGGGCTACGACACCGAGGTGTGGTGGGGGCTGCTCGGACCGGCCGGCATGCCGCCCGATCTCGTTGCCAAGCTCTCGCACGATTTCGTCGCGGCCTTGAACACCGATTCCGTCAAGCAGCGCCTCGGCAAGCTCGGCGCAACCCCGATCGGCAGTTCGCCAAAGGAGTTCGACGCCAAGATTCATGCCGACTACGACAAATGGGGGCCGATCATCAAGGCGGCCGGCATGAAGGCCGAATGAACCGGATGATTCCCGCCTGCCTTGCCCCGCGCGACGTCAGCCGGCCGAAACTGCCGCCGCCGCCGAACGCCTGCGACACGCATGCCCATGTGTTCGGGCCGGCGGCGCGGTTTCCCTACGCCGACGACCGCAGCTACACGCCGCCCGACGCGCCGCTCGAAAAATATCTTGATATGCTCGATACCATCGGCTTCGCGCGCGGCGTGCTGGTGCAGGGCAGCGCGCATGGCCGCGACAATTCCGCGATGCTCGATGCGCTCACGCAGCGGCCGGACCGTTTGCGCGGGGTCGCGGTGGCGGACGGCGACGTCTCGCCGTCGGCCTTGCGGGAATGGAATCGCGCCGGCGTCCGCGGCCTGCGCTTCAACCATTTCTTCCGCGACGGACAGTTGCACTATCGCGGCGGCGTGCCGCTGACGGCCGCCGCGAAGCTCGCGCCTGTCATGGCCGAACTCGGGTGGCATCTTCAGCTCTGGATCGACGTCAAGGATCTGCCCGAGACGATTCCGGTTCTGAAAGCCCTGGGCCTGCCGATCGTAATCGACCACATGGGCCGCACCGACGCCCGCGCCGGCACCGCCACGGCAGGCTTCCAGAGCCTGCTGCGCGCGGTCGGCGACGGCTGGTGCTGGGCAAAACTGTCCGGCGCGCACCGGCTCAGCCGCAACGCGCCGGATTATCCCGATGCGCGGCCGTTTCATGAGGCGCTGGTGCGGGCCAATCCCGAGCGGCTGGTATGGGGCGGCGACTGGCCGCATCCGCGCGTCGAAGGCGAGATGCCCGATGCCGGCCACCTGTTCGAGCTGTTTCAGATCTGGACGCCGGACTTGCCGACGCGGCACCGCATTCTCGTGACCAATCCCGCACAGCTCTATGGTTTTTCGAACTGAAGGTACGCCCGCCATGTCCGTCAACAACAAGCGCGTGTTCTACGTCAAATACCTGGCCAACGAGATCTATGCCGACATCCTGCGGGCACGGCCCGACGTGCGGCTCGACCGGCTCGAGAACGAAAGCCCCGACGAAGTCTCGGCGCCGATTCTCTCGGCGGCGCACGCCTATCAGATCGGCGCGGCGCGCGACGAGCTGGCGCCTCGTTTTCACGTCCATGCCGACCTCTTGCGGCGGGCGCCGAACCTGCTGATCGTCTCGAGCAACGGCGCGGGCTACGACCCCGTCGATGTCGAGGCCTGCACCGCGGCGGGCGTGCTGGTGGTCAATCAGTCCGGCGGCAACGCGCATTCGGTGGCCGAGCACGCGCTTGCGATGCTGCTGACGCTGTCGAAGCGCATCATCCAGGCCGATCGCGCGCTGCGGCGCGAGGCGAATGTCAACCGCAACGCCCTGATGGGCACGGAAGTGCAGGGCAAGACCATCGGCATCGTCGGGCTCGGCAATGTCGGTCGCCGCATCGCCGCCCTTTGCCGGGGCCTGCTCGGCATGAACGTTCTGGCCTACGATCCCTATCTCTCGGCAACCGAGATGGCGGAGCGCGGCGGCGAGAAGGTCGAACTGGAGGAGCTGCTGCGCCGATCGGATTACGTGTCGGTCTCCTGTCCGCTGACAAAAGAAAGCCGCGGCATGATCGGCGCGCGCGAATTCGCACTGATGCAGCCGCACGCTTTTTTCATCACCACGGCGCGGGGTTTCATTCACGACGAGGCGGCGCTGGAAGAGGCGCTGCGCGAGAAGCGCATCGCCGGCGCCGGGCTCGACGTCTGGGCCAAGGAGCCGCCGCCGCCGGACCATCCGCTGCTGCAGTTCGACAACGTGCTGGCAAGCCCGCACACGGCGGGCGTGACCAGGGAAGCGCGCGAGAACATGGGACGGATCGCCGCCGAGCAGATACTGGATGCGCTCGACGGCAAGCGGCCGCCGCGCATCGTCAACCCCGAAGTCTGGGGCGATTACGCCCGGCGCTTCGAGCGGACGTTTGGATTTGCGCCGGGGTAACGATTGACGGCGCACCGGGGTTCAGGCGCCCATTTTTCGCGGAGAAGATTTCAACCGTTGCCGGCTGCATCGCGACAATAAACCCACTGCCGGGTCCGGATCGGACGATGCAGGCGTTGCTATTTTCGCAGGCGTCTCGACACGCCCCTCGGGCAGGCCCATCCTTAATTCACGCGCTATTCGCGGAACGATTGTTCCGCCGGCGCGGAAGGAACCTGCAAGATGCACCAATTGCGTTCATTGCTGCGTGGCACGCCGTCCCGGCTTCGACGCCGTTTCGCCGAGATCGTGGCCATCGCGGCCGCCAGCCTGCCGGCTGCCGGCGCGTAGGCCGCCGGCCTGCGCGGCGGTTCGTCCATCTCTCATTGCATGATAGCGTCAGACCCATGTTGCCATGGTAACGTGGGGAAAGTCATGCTCGATGCATGAATTCCGGCTCTTCATGATCTCCGGCTGCTGCTCAACGTCACGCCCGGACCCGCTGAATTCGTTTGGCGGGCTACGGACGACTGCGTAGGTTTTGATATCGGTCAAAACCCTTTCCGTGCCATAGAATTACATGGGTTCGTCGGAGCGCTATCGACGCGGTGCAGGAGGGTTCCATGCCACGATATGTCGTTCGGTTCCTGAAGGACGTGCTTGGCGAGAACGGCCGGGAGACGGAAGTCTGCCAGAGCACGCTGGAAGTTGACGCCTCGAACGAGGGGCACGCCGCGGAACTCGCCAAGAAGAAATTCTGCGAAGCGCAGGCGCTGCGCGACTGGTCGCTGCACGCCGACCGGATCCATGTCAGGGCCGCCGACTTTCCGTCCTGAAGAGATTTATTCAGCGTCTAGGCAGCGAGCGGTTCCTCGATCGGAGGGCAGGACAGGCCGAGGCTTTCGGCAACGGCCTTGTTGGTGATGCGGCCGCGATGGACGTTGAGGCCCGCGCGCAGATGCGGATTCTGCGTCACCGCCGCGAAGCCGAGGTTCGCCAAGGCGAGGCCGAACGGCAGCGTGGCATTGTTGAGGGCATGGCTCGAGGTGAGGGGAACCGCGCCCGGCATATTGGCCACGCAGTAATGGATGATCCCGTCGACCTCGTAAGTGGGGTCGGCATGCGTGGTCGGATGCGAGGTCTCGAAGCAACCGCCCTGATCGATCGCGACATCGACCAGAACCGCACCCTTCTGCATCGATTTCAGCATCTCGCGGGTGACCAGTTTTGGCGCGCTGGCGCCGGGGACGAGAACCGCGCCGATCACGACGTCGGCTGCGAAAACCTCTTGCTCGACCGCTTCGATGGTGGAGAACCGCGTTCGCGCCCGGCCCTCGAACAGCTCGTCGAGTTCACGCAGCCTTGGAATCGAGCGGTCGAGGATCGTGACTTCCGCGCCGAGCCCGACGGCCATCCGCGCCGCATGGGTGCCGACGACCCCGCCGCCGAGCACCACGACCCGGGCCGGAATCACGCCCGGCACGCCGCCGAGCAGGATGCCGCGGCCGCCGGCGCTGCGCTTCAAGGCCGAGCCTGCGGCCTCGATGGAAAGCCTGCCTGCGACTTCGCTCATGGGAGCGAGCAGGGGCAGGCCACCCCTGGCGTCCGTGACGGTCTCATAGGCGATCGCGGTGCAGCCGGAAGCCATCAGGCCCCTGGCCTGCTCCGGATCCGGCGCCAGATGCAGATAGGTGAAGAGGATCTGGCCTTCGCGGAGCTGGGACCATTCGCGCGGCTGCGGCTCCTTGACCTTCACGATCATGTCGCAGGTTGCAAAAATCTCGGCAGCGCTGTCGGCGATGGCGGCGCCCACCTTGCGGTAGGCCTCGTCGGTGGCACCGATCCCCGCGCCGGCAGTGGTTTCGACGACGACGCTGTGGCCCGCGGCGACATACTCGCGTGCCGCGCCCGGCGTGAGACCGACGCGATATTCGTGGACCTTGATCTCCTTCGGCACTCCGACGCGCATGGCTGGGCACTCCCTGTTCGAAACCGGCTCGCTTATCCTAGGGAAGATTCGGGTTTGAAACCTTGCGATCTAGCTGCTCTAATGCGGTTTGCCGCCGGAAACCGGCATGAATTTGGCTTTTCGCGCAGAAATCAGAACCGCAGGGAATCGAAATAAAATGAAGCTCGACCATATCGATACGACCATCCTGTCGGAGCTGACGACCAATGCCCGGGCAAGCCAGGTCGATCTCGCCGAGCGCGTCGGGCTTTCCTCCACCGCGATCGCCCGGCGGCAAAAGGCGCTGGAAGAGGAAGGCTTCATCCGCGGCTATCAGGCCGTGCTGGACCTGGCGCGCTTCGGCCTCTCGACCACCGTGCTGGTCAGGGTGACGCTCGAGAGCCAGAACGAGGATGCGCTGAAATCGTTCGAAGCCGCCGTCATCAACTGTCCGTCAGTGGTGCGATGCTTCCTGATGTCCGGCAGCGACGACTATATCGTCATCGTCATGGCGCGGGATATCGAGGATTTCGAGCGCATCCACCGCACCGAGCTGTCGCGACTGCCGCGGGTGGCGCGGATACAATCGAGCTTTGCGATGCGCGAGGTCGTCAACCGCGCCGTACCGCCGGTGATCTTCGGCGGATCGCGAAAACAACGAACCAGACCCATTTCGACACAGTAGACCTATCGTTCGGCCGTTGACTTGATAATCCGCAGTCTGGGTTCTTCCGAAGCTGCGGGTGGTGGTGTCGAAATCGATTTCCTGAAAGTTGTTGAGAATCACCGCGCTGGTCTCGAGGCCCGATACGGGCCGCCCAAAGAAAAATCCCTGGACCTGATCGGCGTCGGCCCCATCGAGAAATGTCGCTTGTCTTGCCGTCTCGACACCTTCGACGGTTACTCGCATATGCAGCTCGCGACCCAGCGCGATAATCGTCTTCACCACGGTTTCGGCATCTCGGCCGGAGGCATCAAAGCCCTGCATGAAGCTGCGATCGATCTTGATCTTGTCGAACGGAAAGCGCCATAGATAGCTGAGACTCGAATAGCCGGTCCCGAAATCGTCCATGACGATCGCAACGCCCATCGCCTTGAGCGCCTGCAACTCCGTCATGACGGCCTCGCTGTTGCCGAGCAACAGGGTCTCGGTGATCTCAAGCTCGAGCCGGCGCGGCGACAGGCCTGTCTCCTTGAGGGCGCTCGCGACCATTGAACTGACGCTGCCGGCTTCGAATTGCGCGGGCGACAAATTGACTGCGACCGTCAGGGGTTCAGGCCAAGTCAGGGCGGCCTTGCAGGCTTCGCGCAATACCCATGTGCCGATCTTGCCGATCAACCGCATTTCCTCGGCGACAGGAATGAAAGCCATCGGCGGAATCAGAGTTCCATCCTCGGCGGGCAACCGTATCAGTGCCTCGAAACCGATTAGTCGTTTGCCGGATATTTCGAAGAGCGGCTGATAGTGCAGGATGAAGCGTTCATGGAGCACCGCATCGCGCAAGGTCTTCTCGAGTGATAAGCGGGCCAGCAGCGCGGCATCCATCTCCGGTTCGAAAAAGCGGATGCAATTGCGGCCGTCAGCCTTGCTCTTGTAAAGTGCTAAATCCGCGCTCTTCAAAAGCTGCTCCGGATTGGCTCCGTCTGTCGGCGCCAGTGCAATACCGACGCTGACGGTGGCAACGATCTCCTGCTCCTTGAAGTTCATAGGCGCGACCACCGCGGAGGTCAGACGGCGCGCGAAATCCTCGACCTGATCCTTGCCGCTGATCCCGGTCTGGATCACGACGAACTCGTCGCCGCCGAGCCGGCCCACAATATCGTCGACGCGGGTTACCGCGCGCAGGCGCTCGGCGATCGTTTTGAGCAGAAAATCGCCGCCATCATGTCCAAGCGTATCGTTGACCTCCTTGAAGTGATCGATATCGATGAAATGAACGGCGAGGGACCCACCCCGTAACGGGAGAACGGCAAGGGAATTAGCCAGTTTTTCGACGAGTTGGGCGCGGTTGGCGAGGCCTGTCAGCGGGTCGTGATGCGCGAGGAAACGGATGCGTCGCTCCGCCTGGCGTTTTTCCTGGGTTCGGCGGTACCAGGCGATGGTCGGGATGCCGACGGCGCCGCTGATCAGCAGACACAGAGCCAGAGCCGCCAGCAAGAATACCTTGCGGAACTGATCATGTTCTTCGCTGAGGTCGACGTAGGCCGCCACGATGGCCTGCGGGCGTCCATTGATGATGACCGGGAAGTAGGCTTCCGAGTAATTTTTCGGGCGGACGGGAGGGGTGCCCTCTTTTACCGAGATGATGGCTTGCCCCAGTTCGGCGGCCCGTGCGGCCGTGTCGTTGTGCACGGCGCCGCGAATGCTGGAGATCCTCGAACCGTCGGAAGCGAGCTGTACGTCGCCGTGCATATTGATGATTTCAAAGCCGAAGACGTGGCGTATTTGTTGTGTCTGAATGAAAAATGCCATGCTCTCCGCCGATGGCGGGCGACCGCCGGCGATATCTTCGATATCGGTCACATTTTCTGCGACATACTTCGCCCAGCTCTCCGCGGCTGCGGTGGCATCCCAATAGAGCAGATGGTCGACCGTCGATTTAAGTATCTGCCCGACACCCATGCCGATAACGAGCACAATCGAGCCGACGAGAGCGATTCTCCTGAACAACTTTGGCGTGAACGGATTGAACATCATGACCTCTGGCGCTTACTTTATAGGTTTGCGCCTAAGCAGCGGTCAGCAAGGTCGAGGGCGATTACCTTTGTTTTAATCGTAGTCAACGTCCGACTAACGAATTCCATAGATACTGTAGTCGGGGGCGCGAAAAGGCTGCCCGTGCATTGCGCGCCTGCGTATTTGTAACTTGTTAAGCCGACGCGGTGCGGTTCGACAGCGGCAGACGATTAAGCAGACGATTAAGATGGATCGTGTACCAGAGTTGGGCGGCTTGCGTTGCAGCCTACCGACGGAGGACACCATGACAACGCGCTCATTGACGATCGCGATCGTTGCCGCGCTGGCGGGCATGATGGCCAGCAGCATTGCCGCGCACGGTCAAACGTCGAAATCGGTCAAGATCGGCTATGCGATTTCGTTGAGCGGGCCGAACGCGCCAGGCGCGAGCATTACCGTCCTCCCCAATTACCGCCTCTGGGTCAAAGAGGTGAACGCAGCCGGTGGCATCATGCTCAAAAGCCTCGGCAAGCGGGTGCCGATCGAGGTTGTCGAGTACGATGATCACAGCAATGTGGACGATGCTGTGGAGGCGGTCGAGCGGTTAATCAAGCAGGACAAGGTCGATCTCATTCTTCCGCCGTGGGGAACCGGACTCAATTTGGCCGTGGGGCCGCTGTTGCACCGTGCCGGGTATCCGCATTTGGCCGTGACCGCGCTGAGCGATCGGGCCCCTGAGCTGGGCAAGCTCTGGCCAAACAGTTTCTGGTTCCTCGGGACAATGGACGGTGCTGCGCAGGGGTTTGTGGAGACAATCGCGAAGCTGCGTTCGGAGGGCAAGATCGGCAACAGGGTGGCAATGCTCAGCGTGGCCGATCAGCTTGGCATCGGCCTCGCGAAGGCGGCCCGCAGAGCGCTCAAGAAGAGCGGTTTCGATCTCGTTTACGATCGATCGTATCCGGTCGACCTCCCGGACATGAGCGCGATCATGACCGAAGTGAAGCAGCTCGACCCGGATTCGTTCGTGGCCTTCAGCTATCCGCCCGACACGATTGCCATCACCTGAGCGAGCGCGGGCATTGGCGTTCAATCCCAAGGTTTTTTATACCGCCGTCGGGACCGCGTTCCCGCTCTACAAACAACGCTTCGGTGCCGACGTCGAAGGCGTGATGGGTCTGGGCGGGTGGCACGCTGACGCTCCGGAGAGCAAAGCCTACTTGAAGCGCCATTTGGAGTTGGTCGGCCAGGAACCCGACCGTTGGGCGAGCCCGGTCACCTATGCGTCTCTTCAAATGCTGCAGCAGGCGGTTGAACGCGTAGGCAAGATAGATCGTGTGGCCGTGATCAGGGAATTGCAGACAGGGACGTTCGACACGATCCTGGGCCCGGTCAAGCTGGAGAATAATCTCTATAAGGAGAACTGGTGGGTCGGGCAGTGGCAGAACGGCGAGTTCTACGGGATTGCTCCGGCGACTCTGCCCGGCGCCCAGCCGATAATGTTCCCGAAGCCGGCGTGGCATGACCACTGATCGGCGCTTTTTCTTCGGTCGAATGGCTCGCCTGAGGCTATCGATGAAATCGATCGATCCGGCGAATCGGGTCGGCCGCGTTGCTTCAGTTCGGATCGAAGCCTAGTCTGTCAGCGCGGGATGGTCGCCGGAGAAGTGGTTTGAAGATGAACGATGATCCTTGCTTCCTCTCCGCCGCCGAGCTGCGGCGGCATATCGGCGCCAAGGAGATTTCGCCGCTCGAAGTCACCCGCGCCGTCCTGGCGCGGGCGGAGCGATTGCAGCCGGAGTTGAATTGCTTCATTGAGCTCTGCGCCGACCGGGCGCTGGCCGAAGCAGGGGAAGCCGAGCGCAGGATCGTTGCGGGCGAGCCGCTCCGGGGCCTGGAGGGCATCCCGTTCACCGTCAAGGACATCGTCAACACCAAAGACGTGCGCACGACCTTTGGGGCCGTTCCCTACCGGGACAACGTTCCCGACCATGACGCGGTCGCCGTGGCCCGGCTGCGCGCGGCCGGCGCGATCCTGATCGGCAAGACCACGACGCCGGAATTCGGCACCAAGTGCCTGACCGATTCGCCCTTGTTCGGCCGCACCCGCAACGCCTGGAGCGACAGGCGCTCCAGCGGCGGCTCGAGCGGCGGCGCGGCGGTGGCCGTCGCGAGCGGCATTGCGCCGCTCGCGGTCGCCACGGATGGCGGCGGTTCCACCCGCATTCCGGCGGCCTGCAACGGCGTCGTCGGGCTGAAGCAGAGCAATGGCGTCGTTCCCCACAGCCAGGTGCAGGACGCCTTCGGCAATCAAACCTATGTCACGCCGATGACGCGCAACGTCGCCGACACCGCGCTGATGATGCAGGCAATGGCCGGAGAGCATGCGTCCGATCCGTGGTCGATCGGAATTCCCCCAGCGGATTTCATCGGCGGCGCCCTGCCGAACGGTGACCTCAGGGGAAAGAAAATTCTGTTCTGCCTCGCGCCTCCGGGCCGCAAGGCGTCCTGCGATGTTGCCGCGGCATTCGGCACGAGCCTGAAGACGCTCGAGGCCCTCGGTGCCGAACTGGAGGAGATGTCCGGCGACGGTTTCGAGGTCGAGCCGATCTGGCGGGCGATCAATCACACCGTCTGGCGGACCCGGTTTGAAAAGCTCGCGGCCGAGCACCGCGACGAGTTGAGCGAAACCTTCCTCAGGCAGCTGGCGCTGGCGCAAAGCATCAGCGGCGCCGACTACCAGCAGGCGATGTTCGACCGAACGATCCTGTTCCGGCACGTGCAATCGCTGCTGCAGCGCGCCGATCTGCTCGTCATGCCGACGATCTCGCGCACCGCGCTTCCGATTCTGCAGGATTTGTTCGGCACCATCGACATCGACGGTGAGGTGTTTGGCGACGTTCGCCCGAACTGGTTTCCCTGGACGATGCCGTTCAATATGACGGGGCATCCGGCCGTGAGCATTCCCTGCGGCTTCGGCGCCGACGGGCTTCCGATCGGGCTGCAACTGGTCGGGCGGTTTCGCGGCGATGCCGAATTGCTGCGGGTCTGCGCGCTGTTCGAAGCGGCGCAGAGCTGGCTCGATCGCTGGCCGGATGCGGTTTTGACGCCGTCACCGACCGCGTGACGGTGCGAAAGATCACACGCATCGGCGCGCATGCCGGAATTTTCGCAAGTTCTATTGAATGATATTCGCAAAGATCGGATGATCCGCGCTGCGATGTCTTCCGGCCGATCATTTCCGCGCGAAGGGAACCTGCGGTGAGCGTCTTCATTCTCCGGCGCCTTGTGACACTGGTTGCGACGCTTGCGGGCGCCTCGCTGATCATCTTTCTCGTCCTCGATGCGTTGCCGGGTAACGCCGCCGAGATGCTGATGGGCGCGGACGCCTCGCCGGAGGCGATCCACGCCATGACGATCAAACTCGGGCTCGACCAGCCGCTGGTCCTTCGCTATCTGCACTGGATCGGCGGCCTTGTGGTCGGCGATCTCGGCAACAGCTATTCCTATGGCACGCCGGTGGCGGATCTGATCGCCGAGCGGCTGGCGCTGACCGTTCCGCTGGCGGTCATGGCGATGCTGCTCACGGTGGTGCTGGCGCTCGCCGCCGGCGTCTACACCGCCGCCCATCACAACAAGATCGGCGATGTCGGGGTGATGGCGGCGACGCAATTCGGCATCGCCATTCCGAATTTCTGGTTCGCCATCCTCCTGATCCTGCTGTTCTCGGTGAAGCTGCAATGGCTCTCGGCCGGCGGATTCGCGGGCTGGGACGAGGGCATTCTTTCCGGCATCCGCTCGCTGCTGCTTCCGGCGATTTCGCTCGCGGTGGTGCAGGCCGCGATCCTGGCGCGGGTGACGCGCTCCGCGGTGCTCGAGGTGTTGCGGGAGGATTTCGTGCGCACGGCGCGCGCCAAGGGCCTCAGCCGGCGCCAGGTGATGTGGGGGCACGTGCTCCGCAACGCGATGATCCCGGTCATGACGGTGATGGGGCTGCAATTCGCCAACCTGCTTGCGGGGGCGATCGTGATCGAGAACGTGTTCTACCTGCCCGGCCTGGGGCGCCTCATTTTCCAGTCGATCGCAAATCGCGACCTCATCGTGATCCGCAATTGCGTGATGCTGCTGGCGGCGATGGTCGTGATCGTGAATTTCGTGGTCGACGTGCTCTATGCGGCGATCGACCCGCGTCTCAAGGCCGGCCAACCATGAGCGGCATTCGACCGGTGTCGGCGATGCCGGCGAACGCCGCTCCGCCCGACGCTGCGGTTCCGTCGCAGTCGCGCCGGTCCGGCCGGAGTTTCTGGCAGCGTGCGCTTGCTCACCGCAGCTTCGTGACGGGCGGCGTGCTCACCATGTTGATGGTGTCGGCGGCGCTACTGTCGCTGGTCTGGACGCCATGGCCGGCCTACGAGATCGACATGACGCACAGGCTCAATCCGCCTTCCGCGCTGCACTGGCTCGGCACCGACATGCTGGGCCGCGACATCGTCTCGCTGCTGCTGGTAGGCGCCAGAAGCTCGATCATGGTCGGTGTAATCGCGGTGGGCATCGGTCTGTCGTTCGGCGCCTCGCTCGGGCTGGTTGCGGCCGCCCGCAGGGGATGGGTCGAGGAAGCGATCATGCGGCTTTCCGACTTCACCTTCGCGTTTCCGGCGCTGCTTTCGGCGATCATGCTGGCTGCGGTGGCCGGGCCCGGCATGCTCACCTCGATCACGGCGATCGGTATCTTCCAGATCCCGCTTTTCGTGCGCATCAGCCGCGGCTCCGCCAACGCGATCTGGTCGCGCGAGTTCGTGCTGGCGGCGCGGGCCTCCGGCAAGGGCAAATTCCGGATCACGCTCGAGCATGTGCTGCCCAATATTCTCTCGATCCTGATCGTGCAGGCGACGATCCAGTTCGCGCTGGCGATCCTGGCGGAGGCGGCGCTCTCCTATCTCGGGCTGGGCACCCAGCCGCCGCAACCGTCCTGGGGCCGGATGCTCAATGACGCGCAGAGCCTGTTGTTTCAGTCGCCGTCGCTTGCGGTCTATCCGGGTGTTGCGATCGCAACCGCGGTGCTGGGACTGAATCTGCTGGGCGACGGACTGCGGGACCTGTTCGATCCGCGTTTGTCGCGGGAGCGGTGATGACCGACAGAAAGCCGCTGATCGAAGTCGACAATCTGCGCGTCCGGCTCAATACCGGACGTGGCCTGGCCGACGCGGTGCGCGGCGTCAGCTTCTCGCTGGCGCGCGGCGAGACCCTCGGCCTGATCGGGGAATCCGGTTGCGGCAAGTCGGTGACCGCGATGGCGCTGATGGGGCTGTTGCCGGAGAGCGCCGAGGTTAGTGGCAGCGTCCGGCTGGACGGCCGCGAACTGGTCGGCCTGGCCGACGCCGACTACTGCAAGCTGCGCGGCAATCGCGTGAGCATGATCTTTCAGGAGCCGATGACGGCGCTCAATCCCATGCACACCGTCGGCCGCCAGGTCGGCGAGCCGCTGCGCCGGCACAAGGGTCTTTCGGCCGCGCAGGCCTACAGGGAGGCGATTGCACTGCTCGACCGCGTCGGCCTGCCCGATGCGGCGAGGCGGGCCGATGCCTACCCGCACCAGTTTTCCGGCGGCCAGCGCCAGCGCATTACCATCGCCATGGCGCTGGCCTGCGAGCCGGACCTCTTGATCGCGGACGAGCCGACCACCGCGCTCGATGTCACCATTCAGGGGCAAATCCTCGACCTGATCGCCGACCTGGTGGCCGAACGCGGCATGTCGATGATCCTGATTTCCCACGACCTCGGCGTCATCGCCGAAAACGTGCAGCGCATGATGGTGATGTATGGCGGCACCGTGGTGGAGAACGGGACCATCGAGGCCGTGTTCGCGGGGCTGGGTCATCCCTACAGCCAGGGCCTGTTTCGCGCGCGGCCGCGGCTCGGCGCGCAGAAAGGCACGCGCCTGCAAACCATCCCCGGCACCGTGCCGGAGCTTGCAGACCTGCCTTCCGGCTGCGCCTTCGCCGACCGCTGCGACATCGCCGAGGAACGCTGCCGGGCGATCTTTCCGGCGCCCGTCACCGTCAATGCCGGCCACACCGTGCGCTGCCTGCGTACCGACATCTCGATGGCGAACCGGATCGGGGCCGTGAGCGCATGAGCACGACGGCAACCGCGGCGCCCGAGCCGATGCTTCTCGAGGTCGATGACCTCGTGCATCGATACCAATTGCCGCGCGAAAACCTGTTCAGGGCCGCTCCGCAGGTGCTGGCGCTCAACGGCGTCAGCGTGCGACTGGCGGCGGGCAAGAGCCTCGGCGTGGTCGGTGAATCCGGTTCGGGCAAATCCACCTTCGCCCGCGTGGTGATGGCGCTGGAGACGCCGACATCCGGCTCGGTGCGATTGCTCGGACGCGACCTGCATCGTCTGCCCGCCGGCGAACTTCGCCGCGCCAGGCGCGATTTCCAGATGGTGTTTCAGGATCCCCAGGGCTCGCTCGATCCGCGCCAGACGGTCGCGCGCATTGTCGCCGAACCGCTCACCGCGCTCGGCCGTATCGATCGCGCCGAGCAGCGCGGCCGCGTCGCCGCGGTATTGAAGCAGGTGGGCCTGCGCGACGCCGATATGGACAAGTTCCCGCACGAATTCTCCGGCGGCCAGCGCCAGCGCATCGCCATCGCGCGGGCCCTGATCACGCAGCCCAGACTGATCGTCGCCGACGAGCCGGTCAGCGCGCTGGACGTCTCGGTGCAGGCGCAGGTGCTCAATCTGCTGGAAGATCTTCAGGACGAGTTCGGATTGAGCTACGTCCTGATCAGCCATGACCTCGCCGTGGTGGAATATCTGTGCGACGAGATCGCGGTGATTTACCTCGGACGCATCGTCGAACAGGGGAGGCCGGAGGATCTATTCAACCGCCGCGCGCATCCCTACACCCACGCGCTGCTCGAAGCCGTGCCGCGCGCCCGTCCGGGCCGCGCGCGGCGACGTCGCGGCGCGCCGGCGATGGCGTCGCAACCGCCGGGTTCGACGGGCTGTGCCTATGCCGGCCGATGCCCCTTCGCCGACGCGCATTGCCGCGCGGTCGCGCCGCTGGCGCGCAGCGTTGGTCCCGGTCATTCCGCCGCCTGTCACCACGCCGAGACCGTCATGGCGCTGCCTTCCTTGACGGCCGAGACGTGATAATGTGATGCGGATGTCGGATTGACGTGCCCATGGGGATTCGTCCCGTTCCAGGAGTGCTTGTATGTTCAGGAAGCTCGTTCTGCTCACCGCTGCGATGACAGCGCTTTCGCTCTTGCCGCAACAAGCTTCGGCGCAGGGCAAGAAAGACAGCGTCGTCATGGGCATGACGCTGGAGCCGCCCGGCCTCGATCCGACCAGCGGGGCCGCCGCGGCCATCGCCGAGGTCACTCTTTATAATGTGTACGAGACGCTGACCAAGGTGAAGGAGGACGGTTCGGTCGCGCCGTTGCTGGCCGAGAGTTGGCAGGCCGCGCCCGATCTGAAGACCTACACGTTCAAGCTCCGCAAAGGCGTGAGATTCCAGAACGGCGAACCGTTCAACGCGCAGGCGGTGAAGTTCTCATTTGAGCGGGCAGTGGATCCGGCCAGCACCAACAAGGACAAGAGCCTGTTCCAGAGTATCGCGGCGATCACTACGCCGGACAGCGATACCGTCGTGATCAACATGAAGAACCCCGAGCCCAATTTGCCGTTCCTGCTTGGGCAGGCCACGGCCTCGATCGTCGAGCCGAAGAGCGCGCCCACCAACGCCACGAAGCCCGTCGGCACCGGGCCGTTCGTGCTTGCGGCCTGGGCCAAGGGTTCGTCGATCACGCTGACCAAATGGCCGGAGTATCGCGACGCGGCGGCGATCAAGCTCAACAAGGTCGTTATCCGTTTCATCAGCGATCCGTCGGCGCAGGTCGCCTCGCTGCTTTCGGGCGACGTCGATGCGTTCCCCCGCGTGGCCGCGGCGCGGAGCCTGGCCCAGTTCAAGGCAGATCCGAGATTCAACGTGATGATCGGCGGCTCGCGGGCCAAGACCATCGTCGCCATCAACAACAAGAGGAAGCCGTTCGACGATGTGCGGGTTCGGCGCGCGATCCTCGCCGCAATCGACCGCAAGGCCATGATCGAGGGGGCGGCCGACGGTTTCGGCGTGCCGATCGGCAGCTTCTACACCCCGGGCTCGCTGGGCTACGTCGACACCACGGGCATCAATCCCTTCGATGTCGAGAAGGCGAAGAAGCTGCTCACTGAGGCCGGCGTGAAGACGCCGCTGGAAGTCAGCCTGAAGCTTCCGCCGCCGCCCTACGCGCGACAGGGCGGCGAGGTGCTGGCGGCGCAGCTCGCCAAGATCGGCATCATCGCCAAGATCGAGAATGTGGAATGGGCGCAGTGGCTGTCGTCGGTGTTCAACGTCACCGGTCCGCACAATTACGATCTCACCATCGTCTCCCATGTCGAGCCGTTCGACCTCGTGAAGTTCACCGAGGACAATTACTATACCGGCTACAAGTCGGAGGCCTTCAACGCGCTTTACAAGTCGATCACGCAAGCCGCGAACGATGCCGATCGTGCCAGGCTATTGGGCGACGCCCAGCGCATGCTCGCAACCGACGCTGCCGCCGGCTTCCTGTACCAGCCGCAATTGATCAGCATCGCGAACAAGAAGTTGAAGGGCGTGTGGGCCCAGGTGCCCCAGTTTGCGAACGATTTTTCGGGCTGGGCATGGGAATGAGACTGGAGACGTCAAGCTTCAAGTCAGAAGAGTGCCGAAGGCCCGAGCCTGGTGGCTTAGGTGGCGGTGGCCATGTTGTAGCCATTGAAGGACCAGCGCCGGCGAGGTAACTCGCCTGCCGGTAAAAAGGCGGTTGCGCGCGCCCGTGTGCACCGGGAAATCAAACAGAATCTGAACCGAGATGCGCAGCCTCGGGCTGAACCGGGCGTTCCGCCGCGGGGCAAGCAGCTGGCAGCTCACTCATCCCTGCAGGACACCGCTATCGTGACCAATATTCAGCTTCAACCGCAATTCTCGCTCTCCAAGGACAAGATCCGGGTTCTGCTGCTCGAAGGCGTCAATGACAGCGCCGCGCAGATGATCGAGACCGCGGGCTATTCCAACCTGACGCGCTTGCCCAAGGCCCTTGGCGGCGATGCGTTGAAGGAAGCCATCAAGGGCGTGCACCTGCTCGGCATCCGGTCGCGCACCCAGATTACCGCTGATGTCCTCGAGGCGGCGGACCGGCTCATCGCCGTCGGATGCTTCAGCGTCGGCACCAATCAGGTGGATGTCGACGCCGCCCGCCGGAGCGGGATTCCCGTGTTCAACGCGCCGTTTTCCAACACCCGCAGCGTGGCGGAACTGGTGATCGGCGAGATCGTCATGCTGTTTCGCCGCGTCGTCTCGCGTTCCAACGCCGCCCACGAGGGAGGCTGGGACAAGTCCGCCAATGACAGCCTCGAGGTGAGGGGCAAGACGCTCGGCATCGTCGGTTACGGCAATATCGGCTCGCAGCTATCGAATCTTGCGGAAGCGCTGGGCATGCGGGTGATCTTCTACGACCACACCGACAGGCTGCGCCATGGCAACACCGAGCCGGTCGGCAGCCTGCAGGAACTGCTGGGGCAGAGCGACGTCGTGAGCCTGCATGTGCCGGAAACGCCGGCCACGCACGGGATGATCGGCCGCGACCAGATCCGGGCGATGAAACAGGGCGCCTATCTCATCAACAACAGCCGAGGCACGGTTGTCGATCTCGACGCACTCGCCGAGGCCCTGCGGGACGGCCGGCTGCGTGGCGCCGCCGTCGACGTTTTTCCCGTCGAGCCGAGCTCGAATGCCGAGGGCTTCGTTTCGCCGCTGCAGGGCCTGCCGAATGTCCTGTTGACGCCGCACATCGGCGGTTCGACCGAAGAGGCGCAGGAACGCATTGGCGCCGAGGTCGCGCGCAAGCTCATCGACTACAGCGACACCGGTTCGACCATGGGCGCGGTGAATTTTCCGCAGGTGCAGCTATTGGCCCGGCCATTGGGCACCCGCTTCATTCAGGTCCAGCGCAACGTGCCGGGCATGCTCGGGCGGCTCAATGAGGTGCTCGCACGCCATGCGGTCAACATTGCCGCGCAATACTACGAGACCGACCACGACGTCGGCTATGTGGTTCTCGATGCCGACGCTTCGGCGGCGGACAGCCAGCGCGTGCTCGCCGACATCCGATCGCTGGAAGGAACGATCCGCGCGCGGCTGCTCTATGAACACAAGGCTTGACGCCGGCGATACCGTGGGGCGGGTCACGTGAGGTGGCGGGTAACCTCGAGCTCATGATCCCGCGACCTTGGGGTTGACCATTTCGCGCTCCCATCCGAACACCGAGCGGCCGTCCAGCGCCGGCGAAGCCGCGCGCTCGGCGGCGATGAAAGACTGCAGCGACGGCCCCTGGACAGTCCGCTCGAGCCGGCGCGCCTGATCGTCGAGACGCTTCAAGGTCTGCAACTCCTCGTCGCGGCCCAGCTTCGCATTCCGGACGGCCGCTTTCAGGACGCGGATCGTTTCGTCATACACCTTGATCGGAACGGGGTAGGGATGCCGATCCTTGCCGCCATGCGCCAGCGAGAAACGCGCCGGATCGCGGAAGCGGTAGGGCGCGCCGTGCACGACCTCCGCGACCATCGCGAGCGAACGCACCGTGCGTGCGCCGACCCCCGGCGCGAGCAGCAATTCCGGAAAGTCGACCGGGCCACGCTCGGCAGCTGCGGCGAGCGTGCCGTGCAGGCGCCGCGAAAACACGTCGCTGGATCGCACGTCGTGATGCGCCGGCATGACGAGATGGGGCAGGAAGCCTTGAGCGGGAGTTTTTCCCGTCAATTCGGCCAGTTCGGTCACGATGCGGTCGGGGCCGAAATCGGCCAGCAGTTCGAGTTGCGCCGCGCGCGAGGGTTCCGCGCGCTTGTCCGTCAGATTGACGATCTCGCCCTGCGCCGGTCCGTCGATGGCCGTGTGGGGGGTCTCGACGAAGCTCGCGAGGTTTTCCGAATGCCAGTGGTAACGGCGTGCCTGCCTCTTGTTGCCGTTCATGCCCTGCTGCACGACGGTCCACTTGCCATCGTCAGTGACGAAGAAGCCGTGGAGGTAGAGGTCGAAGCCGTCCTGCACGGCGGCGCTGTCCACCTTCGCGACCAGGCGGCTCGCACGGATCAGCCCAGCGCTGTCGAAACCGATGCGCTCGCCGAGCAGGCGCAACTCATCGGGCGTCTTTCGGGAGTGCTGGCCGCGACCGCCGCAGACATGGATCCCCAGTTCATCTTGCAGCGGCCCGAGCCCGCGCTTCAGCGCGCCGATCACGCTGGTCGTGATGCCGGACGAGTGCCAGTCCATGCCCATCACCGCGCCGAACGACTGAAACCAGAACGGATGCGACAGTCGCTGCAGGAACTCGTCGCGGCCGTAATGGTGCACGATCGCTTGCGCAATGACGGCGCCGAGCGAGGACATGCGCGTCGCCAGCCACGGCGGGACGCGTCCGCCATGGAGAGGTAGGTCGGCGCTGCCGGTACGTCGTGCCATTCGATCCTTGGAACCCCGGAATCGATCGAACTCTATCATATCTTCATAATGTCTTCCGCCCGACCATGATCCGGAAAGTGATGGAGGATCGGGGCGCTCCGACCGCAGGGACGCCGTGCGGCCAGACCCGACAGCGCCGCAGGGCGGATCCTCGTTGACGCAAGTGATCGGCGCGGCGAAGAGTTCCGTTCCCGGCGGAGTCACGACGCAGGAGCTGTTCGCTCGATCGTGACAGTGACCTGATGCCAGGTTGCCTGAGCCGCTCGCCAGCATTGATGCCTTCGCTCCGGTTATGGCGGTTCTGGTCCGCGCGCTTGCGGACATGCCGACTATCGAGAGACGTCTTGCCAACGCATCTTAGACCCAGCGACCCGCCCGGCCGGGTTTCGAAAGCCTCCGCGATTTAATTCAGCCGAAGCTTGGTCGGACGACCGTGGGCGACAGCTTGCCGCAGCCTTCAAGATCGTTTGGGGGCGGAGTTTCCCGCCCGGGACTTTAGCCGTCGGCGATCGCCTCGAAGTCTCATAAAGCGACGCGTCTCTGAAAAAGCGGAATTAGCCGCAATCGGCCATGGTTTCGGAGTCTAACCTTCGGGCGGATCGACTTTGGTAGCTGCGCAACAGCGATTGCAATAGCATCCCTGCGCTGCTCGGCCGCAGCGCCTAAGGTGACGCCCCGCCAGATTGCTGCGGGATCATTGCGGCTGACGCCCGGGATCGGCGGGGAGAGGGCAGCAGCGGACAGGTCATTATCAGACCTGTTTCGTGTACCGTCTTCTTCGCCAAACGCCGCGCGCCTTCAGCGTTGCGGAGCGCTGCGCTCCATCCATTGTCGCTTTGCGCCTTCCTGATGGCCGGGTCATAGGCAGCGCGCCGGTTCCGCCGCTTCGTCAATTCACGCGCGCCGAGGTTGGCTCGCTCCAGGGACTTTCGTCCCGTCCTGATCCCGAAGACGCTCGGGTCGGTCGAATGTTCAATAGCATTTGACGCGGCTGCCGATCATATTGTGAGCGCCGCACGCCGCCCGATTGCGCGCCGGGGACGCGCCGCGTTGAATAGTACAAACGCCTCGGTTGGGCCCATGACCGCGATCATCTATTTTGGCGAAATGCTGCTGGCGTCCTTGCTCGCAATCGTCCTGCTCGCGCTGTCGCATGTCGGAATGAGTTCTGACATCGCCCTTTTCGTCTGTGGCGCGGTCGGGTGGACGATCGCCGAATATCTGGTGCACCGCTTTGTGCTGCATGGTTTCGCACCGACCGAACATCGGCGGCATCATGCCAATCCCGACAGCGCGGTCCTCACGATTTTTTGGCAGATCTGGAGCTGTTTCGCGCTGGTCTATTTGATAGCAGGCGGGGCTTTTGGCGCGGGCACGCTGGTCGCCTACGCCTGGTACTTGTTCGTGCATCACTGCGCGCATCACGGTCCGGATACCTTGATGGTGCCGCTGCTCAGACACCATCGAATCCATCATCGTTTCGCGACGCGAAACTACGGTGTCAGTACAACTCTTTGGGATCACGTATTCGGGACGGTGCTGCGATAGCGTCTCGTGATAGAGCACCACGCGCGGTAATCTTACATCTACAGCAATTCCACTGCGAACGCCTTGGCCGCAGGGACGGCCTCAATATTGGTGGTGCGATCTTCCGTTTCAGTTTGGCGCGATCGCGGCGCCCAAAAGCGCGGCCAAGCCCGAAGGAAGCACGACGCGGTCGAAGTGGTAGTCGCCAGCGTGGGGCAAACCTGCACACCGATTGACCGATAGGCGGTGGACCTTGCCCAAGAGAGAAATCGCTTCGTCCAGGAGCGAAATATCGGCTGTCAGGCCGGCCCGCAGTTGTTCGACGCTCGATCTTCCGCACTTGCGCGGTGTCGGGCGTGGTCCTAGGTTCAACTTCGGCGTGGAGTTCGCGCCAAACTCTTGGGAGGATGGAATGACCTGGAAGACTCCTAAAATTGTCGAAGTGCCGGTGGGCATGGAAATCAACATGTACGCCTGCGCAGCGCGCAAATAGACCGCATCGAAACGACCGGCGCGGCTCGATGCAATTTTGCGTCGAGCCGTGGCTGGCGTGCTGCCAGAGACTTCAAAACATCGGACCGGACCGCCTTCAAGGGCGTCAAGCGAATCAAAATGAAGCCCGGGACCCGAGGATCGGGCGTCCCGATACGGCACCGTCCGTTTGTGTAACGTCCCCTTGAGTTCGTGCGTCCAGGCCTCGATGCGGGAGAGCGTGCGCCAGCAGGCGTGCAAGCCCAGTATTCGCCGCGCGCGCCGAAGCGGAAGTTCTATTCGCAAGGAAAGTCCGGGGACGGACCACCGTGCTGCGCTTTGTGAATCGCAGACGGAACAACGCCGAAATACTGCCGGAACACGCGGCTGAAGTGCGACGAACTCGAAAAGCCCCACGAAAATGCGACGTCCGTGATGGTCTTTCCTGCCTGGGTTTCCAGCTCCTGGCGGCAGTTCTGCAACCTTGCGTGCCGGATATAGTCGCTGATGGTGATACCCCTGTCGCTGAACAACATGTGCAGATATCGCTTGGTGCAGCTCAGTGCGGCCGAGATCTGCTCGATCGAAAGATCCGGGTCGCGCAGATGTTCGCGGATGAAGAACTGCGCCCGGACATACATCGCCTCGGGCCCGCCACGATCGAACATCGCGTCGGGCTCGCGCAGCGGCAGCAGCAGGAGGTCGATCAGCGAATCGGCCACCCCGATCGCGTTGTTCGGCGACAGCTTGGTCGCTTCGTCGAACGCGGCATGGACAAAGTTGTAGGCGATCCGGCCGGTGCCGGTGCGCGCCGAGAGTTTGCATGCCGTCATCTTCGCCAGGCGGAAGCCGCGTTCCTGCAGCAGCTCCTTCGGCACGATGACGACCTCGTGTCGTGTCAGCATCGGGCTGACGATCGTGTGCGGACAGGATACATCATAGGCGAGACAGTCGCCGGGCATCAGCTCGATGCGGCGGCCACCCTGCTCGAAATGCGAGATCCCGTGAGTCTGAAAATGTATTTTGACGAAGGGATGACCGCCCAGCATGGCGCGCGCGGCGGTATGCGCAAGCCGATGCTGGCTCGCCTCGATCTGACAGAGCTTTAGCTTCGAAACCGTCGTGTAGTTGATCCGGCCTTCGAACGACGAAGCCTCCAGCGGATCGATGTCGAAGTGGCCGCAGAGATCGGTCAGTGCATCTGACCAATGTTGAATCTGCTTCTTCGGCGCCAAGCCGGAAGTGTTAAGTGAGCGGACCGTGTCGGACATATCCAGCCACCGATTCGAGATCAGACATGACCGCTTGCCGCAAGAGGCATCGAGTCATGATGGAGCGACTTTTATCTCAATTTAAGGCGGTCATTGCGTTTGAGCAGCACGCCCCCTGACCATCTCTTTGATAATCCTCCGACTTAGTTTCCGCGCCGTCAAGGGGAACCTCAATCGGGGAACCTCAATCAAGGAGTCGGTCCGATGGAGTAAGGCCAAAAGCGGCTGACGCATCGCAGCATGGAGGCGCGCCGTCTGAGAACATCACGGGCGCGAGCTAAAAAATTCGCTGTGTTTCGCTTTCGCGCAACCGCACTTCTCTCTTGGGCAAGTTTCCCATTTCCGAACCGGGTAGGGATACCAACGAACAAAACTGAAAAGTGGACCGTTTTTACGGAACCCTTCGCTCGCAACTGGGAGGATTCACTATGCGCAAGGTGCTACTCGCTACCGGTCTGAGCCTCATTGCTATACAGGTATCGGCGTCGCGCGCCGACGAGGCGTTGGATAAACTTGCCAAGGACCCCAAGCAATGGGTCAT
Source organism: uncultured Alphaproteobacteria bacterium (assembly GCA_963721275.1). Taxonomy (GTDB): domain Bacteria; phylum Pseudomonadota; class Alphaproteobacteria; order Rhizobiales; family Xanthobacteraceae; genus Bradyrhizobium. The sequence continues at coordinate 4,293 of CAVRIQ010000001.1, read as the reverse complement.
GCAGCAGGGCGACGACGCCAACACACGCTATTCCAAGCTCAATCAGATCACCGCGGCCAACGCCGGCAAGCTGCAGGTCGCCTGGACATTTTCAACCGGCGTGCTTCGCGGTCACGAAGGCGGACCGCTGGTGGTCGGCGACACGATGTATGTGCATACGCCGTTTCCGAACACGGTCTATGCGCTGGATCTGAACCATGACGGCAAGATCCTCTGGAAATATGAACCGCGGCAGGATCCCAACGTGATCCCGATCATGTGCTGCGACACCGTCAACCGGGGCGTCGCCTACGCGGACGGCAAGATCTTCCTGCATCAGGCCGATACGACGCTGGTCGCGCTCGACGCCAAGACCGGGGCCAAGGTCTGGTCGGTCATGGATGGCGAAGCCGGCAAGGGCCAGTCCGGCACCGGCGCTCCGTTCGTGTTCAAGGACAAGGTGCTGGTGGGCGTATCCGGCGGCGAATTCGGCGTTCGCGGCTGGGTAAGCGCGTACAACCTCAAGGACGGCAAGCTGGTCTGGCGCGGCTTTTCGGAAGGGCCGGACTCCGACACGCTGATCGATCCCGTCAAGACCACCGCCCTTGGCAAGCCGGTCGGGCCGGATTCATCGACCTCCACCTGGCAGGGCGATCAGTGGAAGATCGGCGGCGGCGCCACATGGGGCTGGTATTCCTACGATCCCGAGCTGAACCTCGTCTATTACGGTTCGGGCAATCCCTCGACCTGGAACCCGGTGCAGCGCCCCGGTGACAACAAGTGGTCGATGTCGATCTGGGCGCGCGACCTCGATACCGGCAAGGTCAAGTGGATCTACCAGATGACCCCGCACGACGAGTGGGACTACGACGGCGTCAACGAAATGATCCTGACCGATCAGACCATTGACGGCAAACCACGCAAGCTGCTGACCCATTTCGACCGTAACGGCTTCGGCTACACGCTCGATCGGGGCACCGGCGAACTGCTGGTCGCGGAAAAATTCGATCCGGTGGTGAACTGGGCCACCAAGGTCGACATGGATAAAAACTCCAAGACCTACGGCCGTCCGCTGGTCGTCGACGCCTATTCGACGCAGCACAACGGTGAAGACACCAACTCGAAGGGCATCTGCCCGGCGGCGCTCGGCACCAAGGACGAACAACCGGCGGCCTACAGCCCGGACACGCAGCTGTTCTACGTCCCGACCAACCACGTCTGCATGGACTATGAGCCCTACAAGGTATCCTACACCGCCGGTCAGGCTTATGTCGGCGCCGCCGTGGCGATGTATCCGCCCAAGGGCGATACCCACATGGGCAACTTCATCGCCTGGGACGGCAAGAAGGGCAAGATCGTGTGGTCCAACAAGGAGCAATTCTCGGCGTGGGGCGGCGCGCTGGCGACGGCCGGCGGCGTGGTGTTCTACGGCACGCTCGAAGGCTATCTGAAGGCGGTCGACGCCAAGACGGGCAAGGAACTCTACAAGTTCAAGACCCCGTCCGGCATCATCGGCAACGTCATGACCTACGAACACGGCGGCAAGCAGTACGTCGCGGTGCTGTCCGGCGTCGGCGGCTGGGCCGGTATCGGCCTCGCGGCCGGTCTGCTTCAGCCTGAAAACGCCGCCGCCTGGCATGGCGCGGTCGATCAGGGCAAGCTGCCGAGCAAGGAAAAGACCGTCGATACCGCGGGCCTCGGCGCCGTCGGCGGCTATGCGGGTCTGGCGTCCTATACCTCGCTCGGCGGGACGTTGACGGTGTTTGCATTGCCTAGCCAATAGGTGGTGCGACGTCACGGCGAGATGACCATGGATCGGCGCGCCGCGGTTTTGCTGCGCGCCGATTTTTTATCCTCCCCAATTCAGAACTGCACGAGGACGGTTGCGTGGGTATCAATCACTGGAAATTCGCGCTCGTCATGCTGGCGAGCGCCGTTGCCGGCACGGCGGCATGGGCTGACGGATCGGGCGATCCGGCGGTGGCTTCATCGGACAACGGCAAGTACGCCGACAAGGGCGGCAACCCGACCTACAAGGTAAGCCAGGACGGGACGGTCGACTGGTACACCTATTCCGGCTTTCGCCGCTACCATTCCGACTGCCACGTCTGTCATGGTCCGAATGGCGAGGGATCGAGCTACGCGCCGGCGCTGGCGGAGTCGTTGAAGACGCTGAGCTACACCGACTTCGCCGATGTCGTGACCAACGGCCGCAAGAACGTCGATGCCGCCAACGACAAGGTGATGCCGTCGTTCGCGACCAACGTCAACGTGATGTGCTTCCTCGACGACATCTACGTGTATCTGCGCGCCCGCGCCAACGGCGCCATTCCGGGCGGCCGTCCGCCCCAACACGAAGACAAGCCGGAGGCGGCCAAGCAGGCCGAAACCAGTTGTACGGGAATCAAATGACTGCGTGGGAAAGTCGTGAATGAGCCCAGCTGACGACATGTTTTACGGGGTTGAAGAGCGCAACAGGAGCATAAGATGAAGACACGCGCCGCAGTCGCGTTCGAGGCAAAGAAGCCGCTTGAAATCGTCGAGCTGGATCTGGAGGGGCCCAGGGCCGGTGAAGTCCTTGTCGAAATCAAGGCGACGGGGATTTGCCACACCGATGCCTATACGCTCGACGGCCTGGACAGCGAGGGGATATTCCCCTCGATCCTCGGCCATGAAGGTGCCGGCATCGTCCGCGAGGTGGGAGCCGGCGTCACCTCGGTCAAGCCCGGCGATCATGTGATCCCGCTCTACACGCCCGAATGCCGCCAGTGCAAAAGCTGCCTCAGCCAGAAGACCAATCTTTGCACCGCGATCCGCGCCACCCAGGGCAAGGGCCTGATGCCCGACGGCACCTCGCGCTTCAGCCACAAGGGCCAGACGATCTTCCACTACATGGGCTGCTCGACCTTCTCCAACTTCACCGTGCTGCCGGAAATCGCGGTGGCGAAGATCCGCGAGGACGCCCCCTTCGACAAGAGCTGTTACATCGGCTGCGGCGTGACCACCGGCGTCGGCGCGGTGGTCAACACCGCCAAGGTCACGCCGGGCGCCAACGTGGTCGTGTTCGGGCTCGGCGGCATCGGGCTCAACGTCATCCAGGGCGCGCGGATGGTGGGCGCCGACAAGATCGTCGGCGTCGACCTCAACGACGGCAAGGAGGAGTGGGGCCGCCGCTTCGGCATGACCCATTTCGTCAACCCCAGGAAGGTCGATGGCGATATCGTGCAGCATCTGGTCGCGCTGACCGACGGCGGCGCCGATTTCACCTTCGACTGCACCGGCAATACCACGGTGATGCGCCAGGCGCTGGAAGCCTGTCATCGCGGCTGGGGCGTATCGGTGGTGATCGGCGTGGCGGAAGCCGGCAAGGAGATTGCGACGCGGCCGTTCCAGCTCGTGACCGGCCGGGTCTGGAAGGGCACGGCGTTCGGCGGCGCGCGCGGCCGCACCGACGTGCCGAAAATCGTCGACTGGTACATGAACGGCAAGATCCAGATCGATCCGATGATCACCCACGTGCTCAAGCTCGAGGAGATCAACAAGGGGTTCGATCTGATGCACGAGGGCAAGTCGATCCGTTCGGTCGTCGTGTTCTAAATCAAGCGGGTTCTACATCGAAGTCGTCAAACACAAGGGAGGATTGGCTTATGACTGTTCACATCCATCCGTCGGTCGATAGCGGCGTCAAGAAGGGTTCGGGCAGCTTTGCCGGCGGCACCCTCGTCTGCAAATGCAAGGACAAGCCGGTCAAGGTCGGCGTCAAGGGCGATGTCGCGCACAATCACGCCTGCGGCTGCACCAGGTGCTGGAAACCCGCCGGGGCGACCTTCTCGGTGGTCGCGGTCGTGCCGCGGGACAACGTGACCGTTCTGGAGAACGGCGACAAGCTTCACATCATCGACGCCTCGGCGACGATCCAGCGCCACGCCTGCAAGGTCTGCGGCACGCATATGTACGGCCGCATCGAGAACAAGGAACACCCGTTCTACGGGCTGGACTTCATCCATCCCGAACTGTTCCAGGAACAAGGCTCTGCGGCGCCGGGATTCGCAGCGTTCGTATCCTCGGTGATCGAGTTCGGCGTCGACCCCTCGGAGATGAACGGGATCAGGTCGCGCCTGAAGGAACTCGGGCTTGAGCCTTATGACTGCCTGTCGCCGGCGCTGATGGATGCGATCGCCACCCATGTGGCGAAATCGAAACCCAAGGCAGCCTGACCAGGCGCTCTCGTCGGCTTTCGCCGGTGGTTATGCCACCGGCGGAGCTGCCGTCTGCGGCGGAAAGCCGCGGAAAAAGACGCACGAGCTTCGACGA